>NZ_JBIRQH010000030.1:0-87490 GCF_044333095.1 Streptomyces sp. NPDC021100
AGACTTCCTCCACGCCTACAACCACCACCGCTGCCACACCGCACTCGGCGGCCACCCGCCAATCAGCCGAGTGAACAACGTTGCGAGTCAATACATCTAGGGCGGCTGCCGGTTGCTCCCACCACCCTGTTCATCTGGTCGACGGTGCGGTCGATGCGCGCGTACGGTGCCGCTTGGTCAACGGCCCCGGCCACGCGGTGGCGCAGCCGGCGCAGGTCGTGCAGGCGTCGCGGGCAGGGTGCTGCGGTGCGCAAGCGGCGGAGCGGTGGGTAGGGGGGCGGCGTCGCCGGTGAAGTGATTTTCCCACCAGTACGTGGCAGCCTCGTAAGAGAGGAAGCCTCCTTCGCGCAGGGTGTGCGTTCCCGCGTCGAGGTCGGCTTCTTCCAGCAGGATGCGGAAGGGCGACGGTGTCCGCTCATCCGCGGCTCGAAGGAGGACCACGACCTCCGGCCGCTCGGCGGTGTCGTCGGTATAGCTGCGCAACAGTGCGAAGTGACCGCCGTCGGCCATCAACCGTCTCTGCAACACGCGGGTTGCCTCGTCGGCGGGGCGCGTGCCCACACGGTCCGGGAGGCCGATTGCCTCCTTGGGGCAGCCGCGGGCGATCAGCCAGGACTGAGCCATCGCCGGCAACGGCAGGGCGGCATGCTCGAAGCTGAACACACGGGCGTCGGGATCGCGCCGTACATGCACCGCGGCGATCTGCGGTTCACCCGGGATACCCCAGGTGGCAGAACCATCGTGCAAAACGTAGAAGCTGTGGCGGGCATCGTCGGTGTGGTGCTGGGCGAGAAGCGTGAACGAATCCTGCTCGGCGGCGACGTGCTCCCAGAAATGCTCTTCTACGTCAGGGTTTTCGCCTTCGTATCCGTCAAGGCGAAATAGGTCGGGTTCGGTGTGCGGCATGGTGGCTTTCGAAAGTCAGGGGCGGCGGCCGGCGGCACGGGAGCCGCCGACATCGGTCATCTGTGGCACCGGCCAAGTGCCGGCCCGCCGGCTGGGCGCGGCGGGTGGGTTCGTACGGCGTGATCCGGGCAGCGCCGTGCGGCCGGCATCGGTGAGGGTGACGGGTTGTCCCGCGTGCACGGGATGGGAGGTGTCGCGCTGGACGAGACCGGCGTTTTCCAGGCGCTGAAGTTGGCTGTGGGGAAGGCGGGTTCCGGAGGCGGTGACGACGGACAGGCGCTGGGTGAGCAGGTGCTCGTGCAGCTTGGCGCCCTGGGCGATGGCCAGCAGGGCGGCGATATCCGGTGCTGTCATCTCCCGGCCGTCGAAGGAGGCGTGCTCACGGGCGGCCGTTTCGAGCGGCTCCAGGACGGCTACCAGGTCCTATTGGCGTTCGTCGCGGGTGGCTGCTGCCTGCTTCAGCTGATCGACGGTGCGGTCGATGCGCGCGAACAGGGCCGCACCGGCGGGGAACTCGCCGGAGGACAAGCGGTGCAGCAGGACACGGTGGAAGGTCACCGAGGTCTCTGCCTGGGCGAGGCTGCGATGGACATCGACCAGCCGGCGGTGGGGCTCGTCGAGCAGACCGCGGTCGCGGTGCTCCCACAGCTGGTCGACGCTGCGGCCGGTGGCGGCCTCGACGCGGTAATCCAGTGCCGTCAGCGCCTTTCGTGCCGGTGCCGGCGCGCGAGTGGTGGACATGAGGTGCAGGGGTTCCTTGGGGTGGTGTCATAGCGCACGGCCGAGGGGAATCCGGACGTCGATGCGGGTGCCGTCGCGCGCGTGCTGGGCAGGGCCAAGGCGCTGCAGGAGGCGGAGCATCGCAGTGTTGGCCGCGTCGGTGTGCACGGCCAGGGTGTGCGCACCCCGGGCACGCGCGTGCGCGGCGACGTGCCAGGCCAGGCGGTGCCGATGCCATGGCGCTGATGGGCGTCGGCCACTTGGAGGGCGAGGTCGACGACGCCGGATTCCTGGCTGATCCAGCCGGCGGAGGCCAGGGCGATCGGGCGTCCTGCGGCGTCGAGGCTGATCCAGCAGGTGCTGTGCTCCAGCAGGCGTTCGAGATCGCGGCGGGTGACGCGGGTGCGGCCCCAGCGGCGCAGGAGGTTCTCCGGCGAGCAGCGCCGGTGAAGGTCGTCGACCAGGTGTCGGTCCGTCGCCTGTGCAGGCCGGGTGAGAGAGACGGCGGGGTGGTTCAGCAGCGGCGCTCCCGCCCGGCCGCCTGGAGGGCGGCGCGCCGGTAGGACTTGCGGCGGCGGCCGTCGGGGAGGGTGACGTCGCGGGGCGCGATCTCGTACCGGGACAAGAGGTTGGCCAGGCGTGCCGGGGTGAGGTCGGCGTAGCGCCGGCGGTCCTCGGCGACTCCGGGAAGGTGCTGCAGCGCGGTAACGAGGTCGGTGGAGGCCATGGCGTCGGGGCGGCCGCGGTCGGCGAAGACCTTCAGGCACGCCTCGACGATGCTGTCCGACGGTTCGGTCCGGCCCGGGTCCGGGGCCTGTGCGGTGTCCGCGGGTGCGCCGTCCGCTGTGGTGGGGGTGCAGCAGCAGGCTGACGACAGCAGCGCTCGCAGCTCGTCTCCGGCGTGCAGCCGGGCGAGGAGAAGGTCCGTGAGGTCCACCGGCTCGTCGAAGGCGAGGGTGTCGCTGCCGACGAGGTCGAGGATGTGCTCGTCGAGGTGCTGGACGGTGAGGAAGGTCTTCAGCAGCCGTCGGTGGTGCGGGTTCTCATGGAGTGGTGCGCCCTCGGTGAGCAGGCGGGTGACAAGCGCTTCGAGGAGGGCGGGGGACGTCGTCAACGGTGGGCGCCTTTCGACAGGGCAGGGCTGTTCGCGGGTTGGGGCAGGCCGGGCATCGCGTACGGCGGGCCCGGCTTCGGGACGGGCCGATGGGTATCGGCCAGTTGCGGGGAGCGGGTGCGGGCGGCGTGGGTGCGCGCGCTGGTGCGGCGCGCGGTGATGCCCAGGCGGGCCCGGGCGGTGTCGTAGACGTCGAATCCGGCGCGCTGCCGTACCGCGACGACGTGGATCTCGGTGCGGTGGGCGGACCCGACGGGGGCCGGGCGCTGGGCGTAGACGATGCGCCAGGCGTTGCGGGAGTCGACGTAGACCTTGCGGTACCCCTCCAGGTCGCCGGCCAGTCTGCCGCCGAACAGCTCGGTGTTGACGACGTCCTGGAGCCGGTCGAGGGCAAGGTCGCGGATGTCGCTTGGGGCCTGGAGCAGGTCGGTGAGCGCCCGCGGGTCGAAGCTCAACCCGAAGGCCGGCTCCCCGTTCATGAGCCGGCCCCGGACTCGGCCGCGCTCTCCCCCGGGTCCTCGGAGTCGGCACGGGTTGTGCGCAGGGAGGGCTTTGGACCGGGGAGCAGGCGGTGGGCGGGCCGGTCGGGGTCGGTCATGCACGCCGAGAGCGGTCCGCCCGGTGCCCGGACGGTCGTCATGGCGTGGGTGAGGAAGTCGCGATGCCACACGAACGGGCCCGACGGGCCCGCTTCGGGGTCCTTGTGCTGCTGGTAGGCCATCCACAGGGCGTGCAGCCAGGCCACGACGTCGTCGTGTTCCTGCCACTGCTGGCACCACGGGAAGGCGGTGGTGACCTCGGCGCCGTAGGTGGGCATCAGGAAGTCGTCCACCCAGTCGCTGAGAGAGTCGAGTTCGTTCTCGTACTCCTCGCCCTCCAGCTCCAGGATCGGGCGCGGTTCCGGCGGCGCGGTGGGCAGGGGCGGCATGCCCGGCAGGCCCGGCATGCCCAAGGCGGCAAACGGCGAGGGGGACGCCTCAGGGGCGGCGGCCAGGTGATCCAGCTGCCGGGCCTGCTCGGCCGACTGCTCCATCAGCCGGCGGACGCTCGCCTCGATGCTTTCCAGGTCGGAGTCCGGGAGGCGGACCGGCTCCATTTCCCCCTCATCGCGGGGGTCTACGGATTCAGGCACGAATGGATCTCCTTGCAGCCACAGCCGTCAGTTCATGAAGTGCGGCTCCAACCATCCGGACATTCCCCGGTTTTGCTAACCGGGCAATGCCTGCTATAAAGCGCCGACGCCCAAGCGGAAGATGCTTCTTCGTGCTGCGGATCCGGGCGGCGGCTCAGGCGGAGAGCGTGACGTCGTCCTGGTTGAGGGTCTGGCGCAGGGTGCCCGTGAGCCGGTCGGCGGCGATTTCGGCGTAGTGCTTGGTCTTCTCCACTCCGATGAAGTCGTAGCCCTCCAGCAGGGCGGCCACCCCCGTCGACCCGGAGCCGGCGCAGAAGTCCAGGACGGTGCCGCCCGGCGGAGCGATCTTCACCAGCTCGCGCATCACCTCTACGGGCTTTTGCGTGATGTGCTGCCGGACCTTCCCCGAGGGCTGCGAGGCGCTGTACAGACCCGGCAGGTACACAGGGTTGGCCGAGCCGTCGATGGCTCCCTTTGAGGCCCAGACGATGAACTCGCAGTTCTGGGTGAAGCGTCCCTTCTGTGGCCTGGCCTGCGGCTTGTGCCAGGTCAGCACCCCCCGCCACAGCCACCCGGCGGCCTGGATGGCGTCCGTGGTGACGGGCAGCTGCCGCCAGTCGGTGAACAGCAGCGCGGTACCGCCGTTCTTGGTCAGGCGGTGGGCCTCGGTCATGATCTGCGTGAGCCAGAAGCCGTAACTGCGCTGGTCCATGTTTTCGCCCGTGAAGTCCGGCAGCTGGTGGCCGGCATCGGCGGAGGTGTACTTCTGCCGCGCGGTGCGGCTCGTGCGCTCCTTCGCCGTCCGGCCACCGGAGTTGTAGGGCGGGTCGGTGATGACGGAGTCGACGCAGTCGTTCGGCAGGCCGGAGAGCACGCTCAGCGCGTCGCCCTGGTGGAGAGAAAAAGGCAAAGGGAAATCCCAATCCGAGTGCGGGAGATGAAAGAGAAGACTGCTACGACCCTCACGTGACCCCTGCGGCCGCACGCGGGCACAAGAAAGCCCACAAGCCGATGAACGGGGCGTGAGGGGAGAGTTTCAAACTGTAGGTCACGATCCCCGGTTGAGTGGTACGCGCGCTCGAGAGTGGAGCGCGGTCCGCCCGGTTTTTTCGCCAACCGGGGATCGCCGCTTACTGTCTTGGAACCGCCCGGTTCACACAGCCGCTGGCTCCCTTTCTGCTCTCGTGCCCTCACGGAGGTTCGCCCTGTCCCGGTCCACCTGACCTGCCCGCTGGCCTGGGCGCCGAGCTGCCACTCGCGCCCTCGTCCGCCGGCCTCGCCTTACCCACCACTCCGGCCTCCGCACCCTTTCCACACTTTTCGTGCGTGCACAGCCGGGCCTCACTTCGAAGGAACACCGCAGTGATTCACCATCCCCCTCCGCTGCCTGACCGACGGCCGCGTTGCCAGCGCTTGCCGGGAGGCGGAACGGGTTGAAGGGCATAGCCGCCGTCCTCGGCGTCGTCTGCCTCTCTCCCCTCCTGATCGCCGGAGCCGCGGCAACCGCCGCCGCCGGTTCCGGCGGCGCCCACTCCCAGGCCGCCGCGAACTGCACCACCGGCACGGACGTCGATACCGACGCCGTCGCCAAGCAGGTCGCCTCCATCCTCGGCGGCAAGGGCTCGAAGAAGGATGTCCACGTCGAGGGCCTGGAGCTGCCCGCCGAGCAGATCCCGAACGCCAAGACCATCGTGGCCACCGGCATCTCCTTGAAGGTGCCCGAGCGCGGGCAGATCGTCGCGCTCGCCACCGCGATGCAGGAATCACGGATCCGCAACCTCAACTACGGCGACCGCGATTCGCTCGGGATCTTCCAGCAGCGCCCCAGTCAGGGCTGGGGCACTCCGCAGCAGATCCGCGACCCGGTGTACGCGAGCACGCGGTTCTACAAGGCGTTGCTCGAGGTGCACGGGTGGCAGCAGATGACCGTCACTCAGGCCGCCCAGGCCGTCCAGGCATCCGGGCTCCCGGACGCGTACGCGCAGTGGGAGCCGTTGTCCCGGGCCCTGCTGCAGGCCATCGTCAAAACTCTCCCGAACGGCGGCAAGAACGCCACCGGCACGAAGACCAGCAAGGGCAGCAAGGACGGCAAGGACAAGGACGCGCCGGCCCCGGGCGGTGGGGGGTGCAAGCCCGGCGAGGACGGGTCCGGGTACGGCCCGATCCCCGAAGGCGCGGTCCCCAAGGGCTACTCGATTCCCAAGGACGCCAACCCCAAGGCGCGCAAGGCCATCGAGTGGGCGATGCACCAGCTCGGCACCCTGTACCAGTGGGGCGGCGAGTGCACCAACCCCCACGGCCCGGACCCGATGGGGCGGTGCGACTGCAGCTCGCTGATGCAGCAGGCGTACGCCCACGCCGGCATCCAGCTCAGCCGCACCACCTACACCCAGGTCAACGAGGGCAAGCCCGTCTCGCCCAAGAGCCTGCAGCCCGGTGACCTGCTGTTCGCCCGCGGCACCGCCGCCGTCCCCGAACACGTCGGGATGTACATGGGGGCGGGCCTGGTGATCGAAGCGCCGCGCACGACCAAGCCGGTGCGGATCCAGCCGGTCAGGGACTGGACCATTCTCGCCGCTCGCCGGGTCATCTGACACCCCTGCCGCCGCCCTCCGGCCGCGCACCGGCGCCCGGGCTGTCTCCCGGGCGCCGCCTTCCTCTTCGCTTCTCCCCCTCACCGTGGGCTGCTGCTTGCCCGCGCCCGCAAGGAGTTTCGCCATACCCATGTCTGTCGCAGACCGCGTCATCATCCTCGCCTACGATCCAGGCGTCGCGCCCAAGGAGGGTGGCCTGCCCGGCCTGTCGGTGCTGAAGAACGTGGTCAGCTCGATCAACCTGTTCGGCATCATCGCCGTGGTCGGCGCGCTGGCTGTCTCGCTCGGCGTGTGGGCCTGGGGTCACCACACCGGTGGCCACCAGGCCGAGGCCAACGGCAAGAAGGGCGCCGTCGTCGCCGCCGGCGCCGCTCTCGGCCTCGGTGCCGCCAACGGCATCGTCGCCTTCTTCTCCGCGCTGGGGTCGCAGGTCCACTGATGCCGCGCTTCCCCTCGCCCTTCTCCGGCTACGGCGCCACCTGGTCCACCCGGGGCCGCGTCCTGGCCGGCGCCCTGGTACTGGCCGTCCTGCTCGCCGTCGCGGGCGTTGCCGCGTGGGCCACCGGCAGCGGCGGCCAGGACCACGACGACACCGCCGCCCCCTCCCCGAGCAGCACGTCGGCGCCCGAGTCCGCACCGAAGCCGGCCCCGGGGACGGGCTCGGTGCCCAAGCCTCCGCAGCTGTCCGACCCGCTCGCCTACGCCAAGGCCGCCGCGGTGATGCTGTGGTCCTACGACGCCCGCACCACCACCCGCGACCAGCAACTCGCGGGGATGGCCGCGTGGATGACCAAGGAGACCAAGTACACCGACTGGACCTCGATCTCCGGCCAGGTCCCCGACCCGGTGCTGTGGTCGCGGATGGGCGACAACGCCCAGTTCGCCACCGTGCAGGTCACCGAGGCGCACTTCCCGTCGGCCTTCAAGCAGGCCCTGGCGGAGAACCCGTCGGCGCTCACGGAGGCGTACATCTACGCCGTCACCGTCACCGGCAAGCAGCAGATCAGCTGGAAGAAGGGCGGGGGCGGGGCCGAGGACCGCTCGGTCACCCTCGCCGTGCAGTGCCGCCCCTCCCGCGACTGCGCCCTGGTCTCCATCGCCCCCCGCGTCGCCCCGTGACGGGCCACTGACCGAAGAAAGGAGGAACCGTTCCAGTGGATTTCTGTCACATCCCCCTCGCGGGCAAACTGTGCGCCGCCGCTGATGCCATCGACTTCGTGTCCGACCCCGGCAAGGCGATCACCGAGGGCATCGGCAACTGGATCGCGAAGTCGACCGGGCAGCTGGCCGCTGCGGCGGCCGACCTTGCCGCCGAGGCCGTCAATCGGACGACCAACGTCGATCTGGGCGCGGGCTGGTTCCGCAGCAACTATGAGTTGATCTTGCCCATCGGCCTCGTGCTGCTGGTCGCCACCTTCTGTGCCCAACTCATCCGGGCCGCGGTCAAACGCGACGGCCAGGCCCTGGGCCAAGCCTTCACCGGCACCATGTCCGGCGTCTTGTTTGCCTTCTGCGCCATCGCCGGCACCACCGTGGCGATCGAAGTCGTCGACGCGTTGTCCGACGGGTTGTTCAAGGCCGCCGATTCCTCGCTGTCCGACGCGGTGCGGCGCATGGTCAAGGTCTCCCAGCTCGGCGCTCTCGGCCCACTGGGCTGGCTGGTGTGTGCCTTCTGCGGCATCGGCGCCGCGATCGGGGCGTTCTTGTACTGGTGCGTGATGATGGTCCGCAAGGTCGGCATCCTCGTCATGGTCACCCTCGCCGTGTTCGCCGGAGCGGGCGGCGGATGGGAAGTCGCCCGCCGCTGGCGACGGGGCTGGATCGAAGCCACCGCCACGCTGGTCTGCAGCAAGCTGCTGATGACCGTGATCTTCCTCCTGGGCATCTCCGCCATGGGCAAGGCCGACTCCAAGGGCGGCCTCGACGCGCTCGCCGACGTCATGTCCGGCATCGTCATCATGATCTTGGTGCTGCTGTGCCCGTACGCGACCTTCAAGTTCGTCCACTGGGCATCGGAAGGCACGTCCGGCGAGGACATCCATCGCGCCGGTGGAGCCGGTGCTCAGCTCGCCAAGCAGCACGCCGAGCGTGCCGCCCGCAAGGCCGCCCAGGCCGCGGCAACCGCCGGAACCGGCGGCGCGGCTGCCGGAGCGGGCGCCGCCGGCGGCGCCGCACCCCAGGGTCCTGACGCGATTCCCGGCGGCGGCTTTCCCGGTGACATCGCCCCCACCAGCAGCGGCGGCCAGGGCGGAGGCAGCGAGTCCTCCGGCAACGGTGCGAAGAACGGCCTGGAGCAGGCCGTCCAGCCTCCGCCGACCCGTACCACCGAGGACACCAGCGGCCTCGGAGGCAGCCCCACCCAGGGCGGAGGCGGCCAAGGCGGATCAGGATCAGGATTCGCAGCTGCGTCCGGCCAGGGCGGCGGATGGATGTCCGCCCCGCCGACCGGCGCCACGCCCCCGCCGCAAGGCGCCCCGCCCGCCACGGGTGACGCGGCGAACGGGCCCGTCTCCCCGACGCCACCGCCCACCGGCATCTGATCCCGCTCCGTTCGACGCCGAAGGCGGGACGCACCGGCCACTTCACCGGTGCGTCCCGCCCCCGGCCCCGCCCCGCGCACCCCTCCCGGAACCATGTCTGATCTCTCCGTCGCCCCCATCACGGTCAAATTCCCCCACCGATCCCGGCGCGGGATCCTGCTCGGCCTGTCCCTGCCCCAGCTCCTCCTCGTCTCGTGCACCCTGGCGCTGCTTTTGCTGACCGTGATGAGCACCGGTCTGGTCGGCGCCGTCGTCCTCGCCCCGCTGTGGGTGGCCAGCGCGGCCCTGGTCGCCATCCGCCGAGGCGGCCGGTCGCTGATCGACTGGGCGCCGATCGCCGCGCGCTACGCCCACCGCCGGCGGACCGGGCAGACGCTGTGGCTGGCCCGGCCGGTCTCCCGCCCCCGCCAGGACGGCCTGCTGCACCTGCCCGGTACCACCGCCTCGCTGCGCGTGGTCACCCCCGGCGACTCGGCGAACGGCGCCGCCGCGGTGCACGACCCGCACCAGCAGACCCTGACCGCCGTCGCCCGCGTCTCCTCCCGCGCCTTCGCCCTGCTCGACCCCGCCACCCAGAACCACAACGTCCAGTCCTGGGGCCGTGCGCTGGCCGGTATCGCCCGCACCGGCCACGTCGCCACCGTCCAGGTCCTCGAGCGCACCGTCCCCGACTCCGGCGACACCCTCGCCCGGCACTGGACGCAGCAGGGCCGGCCCGAGACCCCGGTGGCCGGGCAGGTCTACGCCGACCTCGTCGCCTCCGCCGGCCCCGCCGCCGCCCCGCACGAGGCGTACCTGGCGATCTCGCTGGACATGAAGGCCACCAAGCGGCTCATCAGCCAGGCCGGCGGCGGGCTGCCCGGCGCGTTCACGGTGATGGAGCAGACGACCGCCTCCGTCGCGCAGGCCGCCCGCACCGCCGGGCTGATGGTGACCGGCTGGCTCACCGCGCGCGAGATCGCCGCCGTCATCCGCACCGCCTACGACCCCAAGGCGCTCTCCGGCCTGCAGCAATGGTCCGACTCCGGCCGGGCCGAAGCCGACCCGGCCGCCGCCGGCCCCGTGGTCCAGGTCGAGGAGTCCGACCGGGTGATCACCGACTCCGCCCGCCACGCCACCTACTGGATCGAGGACTGGCCCCGCACCGAAACCTCGCCCGGCTTCCTGCACGGGCTGATGTTCACCGCCGGCGTCCGCCGCAGCCTGTCCCTCATCTACGTGCCCCAGGGCCTGGAGGCCGCCCTGCGCGACGTGCAGCGCAAGAAGGCCGCCATCATCGCCGACGCCAACGAGCGCGCCCGCCGCGGCCAGGTCGACAACGAAGCCGACTCCATCGAGTACGCCGACGTCAAGGTCCGCGAACGCCAGCTCATCGCCGGCCACGCCGACGTCGCCCTGACCGGCCTGCTCACCGTCAGCGCCGAAACCGACGCCCTCCTCGACGCCGCCTGCGCCCAGATCGAGACCGCGGCCGTCACCGCCCAAGTCGACCTGCGCCGCCTGACGTACCAGCAGCCCAACGCCTTCACCGCCGGCGCCCTGCCACTGGCCCGCACCACCTTGTAACCCGCGCCCTGCCGGTACCCGGCAGGAAGGATCCTGCTATCTCGACCTCCCTCTCCCCCGCCGAGGCGCACCCGTACCTGCGGGCCGCCACCGCGGGCATCCGCCACCACGCCCGCTCGCTCAACGCGAAGCCGCCGACTCCGGCCGACCGCGTCCAGCTCGACGTGCTCCACGCGCACCTCACCGCGCTGCACGAGCTGCTCGACCACCTCGCCGAGACCACCCGGCTCCCGCACCCGGCGGCAGGCCGGCACCTGGCCACGGCGCACGTTCGGCTGTGGCAGGCCACCGCCGCCGTGCATGACGCCTTCCACCTCCTGCCTCCGACTCCCGACGGTGCCGCAGGCGCCGAGTGCCGGCCCGAGCGGCTGCCGGAAGGACCACCGGTGGTGACCATTTGCCATCGCCACCTCGACGCCGGGCACTCCGTCCGCCGCAGGACCACCCCCACCGATCTCCACACCCCGCTCCCCGGCCACACCGCCGACCGCGCCGCATGAGCGGGCACCGCCGAATCGAGCACCACCCAGTGACCCACCGGCCCGCCCGCCGCGCCCGACGCGCTTCGGCCTCCCCGCTGTTCACCCCGCACGGCACCGACCGCGCCGCCCGCAAAGCCGCCCGCCGCCGGCTCGCCGAGGCCGCCGCCAAGGCCCGTGCCGAAGCCGCCGCCCACCCGAACGGCCAGGACCCCGCCGAGCAGGAAACCCCCGCTCCCCTCTACCCGCTCCGCGGACGCCCCGGCCCCGCCTCGGCCCGGGGCAACAAGCTCAAGCTGCCCGCCCACCGGATGACCACCGCCACCGCCTCCGGCGCCTACCCCTTCCTCGCCGAGGGTGGCCTCGGCGCCGAGGGCATCTACATCGGCCGCGACGTCCACGCCGAAGCCTCCTTCTGCTTCGACCCCTTCGCCCTCTACGGCAAGATCGAAGGCTTCACCAACCCCAACGTGTTGTTGGCCGGCGTGATCGGGCAGGGCAAGAGCGCCCTGGCGAAGTCCTTCGCGCTGCGGTCGGTCGCCTTCGGCTACCGCGTCTACGTGCCCTGTGACCCCAAGGGCGAGTGGACACCGGTGGCCAACGCTCTCGGCGGCACCTCGATCGCCCTCGGCCCGGGCCTGCCGGGCAAGCTCAACCCGCTCGACGCCGCTCCCCGGCCGAACAGCGTCTCCAAGGCCGACTGGGCAGGCGAGATCCGCAAGCGCCGCCTGCTCCTCCTCGGCTCCCTGGCCCGTACCGTCCTCGGACGGGACCTGATGCCGATGGAGCACACCGCGCTCGACGTCGCCCTCGACGCCGTCGTCACCCACGCCACCACCACCGGCCGCACCCCGCTGCTCAGCGACATCGCCGCCACTCTTAACAACCCCACCGCCCTCGACACGGCCGGCGGCAGCATGTCCGGGCACCTCGGCGACGCCGCCCGCGACCTCGCCCACGCCCTGCGCCGCATGGTCCACGGCGACCTCGCCGGCATGTTCGACGCGCCGTCCACCGTGCGGTTCGACCCGAACTCGCCGATGCTGACCATCGACCTCTCCCGCCTGGGCGGCTCCGGCGACGACACCGCACTCGTCCTCGCCATGACCTGCGCCTCCGCCTGGATGGAATCCGCCCTCACCGACCCGCGCGGCGGCAGGCGCTGGATCGTCTATGACGAAGCCTGGCGCCTGATGCGCCACCCCGGCCTGCTGCAGCGCATGCAATCCCAGTGGAAGTTGAGCCGTGGCCTCGGCATCGCGAACTTGATGGTCATTCACCGCCTGTCCGACCTGCTCACCGCCGGCGACGCCGGATCCCGCGGACGCGCCCTCGCCGAAGGACTGCTCGCCGACTGCTCCACCCGCATCGTCTACCGACAGGAGACCGACCAACTCCACGCCGCAGCAGCCCTCCTCGGTCTCACCTCCGTCGAAACCGAAGCCATCGCCCACCTCAACCGGGGCCGCGGCCTATGGAAGGTCGCCGGACGATCTTTCATCGTCCAGCACCTCCTCCACCCGCACGAGAGCCGACTCTTCGACACCGACGCCCGGATGCACTGAAAGGTCCGTAAGTTCACCATGCCTGACATCACCAGCCCCGACTACTTCCTGCGACTCGCACGGAGCCTCGACAGGATCTTCGACGACCTTCCGCAGGCCGAGCGTGTGCGGCGAGGCGACGACATCAGCGCGGCCGTCCACACAGTGGTCACCAACACCGGCCACGTCCTGACCGAGATCAGCGAAGAACTGGCCACCAGTAGCCGCCACGAGGCCGAGGCTCCCTCGGCGTACAGCCACGCCGAGCGCTCCGGCACAGCAGCGCTCACCCAGTGCGCAGTACCTCTCGGAACCGCCCTCGCCCACCTCAGCCAGGTAATCGGCCATCTCGGCTTCCTCCACGAGAACACTCGGCACTCCGCCACCGGCCCGCGCACTCCCGCCCCAGACGACGTGCAGCTTTCCCTTCAGAGCCACCTCGACCAAGCCGGCAGCACCCTGCGTACGGCCGCCGGGCAGCTGCGCAGCAACGCCACCCAGCTCTCACGCCCGCTTGCCGCCCGAGCCCTGACCGCGCCGTCACACGTGGTGCCCACCGCCGTGGCACCGTCTGCCGAGCAGGCGTCCCGCCGGTCCCGCTGACATCGCAACGCGGACCCGCACCCTCGATGGTGCGGTCGGGCCAGGGGCCCGGTACGCCACAAATGTCGCTGCAGCATCGAGAACCCCGACGATACGGCGACTTCTCCGCAACCTTGAGCGGGCCCCTGGCTGCCTGGATCCCCAGGTCGTCGGCCCGGCTGAGCCCCAAACGAACCCACGGCAGTACAGACAGTTCGGAACTTGCCGGGTGAGCGGGCCACTGGCCAGCACACCACCGCTCCACCTCGCCGCGTCCCGGTCGTGCTGCTCACGACATACCGGGGACGCGTCCCTTCCCCGTCCCCCCTCAGGAGGATTCCCCTGGCTACGCGCTCTTTCATCGCCCGCCCCACCAGTACAGGGTTCACCGGCATCTACGTCCACTGGGACGGCTACCCCAGCCACCACCTCCCCCTCCTGCTCGCCGCCTACCAGCACCGCTTCGCCGGCGACCTGGAGGCCATGTCGCAGCACCTCGTCGACAACGTCTCCGTCGGCTGGTCCGAACTGGGCACCGATCTCCTCAACGGTGCTCCCGAGCCTCTGCGCCAGGCCCTGACCGGCGGCGAGAACCACCCCAGCAGCCAGCTGGACGACCTCATCACCCCCGACGGCTCCCCGCCCCAGCGCATGACCGTCACCGAAGCCTCCACCGAGGGGCTGGACTGGGGATACGTCCTCCGCCCGCACGGCATCGAGGTCATCCACCAATACGAGGCCCGCGGACCCGTCGTGGGCTGGAAGACCGACCCCCGCGCCCGGTTCAGCGACGGCCACGCCCGGTGGACACCCGGCGGCCCCGTACCGGCCACCGCACCCCCGCCCACCACTCAGCCGGCGGCACCCGCCAAGCCGGCCACCACGAGTGCCGTCCGTAGCGCTGCACGCCGCTGACTCCCTCCTGCCACATCCGTCACCTGGAGAACCTCCGTCCCGTGTCCGAACACCCCGAGATCACCGTCGTCATCGCCACCCAGCTGCGCGAGGACCGACTGGAGTACCTGGCCGCCATGCACGCCAGCCTCACCCGGCAGTCCGTCCCCTGGGAAGCGGTGATCGCGATCGACGGTGCCGATCCCGCCCGGCTGCCCGGATCCCTCGCCCGCGACCCGCGGGTGCGCACTCTGGCACTGCCCCGCCCCGTCGGAGCCGCCTGCGCCCGCAACCTCGCCCTGAACGAGGTACGCACCGAATTCTGCAATTGGGGCGACGATGACGACGAGTTCCACGACACGGCGATGGCCGCGCGGCTGCAGGTGCTGAAGACGGAAGAGGTGGGATGGGTCGCCGGGTACAGCGAAGACCTCCACCCGGACGGGGCGACCACCCTGTGGAAGTGCCCCACACCGCCCGGACGGCACGGGGCCGGGGATGTCTGGACGTACTGGAACGATCCGGCGGACACCATCCCCATCGGCCCGACGACGATCCTGGCCCGCACCGAGCTGATGCGGGCGGCGCCCATGGGCGGTCTCGTTCAAGGAGAGGACTACATGGCCGCTGTCGGCGTCACCTGCCTCGCCCCCGGAATCGTGCTCCCCCAGCCGGTCTACCGATACCGCAAACATGCAGGTCAGATGACCCAACAGGGCGAGTACGACGCGCTGGAGGCAGCTGCACGGCAGCACGCCTGGAATTTTGGACGCAGTCTGCGCACCGCCCTCGCCGTGCCCCCTGTTGTAGGTTCCGCGGTTTCGTGAGCACTTCCGCGGGATCATGAGCACCGATCGAGCATTTCCGCGTGATCATGAGCAGCGGTAACGGTCAGTAGCGGTCAGTGTTGGCCGTTAACGGGCTCCTGGTTTGGGTGACGTGTCCTCTTCGCACCATTTCAGTATGGACGCACCGCGCCCGAGAAAAAGCCGGAGCAAGCACAACGCCCCTACGGCGTCGATTCGGTACACCGACGGGTCGACTCGCGAAGTGCCCTTCAACCTGCTGCGCTTGAAGGACTTCGACGAGTCGGCCCCGTGGCGCCGGGTCCGCTCGGTCCACGGTATGGCGCACTACTCGGGCGACTATGCCTCGGCGACGACGGGTGGGCAGATCGTCTACGAGAGCCGCCTCGAGTTGGCCCGCCTGCTGCTCGCCGACTTCGACCCGTCAGTGTGCGCCATCTACGCCCAGCCCTTGCGCATGGTGGCTCGGATCGACGGCAAGGTCCGCAGCCACGTTCCGGACTTCCTTCTGGTGACGGGCTCGGGGACGGTGCGCGTCGTCAACGTCAAGCCGGCCTCGCGCCTGAAGGACCCCAAGGTCGCGCAGGCGCTGGCCTGGCCGAGGCATCTCATCGAGCGTCATGGCTGGGAGTGCGAGATCTGGTCGGGAGCCGATCCGGTTCTGCTGGAGAACGTCCGGTTCCTGGCCGCCTATCGCCACCCCGGTGTCGTGCCCGTCGCCGACGTCGAACGGGCCTGGCAGGAGGTCGTCGATGGCGAGGAGCTGGGGCTGGCTGAGCGGCGACTGGCCAGAGACGGCAAACCCGAAGAAGTCCGTCCGGCGCTGATGACTCTGTTGTGGTCGGGGCGGCTGACCACGGATCTCGCAGCCGGGCCTCTGTCGGGAGAATGCGTTCTGCGGAGGCGTGGATGAGCCAGTGGACGACGACGCTGCGGCCGGGGCTGCCGATCGCCTTCGACGGTGAGCAGTTCACCGTCGCGGAGATCGAAGGACGGCGCATTCTCCTGCGCCAGACCGCGGTGGCCGGGCCGCCGAAGCTGCGGCAGGTCGACATCTCCGTACTGCTCACCCATCCCAGCACCGAGATCCTGGAACCGGCCCAGGACGAGGCGACGGCACCGGCAGCGTTGCTGAGCGGCCTGGCCGATGAGGAAGACGACGAGCTGACCGTGAAGGTCCAGCACGTCCAGGAGGTTCTGACCGGATTCCGGCTCGGAGACGCCGCGTTGGCCGTGGAAGGTGAGCCGCGCGAGGACTTTGCGCCGGGGATGCCGCTGCTCCACCGCTATGCGGTCAAGGCCGCCGAGCTCGGTGTCGGGGCCAGCACGATCCGCCGGTGGACCGCGGCGTTCAAGAAGGCCGGCCCGGTCGGGCTGGTGATCGACCGCCCCGTACGCCGTGTGGTGGAGAGGGCGGATCCCCGCTGGGTGGAGATGGCCGAGGAGGTCTTGAAGGCGCACGTCAAGGCGAGCCGTCCGGTGCGCGGGCTGGTTCTCACCGAGATCGAGGAGCGCCTGGTCAAGGAGTATGGAAAGGGTGCGGTGCCGTTGCCGGCGAGCACGATGGGCTACGAACTGCTGCGGCAGCTGACCAAGGGGACCAACGCGTTCGAGGGCAGCACCAGGGGAAAGCGGTCGATCGCGGACGCCCCGCAGGGCACGTACGGCCGCTTGCGCGCGACGCGGCCTGGCGAGTACGTGGTCCTGGATACCAACAGTCTGGATGTCTTCGCGATGGAGCCGCTGACCTGCCGGTGGGTGCGGTGTGAGCTCACGGTCGCGATGGATCTCTACAGCCGGTGCATCGTGGGGTTGCGGCTGACGCCGGTTTCGACGAAGTCCGTGGATGTCGCCGGGGTGCTGTACGAGACGGTCCGTCCGCGCGAAGTCCGCACCGGCGGCGGGGAGGGGCTGCCGTATGCCGGGGTGCCGTCCACCGTGGTGGTCGACGCGGAGACGCTCGTGGACCGGGATGGTCAGCCGCTGCTGCCGACGGTCGCCACCGAGACGATCATCTTCGACCACGGAAAGGTCTATCTGTCGAACCACATCAAGAGCGTCTGCGCGAAGCTGCGGATCTCCCTGCAGCCCGCCCGCCCGCAGACCCCGACCGACAAACCGGTCGAGCGCTGGTTTCTGACCCTGAACCAGGGCCTGTTGGCCGCGCTGCCCGGCTACAAGGGCTCCGACGTGCATAGCCGCGGCGAGAAGGTCGAGGACGAGGCGTTCTTCTTCCTCGACGAGCTCGAAGCGGTCATCCGGGATTGGATCACGACGGTGTATCACCGGCGCCGCCACCGCGGGCTGTGCATCCCGGAGGTGCCGGGGCTGAAGCTGAGCCCGCTGGAGATGTTCGAGCACGGCGTCACCCGCGCTGGCCCGCTGCGGATCCCTCTGCGTCCCCATCTCGCCCTGGACTTCCTCGAAGAGTTCCGCGTCCCGGTTCACCACTACGGCGTGGACATTGACGGCCTGCGCTACAACGGTGACGGGCTGGACGGCCACCGCAATCAGCCCAGCCCCTACCGGGGTGTGGACGCGGGGAAGTGGCCGATCGCCATCGACTCCGGCGACGTCACCAAGGCGTACTTCCAGGACCCGCAGACGCGGGACTGGCACGTCCTCACCTGGGAGCATGCCGCTGCTCTGGGTATGCCGGTGAGCCGGGAGGCGCTGGGATATGCCCGTCGGCTCGCGAGGCAGAAGGACCGGTTCCCGGACACCAAGCGCGCGCTGATCGAGCTGCTGGAGCGCTGGGGTGCCGGGCTGACGCGAGACCGCACCGAGCGACGCATGGCGGTGCGGCTGTCCCAGGAGCGGCTGCGCATGGTCGGCGACGACGAAGCGCCCGCCGACACCGACCTCGTCGCCTCCCTCCCGTCGCTGCGGAAAGTGGCAGCCGCTGGCGGTCCCGGGGCCGATCAGAGTGAGGTGGAGGTCCCGGACCTGCGGGTCATCGATGGCGTGTACGAGGTGCCGGGCGGGGACGATGACGAGGACGATGAGCTGGAAGCCGTCTTCCCGGGCGAGGAGAACGGCGCCACGATCGACGAGGACGACTACTACGCCGACGTCTGGGAGAGCCGTTGAGTACGGCGGGCGGTGCCGCGGACGTCGAGCCGTTCGAGGGCGATGACCGCCAGTACAGCCCGACCCGGCTGCCCGGATGGCTGCAGGAGGTCTACGGACCCGACCGGATCCGGCCCGAGCATCTGAGCCGGGCCCAGCTCGCCGGCCTGTCGCCGCGGGCGCTGTCGGTGCACAACGACAACCGGGAGGTCTGGCACGCCAACATCGGCCCCATCGACACCCCGCAGCTGCTCGCGCTTCACGCGGACTTGCGGGAGATCGTCGAGTCGAACCGGCAGGACGGCAACAAGACGAAGCCGGCCGCTCTGGTGGACGCCCACCCTGGGCTCGGCAAGAGCACGGCGGTGCGGGCATACGGCTGCGACCTGTTCAGACGGCAGGTCAACCTGCGCGGAGACACCACGCCGGACGGCGCCCGGCGAGTGCCGGTCATCTACATCGCGCTCAGTGGCAATACGCAGATCCGCGGCCTGAACGCGGCGATCTGCCGGTTCTACGGGCTGCCCGTCAAGGGAGACGCGGACACGCTGGCCGAGCGGGCCGTGGACGCGGTCTTGTCGATGAAGACCGTCGCCATGGTCATCGACGACATCCATTTCCTGGCCGGCTCGAAGTCGAATTCGGTCCGCATGGCCAACCAGCTCAAGTACCTCTCCAACGTCTTCCCGGTCACCCTGATCTACGTGGGCGTCGGCGTCCAGGAGCGCGGCATCCTCCATGAGGGCTTCTCGCCCAGGGAGAGCCCGCTCGCCCAGTTCGGGCGCCGCACCACGGCGCTGACACTGCCGCCCTTCCAGGTCGATGACGACGAGGGGCGCGTGCAGTGGCGCCGGCTGCTCAAAACGATCGAGCAGAAACTCGTCCTGGCCGACAAGTACCCCGGCATGCTCGCCGAGGACCTCTCGGACTACCTCTTCGCCCGCTCCACCGGGCACTTCGCATCACTGATGTCACTCATCAACCGCGGCTGCCTGCGCGCGATCCGAGGTGGGCACGAGCGCCTGGACGAGGAGCTGATGAACCAGGTGAAGAACGACGCCGCGGCCGAGGAGGCCCGCAAGGAACTGGAGGCCGAGATCAAGGCCGGTCTCAAGACCACGCGGCCCCACCAGGAGCCACGGCGGCGGAGGAAGTCGGCATGACGGGCTGGACCGACGAGCGCATTCCCATCGGGGTACGGCCTTCCCCGGGGGAGGCCCTGGACAGCTGGTGCGAGCGCTACGCTCACCGCCTGCGCACGCACACCGTGGACTTCGCCGACTACCTGGGGCTGGAGCACACGTCCCTGCGCAGGATGGTCCGGCGCCTGACCGAGGGCGAGAGGGAGCTGCTGGAGCGGCGCACCGGTATGGGGGCCGAGCAGCTGAAGGCGATGACGTTGGAGTCGTTCGACGGTTCCCTCGTGCGGATCACCGGGCCGACCCGCCGATTGACAGCGCCCGCCCACTGGCGGTTCTACGGCACCACCTCGCGCTACTGCCCCGCCTGCCTGGCCGACAACGGGGGCCGGTGGCAGGTGCACTGGCGCCTGGGCTGGACCTTCGCCTGCGCCCGCCACCGGCTCCTGCTCCTGCTCCTGGAGCGCTGCCCGCGCTGCGGCCAGCACCCACCCGTGCTCAGCGGCGGCAACCACCGCATGCTGTCCCGGCCACAAGCCTGCCGTTCCCTGACCGAACGCGACGGCTGCGGCACCCGCTGCGGCTACCCCCTGACCGAAGCCCCCGCCGTCTCTCTCGCCGAGGGCGGTGCGGTCCTGCTCTCGCAGGCCGGCGTCAACGCGCACGTCATCGCGGAGCATCGCAGTGCCGCGGCGCGCGAACGAGCCGGGGAACTGTCACATCTGGGACGACGAGCGCTACGCAACATCGGCACCCGGCCCGATGTCGTGCCACCCATCGCACGCGACATCATCACGGCCTGCGGCGGCGAGCTTCTCGCCGGCGCCGCGGCGATGGAGATCCACGACGCGCGCAACGTTGCCATCGGGACCACCCTGGCCGCCATCGCCACCGACCCCCAGCACCCGCTGCGCGAGGACGTGTTCGCGTGGATGTGCCTTGCTTCGGACGGCGAACTGGGTGTGCTGCGCGAACACCCCACCCGGTACTTGACCAACTGGAGGTCCGCAGGCCCCCGCGTGGTCAAGCGCATCCTCACCGCGTCCGACAGCCAGCTCACGCTCAAGGCCCGGCTGCGCTACGGCACAGCGACCGCCGAGCCCGCCGAGCCGTCCCTGAGCGAGGCCGACATCATCGTGCGGGCGTCCAAGGAGCCCGGCATGCTCTGGCCGTCCTGGACGCTGCGGCTGCTGCCGCCCAAGAGCCCGCACCAGCCGAGGATCGCCGGCCTGCGACGCGCCTGCGCAAGCCTCATGCTCATTCCCGGCGGCCCGGCCGGACACCGTCAGGCTGCCCGGATCATGGGCAATCCGCACTTCCGCAGCAACCTGGAGGCTCTGCTGGCCTTCGTCGACGTCGATCACATCTGCAGCACGCTGTCCCACTACGCGCGCGTGCTCGATGCGCACGAGGTGCCGATCGACTATGCACGCCGCCGGACTCTGTTCACCGACGAACTGCATCCGCTGCTCCTCGACGAGAACGCCCACTGGCGCATCTGCAAGAGCCTGGGCGCTCGGCAGTTCCAACAAGTCCACCTCTTCCGGCTGCGCTGGCAGCTGCGGCGGCTGCTGCTCGGGGCCGACCCGCAACTCGGCAACCACGCGCCCGCCTGGACCCACCGCTTCACCTACCGGACGCATCCGGAGATCCTCGCCTTCCTCGACGAGCAGGCGCACCGCAACCTCGCCGCCCACCACATCACCGACGAGCCGGTGACGTGGGAGCCGCCAGCGCACTGGCTCGACAACATCGCTCTGCCTCAGCCGCCCGTCGCCGCCTCCACCGAGCGTGTCCGCGCGCTGCTGACCCCCGACTCCACTGCCCGTGACGTCGCCCAGACCCTCGGCCTCACGGTGCACCAACTGCGCCTGCTGATGGAGGACCGCCACCTGAGCGCGCAGACCCGCCCGCACAACAAGGGCAACTACCCCCGCCCTGCGCGCCAGGGATACTTGGTACCCGACCAGCTGCGCGACCTCTACCAGCGGCAGGGCCTGCAGCAACTGCAGATCGCCGAACTCGCCGGATGCACCTCTGCGGTCGTCAAGACCGCGCTGAAGCAGGCGAACATCCCACTACGGCCCCGCCGCGCACCGGGCGAACTGAAACGATCGGTCGATCCGGTGTGGCTGCGCACCGAGTACCACGACAAGGGCAGAACGGCGGCCGACATCGCCCGCGAACTGTCCGCCCCCGGCACGAACCTCTCCCAGCTCCTCGACGCGTGGGGCATCCCCCGCCATCCGCCCGGTCACAGGGCACCGCCAGCGTGGCAGCCGAGCCCCTTCGCCGGCCTCGGCGTGCCGCTGTCGCCGGACATGGAACGGATCGGCACGCGCGTGGGCGCACTGGAAGAACTACGGACTGCCCTGCTGCTTCCCGGGTATCGCACGCGCCGCGCGGCGGCACTCAAGCTCGGCATCCCCCGAACCTCCCTCAACGGGCGCCTGAAGAAGCTGGAGACGGCCGCGGGATTCGCGATCTTCAACCATCGCAAGCGCCCCGTCACCGCGACGGTGCGCGGCCAGGCCCTCCTGGACGAAGCGCAGATACTGCTACAGCGCCTCGACCACGAGCGGCCGGTCTGATCGCGCCTGGCGCCCTAGCTCGCCCTGCTCGCCAAGGTGGCAGGGCTGACGCCACCGGTTACTGCCGATCCGCCCGGCACCACGGCCTCGGACACCGCGTCGGGTTCCGGCTGAACGGCGCGTGCGGGGAGGCATGGTGCAGCCACGGGCAGTCTGACGGGCTGTCTGTCTGGGTGAGCGAAGGAGCGGAACGTGGAAACCTCGTCGGAGTCCGGAATAGATCCGGTAGGCCAGAGGCAACGAAGGACCAACTCTCCAGCGGGACGGGATGGTCCGAGAAGCGAAGGCTGGCAGGGCGGAAGCCCAGAGGAAACGAGATAACGGGATCCTCACCCCTCTCGCATAGCTCGCCAGATACGGGCGATCCGCCCGGCCCGAAAGGGAGCCCACGCGGATCAGGTAGGCCCGTGACTCGGCCCTGACGCCGTCGTTCGGCACGCGGAGGAACTCCGGGTACGGTGCGGGAGCATGCGGCGGCCGCGATGCGGGATCCGGCGGGGACGGATGCCGTGACGCTTCCTGGTCAAGGGGCTGTCCGGTGGCCCGGGTTCCAGGGGCACGGACGCGCTGCGGAGCCGGGCCGAAGGGTTCACAGCCGGATGAGGACCACTCCCGCGCTGAACCCGCTGGCCATGCCGATCAGCGCGACGGTGTCGCCGGGCTCCAGGCGGTCGTTCTCCAGTGCGGTGACCAGTTGCAGGGGGAGGGAAGCGGAAGCGGCGTTGCCGTGCTGTGCCACGGTGGGCAGGCAGCGGCCGGGCGGCAGACGAAGGCGCTCGATGACCTCGTGATATTGGGGGAGGGTGGTCTGGTGGAAGGCGATGAAGGCGCTCCGGCGGGCTGCCTCCAGTTCGCTGCCCGCCTGTTCCAGAGCCCGGGGCAGGGCGGCGAGGGCGGTGTCGCGCAGAAGGTCGCCGTTGAGCCGGATATAGGTCGTTTCCAGGTTGGCGGAGCGTACGGGAATGAGGGTGCCGCCCGCGGTGAGGGTTCAGTTCTCCCAGGCGGTGGAGTCGGCGCCGAAGACCGTGGCCAGCACGCCCGGCCCGGTGTCAGTGGCGGGGGTCGCGGTGAGGAGGAGGGCTGCGCCGGCGTCGGAGAGGGTGTAGCCGGGCATGGCGCGCAGGAAGGCCTCGTGGTCGGGTACGTCCCAGCGGGTGGCCAGGGTCGGTGCCTCCCCGGAGGCGATCAGTACGGTGCGGTAGCGGCCGGTCTCGATGAACGCGGCGGCGGTCTCGATGCCGTTGAGCACGCTGTTGCAGGCGTTCTTCACATCGAAGGCCGGGCAGGTTGCGCCCAGTTTGGCGGCGGTGATGTGCGCGGTGGCCGGTTCGATGAGGTCCTGGCTGCAGGAGGCGAACAGCAGCAGGTCCACCTCGTCGATGCCGGCACCGGCGGTGCTCAGCGCTTTGCGGGCGGCGATGGCGGCGAGGTCGGATGCCTGTTCGCCCTCGCCTTTTTCGTGCACTCCCTGAACGCCGGTCAGGTCCTCCAGCAGGCCGGGCGGCGGCACGTAGGCGCTGCCCGACCGGGCGATGCGGTCGCGGGTCTCGTCCATGACGCGGTAGGAGGCGGGCAGATGGACGGCGGTCGCCAGCAGCCTGGCACGCACAGCGGAACGCACTCCCACACCGTACGGAGGGCACCCCGAGCGCAGCTCCCTCGCATTCCCCCTTTCACTGGGACGACGGAATGCGTGAACAAAAGAGCTAAAGGGGGCTGATGGCTCAATTGGGCAGTATTTGTTGGGAGTTCAGGGTCTGATCTCTCGGCGAGCGGTGCCGTGTGCCAGGGGGTGGGGTGCATGACGGACAGCGACCGGGCTGTCGCCATCATCGGGGTGGGCCTCCGTCTGCCCGGCGGGCTGACGAGCCTGGACGAGTTGTGGGACGCCCTGGTGCGGGGCCGTGACCTGGTGGGCGAGATGCCGGAGGACCGGTTCGCGCGGGCGCGTTACGTGGATCCGGGCCCCGTACGGGTGGCCCGCAGCTATACGGCGGCGGGCGGATTCCTCCCCGACGTCGCCGGATTCGACGCGGGGTTCTTCGGTATCGCCCCCACCGAGGCGGTCCGTATGGATCCGCAGCAGCGGCTGGTGCTGGAGATGGCCGTGGAGGCGCTGGACGACGCCGGGCTGCCGGCGGAGTCGTTGGCCGGCTCGTCGGCGTCGGTGTTCATCGGTGTCTCCGACCCCGCCTACATCCGGCTCCAGGCGCAGGTGCGGGACGAGGCCAGTCCCTACGTGATGAGTGGCGGCGCCCTGTCGATCGTCGCCAACCGCCTGTCGTACTGCCTCGACCTGCACGGCCCGAGCATGGCCGTCGAGACCGCCTGTTCGTCCGCGCTGGTGGCCGTGGACCGCGCCTGCCGCACCCTGTTGGACGGCACGAGCCGTGTCGCGTTCGCCGGCGGCGTCAACGTGTTGGTCGGCCCGGACGGCTTCTCCGGGTTCTCGGCCGCCTCGATGCTGTCGCGGCACGGTCGGTGCGCGGCGTTCTCCGCCGCGGCGGACGGCTTCGTACGGGCCGAGGGCGGGGGTGTGGTCGTCCTCAAGCGCCTGGCCGACGCGCTCGCCGACGGGGACCGGATCCACGCGGTGATCGCCGGCAGCGGCAGCAACTGCGACGGCCGCACGGCGGGGCTGGCGCTGCCCAGCGCACAGGGGCAGGAGGCGCTGCTGCGCGACGTCTACGAGCGGACCGGAATCGCCCCGGACGACCTGGTCTACTTCGAGGCGCACGGCACCGGCACGCCCGTCGGGGACCCGGCCGAGGCGCAGGCCGTCGGGCGGGCCCTGGGCCGGCGCCGCTCCGGCGGGCCGCTGCCGATCGGTTCGGTGAAGTCGAACTTGGGGCACTTGGAACCGGCCTCCGGAATGCCCGGATTGTTCAAGGCTCTGCTCGTCCTGCGACACGGCATGGCTCCGGCGACCCTGCACGCGCTTCCCCTCAATCCCGGCATCGACTTCACGGGGCTGCGTCTCGCGCCCACCGTCGAGCCCGTCGAGCTCGACGTGCGCCCCGGGGCGGCCGTCGGTGTGAACTCCTTCGGTTTCGGAGGCGCCAACGCCCACGCCGTGCTGACACTGCCGCCCGCCGAGCTGCCCGCCGGTCCGTCCCCCGCCGGACCGCTGCCGGTGGTGATCTCCGCCCGCTCGCCCAAGGCACTGCAGGAGCTGGGGGCCCGGATGTCGGACCGGCTGCGCCGGGCGGCACCGGAGGAGTTCTACGACCTCGCGCACACGTCCACCCGGCGCCGTAGCGCCCACCCGCACCGCGCCGCCGTCCTGGCCGACGAACCGGGCGCGGCGGCCGAGGAGTTGGAGCGGGTGCTGGCGGGCGAAGCGGCCGCCGGCGCCGTCGTCACCAAGGCCCGGCACGATGCCGTGGTGTACGCCTTCTCCGGCAACGCCTCCCAATGGCCCGGCATGGGCGCCGACCTGTACGCCGCCGACCCGGTCTTCCGCGCCGCCGTCGAGGAGGCGGACGCCGCCCTCGCCCCCCGCCTCGGCTGGTCGGTGGCCGGGGAGCTCGCCCGCCCCGAGGCGCCCCGATGGCAGCGCACCGAGGTCGTCCAGCCCGCCCTCTTCGCCCTTCAACTCGGCCTGACCGCCCAGCTGGCCGCGCACGGGATCCGCCCGGCCGCGGTCCTCGGGCACAGCGTCGGCGAGGTCGCCGCCGCCCACGCCGCGGGTGCGCTCACCCTGGAGCAGGCCGCACTGGTCGTCGCCGAGCGCAGCCGCGCCCAGGCCGCCACCGCCGGCACCGGCCGCATGGTGGCCGTCGGCTTGTCCGAACGGGACGCCCGCGACGTACTTGCCCGCTACGACGGCGCCCTGGAACTGGCCGGGGTCAACAGCGACCGGGACGTCACGATCGCCGGACCGGCACGGGCCCTGGCCGCCCTCGGCGCCGAACTCACCGCGCGCGACGTCTTCTTCCGCGAGCTGGACCTCGACTACGCCTTCCACACGCGCGCCATGGACCCCATCGCCCCGGCCCTGCTCTCCGCCCTCGCCGGACTCACCCCGTCCGCCGCGCGGATCCCCTTCGTCTCCACCGTCACCGCCGCACCCCTGGCCGGCCAGGAGCTGACAGCCGCGTACTGGTGGCGCAACATCCGCGAGCCCGTCCGCTTCGCCGAGGCGGTCGCCCACGCACTGGCTCCCGAACCCGGCACCGTGGTGGAGATCGGGCCCCATCCCGTCCTCGGCCCCTATCTCCGCCGCACCGGGGCGACCTACGTACCCACCCTGCGACGCGACGCCGACGGACCCGCCGCGGCGCGCGCGGCCGTCGCCGGGGTGCTCGCGTCGGGCGCCGCGGTGGACTGGGCGGTGCACTTCCCCCGCCCGGGCCGCGTGGCCGACCTGCCCGCCTACCCCTGGCAGCGCAAACGTCTGTGGCTCGGCGGCCCGGGCGACTGGGAGCGCAGCAGCGGCACCGGGCGGGTCGAACACCCGCTGCTCGGCGAACGGCTGCCCGCCCCGCATCCCACCTGGGAAGGAGCGATCGAGCCCCAACTGGTGCCGTGGCTGGCGGACCACCGCGTCGAGGGGGCCGTGGTCATGCCCGCCGCGGGCTACCTGGATATGGCCCTCGCCGCAGGCCGGCGGGCCCTGGAAGCGGCCGTGGAGGTACGGCACTTCGAGATCGCCCGGCCCCTGACCGTGTCCTGGCCCGACCCCGGCGGGGCACGGTTGCAGACCACCGTCGTCAAGGACGGCGGCACCCTGGCCATCAGCACCGCCGAAGGCCGCGGAAAGGAGTGCCACATCCTGGTCAGGGCCCAGGTGCGACCGGTGCTCGGCCACCCCCCGGCCCCCGTCGCCGTCGAGGAGGTACGGGCCCGCTGCCCGCATGTGATCGACGGCGCGCGGCACTACCGGGAGACCGCCGCCGCGGGCATCGACTACGGCCCGGCCTTCCGCGTGCTGCGCGAACTGCGGGTCGGCGACGGCGAGGTACTGGCCTCCTACGCCTGTGACGCGTCCGGCGCCGCCGACCACGAGGTGTGGCCGGCCGTGCTGGACGCCGCCTTCCAGGCGGGCGCCCCCCTGCTCCACGGCCGCGCCACCGGGGGCGACCTCTACCTGCCCCGTGCCCTCGAAGCCCTGCGCGTGTGGCGCGCGCCCGCCCCCACCGGGCTGATCCGGGTGCGCCGACGGGTCACGTCCGAGGCCGAGGCCGGCTGGGACGTCACCGTCATGGACGAGGACGGCACGGTCACCCTGGAAGCCGACCGCCTGTGGCTGCGCCGGATGCCCTCCGGGCGCGTTCCCCTGACCGTGCAACGGACGGTTCTGCGGGCCGCTCCATGGCCCGGACACGACGACCGGGAAACCGTCGGGCCCGGTCCCGCCGGTCTCGTCACGGCGGCGAGCGGACGGATCGCGGCACTGCGGACGGCCTGGCGGGACTCCGGCCACACCGCCGACATGGCGTCCGGGCTCACCTCCGTCGCCGCCTGCTGGGCCGGCGTACTGGCCGGATTCCTGACGGACGCGACCGAGCCGTTCACCGTGGGCGACCTCGTCACCGCCGGACTGCTGCCCCAGCACCGCCGCCTGGTCAAGGCCATGCTCCCCCGCCTCCAGGAACACGGCGTGGTGCGCCTCCGCCCGGACGGCCGGTGGCAGTTGGCTCCCCTGCCGGCCCGTGCCGAGGAGACCCTGCGCTCGATCCTCGCGGACCACCCCGGGATCGGCGCCGAGACGGTCCTGACGACACGGCACCTGCAACATCTTCCCCGTCTGCTGCGCGGCGTGTCCGATCCCCTCCAGTTGCTGGCCTCAGACCCGGTCCGCCTTCAGCAGCTCTACGACCTCAGCCCGCACAACCGCTTCTCCCACCTCCTCCTGCGCTCCGTGCTGGAGGAGATCGTCCGCCTGTGGCCGCAGGACCGGCCGTTGCGCATCCTGGAAGTCGGCGCGGGCACCGGCGGACTCACCGCCGCCGTGCTCCCGGTGCTGCCCGCCGACCGCACCCGCTACACCTTCACCGACATCTCCCCGGCGTTCCTCAGCGCTGCCGAGCACCGGTTCCAGGCGTACGACTGCATCGACTACCGCACGTTCGACCTGGACGCCGACAGTGACGGGCAAGGAGTGCCGGACGGCGCCTTCGACGTGGTGCTGGCCGCCAACGCCCTGCACACCGCCGCGGATCTGGCGGCCGCCGTACGCCGTGTGGGACGGCTGCTCGCTCCCGGCGGCCGGCTGCTGGCCGCGGAGTCCCACGACCTGCTCCAGCTGGCCTCGATCTTCGGGACCCTGGACAGCTTCTGGAGCCGCCGCGACCGCGACCTGCGCCCCGAGTGCGTCCTCCTGGATGCCGCGCGCTGGCCGGGCCTGCTGGAAAGGTGCGGGCTCACCGGTGCCGTGCGGATCGGGCTCGAGGCCGGAGCGGAGCCGGCCGACATCTCCGTGCTCGTTGCCGCGGCGGCCGACCGGCCCGCCGCCACCCCCGCTCTCGCACCCGCGCCAGCCGGCGCCGTCTGGACCGTGGCGGCCGAGACCCCGGCCGAGGAGCCACTGGCCCGGGCTCTGGCGGAACTCCTGGGCGACAACGCCGAAGTCACTACCTTCGACCGCCTCACGGCCGAACCCCCGTTCGGAACCGAGGAATTGGTCACCGTCGTCCTCCTCGGCGAACCCGAGGAGGACCCCGAGACCCTCGTGGTCCGCAGCACCCGCAGGGCCGCCGCCCTGCGCGAGCTCGCCGACCGTCGTGACCGGCTGCCGGAGGGGATGCGGACCCGGACGTGGCTGGTCACCCGCCCCAGCGGACTCCTGCCCGCCCCCGAGCGCCCCGCCCACCCGGGCGACGCCCCCACCCGGGCAGCCTCCCGCACCCTGGCCAACGAAAAACCCGGGCTGAACATCCGCCGCATCAGCCTCGACCGCGCCGAGGACGCCGCCACCGACGCCCGCCGCCTCGCCCGCGAACTCCTCGAACCCTCGGACGAGGACGAGATCGTCCTCACCCGCGGTGGCCGCTTCGTGCCCCGTGAGACCGGGCACCCCGCCCACGAGCCGTCACGCACCGGCCCGGCCGACTCCTTCGCTCTGGCCGTCCGTGACCCCGGCCTGTCCTACCGGCTCGCCTGGACCGAGCGCCCCCTGCCCCGACCGGGACCCGGCGAAGTCGTCGTCGGGGTAAGGGCGGTGGGCCTGAACTACCGCGACACCCTGCAGGCCAACGGCCTGCTGCCCGCCGAGGCCGCCGAGGGCACACTGACCGAGCACGGACTGGGCATGGAGTACGCAGGTGTGATCACCGCGACCGGACCGGGCGTCACCGCCCGGGCGCCCGGCGACCGGGTCTTCGGCCTGGCGCCCGCGGCCCTGGCCTCACACGTTGTCGTCCCCGCCGACATCGCCTCCCCCATCCCGGAAACCATGAGTTTCACCGAGGCAGCCACCCTGCCCGTCGTCTTCGCCACCGTCCACCACAGCCTGGCCCACCTCGCCCGCCTGGCTCCCGGGGAGACCGTGCTGGTCCACGGCGGCGCCGGCGGCATCGGCCTCGCCGTCCTGCAGTACGCCCGCCTCCATGGCGCACGCGTCATCGCCACGGCCGGCAGCGAAACCAAGCGCGACGTGCTGGCCGCCCTCGGCGCCGCGCACGTCCTGGACTCCCGCACCCTGGACTTCGCCCCCCGCGTCCGGGAGCTGACCGACGGACGAGGCGTCGACGTCGTCGTCAACTCCCTCAGCGGAGAAGCCGCCGCACTCAGCCTGGACCTGCTGCGCCCGGGTGGCCGCTTCATCGAACTGGGCAAACGCGACATGCTGGAGAACCGGGCCGTGCACCTGCGCCCGTTCCTGCGCAATCTCGCCTACTTCGGCACCGATCTCAACGCGCTGCTCAGTGAACCAGGGGCGACGGACACGCTCCTGAGCGAGGTCGCGGACCACGTCAACGCCGGTGACTACCGTCCCCTGCCCCACAGCGTCCACCCCGCGGCCCGCGTGCACGAGGCGTTCCAACTGCTCCAGCACTCCCGCCACATCGGCAAGGTCGTCGTCTCCTTCGACCCCCTCGACGAACCCGTCCCCGTCCACGGCGACCCCGGCCCGGTGCGGTTGGACGGCGAAGGAACCTACCTCGTCACCGGCGGACTGGGCGGCTTCGGCGCCGCCACCGCCGACTGGCTCGCCGCACTGGGCGCCCGCCACCTCGCCCTGGTCAGCCGCCGCGGCCCCGCCGCACCCGAGGCGGCCGCCGTCCTCGACCGGCTGGAGCGGCGCGGCGTCAGCGCCACCCCCTACGCCGCCGACGTCACCGACGAATCCGCCCTGCGCAAGGTGATCGCCGCGGTCGACGCCACCGGGCATCCGCTGCGCGGAGTGGTGCACAGCGCCATGCACCTCGACGACGCACCGCTCGCCGACCTCACCGGCGAACGCTTCGCCGCCGTCCTCGCCCCCAAGGCGGCGGGCGCCGCCGTCCTGCACCGCCTCACCGCCGACCGCGACCTCGACCTGTTCCTGCTCCACTCCTCGCTGGCTGCCCGCGTGGGAAACCATCGGCAGGCCGCCTACGCCGCGGGCAACGGCTACCTGGAGGCCCTGGCCCGCGCCCGCCGTTCCGCCGGCCTGGCCGGCACGGCCGTCGCGTGGGGCGGCGTCGCCGGAACCGGCTACGTCGCCCGCCATCACCTGGACGCCGCCCTGGCCGCCCTGGGCATCGACCTCACCCCTCCCGACGTCCTGCTCCGCACCGCCGAGGGCCTCCTGGCCGACCGTACGGCCGTCGCCGGGATCATCCGCTGCGACTGGGCCCGCGCCCGTCGCCTCTTCGTCACCGTCGACGCGCCCCGCTTCCGGCCGGTCACCCCGGCCCACACCCTTGAGGAGGACGACACCCGTCAGGACTTCGTGCGCTCACTGCGCACGATGGACACCGACGAGGCCGCCCGCGCCATCACCGAGGTCCTCACCCGCCTGCTCGCCGGCGTCCTGCGCACCGACCCGGCCGAGCTCGACGTCGACCGCCCGCTGACGGAGTGCGGGATCGACTCCCTGATGGGCGCGGAACTCCTGGTCCGCAGCCACGAGTACTTCGACGTGCGCATCTCACCGGCCGAGCTCATGAGCGGCGCCGGCACCCTCACCCGGATCGCCTCACTGATCCAGCAGCGCCTGCGGGCCGGTGACTGAAAGGGGTGATGGGACGCGAAATACGGCTACTCGCCCCGAAAATCCGACCCGATCCACCGATTTCGCCCGAGCCCTGCCGCAGCCGCACCCCGACGAGCCCTCGGTCTTCAACGCCGGCTACCCGTCCGCAGGACCGCCGCCGACTCCGGTGACAACCGGATCGGTCCGCTCCCGTCGGGCGTCGGCACCGGCCGCCAGGCGGTTAGGACCTCCGAGCCGACGGGCACCCGGCGTTCGGCGGGAACGCGGCCAAGGTTGACGACGACGAGCAGGGGGCCGCGCCGGAAGGTGACGCAACGGTCCGGGTCCACCGCAGGGTCCGTGCCGGTCCAGTCAGGATCAGTGAGGGCCGGTTCCGTCTGCCGAATGGCAATCAACTGGCGGTACCAGTCGAAGAGGCCGGCTGGACCGTTCGATCGCTAGGCCGTCCATGACCAAACGTTCCCACCTATAGCTGTGGATCCCCGGTTAGCAAAACCGGGGATCCACCCCGATTCTTGGTGCACCAACCGCCCCGACGACGCCATTGGAGACCCCGTCCACAACGCACCACCGGCGCCCCTCGTTGCCCGGACAGCCGAACACAGCAGAAGTCACGCAGAGCGACCGCCGAAGGCAGTGTGTCGGGCCGCTCTGCTCATGATCCACCCACACGAGCAGTGCTCATCAAGCGCGGAAACCACCATCACTGCAGGAGGCAGTGCTCACGAAGCTGCGGTCCCTACACCTGTCACCACGGCGTAGGGCTCGCCCTCACCCCGCACGATCGAGAGCTCGATGACTTCCACGAACACACCCGCGCAGATCACCCTTTCCTTCAGCCGGAGCGCCGGCATCGTCGCCGTCGCTGCCGGCGAGAAGTACCCCTGGGCGCGGACCGCGCTGGAGGCCACCGGCTTCCAGCGGCGCCAGGACGGCACGTACTCCCTGCCCGTCGAGGACCCGCAGGCTGCTCAGGCCACGATGGCCGAGCTTCTTCGGACCGCCGACCGCCACCTGAGCGTGGTGAAGATCAGCGGGCGGACCTTCATCGGTGATGTCGCCGAGGGCATCGCCGCGCATCTGCCCGGCCGGTGGAGCGCGACGGTGGACGTCTACAGCCATCCCGTCTGGCAGGAAGACCTCGTCCCGCTGCTGTGGGACACCGGAGAACTCGCTCAGGAGGTCCGAACCGCCAGGATCCCCTGCGCCGCGGTGCTCAACGACGGCGCCGGCACCGAGCTTCTCCTCATCGAACGGCCCGGTCACCGCCAGGACTACCTCGTCGGCGCGTTCGCTCCGGAGGGCTTCGACGACAACTACGAGGATCCGCACGCGCCGAGCAGCATCGTCATACCCGGCGTGGCGCAGCCGGCCGCGCAGGCGATCAGCGAACGCTTCCTGCCTGCCTACCAGCAGGCGGTGCGTGCACGGCGCGTCGCCGATATCGCCTCGACCCTGGAGCGCCTCCGCGAGGAGTACCAGACCTGGGAGATGATCAAGGCGTCCGGCCGCTACAGCGACGGCAGTCCTCTGATGGCCGGGGTTCTGCCCGGCGCCGAGGAGGCGTTCGCGAACCTGTCCTGGAATGCGTTCGGCGACACATTGCGCCATGGCCTGGCCGTTCTGGAGCGCTGCCCGCCTGCTGGGCCCGTCGCACCGCAGGACGCTGCCGCTCTCGACCGCCTCGCCGGGGCCCTGGCCCGCGGGGAGGAGGTCATCGCGGACTGGGACGCTCTGCAGGAAGACTGGCGGAGGACGCCGAGAGCGCTGACCGCCGACTCCTACATCGACGCCAAGGCCGAGCGCGACGCCCGGTTGCGGCCGGTGATCGAGACGTGGCTCGCCGACGGCGACGCCTTCCTGCGTCACGCCCGCGCCGTCACCCCAGCCCCACCCAGCGGGCCGTCCGGCCAGGGCCGTGCCCTCCCCGCGCTCCCGCCCGCTGTGCCGGCACCACCCGGCTCCGCACCCGCCCGGCGTTGACCCCGCGCAGAAAGGTTCCCCCTGCCCGAGCACTTCCACTTCGGCACCCACCCCCACCACGGCTTCGTCGCCGCCGCTACCGCCAACCTGCCAGCCCACCTGGCCGATTGGTTCCTGACCCGGGAGCAGTTCGAACCCGTCCCCAGTACCCCCGGCCTGTACCGGCTGAGTGATCCGGACCGCGACGGGCAGCGGCGCACCCGCCAGGCCGTACAGGACCTGCGTCGGCACGGCTACACCGTCCAAGCCGACTACACCCTCGACCCGGCCCTGACGCCCGGCCCGCCCCAACACCCCGCGCAGCTTGGCCAGCTGGTACAGCGCAGCCGCATCGCCCGGGCAGCCGCCGCCCGTTCACCGCAGCGCGGTCACGCTCCGGCGACTTCCCTTGGGGGCCGGTCTCTGCCACTCCCGCCTCCACCGTCGGCCGCCACCGTCGGGCAGCGCCGCTGACCCCGTCCTCACCGCGCCCCAGGACGCCACCCCCTTGATCGACCCGCCCGCGCCGTAGGCGTGCCGTCGCCCATCACGGAAAGCCCCTCGCGTTGACCACGACCGCCCACCCGACCACGCCACCTGGTGCCCGCCCGGTGCTGGCCCATCCGCACGTCGCCCGTCTCCTGGTGGGCACCCTGATCGGGCGGCTGCCCAACGGCATGGCGCCGGTCGCCATTCTCTTGCTGGTTGCCGACCAGGGCGGAGCCCTGTCGCTCGGCGGTTCGCTGTGCGCCCTTTACGGTCTGGCGTCCGCCGCGGGGCAGCCGCTGCTCGGCCGGATGGTCGACCGGCGCGGCCAGAGTCTGGTCACCTCGGCGGCAGTGATCGTCACCACCGTGTCTCTCCTGCTGCTGCCCGTGGTCAACGCGGCGGCGCAGCCCGGCGTCGCGGCGGGCCTGGTTGCGGTCGCCGGGCTGAGCACGCCACCGTTGGAGGCTGGTCTGCGGGCGCTGTGGCCGCAGGTGCTGCCCGATCCGGACCGTCAGCGGGCCGCTCTGGCCCTGGACACCGGCACCCAGGGGTTGATCTATGTCGCCGGGCCCCCGCTGGTGGCTGCCCTCGTCGCCGCCGCCGGCCCGGGCACCGCGATGACCGCGAGTGCCGTCCTGGGACTGCTCGGTGCGGCCGTCGTGCTGACCGCAGCCCCCTCCCGCAGGTGGGCGCCCACTCCCGTCGCCGGGTCGGGCGGCTTCGGGCCGCTGCGCCATGGCGGACTGCTCCTGCTCTTCATCGCCTTGACTGGCGTCGGCTTCGCCCTGGGTGCCATGAACGTATGGGCCGTGGCGATGGCCGACCGCTACGAGATGAGCCTGCTGTCCGGGCTGATTCCTGCGGCGCTGTCCACCGGAAGCCTGGTCGGCGGGCTTCTGTACGGGCGGCGGACCTGGCCGGGTGCGGTCACCACCCAGCTCACCGTTGCCGCCGCGGCGTTCGCAAGCGGATGGCTGGGGCTGATGAGCGGCCCCGGGCCGATGCCGGCGATTGTGTTCACCGCGCTGCCGGGCCTGTTCCTCACCCCGCTGATCACCAATGCCTTCCTCGCCGTCGACCAGCTCGCCCCGGCCGGCACCACGACCGAGGCGTACGCCTGGCTGATCGCCTCCATCGGCGTGGGCCAAGCCGCCGGAACCGCCCTGTCCGGCACCGTGGCCGCCCACCCGCTCACCGGCTCGGCGCTCCCCGCGGCAGGCGCCCTCACCTGCCTGGCCGTGCTCGTCGCCGCGCACCGCCGGATCACCCCCGCAGGCGCACTGCGACAGCGAGGTCGGCACCGCCGGGTTCCCGCTCACGCCGCCCGCCCCTGACCCCATTTCCCGCAAGGAGATTCACCGATGGCTGTCCGTACGACCTGGACCATTGCCCACACTTGTGGCCACAGCGTGGAGCACGACCTGGCGAACCGCCCGGCCGACAAGCGCGCCGGCTTCGCCCGCTGGCTGGCCGGCAAGGACTGCACCGACTGCTGGAAGGCCGCCCGCGACGGCGACGGTGCCGGCAAGGAGGAGTGGCTCGCCGCCAAGCGTGCCGAGGAACAGCAGGCCGCCGCCGCGTGGACCGGCCAGTTCCAGATGCCGCCGCTCGACGGCCCGGCAAAGGCCCTGGACTGGGGCGAGCGCTCCCGCCACCAGCTGGTGACCGCCGCCTACACCGCCCTGGTCACCGAAGGAACGTGGGACGAGGCGGACTGGGCCGAGCTGGAGGAGAAGGTCCGCGCCGTCACACGGGCCGGCTGGTGGATCGACCAGCGCGACGCCGAAGCGGCGGACCTCCCCGAACTCCTGGACGCCGCCACCGACGACGACCGCGGCACGGAGAACCCGTTCCGATAGAAGCGCGGGCTCATACCCGATGATCCCCGGTTAGCGAAACCGGGGATCCTCCGGACCATTGATCCTCCCACCGCCACCCCAAGGACCCGTTCGAAGTGCCTGACGCCACCGCGCCCCGCCCACCGCATATCCCCACCATCTGGGCACCAGTCGCCGACCGCCTCACCCCCCAGCGCGACATCACCCACGCGCACTTCCGCCCCGGCGAACAGGTCGTCATCGTCAAGGGCGTCGCCGACGGCGAGTTGTGGGGCGAGGCCATGACGGTCGTCACCCCCTCGTGGCACACCCCGACCGACGAGGACGGCTGGCGGCTGCGCAATCCCAACGGCGGCGAGCGCACCTACATCACCGCCCACCCCCGCTACATGATCCACCTCTCCCGGCGTTGCGCCGACTGCCTGATCCACCACCGCGCCTTGAAGGAGATCCTGCTGCCCGCGTACGCGAAGGCGGCCGGCATCGTCGACTGCGGCTGGTACAGCGTGACCGCCCTGAACCAGCTGGTCCACATCGACGACGCCCGGAACGGCCGATGACCACCACCACGATCCCCGCACGCAGCGCCGCTCTCGACCGCATCCGTGCCGCCGCCGCTGCGTCCCTGGCTTCCGGCGCCGGCTGGCCGGACGTCCTCGCGGGACTCCTCGGCGACATCGACGCGACCTGGCAGGAATCGGCGGAGGTCTGTTCCGACATCGCCTGGCAGGCCCGCGCCACGGGCACCAGCGCCCTGCTCGCGGTGCGCGCCGAACAGATCACCGACCCCGTCGCTGATCCGGTTATCGCGCGGGCGCACCGGCACCTGTATCTGGTGGGCCTGCGCTATGACTTCCGCTGTCCCAGCATCGAGGCGCTCTTCGAGCTCATGCCGCCGGAGGTCGTGGGCCGGTTGGACGTCTACAGCCGCGCTCTGTGGGCCTTCGCTCTTCTTGGCCAGTCCCGCACGGACGGCTTCGAGATGATGGACCGGGTGCTCGTGGACGCCGGGGATCACCCGAAGGTTCTGCAGGTGCTGCTGCACAGGCTGTGGCTGGGACACCGCCTCCCTGGCCGCGAGGAGCGCATGCTCGGTCTGCTGGACCGGCCGCCGTTCGCGGACCGTACGGATCCGGTCGCCCTCTTCCGCGAGGCCGCGGCCCTGCGTGGGCTGGGCAACTACCGCAAGGCGCTGGACGTCATCGACCGGGCGCTGGATCTGCTGCCGCCCGGCGACCCGGCCGTGCACGCCGACTTCGTCCGCGAGCGCTCCCTGATCACCGCAGCGGACGACTGGGCCCGCCTTGCCCGGCCCTGCCGCGCCGAGGCACGGTGATCGCGCGCGTGACCGGCTCGTTCCGGTCCTTCAGTGAAGCTGTGCGCGAGATCACCGGCCGGCTCCGGGCGCTGGAGGAGGAGCTGAGCGGGCAGACGGTCCTCGCGCACTCCCCCGGCCTCGCCGCCGCCGGCCGGGAAGGGCCGCCCTGGGGCGGCAGGGATGTGACGGAGTATCTCGCAGGCCCCGCCCGCGAAAGCGGATACGGCGAGCACGAGGAGAGGCCGTTCCTCTTCCACCTTGCCGTGCGTCTTCACCCCGACGAGCGCACGGTATCAAGGGCGGAGTGGTCGCAGGTCGCGCACCGGATCGTCCGGGCCGCCGGCATCGCTCCGCCAGGGGAGGAGCAGGCGTGCCGCTGGGTGGCCTTCCAGCCCCGGGCCGGCCGGCTCGATCTGCTGGCCAACCTCATTCGAGAAGACGGCACCCGCGCCCGTCCGTCGCGCCCCCTGCACACGCACCTGGAGTCCGAGTGCCGCCGCATCAGCCAAGATCTCGGTCTTCGTACCGCCGGGAGCCGCCCGATCGCGCCCAGCGACGCGGAGTCCGCGGTCGCCGGCGCGGCGCAGGCGGCATGCGTGCACCGGCTCGCCGGGGAGAGCGACGGGCCCTTGGCTGCCGTCCGCCGGCAGCTCGAACAGGCGGCCTACCTCCTCGCCGGACTCCCCGACGGCCAGGGCGGCGACGCCAGCCGGCGTCTGGAGTGGGCCGCCCGCCGCCTGTACGCCCTGCAGGAAGACCTGCAGGAGACCGCCACCGTCCTGGGCCGCGGCATCCAGCACCTGCCGCCCACCGCCACGACTCCGGTTCCGGCGACCACCGCCGCCGTCCCGGCCCGCCGTTCCCGATGACCGTGCCCTTCCAGAAAGATCCCGTTCTTGGCTCTTGCCGACCGTCTGCTCACCCTGCGGCGCGATGTGCACTCCGGCGAAGTCCTCGCCCGCGGCGGCGATGTGGAAGCGCACAGCATCCTCCAGCGCACCATGTTCGTGCCCGTCGCCCGCCTGCACGAGGACTACCACCGCCTGCCCACCGGACTCGACACGAGCGAGGAGATCCGCCTTGCCACCCGAGCCGTGGCCCGCCTACGGGCCGTGGGATACCACGTCGACTGCGACCCGGACTTCGACACCGAGCACCGCGAGCCGCGCTACCTCACCCTCGGCGCCCAGGTCGCGGCCATCGCCGACCGCATCCGCACCGCCGAAACCACCGAGGACGCCGCCGACGCCCTGACGGAACTGACCGCCGCCCACGACGGCGTCCTCGACGCCCTGCGCGAAGTCCTCATCGCCACCGCCGACTTCTACCAGAACCTGGGCCAGGGCGCCGATCCGTACTTCGCCCAACGGCTGCGTTTCCTCGCCGACGAGCGTCTGGGCGCCATCACCTCCGACGTGTGCGGCCTGCGCAACAACCTCGCCGACCGGCACACACCCCACCCGCGGCGCACCGCCTGCGAAGGCGAGGTTCCAGGCGACGAGCGGGAGGCGTCCACCGTGTGCGCCTGCCCTGCCCCGCCGCCCCGCGTCGCCTCCACGCCCGCCGTCGCGGCCGGCGGACGGCGCCGCTGAACCCCCCACCCGCTGCCCCTGAGGAGAACATGCCCGACCCCGCTGACATGCACGACCTGGAGTCGTTCGCGCAAGTCGTCGCCGGTGAGCTGCCCGGCCGTTGGACCAGCGCCTACCACCGCCACGCCGAGTACGCCGACCAGTTCCCGCTCGCCGAGGAGGTGTGGGACATGGACTTGGTCTCCGGCGCCGTCGCCGAGTACGTCCTGGGCCATGACGCCGTCCTCACGCGCGACGACGGGGCCCGCCTCTACCTCACCGGCCGTCCCGGCCACGCGGAGGAATACCTCGTCGGCGCCATGGCCCCGCCCGGCTTCGAACCGGATGCGTTTCGGGGGGTCCGCGAGCCGGACGGCATCGCCGTCCCCGACAACCCCTTCCTCGCGGCGCACGAGATCGCCTCCGACTTGCTGCCGCGCTACGACCAGGCCGTCGCCCAGGTCCGGTACAACGCCGCCTACCCACAGCCGCCGGCCTCCGCTCCGGCCCCGGAGCCGGAGCGCGTGGTGATGACCTGGTTCGGCGACGGCATGCTGGCCGCCAAGCCCGACAGCCCCGAGGCCGCCACGGCCCTGCACAAGGCCGGTTTCGTCTACGACCCGCGCGAGCAGGCGTTCGTCCTCTCCGGCGACGACACCGCCCTCCAGGCCCGGGCCGTGCGCGCCGCCGGTGCCCAGCTGGCCGCCCACGGCATCGGCGTCATCCTGCGCCACCCGCCCAGCCGCCCCGCGCTGGAGACCACGGCCGTCCCGCCCCCACAGCCGGCCAAGCCGTCCACCCGCACCCGATGAACACCTCCACTGTGCAGGAAGAGCCGCGCTTCTCCGTCCTGGGCTACATCACCATCACCCGGGACCGGCGCACTCAGCTCGTCGTGGCCATCGGAGGAGACGACCAGGCCGCAGGCATCTTGCAGACGCTCGGCGGCTTCGTGTCCGCCCCCGGGCCGCGCGGCCCCTACCACCGCCAGCCGCATGACCTGTCCCTCGACCGGCAGCGTCACGGTGCCACCGCAGCGGCCCACGGTCTGTTGTTGGCCGGCTTCAGTGTCCACCTCGACCCGTCGCTGAATACCCTCTCCGGCCACGACGGCGACCGGCAAGCGGCCCTGCGCTACCTCGACCAACTCACCGAGCGCGCCCGGCAGGCCGCCGACGACCGCGAGATCGCCGCCGTCCTGACCGAGATCGCCGCACCCCACGAGGGCCTGCTGCCCCGCATCGCCCAGACGCTGATCGCCACCTGGGCGCCCTGGACGCAGCGCCTGGAAACAGCGGGGAAGAAGCCCGACCTCGCCGAGGAGCTGATGAACACCACCAGCAGACTCTCCAGCCACGCCCACGTCATCGCCACGATCCGCGACAAGGCTGCCACCCGGCCCGTGCCGTCGGCCTCCTCCCCGGTCTCCACCGCTCTCCCGGCCACGTCCCGCCGAACAGGCCCGCACGCCAACGCCCACCGCTGAACCGGGCGGGCGACCCGTGACGCCTGCCGACCCAGCCCGGCGCTGACCAGCGCTGCGCGGCGTCGCATCTGAAATTACCGGCCGGCCCTGGCCCGCAGCGGGGGCCGGCCGTCCACCCCGATACCTGGAGTTTGAGCAATACCCGAGCGCGACCGCACTATCCCGCCGCCGATCACCGCCGACCGCCCGCCCCGCCTGGCCACCTTCCTCTTCCGCCGCTACCTGCACGCCTGCGCCCTCGGCGGCAGCACCCGCGGCCATCCCCTGGCCACCGGCCCGTACGGGTCTCTCGACGACGCTCGCCGCCGCGGCCAGCGCCCCTGACCAACCGCCGCCTTCACTGCACTGCCCGGAGCGCCATGCCCGATCCAACGCCCTACCCCGTACTTCTCGCTGACAACATCGCCCGTCAACTCGGGCTCCTCGCCCAGCACCTCGCCCAGGCGCCGCCGGAGCAGACCGCCCAGATCCTCGGCCGCGTCCTGGACCCCGACATCGGAGTCCTCGGCCAGGTCACCGCCCTGGTCGAAACCGGCTCCCGCTCCACCCGGGCCCACGCCGAGCAGGGCACCTTCCCGCCCGAGCTGTGGCTGGCTCTGGGCCGTGCCGCGAACGATCTCAACGGCCTGTGCGCCGACCTCAGTGACCACGCGGAGGACTTCCAGCGCCTGGCCCGGCCGGCACGCGCCGAGGCCGCGCCCCGGCCGCCGGCACCGGTGGCCGCGGCCTTCGTGGCCCGGAGGCGCCGATGAAGAAGGAGTGGGCCGGCTGGGGGCCGGCCGGCCAGCAGGCCCAGCAGCACTACCTCATCGAACCCCGGCACCTGGCCGGCGGCGGCGACCTGCGCCACGTCACCGAATTCCTGCGCGCCTCCGGCTGGACGGACCGCTCGTCCAAGGCCGGCCTCCCCGTCGTTTTCGACAGTCCCGACCGCACGGTCCGCATCGGCTACGACCCCCATTCTCAGCCCGGCGGCTGGACGATCCGTGGCAACGCCACCGGCCGGCAGGAAGCCTGGCACGCCACCCTCGGCAAGCAGGTCCCGGTGGAGATCGTCGCCGGATTCACCGACGCCCTCACCCGGCCCCGCTCCGCGCACGCCCCCAACGTATGGCAGCCGCTGCAGCACCACGGGTGGCGCACCGAGCAGGGGCAGCACGTCACCGCGGTGAGCCCGGACGGCAACGCCGTCGTGCAGTTCCACCAGGACGGGCAGGGGCAGGCGTACTGGTGGGCCGCGGCCCAGACCGAGCACGGGCCGGCGTGGAGCGCGGTGTTCACCCCGACCACGCCGATGCATCTGGTGCAGGCGTTCACCACCGCCCTGTCCGATCCGCAGCCGGTGATGCGCCCGCGCGGGCACGTACCCCCCACCCAGCGCATCCGCACCACCTCCGTCTCGGTGCTGCCCTCCCAGCTCAGTGCCTGGCAGCAGGCCCGCGTCAGTGCCGCCCGCGCCGCCACCTGGGCCCGCAACTCCTGGGCCAGCACCCGCCCCCGGAAAACCGCCACCGGCCCGTACGCCACCGCCGGCGGCGCCCGCTCCCGCCGCTGACCAACCACGCCCCCGCCCCCGGGGGCCCCACCTGAGAGAGAACCCCGCGCGTGCGCCACCCCGCCCGCCTCACCCCACGGAAGGCCGACATCGCCGTCGCCGGACTCCGGCGGCCAAGCGACCAGCGCGGACACCAGCCATGAGCCAGCCCTACACCCCCACCCGCGCCAGGGATCCCCGCGATCTCATCTGGTACGCCACCCGCCCCCGGCACCTGGCCGGGCCCGGCGACCCCCGCCACGTCACCCAGGCCCTGCGGGCAGCCGGCTGGAAGAACCACTCCGCCCCGGACTACCCCCACGTCGTCCTGGCCAGCGCCGACCACCGGCACACCCCCCTGCTCGAACCCGTCCCCGACACCTACGCGGCCTGGTGGCGCATCTCCTCCCAGGCCGACGGACAGCACTGGCACGCCTCCTTCGGCGGCAACACCCCCGTCGAAATCCTCGCCGCCTACACCGACGCACTCATCCGGCCCGCACCGAAATCCGAGCCGGAGGTGTGGCCGGCGGTCACCAGGGCGGGCTGGACGTACGAACGCGACGAGCACGGCAGCGAGCAGGCACTTCACCCGGACGGCATTCTGAGCCTGCGCCGGCAGGCCAGCCACGACCCCGTATCCGTCCACTGGCGCGCGGAAGCCGCGCTGCCCACCGGCCTCGGCGGCCAGCGCCGCCTGTGGGAAGCCTGGTTCAGCGAGAACGCCCCGCCTCATCTGATCGCCGCGTTCGCCACCGCGCTGGCCAGTAACGAACCGGTCCAGCGCGCCATGTCCGGCGTTCCGCACCCGCACCTGGTCACCCAAGAGATCAGCGGGCCGCAGGGCGAACAGCTCGTGGCCGCCCACGAGGAACGCCTGACCGCCACCCGTGCCGCCGCCCGCCGTGCCCGCCGCGCAGCATCACCGCGCGCCCAGCCCGGTGCCGGTCCGGCCGCTGCTGCCCGCGCCTCACGCAGCCGCTGACCCTTACCCGCCCTTCCGCCCCCGCCCGCCGAGGGGAGGGAGAGCAGCACCGATCCGCTCTCCCTCCCCCGCGGCTGCACCCCGCCTTCGGAGACTCACCGACTTTGACAACCGATCCCGCCGCGACCCACCACCGGTTGCTCCTTGACCAGCTTGCCGCCTTCCTCAAAGAGAGCGAGCAGACCCTGGCCGACTGGGACGCCTACTCCGACCAGCACACCGACCCCGACGGCTGGCCCCACGACGAGATCACCTACGGCCTGCGCGCCGGCCGCCGCGATGCCGATACCTGGCGTTCGTTCAGCCGCGTCCGCCACGCCGCGAAAGATCTCCTCGCCGCCGCACAGGCGCAGTTGCGCACGCTGCCCGCCTCCCGCATCCAGTCGCGGTGGGCGTGGCAGCTCTCCGCCCTGGACGACTCGCTCGACCAGCTCGCCGCCCTCCAAGAGCAATGGCTCCAGAGACGGGATGCGGTGCCGTCGTCGGCCGTGCCAGGCACCGAGGCGTACGACGACGCGCTGGCCGAGCGCAACGACGAAGCCTGGCACCACCTTCACCAGTGGTCCCTGCACGGGCAGAGCGTCCTCGACATCCACGCCGCCGCGCAGGACGAGGCCGCCTCCCGCACGTCGCCGGTCCTGCCCTCACGCGCCCCGGCCGCCCCCGTGCAGTCCCCGAAGGCACCGGGGGCCCGCCGGTGACACCCGTACCCGAGGACATCGAGCAGGTCCTGATCGCCCCGCGGTACCTGGCCGGCGGCGGCGATCCGGCCTGGATCACCGCCGCGCTCCACCGGGCCTGCGGCTGGAGCCACGGCAACGACCCGCTGATGCCCCGCGTTCTGCTGACCAGCCCCGACCAGCAGGCCATGCTCCGCCTCGACCCCACCCCCGACCAGCAGTGGTGGACCGTGCAGCACGCCCGCACCGCCGCGTCGCCGGCCTGGTCGGCATCCTTCGGCGCCCGCACCCCGGTAGAGATCATCGCCGCCGTCACCGACACCCTCACCCACCCGGCGCTGCCCACCGCCTCGCTCGCCGCCGACCCCTACCAGCCGCTGCGTCAGGCCGGTTGGCACGAGGACGAGCAACGCCACGCTCTCGTCTCGCCCGACGGGATGGCCTGTGTCGAGCACTTCGCCGAGGGGCGGTCCAACAGCTGGTTCGTCGACGTCGCGGACGAGAGCCGGCAGGAGCGGGTGTGGCGGGCGTACTTCAGCGGAAGCGCCCCGCCGCATCTGATCACCGCCTTCACCCACGCCCTCGCCGGCGAGAGCCCGCTGCCACGCGACCCACTCCACGTCCCCCTCCTGGGACGCCACCACCAGCGCGCCACCACGCGCCAGGTCCCGGCAGCCGCCGTCGCCTTCGCGCTGGAAAAGCGCGTCAAGGCCCTCGCCAGCCGCGGCGCACCGACGCAGCCGCCGACGAGCCCGCCGGGCGTTCCTCCGCGCCGCCGTTCGCGCTGACCGCAGCCCCTCCCCCGCGCCCCCTGGAACTCCGTGCCTCCGTCTCCCTCAGCTCCTGGCGGCAGCTCCGACGGCTACGACATAGCCTTCCGCGTCCTGCTCGCCCTCTTCGCCATCGCCGTGCCGCTGGCCAACCTCGCCTGGCTCGGCGGCAACCTCACCGCCTACCTGACCGGATCCGGCCCCTGGGCCGCCTACCAGCCGGTCGAAGCCCTCCTTCGTCCCGAACGCCTCTGGCCGGACGCCGGCGAAACGTCCCTGCTGGTCGGCACGCACATCATCCCCGCCACCCTCCTGATCACCCTGGCCATCGCCGCAGCCGTGCTGTGGTCGCGGCACCGGGGCGGAACCGGCAGCCGGAAGAAGAAGGTCGCCGGGATGGCGAAGCAGAAGGACATCGAACCGCTGCTGTCGAAGGCGATTACTGCCAAAGCCCGCTCGCTGCGCCCCAGTCTGAAGGAGGCCAAGACGGTCGAGGCGAAGGACACTGGCATCCTGCTCGGCAACCTCCAGGGCACCCGACGGGAAGTCCGCATGGGATACGAGGACGTCGCCGTGGCCATCATGGCTCCGCGCTCGGGCAAGACCACCAGCCTCGCCATCCCCTCGATCCTCGCCGCGCCCGGCCCCGTCCTGCTCACCTCGAACAAGGCCGCGGGCGACGCATACACCGCCACCCTCGAAGCCCGGGCGAAGGTGGGCCGGACCTGGTCGATGGACCCCCAGCAAATCGCCCACGCCAAGCGGGAGATGTGGTGGAACCCGCTCGACGACGCCACCACCCTCGAAGGCGCCGGCCGACTCGCCGGGCACTTCCTCGCCGCCTCCGTCGACGCCTCCCAGCAGGGCGACTTCTGGTCCAAGGCCGGATCCAACATCCTCAGCCAGCTCTTCCTCGCCGCCGCCCTGGACAAGCGGCCCATCACCGACGTGATGCAGTGGCTCGCCTTCCCCGCCGACCGCGGCCCGCTGGACATCCTGCGCGACCACGGCTTCAGCGCCGTCGCCGCCCAGCTCAAGGGCACCGTCGAGGGCCCGCCCGAGACCCGCGACGGCATCTACGAAACCGCCCGCCAGTACGCCGCCGCCCTGCTCAACAGCGAAATCGCCGCCTGGGTCACCCACCAGAAGGACGTCGCCGAGTTCCGGCCGGCCGACTTCGTCACCTCCCGCGACACCCTCTACCTGCTATCGAAGGACGGCGGCGGCGGCGCCAGCGCGCTGATCGCCGCGTGCGCGGACTCGGTGATGCGGGCCGCCACCGCCCAAGCCGAACGCGCCGGCGGACGCCTCGACCCGCCGATGCTCGCGATCCTCGACGAGGCCGCCAACGTCTGCAAAATCAGCGACCTTCCGGACCTGTACTCCCACCTCGGCTCCCGCGGGATCATCCCGATCACCATCCTGCAGTCCTACCGCCAGGGCCAGAAGGTCTGGGGCGACGCCGGCATGGACGCCATGTGGTCCGCCTCCACGATCAAGGTCATCGGATCCGGCATCGACGACCCCGACTTCGCCGACAAGCTGAGCAGGCTGATCGGCGACCACGACGTCGAAACGAAGTCCACCTCCGTCTCCGAGTCCGGCAAGTCCACCAGCATCAGCATGCGCCAAGAACGCATCCTGCCCGCCGACGCCATCCGCGCCCTGCCCAAGGGCACCGCCCTGTGCTTCGCCACCGGCATGCGCGCCGCCATGCTCGACCTGCGCCCCTGGTACCTCGAACCCAACGCCGAACACCTCTCCGCCGCCTCCGCCCGCGCCTCGAAGGCCATTACCACCCGCGCGGTGGCCAAGGCCGCACCCAAGCAGACGGACTTCGGCACCGCCGCCTGATCCGCCGGTCCCGCCGCAGCACGCCCTTGCACTCTCCTGCCCGATACCGGCACCTGCCCTCCATCCGTATCTCCTCATGGAGTGACATGGCCTTCATCGACCACCATGACGTGGTCGTCGGCTCGACCGACGACGGACACACCTTCATCGTCCTCAACCGCCCGATCCGCACCGCCCACCACGCCCTCACCGCCAGCGGATTCGCCGCCCGTGAACACAACGGCCGCACCATGTACCTGCTCCCGTCCGGCACTTCGACGGAGGAAGCGCACGACCGCACCGGCGACGCCCTGCACCATCTCCTGGCGCACACCATGGACTTCGTCGACCTGAGCTGGACCACCCGCTACACGGCCACTGGGCCCGTGTCCGAGGCCGCCGTCCGCTTCGATCTCTCCGACGGCCGGGTCACCGCCACCGTCCACACGCCGGCCGCCCGCGACGTGATCGCGCAGCACGGGTTCGCCCCAACCCCGCAGGGATACGTCCTGGCCGCCCAGCTGAGCGAGCGCGAAACGGTCGGCGCCGTCGCCCGCGCCGAAGCACACCTGTGGTCCCTCGGCATCCCCAGCGAGATCACCCTCGGCATACCCACGCCCAAGGCGATCCCCGCGGCCCCCGGCCACACCAGCGCGACCGCTCCGGCACGGCCGTCTCCCGTCCCACGGCAGAGCCGGCGCCCGCGCTGAACCGCCCCTTCGCCGCACCACACTTCGCCCCAAGGATCCCCTGATTGGCCGCCGACCCCTTCCTTCCCGAGCAAATCCTCGCCCTGGCCTCCCACATCACCCGTCACAACGACTCCCTCCCCACCATCAACCTCGCCTCACCCCAGTCGCCCCGACAGCTCCTCCTCCACCTCCCGATCACCCAGCGCGTGGCCCACGAGGCGTTCGACACCGCCGACGCCCTCGCACACCAACCCCTGCACCCCACCCCCGCCGTACGCAGGGGCGCGCTGCGGATCAGACAGCTGGCCCACCTGATCACCGAAGCCGCCGAACACCTCCTCGACGCCACAGACCTCCTGGAAGCAACCCGCCCCCAGGGCCACAAGCCTCATGACGAGCGCACTCTCGCCCTGGCCTACCAGGAAGTTCGCGCCCGTATCGAGATCGCCCGTGACCTGACGGCGCTGGGCCCGGACGACGCGGTCGAGGCCGCCGAACTTCTCGGCGGCGAGATGAAACGGCAGCACGCTGCCCTCGTCCACCCACCCCACGCGCTGTCCGCCGCGCAGCTGGCGGCCCTGCGGGCCATCGCCCGCGGCCAGGTGACGGTCGAGGACCAGGACGACAAGCTCGGCGTCTTCAGTGGCGAGACGCGGGTGAGCAGTACGACGCTGCGGGCCCTGGAAGCCAAGCACCTCCTGCTGCGTGAGGCCCTTCCGAACGGCACTCGCCGACAGCGCCCACACCTGACCGCCGCCGGCCGCCGGACCGTGGCCGCCGCCTTCGCCACCGGCACGCCCGCCCCTCGCTCCCCCGCCGCGCCCCGCCCGACACCCGGCACGGCCACAGCGCGAACTCGCTGACCGGACCGCTCGCTCACCTGCCTCTCCCGCACAGCACAGGCGGTGATCGCCGCTTCAACGCCCTCCGCTATCGGTGCCCCGCCCCACAGCCTCCACTGGAAAGGCAAACCCATGTCCTCACCCGCCCGCACACCAGCGATCCGTGCCGTGGAGCAACTGGCCCGGCTCACGCATGACTTCGCTACGCTCCATCAGCAGCTGCACCGTGACCGGCTCACCGCCGGCACCCAGTCACTCCCGACGCTGGCCACCCGATACGCCACCGCCCAGGGCCTGACGGCCACCTCGCTGTCGCTCTTGCTCAGTGTGGCGGAGCAACCATGGGCCCATGAGGTGGCCACCGGCCGGTCAGCCGTGGAGTACCTCGGCCACCTCACCCGGGCCGCCGGCAGCGCCACCGGCTGCATCACCGGTGCGGCGGCTATCGCCGCCGAATTCCACCGCATCGACGGCCAGCCAGGCTCCGACGGCCCGCGCCCCGCCCGGTTCCGCGCGGCTCTCGACGAACAGCTCGCCGGAGCCGCCGCTGTCCTGAAGGACGCGCCCGCCATGGGGCTGTCCGCCGCCCGCTTCATCGAAGACGCCACCCGCACCTACAGCCGGACCACCGGCGCCAGCATGAGCCCCGACGCCGACCGGGCGTCCGCCCTGACCGGAGCGCCGGTGAAGGTGACGGACACCCAGCACCGCGCCCTTGAGGTCATCGCCCGGCACGACGTCCGGGTCTACCAGGACAGGGGCCACCGGCAGCACGTGACGACCGGCGCGGGGGACCGCATCACGATCTGCACAGCCGAGGCCCTCCTGTCCAAGGGCCTGATCCGCCAGGACAACACCACCAGCCTCTTCACCGGCCAGCGCCTGCGCCTGACCAAGACCGGCCGAGACACCCTCCACGGCCTCGGCCCCGCCCTCACTCGGCCCCCCGCAGCATTTGCCCGGCCGGCGGCCCGTTCAACGGCCCGCACTCGCTGATCAGGCCCAGCCCGTCCGCTCGACATCACCGCCCAACCGCAGAACCTGCTCAGTCACCGCCTGCCGCCGCCAGCGTGCCCTCCGCCGATCACGGCGCACCGCGGCCTTGCCCTGCCGACCACTCGGCAGTTACAGCCCCCACCGCTCAAGGAACGACCATTTCAACCGCTCCCCGATTCCGTGCCCTTTCCCTCGGCGCCGGTGTTCAGTCCAGCGCCATGCTCGCGTTGTCAGCCGAAGGGGTTCTCCCCAAGGTCGACTACGCGATTTTCGCCGATACCGGCTGGGAACCGGCCGCCGTCTACGCCCATCTCGACCGCTTGGAGAGAGAAGTAGCCGCGCCGGCCGGAATACCGATCCTGCGCGTCTCCTCCGGCAACATCCGCAACGACGCGCTGAACCCCTCTCATCGCTTCGCCTCCATGCCGCTGCACATCCTCAACCAGGACGGCCGGCCCGGCATGACCCGCAGGCAGTGCACCGGTGAATACAAGATCAAGCCGATCAAGGCGAAGGTCCGCGACCTCCTCGGTTATCCCTATCCCGCACGCATCCCGAAGGGCACCTTCGTCGAGCAGTGGGTGGGAATCTCCACCGACGAATTCCACCGCGCCAAAGACGCCGACGTGAAGTACATGCGCAACCGGCATCCCCTCATCGACATGGGCTGGTCACGCACCGACTGCACCCGCTACCTGACCACGCTCGGTCTGGCCGACACCCCGAAATCCAGCTGCCTGGGCTGCCCGTTCCACGGAGACGCCCAGTGGCGGCACATCCGCGACACCTCGCCCGCGGAGTGGAAGGACGTCGTCGCCTTCGACGCGGCCATCCGCAAGGGCAACGCCCGCGCCAACGCCACCGGCAACCGCCTGCTCGGCGAAGCGTTCCTCCACCGCTCCTGCCTGCCGCTTGATCAGGCCCCGATCGACCACGTCACCGCCGCCGAATGGTCCGCGCTCCAACAGCCGTCCGGCACATTCGCGGTGGACGCCGAGGAGCTGGAACAGGGCGTGGAGAACGGCTGCTCCCCGTGGGCGTGCCGCGGCGCCGAAACGGAGGCTCTGCAGGGCGACTTCGGGCTGGCCGCGTGATCGTTGTCGATCTCTTTGCCGGGCCCGGCGGGTGGTCGCACGCGCTGTCCGTGCTCGGCATACGCGACGTGGGACTGGAGTGGGACGCCTGGGCGTGCAAAACGCGAGCGGCGGCCGGGCAGTTGACAGTCTGCACCGATGTGGCGCTGTATCCGGTCGCGCCCTTCGTCGGAAGGACGACCGGACTCATTGCGAGTCCGCCGTGTCAGGCGTGGTCGATGGCCGGTAAGCGCCTCGGCCTGGTGGACCAGCCGCTCGTTCATCAGGCCGTCGCCGACCTCGCCCGTGGCCGCGACACCCGCGCCGGACTGCTGAGCGCGTGCCGGGACGAGCGTTCCCTGCTGGCCGCCGAGCCGATGCGCTACCTGCACGCGCTCAACCGAGTCGGCGAGCCGGAGTGGGTGGCCATGGAGGAGGTGCCGGACGTGTTGCCATTGTGGAAGCAGTACGCCGCGATCCTGCGCGGCTGGGGGTTTTCCGTGTGGACCGGGATCCTCAACGCCGCTGATTACGGGGTGCCGCAGACCAGGCGGCGGGCGATCCTGCTCGCCTCCCGCGCCCGCACCGCCGAGCCGCCGGCCCCGACCCACGCGAAGTCCGCCGAGCCGCAGACGCTCTTCGGGCCCGGTCGGGCACGGTGGGTGTCGATGGCCGAAGCGCTCGGCTGGGGTGCCACCGACCGTCCCGTCCCCACCGTCTGCGCCGGCGGAGGCCCCGGCGGGGGCCCCGAGCCCTTCCCCTCCGGCTCCCGCAAAGCCCTCGCCGACGCCCGAAGCCGCGGAACCTGGAAGACCCACGCCACAACACCGGTAAGCATCACTCTCCTGTCGCGGAACCACGGCTCGGAGCCGCCCGAACGGCACGGTGCTGCTGAGGCCCGACCCGCCCACACCTGCGAGGTCCATCGTTGGTCCTGGTCGCTGCGCAGCAACAATCAGTCCCACGCGACGGTGCGGCGCGCGGATGAGCCGGCGGGGACCTTGTTCTTCGGGCATCGCGCGAACGAGTGCCTGTGGGTGCCTGAGCCAGCGTCCGGCGCATCCGGTGCGGCAGCGCCGGTGCCGGAGTCGGTGCGGATCACCGCGGCCGAGGCCGGGGTGCTGCAGACCTTCCCCGCCGACTACCCGTGGCAGGGAAACAAGGGGCAGCAGTTCTCCCAGATCGGCAACGCGGTCCCGCCCCGGCTCGCCGCGCACTTGCTCGCCCCGCACGTCGGCAAGGCCCTCAGCCGCGACGACTTCACCCTGGCTGCCTGATGGCACGCCCCGACCTGCCGCACGAGGAGATCGACCTGGAGGAGCCGGCGCCCCGGCCGGCCGTGTACTACGCCGAGCAGGCCCTGCTCGGAGCGCTGGTCCTCGAGCCCAACCGTCTCCAGACCCTCACTGCCCTCACGCCCGATCACTTCGGCGACCCCGCGCACAGCGCCCTCTTCGCTGCCATGCGGCAAGTGCCGGCTCCCGTAGCCGAGGTGCACCGGCGGGAGCCGGCCTGGCTCAACGCCGTCCTTGTGGCGGCGCGCGGTGAAGCGGCCGGGCTCACCGCGTCCTACCTGCACACCCTGGTCGACGCCTGCCCCTGGCCGCAGCACGCGGCGGCCTACGCGCGGATGGTCCGCGCCGATCACGCCCGCCGAAGCCTGCGCATGCACGCCGAGCGCCTGGCCCAGGCCACCACCGACACCACCGGCCCCAACCCGACGGTCACCGTCCTCGCCGAGGCCGACACGCTGACCCGTTTCCTGGACGACCTCGCCGGCCGGTTCCCCCCGCACCCCGGCTCCCTGCCGCGCACCCTGCTCCCCTCGCTCGCGCCACGCGGGCGCAGTGAAGAGGCGTTGTCGGAGGAACAACTGCTGCTGGCCGCCGCCACCACGCGCCCGGACGAGCTGAAGACCATGCGATGGCTGCAGGGCGACGACTTCGCCCTGCCCCTGCACGGCGCCCTCTTCCGCGCTCTGACCGCCCTGGCCCACCGAGGGGATCCCGTCGATCCGGTCACCGTGCTCTGGGAGGCCCAGCACCACGGCCTGCTTACCGCCGACCTCACGCCAACGGCCCTCATAACCCTGGTGACGAACCCCGTCGGCTCGCCGGAACACTGGGGTGAACGCGTCCTCCAACGCTCCCTACTCGACCACGCGCGTCTCGCCGCCCTGCGGATCCAGGCGTTCGCCGACGACCCGGCCAACAGCCCTCACCAGCTCGTCACCGGCAGCCGCCGGGCTCTCGCCGAGCTGACCGCCGTCCGGGCCCGCTGGCAGCGCGCTACCACTCCCCCAGCGCCGGCGAGGCGCCCACACACGCCCCGCGCACCGGCGGTCGCCCGGGCCGGGCCGCCCCGCATCTCCGGTCTTCCCGCTTCCGCAGCGCAACGCCTCACCCGATGACCTCGCCGGCCGGCCGTCACCCGTCCGGCCGGGCCCCGCGAATTGAGCACACCCATGGCAGATCCCGCCCTCCACGTCCACGTCCGGCTCGGCCGGCACCCCGAGCACCCCAACGCCGTGACCGCCACCACCGTCGGCAGCGACACCTACGCTGCCCGAGCGCTGCTGAGCGTCCACGGGTTCTGCCCCACCGACGACCAGACGATGATCCTGGCCCGCATCGACCACGAGGAGCCCTACTACGCCGACCAGGCCGCCCACGCCCTGCGAAAGGCAGGCGTCACCGTCGAGATCACGCCCAGCCTGCAGGAGGACATCGACAGCGAGTGGACGTGGCTCGACTACCCCATGCACTGGCTGAACCGGGGCGAAATCCGCGAGGTCTCCGCCGAGGCCCAGAAGGTCTACGACGACATCGCCTCCGGCCGCCTCGTCATCCACGCCCACGCCCACGACGGCTGGACCCACGTCGCGGTCGGCACCTACCAGGGCGGCGAAAGCATCCACCTCCACGGCGAAGACCACCTGCGGCAGGTCGCCCTCGTCTACGACACCCCCACCCAGGCCATCGCGGAGTTCCAGAAGCTGCACGGCGAGGCGGCCCGCCCCGGTCCGGCGCCCGCCACGGAAACCGAGCAGCAAGCAGCCAAGGCCCTGGCCACCACAGCCACAACCGCGCCTCCCTCCACTGCATCCGAAGCACAACGCAAGCCCGCGCAGCCGGCGCCGGAGATCGTCCCCGTGTATGCCGCCGAGGCCGGTGACCACGAGGTCCTTCTGCACGACTTCCTCGCCACACAGACCCACTGGGAAAAGGTGCGGGCCCGGGGCGAGAACGCCACTATCGCCAGCCACGAATCCCTCACCCTGCGCGCCCTCTTCGACCATGAAGCCGACGGCCGCGACGTCAAGTGGGCCTTCGCCGCCTACGAGACCCCGGTCAGCGACCTCTTGTGGCATGGCAAGGCCACCGCCTCCACCCCGTCCCAGATCGTCCGCACCCTGCTGAACTTCATGGCCTCGGAGAACGCCTGGGGCCGGGTCCTATCCACCAGCCTCACCGAGACCGCCATCGCCGAGGCGGCCCGGCCACTCGCCAACGCGGGCTGGAAAGACGCCGTCGACGGCCGCTACCTCACCTGGCAAGCCCCCGGTACTCACGCCGCCGGAGTCCAGTTCGACGCCTTCGCCGCCCAGCAGATCAACAGTCCCGTCCCCACGTGGACCGTCTGGGGCGGTCACGCGGCCCACCAGCCGGACTGGGAAATCCACCTGTCCGCGAACGCTCCGGCAGCCCTGGTCAAGGACCTCACCGCCCACATGGTCCTCGGGCATGGGCTCCGATCGCCTTCCAGGCCAACACACCCTGCCCTGCCCCTCGCCTCACGGCTGGGCCCGCCCATCCCTTCTCCCGGCAACGGTGTACGCGCCCGCTGACGAACGAGGGCGGCTGTCCGAACGAATACCAGGGGGAACACCAGCCTGGTGCCAGCCGTCATACGCTCAGCGCTCATAGCAGTGGATCCCCGGTTAGCGAAACCGGGGGTCCACTGCACCATAGGAAATCCACCGCCAGTCCATGACCGCCGCGTCGAGAGGCCCCAACGAGACCGACTGACAACTCCATCCGCCGTCGCACGCCGCCCGGGCACAGGCCAAGCACCAGCCGGCGCCTAGGCCGCTGTGTAGCTGAGCCGGAACAGGTCCTGGGCGCGCTCCAGGTCGCGGTCCGTGCGCAGCTGCACTTCCAGGTCGCCGGTCCCATGGTGGCCGAGTCCCGTGACGTCTCGGGTGAAGCCGGGGACGAGGTCGACCTCCTTGGGGTTGGCCCTGAGGTAGACGAGCAGCTTGTTCTTCTGCGGTGGGCAGAGGCAGGCGAAGTTCCGCAGGCGCTGGTACGCGCGGTAGCTGTTGCGCTGGACCTTGGTGATGTCGTCGCCGAGCCCCAGCAGAACCTGATCGACCTCGGCGTACAGCTCCTCCATCGCCCCCTCGGCCACACGGGCACCAGGTGCCGCGGTCTCACTCGCCCGGCGGGTGCGCGGCACCGCCGTCTGGGCGGCGACGGAGGCGACGGTCTCCAGGCCGAAGTGGTCGGTGCCGAAGAAGCGGTAGCGGACCAGGTCGATGCTGCGCCGGTGCTCGCGGATGGCATGGACGTCGTAGCGGGTGAAGTTGCCGGCGACGCAGATCAGCCTGGGCGCGCTCCAGAGCACCTGGGCCGCGACCACTGCCCCGAGCCGGTCGCGGACCAGGTGCCCGAACTCCGCCTTGTGATCCACCAGCCACGACAGGTAGAAGAGCCCCTGGTTGATCACGCCGGCATCCGTCGCGCGCTTGAACTCGATGACCACCGGAGCGCCGTTCTCGTCGATCCCCAGGGTGTCGATCCGGCCGCCGTGCACGGGACCGGTGCTGTACTCACTCGCCAGGAAGCGCACGCCGAGCATCGCCTCCAGGTTGGCCTCAACGAGGTCCTGCACATCTGCCTCAGCCTCGGCAAGACGCGACGCGACCTCCGTCACGCCATCCTTCGTATCAAACAGCTTCAGCCCCGACACCTTTCCCCTTCCTCAGTTCCATGAACTCAACGTCGGCAGGGGGAAAGGTATTTCCGCCAGCGACCGAAAGGTCGCTGGCCCCTCGTGAAGTCCGGGGTCGAACCTATCGGCGCGGCAACGGCCGACCATGTGATCGGGCGGATCAGAGCGGAATAATCAGTTCACTTCAAAACGAAGCAGGATAGCGCGGTAACACCGGTTAGCCAAACGGTGATACCGCGCATGATTGACGGACCACCACCGCTATCTGCCCGCTCTCCGAAAGGCGTTGACCGAGACAACCATCAATTCACTTTCTCGCGCGTCGTCAGCACCTCGTGTCACCGCATAGTTCGCACAGAACAAGGCCGCGGGAGGGCTTGACAATCCTGACGCCAAGCAGTGGAGCTTCTGATCATCAGCACTGGGGTGACTAGTCGCGTCACATCGCAGCCTCACTGGACGCAAGCAGCGCAATTTTCGAAGGAACTGGATAGTTCACAATGCTCAAGCCGATTGACGAGCTGCTGGGTCCCCAGTACAGCCCTACGCACATCCGCGCCACCTGGAGCGGAACAGGAAGCGTAGAGGACGCCTCCAGGGCCTTCGGGTTCTCGCGAGCGAAGGGCTACGACTTGGTCCGCCGAGGGGAGTTCCCGTGCCGCGTCATACGCATCGGCCGTACGACACGCGTCGTCACCGCATCACTGCTTCGGGTGCTCGAGAGCGGAGAGCCGGAGTACAGCGACGCCCGCGCCGGATGCTGCGCACCGTCGTAGCCCGCCGCACACAGAAGCCCCACCGGAGTGTTCCGGTGGGGCTTCGTCGTGTCACGAGCTCTCACACAGATCTCACAGCCCGTGTGGACTCGCCCGCGCAATGAGGCTCTGACCTGGCCTTACGCTCCCAATCCGGACTGGACAGACGACCTCGGACGGTCTTTACGACCTGTGGCAGGTGGGACCGTCATGGCTCAGAGCAAACGGCAGCCCCCCCTTGAACAACGGCCAACACAACGGCAGCCATATGCCTTGCCCGTACACGGCAGTCACCCAGCATGCCCCAAACAGCGCCTCCGGTGGGCTGATCTCCATACCATCACAGCCCGCTGCCGATACATCCTGGAGAGAATCTGGGGAGTATCAACAGCGCTGGGGAGCACCTGGGGAGAGTCGGCCACGTAACGCAGCACCATACTGAAAGACGCTGAAAGACTCGCCCCCGCAGGTCAGAGACTGGTGTAGCCGCATCGACGCTGGTCAGCGACACCACGTGGACAACTTGACGACGTACGTCCCGAGATCGTCGGCCTCGACGATCCCGGGTAGCGACCCGCCCTCCCGCAGGGGCGTGACGTAGCGGGTGGCGGTGACCTCGGGCAGCATCACCCCAGGCCTCGCAGCTCTCTCGGCTCGCACCACATGACCCTCTCCCGACGGGCGCTCCGGGCAACCGCCGCGACAACCTCGGGCGCCGGCTTCCGGTATGAAGTGAGCATAGTAACCGAGCGTGACCGGCGGTGGGGAGCGGCGTGGTCCCGGTCCGGACCCTCCCTCCACGATCGGGCACACGGCCCGGCCGGCAGTGGCAGGATGCGCTGGGCAGGCCGCGGATGCCGCGGCGGCGACCACATGGCGGGGCGTCGTCGCCGACGCCCGTGACGGACCCACGATGGAGGGGACAACCATGGCTCAGGACGTCGACACCGTGCCCGGCGAGGCTCTGCTGTACACGGACGACCTGACCGAGGCGGACGTCATCGCGCTGACGGAGTTTCTCGGCCGGCGGCTGGAGGAGGTGGCCGGCCGTCACCCCGAAGGCAGCGACGAGCACGCGGCCGCCGTCGGGTTCTCCCGGCTCGTCGCCATGGACGGCCTGCAGCTCCGCGACTACGTCAACGCGTGGCGGGACGTCGAGCACCGGCACGAGTACCCCGTGGCGGAACACGTGCTCCGGCAGGAGATCCACTTCGGTTGGATCCACCTGTGCCAGGCCGTCGCCGGGTGGAGCGGCCACGCCGGTTTCAACGCCGCGCGCTGGCGGGTCCTGCGGTACTCCTGCCCGCAGCACCAGGAGTTCGTCGAAGCGGCCCGGGCCGACGAGTGGACGTCCGCCGAACCCTCCGGCCCGTATGAGCCCGAGGAGTCCGCCAAGGGGACGTGGCGCCCCACGGCACACCCGTGACCGACCGCCGCTCCACGGCCACTCGCTCAGTCGGTGTCGGTGGCGGCCAGCACGGCGATCCGGCGGCCGTCGGGGGACAGTGCCGCGATGCCGTAGTCGTTGCCTATCTCGTTGTGGAACCACTCGGAGTCGGCCTCGAAGCGGAGCCAGGCGCAGGCCGCCGCCTGCCGCTCGACCTCCGCCGGCCCGTCTTCGGGGCGTGCGCCGGCCAGTCCGGCGAGCGACCACCAGGCGGACAGGCGGCCGTAGGCGCCCAGGGCCCCCGGGCCGTACATCGCGGTGTGGGAGGCGGTCTCGTACAGCATGTGCCAGACCTCCTTGAGGGTGCAGGGGGCGAAGACGAAGCGGTCGTCCTCGCCCAGGCCCTCCAGGCAGTCCATCGGCAGTGAGGCGACGACCCCGGAGAACGCCTCCGGCGTGACGGGCCGTTCGGTGGTGAAGACCCCGACGTCGTGAGCGCCCCAGTTGCCCTGTTCCGGAGGCCCTGTGATCAGGTCGGCGAGCCGCGGGGTGGTGGCGACGGTCACGGGGTGCCCGGCTCCGGCGCGGCGTGCGGCGGCGTCGAGGGGAACGGGCGAGGACAGATCCGGAAACCCTGATCCCACGCCGCCGTTGTAGTGACGGCTGGGGAACACGGCGCCGCGTTCCATCTCCGCGAGCGTGTCCGGGAGCCAGGCCAGGCCGGTCCCGGGGTGGCCGAAGGGCCTGCTGCCCGCCACCCGGTGGATCTCGTCGGTCTTCACGCCGCGCAACAGCAGTTCATGGAACAGGCAGGTGCGCAGTTCGTCGTACGGGCGGTGTGGCCCTTCATCGCTCAGGACGGGCTCCAGGTCGTCCACGCTCTGGGCCTCGGCGAGCAGGGAGGCCAGGAACCGTGGTCCGGACGGCGTGCCGGCGCCCGTGGCCTGGGCCGTGCGGCAGATGTGCAGCAGTTGCTCGACGAACCGCCGGCCCGGCGTCAGCGCCAGGACCCGCAGGACCAGCGCGAGGCGGTGGTCGAGGTCACGGAGACGTTTGTGCGCTCCTCCGCGTTCTCGCGCCAGAGCTTCGCCGAACGCGGTGAGCCGCTCCACGTCACGTGCCTGGCCCCAGGTCACGGCCGCGTCCCACGGCAACTCGTCGATCTCTGCCGCATCCATGGTCCGTCCTCATCGCGCGCGGGATTCCGTCCGTCACCATGATCCGTCAGAGTGATCCGCCGGCGGGCATGAGGCGGGGGCGAGCTCACGCCCGGCCGCGCGCAGCGCGTCGACCGTGGCACGGACGGACGGCCGCGCGCCCGCGTCGGCGCGCCAGACCGCGAACACATGACGGCACATCGCCTCCCGCACCGGCACCATGCGCACCCCGGCGGGGAGCGGGCCGCGGCCCAGGCGTGGGGAGACGACGACGCCGAGGCCGGCGGCGACGAGGACGAGCTGGGTGTGGTGCTCGTCGGCCATGTGCGCGATGCGGGGCTCGATGCCCTGGGCGCGCAGGGTGCCCAGCAGCCAGTCGTGGCAGAACTCGCCCTGGGGCCAGGAGACCCACTCGTCGTCGGCGAAGTCCTCCAGGAGGACGTCCGGGCGGTCGGCGAGCGGGTGCGCGGCGGGCACGGCGACGTCCACGGGGTCGTCCAGGACCATGGCCCTGGACAGTCCGGCGGGCAGGGGCATCGGCCGGTTGGTCCAGTCGAGGACGACCGCGACGTCGAGGTCGCCGCGTTCGATCCGCCGCACGGCCTCCTCGGGGCGCATCTCCTCGGTGGTGACCGTGAGTTGGGGGTGGTCGGCGCGGAGCCTGGTCAGGACGGCTGGGAGCACTCCGCGGACGGCGGTGGGGAAGGCGCCGAGCAGCAGCCGGCCGACGGCCCGGCCCCGCTGCGCCTCCAGGTCCGACCGGGCGAGGGCGACCTGCGACAGGATGCGCTCCGCGTGGGCGGCGAGCAGCCGGCCGGCGTCGGTGAGGCGGATGCCGCGGCCCTGCCGGGCCAGCAGCCGCTCGCCGGTCTCGCGCTCCAGCTTGGCCAGTTGCTGGGAGACGGCGGAGGTCGTCACCTGCAGTTCCGCGGCGGCGGCGCTGACGGATCCGTACCGGGCGACGGCGTCCAGGGTACGCAAACGCTCCAGGTTCAACATCTCAGCGATGCTACGTGAATGCGCGTACGATAATTTGCTTGTTCTAAGAGGTCCGGTCGGACATCTTGAGCCGCATGAGCACCGTCACCCCACGTCCCCCCACGGCCGTCCCAGCCGTCTCGGCCACCCCGGCCGTCCCCTCCTCCCCCTCTCGTGCCTCCGCACTCTCCGCCGTCGACTGGCGCGTCCGGTTCGGCGCGCTGGCCCTCGTCTGGGGCTTCAGCTTCCTGTTCATCCGGCTGGGAACCGACGGGTACGCCCCGCTCTTCGTCTCCCTGGGCCGCATGCTGTTCGGTACGGCGGTGCTCGCCGCGGCCCTGCTCGTCAAGCGGGAGCGGCTGCCCCGCTCGGCGCGGACCTGGGCGCACCTGACGGTGGCGGCGTTCCTCCTCAACGTGCTGCCCTTCTCCCTGTTCGCCTACTCCGAGCTGCGCATCCCCTCCTCCCTGGCGGGCATCTGCAACGCCACCACACCCTTGTGGGGCATGGTGTTCTCCCTGGTCGCGCTGTCGGAGGACCGTCCGACCCGGCGCCGGTTCGCGGGGCTGCTCCTCGGCTTCGCGGGCGTGCTCGTGGTGCTCGGCGCCTGGAACGGCTTCTCCGGACAGGACCCGTGGGGCACCGTCATGGCGCTGACGGCTTCGGCCAGTTACGCGATCGGCTGGATCTACGTGCGGCGCACGCTGTCGAGCACGGGCGACTCGCACCTGTCCCTGTCCACCGGCCAGCTGCTGGTCGGCACGGCGCAGCTCGCCGTCGTCGCCCCGCTGGCCGCGCCCCTGCCGTCCGCCTTCCACCCGGTGTCACTGCTGGCGATCGCCGCGCTCGGGGCGCTGGGGACCGGGATCGCCATGCTCGTCCAGTACGGGCTGGTGGCCGAAGTAGGCCCGACCACGGCGGCGTTGAGCACCTACTTCATCCCCGTCGTCGCGACGGCCGCCGGGGCCGCGCTGCTCGGCGAGGACCTGACCTGGAACACACCGGTCGGCGCCCTGATCGTCCTGGCAGGCGCGGCCTTGACCCAGGCCCGGGGCACCTCGCGGACCGGGAACGCCCGCAGCACCTCGGCAGCCGCGCGGGACCGCGACGACACATAGCGGGTCGACCGGCCGGAACGCGGCGGCGGCTCGCGCGCGCCGCCGCGCGCCAGGGGCGTACGGCGCGGACACCCGCAGGCACCCAAACAGCCGCGCGGGACGCGACGACACGTAGCAGTGCCGGCATAGGGGCATACGACGCGGACGCCCGCAGCACCTCAACAGCTGCACGAGACCGCGCGATACGTAGTGGCACCGGGCGATGGCGCGACGGTGGCAGCCGGGCGCGTCCGCCGCGCCCAGGGGCGTACGCGCGGACACTCACAGGCACCTCAACAGCCGCGCGGGACCGCGATGACACATAGCGGCGCCGGGCGATGCGCGCGACGGTGACGGCTCGCGCGCCGCCTCCACTGCGGCGCCGACGCCGTACGGTGCGGCTGCCGACGCGCCCTGCTGCCGGCGCCGGCCGGGCCGGGCCGGCCCGGCCACAGTGCCGCGCGAACTCGCCCGCACCATGCTGCGGCCCGACCGAGCGTCGACGCCCCCGTAGCCCTCACATCCCGACTCTCCCCTCCCCTCTCAGCCCTCTCAGCCGTAACGCCCCGCCGCGGCCGGTCCGGTAGCGGCCGCCAGCGCGTCCGTGACCGGCTCGATATCCTCCGGCCCCAGGGCGGACACCGTGATCCGCACCCCGGGCGGCGAGGCGAGCCGGAAGCGGGCGCCGGGCGCCACCGCGTAGCCGGCGCGCATCAGCCGGGCCACGGCGCCCGTCTCGTCCGGCACCGGCAGCCAGACGTTCATCCCGCTGCGTCCGCGCGCCGCCAGCCCCCGCTCCCACAGGGCGCGGACGAGCGCGTCGCGCCGGCGGCCGTACGCGGCGGCCGTCGCGACCGGGTCGACGGCCCCCGTCCGCCACAGGTGGAGCACCGCGTCCTGCAGGACGTGGCTCACCCAGCCGGGCCCGAGGCGCTGCCGCCCGCGCACCCGGTCCACGGTCACGGCGTCGCCGGTGAGCACGGCGAGCCGCAGGTCGGGGCCGTACGCCTTGGCGACGGAGCGGACGAAGGCCCAGTGCTCGGTGATCCCGCCGAGGGGGTGCGCGGGCGCGGCGACGATGCCGTGCCCGTGGTCGTCCTCGACGAGCAGCACGCCGGGGTGGGCGGCGAGGACGGACCGCAGCTCCCGGGCGCGGTCCGCGTCGACGAGCGCGCCGGTGGGGTTCTGCGCGCGGCCGGTGACGACCAGGGCCCGGGCGCCGCCCTCCAGGGCGCGGGCGACCGCCTCCGGCTCCGGCCCGTCGTCGTCCACCGCGACGGGGACGGGCCGCAGGCCGAGGGCGGGGACGAGATCGAGGAGGCTGCCCCAGCCCGGGTCCTCGACCGCGACGGCGTCGCCCGGGCGCAGATGGGCCGCCAGCACCCGTTCCAACCCGTCGAGGGCGCCGGAGACCACCGCGACCGGCCCGTCGGGCACGCCGTCCGCGTCGAAGGCGGCGCGCGCCATCCGCTCCAGCTCGGTGCCGACCGGCGGTTCGCCGTAGAGCACCGGCGTCCGGGCCGACCGTTCGGCCGCCGCGGCGAGCGCGGCGCCGAGCGGCGGCAGCAGCGCGGGATCGGGATTGCCCGTCGCCGCGTCACGCACCCCGTCCGGCACCTCCACCGCGATGAGCTCGCGGGGCGTGCTGGCCGGACGGGGCCGCACCCGGCTCCCGCGCCGGCCGGCCGTCTCGATCACCCCCCGGTCGCGCAGGATCCGGTAGGCGGACGCCACCGTGTTGTGGTTGACGCCCAGCTCGACGGCCAACTCCCGCAGCGGCGGCAGCAGTTCGCCCGGAGGGAGGCGGCCGTCACCGACGGCACGTTCCACACTCTCCGAGATCTCCGCTGCGCGGCGGCCCGTGATCCGATACTCTCCTAGCACAAACTCGATTATGCACTAGTGCAATGGAGTCCGCAATGTCTTCCCCGGCCCCGGCCTCGACCCCGTCCCCGCCTCCGTCCTCCTCCGGCGGCGGCGGAACGTACGAGCCCACCGCCCGCACCACGCCCACCCGTTACCGCGACCGCGCCTCCTACGACCGCGAACTGGTCCACGCCATCCTCGACGACGGCTACCTGTGCCACCTCGGTTTCGTCCGCGACGGCGCGCCGGTCGTCCTGCCGACGCTCTACGGACGCGTCGGCGAGCGGCTGTACGTGCACGGCTCCACCGGCTCCGCCCCGCTGCGTGCCGCCGGGGAGGCCGCCGAGGGCATACCCGTCTGCGTCACCGTCACCCACGTCGACGGCCTGGTGCTGGCCCGCAGCGCCTTCAACCACTCCGTCAACTACCGCTGCGTCGTGGTCCACGGCACCGCCCGCCGCGTGACCGACCCGGAGGAGCTGGCGGCCGCGCTCGACGCCCTGGTGGACCAGGCGGTGCCCGGCCGGGCGGCGGACTCCCGGCCGGGGTCGCCCAAGGAACTGGCCGCCACGGCGGTGCTACGCGTCGACCTGGCGGAGGTCTCCGCCAAGGTCCGCACCGGCGGCCCCGGGGACGATCCGGAGGACCTCGACCTGCCGTACTGGACGGGTGTCGTCCCCGTGACCACCGTGCGCGGGACGCCGGTCCCGGCGGACGACCTCGCCCCCGGCGTCCCGCTGCCCGGCTACCTCACGCCCCGCTGACCGGCCCGGCGGTCGCGCCGGCCTCCGGACCTCCGACCAGACCGCCGGCCGGACCGCCGGCCGACTTACCGGCCGGCCCACCGGCCGGAACGGCCGTCGCGGACCGGGCGGTTCGCCCCGCCCCGCGCGTCTCCACCAGGGCCAGCCCCGCCACCGCGGCCATCAGCACCACCGTGCCCAGGACGGTCGCGGCCGTCACCCGCTCCCCCAGCACCGTCACGGCGATGACCGCGGCGGTGACCGGTTCCAGCAGGGTGATCACGGTGGCCGTGGTGGCGCGCACCGCCTGCAGCCCGGTGAAGAACAGCGCGTAGGCCAGCGCCGTCGGCACGGTCACCAGATAGCCCATCAGCAACAGCGTGCGCCCCAGCCCCTGGGCGCTCGGCAGCACCTCGCCCGCCAGCGCGAACGGCAGCAGGAGCACGGTGCAGACGCCGAACGAGGTGAGGGTGGTGGTGAAGGGGTCCGTCGCCCGGCCCGCCCGGCCGAGGTGCCGGGCGTGGACGGCGAACAGCGCGTACCCGGCCGCCGACAGCAGCGCCAGCGCCACCCCGGCCGGCCGTACGGTGGCCGAGCCGCCGCCAAGCACCAGCACGGCCAGGCCGGCGAGGGCCCCGGCGACGGCGAACCGGCCGCCCGCGCCGAGCCGTTCGCCCATCAGCAGCCGGCCGCCGAGCGCCGCCAGCACGGGTGCGGCCCCCAGGGTGACGACGGTGCCGACCGCCGTGCCCGTGGCGTCCACCGCCGCGAAGAAGGCCGCGTTGAACACGGTGAGCCCGACCCCGTTGACCAGGGCGGCCGCCACCCTGCCCCGCCGCGGCCCGGCCGGCCGCGGACGCCCGGCCGCGCGCCGCGAGGGCACCAGGAACCGTACGGCCAGCAGCAGCGCGAAACCGCCGGCGCAGCGCCAGAAGGTGAGCGCGACGGGGTCGAGGCCGCTGCTGTCGATCGCCAGGGTCGCGGTCGCCCCGGTGGTCCCCCAGGTGAGGGCGGTGAAGGTGACGTAGAGCAGGCCGCGCCCGGCGGACGGGATCCGCGGGCCGTCGGGGCGCACGGAAGGAAGGTCCGAAGGAAGGGCGGTGGGAAGGGAAGACGACACGGAGGTGTCGGACATGACTGTTCTCCCGCTGAAGACGTGAAAGGTCGCGTGGTCTTCGAACGCGGGCAGCGGCCGGCACCCGGGCGCGCGTCATCGCGCACCGGGCCGGTCACCCGGAAGAGGTCCGGGAAACCCCCAGGGAACGGATCACAGGTGATCGGGTGGGGGGAAGAAGGGCCGCCCGCGCTAAGCGGCGGGAGGCGGAAGAACAGCACTCGTAGGCATGATCACATCCTAGGACCGCGGCGCGTCGCCGGACAACTCCCTCCCGCCGGGCCCGCCTTCCGCCTCCCGAAGGCCACCCGGAACACCGTCCCCGAGGCTGTCCCGGAGCCCGTCCGGCCGGTCACCCCCGCCACCCCGCACCCCGCCCTCCAGCGGCGCCGAGCGCTGCGCGACGAAGGCCCCGAGCAGCACGACCGCGCCGCCCACGAGCTGCGGGAGGGACAGCCGCTCGCCCAGCAGCACCCAGGCGAGCACGGTGGCGACCACCGCCTCCAGGCAGGCCACGACCCCCGCCACCTGCGGGGACAGCAGCCGCACCGACACCACCCCGGTGAGGTAGGCGGCCACGGTGGCGACCAGCACCAGCCAGGCCAGCAGGACGACGGCCGGGACGTCCCCGCCGCGCAGTTCCGCGCTCCCGGCGAGCACGTGCGCGTTCATGCTCCAGGGCCGCGCCACCGCGGTGAGGAGGAGGGCGCCGAAGAGGAAGCCGTAGGCGATGACGCCGACGGGGTCGGCGGCCTCGGCGTCGCCGCCCCCGTGATCGGACAGGACGAAGTAGCCGACCTGGCAGACGGCCCCGCCAAGGGCGAGCAGCAGTCCCAGGGCGTCGAACCGCAGCCCGGACCACACCTCGACCACACAGGCCAGCCCGCCGACCGCCAGCACCACGCCGGCCGCCGCGGCCCGCGACACCGCCCGCCGCCGGACGAACCGCACCCAGCCCAGCACCAGGGCGGGGGCCAGGTACTCGACGAGCAGGGCGACACCGACCGGGATCCGTGAGATGGCCGCGAAGTAGCAGGCCTGCACGCCCGCGACGGCCAGCAGACCGAAACCCGCGAGCAGCGCGGGACGGCGCGTCACCAAGGCGCGGTGCCGCCACGCGACGGGCAGCAGTACCAGGGCCGCGCCGGCGGACCGCAGCCAGACGACGTGGAGCGGGTCGAGCCCCGCCTCGATCAGCGGCTTGGCCGCGACCCCCGAGCCGCCGAACGCGAGCGCGGAGACGAGGGCGAGGGCAAGCCCCGTCCCCCTTCCACCCGACAACACACCGGACAACACACCGGGCAGCAGGCCGGACCGCAGTTCCTTCCGCATCGACGCATCATGTCAGGCTCCGACAGGACCGTCACCGGTGTGGCTCCTGACCCATCGGCCGGCGGCCGGGCGGACACACAGCCCCTCCGCCTCGATCCCGGCGCGTTCCAGCACCTCAACGGCCCGGCAGCGGGGGTCGAGGGCGAGCGCGGCCAGCAGGTCGAGCCCCTCGACCGGGCCCGGACCGCGGGTGGCGGCCCGCGCGTACGCCTCGCCCATGGCGATGGCCGCGGCGGGCGACCAACCGGGAACCCTGCCCTCCGGCAGCAGCGGCAGCGCCCGGGAGTCCTCGACCGAGCCGCGCCAGCGCAGGCCGTAGCCGATGCTGCGCTGCACGAGGTAGCCGAGCAGCCGTACGACCCGGTCCGGGCCGCCGGGCAGCGCGAGCCGGGTCTCGGGGTCGGCCTCCAGCAGGGAGTGCAGCAGGTGGGCGGTGTCGATCTGCCGGTCACCGTCGCGCAGGGCGCGCCGGCGGGCGCCGGCGACCGCCGCCGCCACCTCCGTGCTCAGCGGCACCTCGTCCGCCCCGCCGATGTCAGGTATACGGCTTTGCACCCTCCCACCCCATCAGTCCGGGGCGCTGGAGGCATCCCCGGGCGGAATCATTCGCGCGTCCCCCTCCGGTTGGGCGCGGACGCCCGCGCGCTCCTCCTTGAGGAGGAGACGCACGGGCGGTGTCCCCCAGGGGACCGACGACGCGTCAGTCGCCCTCGGCGAGGATCAGGTAGAGCTTGCGGCGCGTCTCGTTGACGACGGCGAGCGCCTGCTCCCGCTGCTCCGCGCTGCCGGTGCGCCAGACCTGCCCGAACGCCTCCATCAGCGCGAAGCCGGCCTGCCTGACCTCCTGCGCGGTCTCGCGGTCTGCGCCCCCGGCGACCTGCTCCCAGGGGGCCGGGGAGCCCGCGTCGGCCTCCGCGCGGCCGTCCTCGGTGAGCGCGAACAGCTTCTTGCCGCCCTCGCTCGCACTGCTGATCAGCCCCTCGTCCTCAAGCAGTTGCAAGGTGGGGTACACCGACCCGGGGCTGGGCCGCCACGCGCCGCCGCTGCGCTCCGCGATCTCGCGGATCATCTCGTAACCGTGCATCGGCCGGTCCTTGAGCAGCGCCAGGATCGACGCCCGCACATCACCGCGCCGCGCCCGGCCGCCCGGACCACCACGCCCCCGCCCGCCGAACGGGGGCCCGCCGAAGGGCGGCCCGAACGGTCCGAACGGCCCGAAGGCCCGCCGCCCGCGCTCGCCCCGTTCGCCATGCCCGCCATCACCACGCCGACCGAAGCCGGGGTGCTCGTGACCATGGGAGTACCGCATATCGTTCCTCCAGTTCATCGATCGTTCGCGATGCTTCGACGATATATCGGTAACGCGTGTAGGGCAAGACCCCGCCCCGACCGCGCCCGGACTGCTCGAGTTCCCCGCGAGGCGGCATCGACCGATAGTGGCCATACCGTTTCCCGGCTGGCCGGCCATCCGCAGGCACCGCCCTGAACTGCGGTTTCGCGTCCAAGAGGGCCAGTCAGACAGGCACCCGGGGGATCCCCGGCGGCTCTCCCGGCCGGGCCCGCCTGTGCACTTCCGCCGCGGACCCACCGATCCCTTGGCTCTTCGGACACTGTCCGACCGTTGACATGGGCACGAAAATCGCTCGGGTGAACATCACCGGAGAACACTCGACGCCCCGCGGACGAGCCCGCGGACGGGGAGCGAGAATTCCGCTCCTGCTCACCGCCCTCCTCGCCGGCTCCGCCCTCTTCCCGGCGACGGCCTCCGCCGCCGGGACGGACCCGGAACGGATCTGCGGCCACACGGTCCAGGGCCGCATCCTGGAAAAGTACCGGGAGTACCGCGACACGCTCGGCTGCCCGCGGACCGACGAACAGACCGCTCCCGACGGGGTGGGCCGGTTCAGCGTCTTCGACGGCGGCTCGGTCTACTGGAGCCCCTCCACCGACGCCCACGTCATCTGGGGCCTCATCCGCGACAAGTGGGCCGCCATGGGCTGGGAGAAGGGCTCCCTCGGCTACCCCACCAGCGACGAACTCTCCCTCCCCGACGGCGCCGGGAAGCGTCAGGTCTTCCAGGGCGGCTCGCTCTACTGGCATCCCACCCGCTCCAACGGCGTCCACCCCGTCTGGGGCCTCATCGGACAGCGCTGGGGACAGGCGGGCTGGGAAGGCGGGGTGTACGGCTACCCCGTCACCGACGAACTCCAGCAGGAGGGCGTCACCCAGATGTTCGAGCACGGCCCCATCCGGTGGTCGCCGAACGAGACCGCGAACCCGCTGATCCCCCGCACCAACGCCCACTTCTTCCAGGGCGGCCCGGCCCCGGGTGATCTGAAGGAGAGCGCCACACTGCTGCCCAAGGGCCCCGACCGGGGCATCGTCGTGGTGCGCGGCTACATCGGCGACGACGGCGACCCGGTCAACCACTCCCTGGGCAACCACCGCCTGTGGAGCACCGAACCCGAGGCGAGCTCCAAGGTGGCCATCGCCTGGGACACCGCCACGGGCCAGGTCGGGATCTATGTCGACCGGTCCTGTGTCGGGGACCTGACGTGCCGCAACGCCAAGCCTCTGGCGCGTACCGAGCACGCCAAGGTCGTCCAGGACGACCGGACCCCGCGGAACGAGTACTGGGCGGAGCCCTACGGTGACGGCGGCATCCGGGTGGACGTGTCGGCGGTCAACTCGTTCGTGGACGCCCCGGGCTCGAAGTACGCGGATCTCGGCCGGATCAACGCGACCTTCCACATCCACCCGCACGGCTACGACGACAAGAACAAGAACTTCACCGGCTTCGACGTCGACACGAACAAGGACAAGTACCCGTCCTGGGAGGTCCTGCGCTACCCGCGTCTGCTGGAGAACTCCGGTTCCCCGCAGGCTCTGTGGCAGGGCGCCGTGTGGCAGGGCTCCATCACGGACCTGAAGGCCGGGCAGCACCTGTGCCACCGGAACGACCCGGACCACGCACCCGTCAACATGACCTGCACCTGACCACCGCCGCGGGAGGGCCGGCCCGTCCGGTCTTCTCCGTCTCCGTCCGACTCTCCTGCTCGGTCCGACGGCACGATGGACGCCCTGGCGAAGTGGCGCCGCTCCCGGCGCCGCGGAGGGGCCGGGCGGGGGCCCCGCACGTCACGCGCTGTCGGGCAGCGCCGCTGTCGAGCGGGAGCAGATCCGCCGGCGCGGCGCCCGCGGCGGTCATGGCGGCGGCCTGGGAAGGGTCGCCGAGGACGGCCACCACGGCGGCGGCGATCTCCTCGCGCGACGCCGGGAGTTCCAGCGCGCGGCCGAGGCCGCGCCGGGCGAACGCGGCGGCGTTGCCGGGCTGGTCGGCGACGACGCCCATGCCCACGGCGGGCGTCGCGCCCCGCACCGCGTCGAGCGGGACGCCCGGCCGCCGTGCGTCGCGAACTTCGGCTCGTGCCCCCAGCGGCGGGAGACCGCGCGGCGGCCGTCCTCCGGGCCCCGGCCCGTACCCCACCGGGCCGAACAAGGCCACCTCCCGGCGATTGGCCGTGTCGGGAACCGTCCCCGCGTCCTACGGTCCTGCCATGCGAATCCGAATCGTCGACGCGTTCACCGACCGCCCCTTCGCCGGCAACCCGGCCGGCGTCATGCTCTTCGACGGCCCCTTCCCCGACGACGACCGGCTCCAGGCCGTCGCCGCCGAGGTCAACCTCTCCGAAACGGCGTTCGCCCGGCCGCTGGACGGCACGGGCGAGCGGGACGAGGGAGAAGCGGACTGGGCGCTGCGCTGGTTCACCCCGTCCACCGAGGTCGACATGTGCGGCCACGCCACCCTGGCCGCCGCCCACGTCCTGCACACCACCGGAGCCGCCACCGGAACCGTGCGCTTCGCCGCCCGCTGCGGTGTGCTCACCACGACGGCGCACGACGACGGGTCCCTGACGCTGGACTTCCCGACGTCCTCGCTCACCCCGCTGGCCGTCCCCGACGGGCTGGCCGAGGCGCTCGGCGCCGCACCGCTGAGCGTGCACGGCACCAGCGACCACATCGGCGACCTGCTCGTCGAGCTGTCCGACGAGCGGACCGTGCACGCCCTGACCCCCGACTGGCGCGCGCTGGCGGGCCGGTCCCGCCGGGGGATCATCGTCACCGCGCCGGCCGCCGACCCCGCCCTCGGCTACGACTTCGTCTCCCGCGGCTTCTTCCCCAACGTGGGCATCGACGAGGACCCGGTCACCGGCAGCGCGCACACCGCGCTGGCCCCCTTCTGGGCGGCCCGCCTCGGCCGCACCGAGCTGACGGGCCTGCAGGGCGGCGCCCGGCGGGGACGGGTCCGCACCGCGCTGCGCGGCGAGCGCACGCTGCTGACGGGCCGCGCGGTGACGGTGATCGACGGCGAGTTCCTGGTCTGACGGGGGCCGGGCCGCTCACGCCGTCGGCAGCCACCCCACCTTCCCCGCGAGCAGCGCGTACCCGGCGAACGCCACGATGTCGATCAGCGCGTGCGCCGCCACCAGCGGCCCCACCCGTCCCCACCGCCGGTAAAGGAGGACGAAGAGGACGCCCATCGCCACGTTCCCGAGGAACCCGCCGACGCCCTGGTACAGGTGGTAGGACCCGCGCAGCACCGCGCTCGCGGCCAGCGCCGCCAGGGGCCCCCAGCCCGTCTGGCCCAGCCTGCGCAGCAGGTAGCCGACGACCACGACCTCCTCCAGCACCGCGTTCTGCACGGCGGAGGCGAGCAGCACCGGGAACTTCCACCACACGTCCGGCAGCGACTCGGGCACCACCGTCAGGTTGGACCCGGCGGCCCGCGCGCCCAGGTAGAGCAGCAGCCCCGTGCCGCCCACGACCGCGGCGACGGCGGTGCCGCGCGCGAGGTCGGAGCCGGGGCGGCTGCGGTCGAATCCGATCGACCGCAGCCCGGCGCCCTCGCGCGACAGCAGATGGGCGACGAGGAGGACGGGCACCAGCGCGGTCGCGATGCCGAACAGCTGCCAGGCCAGGTCCAGCCAGGGCCGGCCGGGCGCGTGGGAGGTGTTGAGCCGGGCCGCCTGGTCCTTGAGCCCGCCCGGCCGGGTGAGCGCGCCGATAAAGCTGATCAGCGCCGAGACCCCGCTGGCGCCCAGGGAGAGGGCCAGCACGAGGACGGTCTCGGTGCGCAGCGTCCGCCGCGACGGTACGGGGACGGCGGCCGGGCCGGCCGGGACGTCCGGACGCTCCTCCGCGTCACGGGCGTCGTCCCGCCGTGTCGCTCTGTTCACTCGTGGTCCACTCCTGCCTGCGCCCCTCGCCGTACCGCCCGCGCGTCGATGCGCGGGCGGTACGGGGTGTCCGTACGCGGCGGTGACCGCCACCGCGTCGTCCCAGCTTGCCCGACGCCCGCGGGCCCGGACCACAGAGGGGCTCTTTGCGCGAGGCCGCCGAGCCGCGAAGCCGCCGAGCCGCGAAGCCGCGAAGCCGCGGAGTCACGAGGTCAGGCGATCCCCACCGGCCAGGTGTGCACCGGCTCCCCGGTCGCCATCAGCTCGCAGTAGCGCCGCGTGGTGGCGGCCAGCGCGGCGTGCCGGTCCAGGCCGCGGTCGCGCGCGGCGTGGTACGTGGCGGCCTGCCAGGACGCGCCGTTGGCGCGCCGGCGGCAGCGGCCCTCGATGACGCCGAGGTAGCGGTCGCGGTCCGCGGGTTCGACGCCCCAGGCGTCGAGGCCGGCGGCGGCGAGCGGCAGCAGTTCGTCGCGGACCAGCCGGACGGCGGGCACCTGGGCCACGCCCCCGTTGCGCCCCTTGGGCCAGCGCAGCACGGCGTCGATGCCGTGCCGGCAGGCGGCGTCGAAGTTGTCGGCCGCGGCGGCGAACGGCAGCCGCGTCCACACCGGGCGCGGCTCCTCCGCGAGGGCCCGGACGAGCCCGTAGTAGAACGCCGTGTTGGCCAGCACGTCGGTGACGGTCGGGCCGGCGGGCAGGACGCGGTTCTCCACCCGCAGGTGGGGGACGCCGTCGGCGATGCCGTAGACGGGCCGGTTCCAGCGGTAGACGGTGCCGTTGTGCAGGACGAGTTCGTCCAGTCGCGGCACCCCGCCCGCGTCCAGCACCCGCAGGGGGTCCTCGTCGCCGCTGATGGGGAGCAGCGGGGGGAAGAAGCGGAGGTTCTCCTCGAAGAGTTCGTACGCCGAGTCGATCCACCGCTCCCCGAACCAGGTGCGTGGCCGTACGCCCTGCGCCTGCAGTTCGGGCGGGCGGGTGTCGGTGGACTGGACGAACAGCGGCGGCCGGCTCTCGCGCCACAGCTCGCGGCCGAAGAGGAACGGGGAGTTGGCGCCCACCGCGATCTGCGCGGCGGCCACCGCCTGGGCCGCGTTCCAGACGGCCGCGAACCGGCCGGGGGTGACCTGGAGGTGCAGTTGCACCGAAGTGCAGGCGGCCTCGGGGCAGATGGACCGCGCGGTGCAGGTCAGCCGTTCGACGCCGGCGATGTCGATGCTGACGTCCTCGCCGCGGGCGGCCATCACCTGCTCGTTGAGAAGCGCGTAACGGTCGGCGGCGGAGAAGTTGTCGGGGACGAGATCGGACTGGCCGAGCGTGGGCAGAATGCCGATCATCACTATTCGGGAGCCCACTTCCCGGGCTTTCCGGTCGGCATAGGAGAGGCCGGTGCGCAGCTCCTCGGCGAGTTGGTCGAGAACTCGTCCCGACAACCGGTGCGGGACAATGTTCACTTCCAGGTTGAATTGACCGAGTTCGGTCTGAAAATCATGGCTCGCGATACGTTCCAGCACCTTGGCATTCATCATGCTCGGCATTCCGTCGGAGCCCGCCAGATTCAACTCGATCTCCAGCCCCATAAGGTTCCGGGGCCGGTCGAAACGCTTCTCCTCCAGTAACCTCCCCAGCCCTTCCAGGCACTGCCGGAGCTTGTCCCGATGCCGCTGCCGGTCGTCCAGGCCGAACTCCACGGCGGCGACCTTCTCACCCATGGACGCGTCCTCCTCCAGCGGTCGCCCTCGGCGCCGGCCCGTCCCCGTCACGGTCGATGATGCCCAGACGAGGCGATCGAAACGCCTCACCCCGTCCCCGTATAACCGGTAGGCTGGCAACCAAGCGCACTCCGGCACATTCCGATGGCATGACGGCAGCTCATGGCATGTCGCATTGCGCTGGTGATAAACACCGACGAGTTTCGGCCGACCGTTCCCGGGAAAGAAACCGAGGTCAGGTGTGCGCGACCGGGAACGAAAACACCGAAAACGACCCCGCAGGCGGCCCTGATTTCCCCTTGCCGGAAATACCGGCGACAGCTAGCCGAAACACCCTGTGAACATGTGTCGTATAAACTCGGAGTGAGGCAGAGAGTAGGCGCCCCGGCAGCGGTCCCGGCCCCCCTCTGACCCCGCACACCGACAGCGTCGTCACCTGCCAGCACCTGCGTGTCTCCGAAGTGAGAGGCGACCCATCATGCCGCTGCACATCCCCCCTGCCCCCGCGCCTGCCCTCCGTAGCGTCCGCACCGCCCTCGGCTCCCCCACCGCGGTCCGGGAGACCCGCACCCCGTCCCTGAAGGCCGCCCAGGGAGCGCTCAGCTGCGAACTCCCGCTCCCCGTCCACGTCCTGGAACAGCACCCCCCGGCCGGCGCCGCGCCCCGCACCCGGCTCACCGGATGGCGCTTCCTGATCAAGGAGGACGAGCGCGCCATCGCCGCGGGCGAGGCCCGGCCCACCGCCGACGGCTGGACGTTCTCGCACTTCTTCGAGGGACCGTACGTCCTCTCCACCGAACTCGCCCTGCGGCAGGCGGAGTCGCTGTCGACGCCGTACCAGCCGCGCCTGCTGACCGTGCCCGGCCTCTACATGCTCACCTTGTGGCTGCACGGCGACATCACGGCCGACGCGGAGTCCGGCCTGCCCGCCCCCGGCGACCTCCTGGTGCCGCTCGCCCCCGCGCCGCCCGGCATCGCCGCCCACCGCCCGCACCGCTTCGCCGACCTGCTGCCGGTCCTCACCCTCCGGCTGACCCCGTCCCACCTCACGGCACCGATGCTGAAGACCGCCTGACACGTCCCGACGGCGCCCCGCGACCCCTTCGGCCGCGGGGCGCCGCGTAGTTTCCGCCCCTCCCGCCCCTCGTGCACCCTCTGTCACCCCATGTCACCCACATGGCTCAGCGCGCGGAGCTCGACCCGAACCGACCGAAGGAGCAGACTTGTTGACAGCAACCGTCCGCATGGGTGACGCGTCTTCCTCCACAGCGGACCGCTGCTACGAAATCCCTGCGGAATCACGCCCGTAGGGCAACACTGGGACCGACAGACCACATCGTCACGGGGGGCGGCATGACCACCGCATCGAGCCGCAGCACAGCGACAGCAGCAGAGACATCCCAGCGAAAGAACCCTCCCATGTGCCAGCACCATCCCGCGTGCCCGTCAGCCGATTCCGCCGACCGGGAAGCCGCCCACCTCGTGGCGCACTTCCCCCAGCAGGGCTGGAGCCTGCTGTGCAACGGCGTCCTCTGCTTCGAGGACACCGGCGAACTGCTGCCGGACGGGCAGATCATCGCCCCGCACCGGCCGCTCGGCGCCGAGCATGTGGTGACGGCGGCCTGACGTACCACGTACGACGCGACGAAAGGGCCGGCCCGGCGTTCCCGCCGGACCGGCCCTCCCCGTGTGACGGGCCTGCCGCCTAGCCCTCGTACTCGTCCAGCGGCGGGCAGGAGCAGACGAGGTTGCGGTCACCGAACGCACCGTCGACCCGGCGCACCGGCGGCCAGTACTTGTCGGCCGCGGAGACGCCGCCCGGGAAGACCGCCGTCTCCCGGTCGTACGGGCGCTCCCACGCACCGGCGATCGACGCGGCGGTGTGCGGGGCGTTGCGCAGCGGGTTGTCGTCCTTGTCCCACTCGCCGGAGCCGACCTTCTCGATCTCCGCGCGGATCGCGATCATCGCCTCGCAGAACCGGTCGAGTTCGCCCAGGTCCTCGCTCTCGGTGGGCTCGATCATCAGTGTGCCGGCCACCGGGAACGACATCGTCGGCGCATGGAAGCCGTAGTCGATCAGGCGCTTGGCGACGTCGTCGACGGTGACGCCGGTGGCCTTGGTGAGCGGCCGGAGGTCGACGATGCACTCGTGGGCGACGAGGCCGTTGGGACCGGTGTAGAGCACCGGGTAGTGCGGCTCCAGGCGCTTGGCGATGTAGTTGGCGCTCAGCACCGCGACCTGGGTCGCGGCCTTGAGGCCCTCGCCGCCCATCAGCCGGACGTACGCCCAGGAGATCGGCAGGATGCCGGCCGAGCCCCACGGCGCGGCCGAGATCGGGCCGACCCCGGTCTCCGGGCCCGCGGCGGGCTGGAGCGGGTGGTTGGGCAGGTACGGCGCGAGGTGCGCGCGGACGGCGACGGGGCCGACGCCCGGACCGCCGCCGCCGTGCGGGATGCAGAAGGTCTTGTGCAGGTTCAGGTGCGAGACGTCGCCCCCGAACTCGCCCGGCTTCGCCACCCCCACCAGGGCGTTGAGGTTGGCGCCGTCCACGTACACCTGGCCGCCCGCCTCGTGGACGAGGGCACAGATCTCGCTGATGTGCTCCTCGAACACGCCGTGCGTGGACGGGTAGGTGACCATGAGGACGGCCAGCTCGTCGCGGTGCTTCTCGATCTTGCCGCGCAGGTCGTCGGCGTCGACCTCGCCGTCCTCGCCCGTCTTCACCACGACGACGCGCATGCCGGCCATCACGGCGCTGGCCGCGTTGGTGCCGTGCGCGGAGGACGGGATGAGGCACACGGTCCGCTGCTCGTCGCCGTTGGCACGGTGGTAGGCGCGGACGGCCAGCAGACCGGCCAGCTCGCCCTGCGAACCGGCGTTGGGCTGGAGCGAGACCTTGTCGTAGCCGGTGACCTCGGCCAGCCGCTCCTCCAGCTCGCGGATGAGCGTGAGGTAGCCCTCGGCCTGCTCCGCCGGGGCGAACGGGTGCAGCGCGCCGAACTCCGGCCAGGTGACCGGCTCCATCTCGGTCGTCGCGTTGAGCTTCATGGTGCAGGAGCCCAGCGGGATCATGCCCCGGTCCAGCGCGTAGTCCCGGTCGGCGAGGCGGCGCAGGTAGCGCAGCATCGCGGTCTCGGAGCGGTGCTGGTGGAAGACCGGGTGGGCGAGGAAGCCGGAGCCTCGCAGCAGCCCCTCGGGGAGCGCGTCGGCGGTGCCGGCGTCCAGCGCCTCGACGTCGGCGGTCACCCCGAACGCGGCCCAGACGGCGGCCAGGTGCTCGCGGGTGGTGGTCTCGTCGCAGGCGATGCCGACGGTGTCGGCGTCCGTCCGGCGCAGGTTGACGCCCTGCTCCAGGGCGGCGGCGACGATCTCGTCCGCCCGGCCCGGCACCCGCGCGGTGACGGTGTCGAAGTACGCGCCGTGCACGACCTCGACGCCGCCGGCCCGCAGGCCCTCGGCGAGCAGCGTGGCGTACCGGTGCACACGGCGGGCGATGCCGGTGAGCCCGTCGGGCCCGTGGTACACGGCGTACATCCCGGCCATGACGGCGAGGAGCACCTGCGCGGTGCAGATGTTGCTGGTGGCCTTCTCGCGGCGGATGTGCTGCTCGCGGGTCTGGAGGGCCAGGCGGTACGCCTTGTCGCCGTCCGCGTCGACGGAGACGCCGACGAGGCGGCCGGGCAGGCTGCGCGCGAACTGCTCGCGGACGGCCATGTAACCGGCGTGCGGCCCGCCGAAGCCCATCGGCACGCCGAACCGCTGGCTGGTGCCGACGGCGATGTCGGCGCCCAGCTCGCCGGGCGGGGTGAGCAGCGTCAGCGCCAGCAGGTCGGCGGCGACGGTGACGATCGCACCCAGCTCGTGCGCCCGCTCGATGACCGGCCGCAGGTCGCGGACGGCACCGGAGGCGCCCGGGTACTGGAGCAGCACGCCGAAGACGCCGCGCTCGGCGATCTCGTCCGGGATGCCGGCGGAGAGGTCGGCGACGACGACCTCGACGCCGGTCGGCTCGGCGCGGGTCTCGATGACGGCCACGGTCTGCGGCAGGGCGTCGGCGTCGACGAGGAACACCCCGTCCTTGACCTTGCCCACGCGCCGCGAGAGCGCCATCGCCTCGGCGGCGGCGGTGCCCTCGTCGAGCAGGGACGCGCCGGAGGTGGGCAGCCCGGTGAGGTCGGCGACGACGGTCTGGAAGTTGAGCAGGGCCTCCAGGCGGCCCTGGGAGATCTCCGGCTGGTACGGGGTGTACGCCGTGTACCAGGCCGGGTTCTCCATGACGTTGCGGAGGATCACCGGCGGGGTGAACGTGCCGTGGTAGCCGAGTCCGATCATGGGCACGAGCACCTGGTTGCGGTCCGCGAGACCGCGCAGCTCGGCGATCACCTCGGCCTCGCCGCGGGGCGCGGGCAGCCGGAGCGCCTCGGCGCTCTTGATCACGTCCGGCACGGCGGCGGCGGTGAGTTCGTCCAGCGAGCCGAAGCCGACATGGGCGAGCATCTTCGCCTGCGCCCCGCTGTCGGGGCCTATGTGGCGGCCGGCGAAGGGAGTGCCGCGCTCCAGGTCGGAGAGGGCGATGCGGTGGGCGGTCATCTGCGGGGGCCTCCTGGTCATTGCGACCTGCGAGGGGTACCACGGCGCGGGTACCCGGACGGCCTCCCCCTCTGTCATCTCGACCTGAGAGCTTCACCGGGTCCTGGTGACGCGACCCGGCTTTCACCGTCGGTGAGGAGGGGCTCGGCATGGTGCCCGGTCCGGTGCCCGCCCTGCTTTCCAGAGTGACCTCGTCCGCGCGGTACGGGTGCCTGAGAGATTCCGGGGAGGATTTGCTCCTTCGGCGCCCCCGTCGGACCCGTCGAGGCGGATGCCTCTCCGGCTCCTGGAGGACTCTCCCGCGCGGGGTCCACAGCCAATCGCCAGCCTACCAGCGGCGATGCCGACGACGGATCTCCCGGCCGGTGCTTTTCCGCGGGCTCCCCCATTACTCCTGATTGGCGGCTTATCTCGCCTCCCGAGGGTTTTTCCGGGCTTTGCGAGAGGTCTCCCGGGGAAACCAGGGGACAGAGAGGGGACAGAAGTGACTCCCGGGAGGACAGATGCAGTCGGATATCGATCCTCGGACCCTGATCGGCCGTAAAGCGTACGACCGCGACGGCGCGAAGATCGGCACGGTGGACGAGGTCTACCTCGACGACGCCACCGGCGAACCCGAGTGGGCGGCCGTACGCACCGGCCTCTTCGGCCGCGACGCCTTCGTCCCCCTGGAACCGAGCGAGGTCGTCGACGAGTCCCTGCGCATCCCCTACGACCGCACCCTCATCAGAACCGCCCCCGACCTGGGAGTGGGCCGCCATCTCTCCCCCGAACAGGAACTCCGCCTCTACCACCACTACCGCATGCCCTTGCCGGGCCCGGACACGCCGGCGCCCGGGACGGGCGGGCGGGAGCGGGACGCCGACCGCTGAACCGCGAGGGTGCCCGCAGAGGCGGTGGGGTGCCCCGGTCCCGCCCTTTCACCGTTTCCTGGGGCTGCGCCCCAGACCCCGCTTGTCGCGGCTTCGCCGCTCGTCCTCAAACGCCGGACGGGCTGACTATCCAGCCCGTCCGACGTTTGAGGACAACCGCGCGGAGCGCGGTTTCGGGGGTGCGGGGGCTCGCCCCCGCAAGAAACGGTGAAAGGGCGGGATCGGGGCACCCCACCACGCCGGGCAGGACCGACACACTAGGACACCGACCCGCTCAAGCCCGCGACCGAACCGTCCCCTCCGCCGGTTCACCGGCGACCCGCCCCCGGGAGGCGCCCTCCCCCGAAGGCCGGATCAACGGCACCGGCTCGGCAGGCTCCAGCCCGGGCTCGTCGACGGCGAAGGTCCGCACCCGCCCAGGAGCCACCGACCACGGCTCCTCGAACCGCACGGTGACCCGCCCGAGCCCGCTCCCCTGCACCCACCCCCGCCCGAGCTCCCGATGCACCACGTCCAGCCCCGGCAGCCACCGCCGGGCCGGCGACGCGTCGTCGTCCGCCCTCGTCTCGGGCGCCCCCTCGGCATCCGTCAGCCCTCCCTCGTCCGCGGCCGCCCCCGCGGCCTCAGCGGCCCGCGCCTGCGCGAACAGATCCTCCTGCGTGTAATCGGCGAGCCCGCTCACCCCCACCCCCAGCAACCGCACCCCCGCCGTCGTATCAACCCCCTCCAGCAACCGGGCGGCCGCCTCCCGGACCACCGCGGGATCGTCCGTCGGCCCCCGGAGCGTCTCGGAGCGCGTCAGCGTCGAGAAGTCGTACCGCCGCACCTTGATGACGACCGTCCGCCCCGACCGCCCGGCCGCGCGCAGCCGCCGGACGCAGCGGTCGGCGAGGCGAGCGAGCTCCAGCTGCACACGCGTCCGGTCGGTCAGGTCCTCGGCGAAGGTGTCCTCCACGGAAACGGACTTCGCGTCCCGCTCGGCCACGACGGGCCGGTCGTCATGGCCGGTCGCCAGGGCGTGGAGCCCGGCCCCGTGCGCCTTGCCCAGCAGCCGCACCAACTCCGCCTCCCCCGCCTCGGCCGTCTCCGCCACCGTGTGGATGCCCGCGCGCCGCAGCGTCTCGGCGGTGGCGGGCCCGACGCCCGGGATCGTCCGCACCGGCAGGGGCCCCAGCAGCTCCAGCTCCGTGCCCGGCTCGATGACGACCAGCCCGTCCGGCTTCGCCTGCTCGGAGGCGATCTTGGCGAGCATCTTGGACCCGGCGAGCCCCACCGACCCGCTGACCCCCGTCGCCGCCAGGATGTCCCTGCGCAGGCGCTCCCCCACCGCCCGTACGGCCCCAGAGTCCGGCTCGACGCCGCCCGCCTCCAGGTCGACGAACGCCTCGTCGAGACTGAGCGGCTCCACCAGCGGCGACAGCTCGCCCAGCAGCCCCATGACCACGCCGCTCACCTGCTGGTACAGGCTGAAGCGCGGGGTCAGATAGGCCGCGTTGGGGCACAGCCGGCGGGCCTGGGCCGTGGCCATGGCCGAGTGCACCCCGAAGACCCGCGCCTCGTACGACGCGGTGGCCACCACACCGCGCGGACCGATGCCGCCCACGACGACCGGCTTTCCGCGCAGGCTGGGCTTGGCCGCCTGCTCCACCGAGGCGTAGAAGGCGTCCATGTCGAGATGCAGGATCGTCGGTGAACCTCTCACACCACGAATGGTCCCGCATACCACTGACAATCGCGCTGACGTGCGACGACGAGCCCGCCCGCGCCGCGTCACGCCCACACGAAAGCGGGCCCGGGGAGGAACCCCGAACCCGCTTCGTACCGCCTGGAGCCGCCCTCAGCCCGCCCGATTGCGCCGCCGCGCCAGCTCGTCCGCCGGATTGTGGCCGATCAGCGTCTCGCCGGTGTCCACCCGCTCCCCATGGAGCTGGGCGAGCGCGCTCTCGACGTCCCGCCAGACCACCCCGACGGCGATCCCGAAGACGCCCTGGCCCCCCTGGAGGAGCCCCACGACCTCGTCGGTGGACGCGCACTCGTAGACCGTCGCGCCGTCGCTCATCAGCGTCATCTGCGCGAGGTCGGCCATGCCGCGGGAGCGCAGGTGCCGGACGGCGGTGCGGATGTTCTGCAGCGAGACACCGGTGTCCAGCAGCCGCTTGACGATCTTGAGGACGACGACGTCCCGGAAGCTGTACAGCCGCTGGCTGCCGGACCCGTACGCGGGCCGGACGCTCGGCTCCACGAGCCCCGTGCGCGCCCAGTAGTCGAGCTGCCGGTAGGTGATGCCGGCCGCCGCGCAGGCGGTGGGCCCGCGGTAGCCGATGGTCTCCGCGGCGGGCGCCGCGCCGCCCTCGCCGTCCACGTCTCTCGAGCCGCCGGCCCGGGGCCCCCGCTGAGCGGTGACCGCCGCGCCGGGGACGGGAGTGCTCCCCGCTGTTCCCACGCCGCTCAGGCCGTGGGCGGGGGTACCGCCCGCACCGTTCAGGCTATGAGGGAGGGTCACCGGTTCGACCGATCCCCCGTGCAGCGGATACGGACTGCCGACCGCTGTACCGTCGCCCGTGCTTCTCACGCCGACCTCCGTCCTTGACCTGCCTTCTCGACGGTAGGCAGTCGCTCGGGGTGCGTCAACGATCGCCACACTCGGCACGCCGAGTGATAATCACCCTGAGAGTGGTTTTACGTGTCCCCGCGGGGGAAAGGCTACTCGAATACCCTGCCGCGGCCCCGGGCACGCCCTGGTGAGCCTGCCGAAAGGGGCCCGCCGGCCGCCTCACTGGCTGTTGGTACCGAAGTCCTCCGGCGAGATCTGGTCGAGGAACTCGCGGAACTTCTCCACCTCGTCCTCCTGCTCGTCCGGGATGGCGATCCCCGCGTCGTCCAGCACCCCGTCACTGCCGTAGATCGGCGTTCCGGTGCGCAGGGCCAGCGCTATGGCGTCGGACGGCCTGGCGCTGACCTCGACTCCGCTGGCGAAGACCAGCTCCGCGTAGAACACGCCTTCGCGCAGGTCCGTGATGCGGACCTCCGCGAGCTGCTGCCCCACCGCCTCCAGCACGTCCTTGAACAGGTCGTGGGTCAGCGGTCGGGCCGGAGCCATCCCCTGCTGGGCGAAGGCGATCGCCGTCGCCTCCCCCGGTCCGATCCAGATGGGGAGGTAGCGGTCGCCTCCCACTTCGCGCAGGAGCACGATCGGTTGGTTGGAGGGCATTTCCACCCGGACACCCACGACATCGAGCTCGTTCACACAGCAACCCTAGGACGTGCTCGGCCGGTTTGGGTAGTCGGGGCCGCCTTCGGTCACTGTCCGCACCGCCCGGGCGGTCATTGTCCGCGCGGCTGGAGCGCCGAGCGCACCAGCGCCGCGTGCAGCCGGACGGACAGCCCGGCGAGCTCCCGGGCGGTGGCCTCGGCATGGGCCCTGGTCTGCGGGTTGCGATGCCTGCGCAGGGGTGCGACCACCTGTTCGACCAGACCCGCCTCGCGGTCCGCCGCGGCCTTCACGGCCCGTAGGTGCCGCGGCTCCAGCCCGAATCGTCCCAGGTCGGCGACGAGGCGGGCGACGGCCACGGAGTCGGCGCCGAATCCGCCGTCCGGGTGGGGGACGACCAGCCCGTACGACTCCCATTCCACGAGCTCACCCTCGGTGACCCCGGTGAGCTCCAGCAGCTCGGCGCGGCCGATCCGCCCTCCGGGCCCCACGGGAACGGGCTCGGGTGCGGCCTCCACCGGATCCTCGGGCCCTTCGACGAGCTCCCCGAGGTCGAGGCCGTCCCGGGGCTGCCCGGGGGCGGGCAGCGGGATCCGCTCGCCGCGGGCCAGCGCGTCCAGGTGCTCGCGGATGACCTTCAGCGGCAGGTAGTGGTCGCGCTGCATCCGCAGCACCTGGGCGAGCCGCTCCACGTCCGCCGTACTGAACTTGCGGTAACCGGACGGCGTGCGCTGCGGTTCGACCAGGCCCTCCGCCTCCAGGAAACGGATCTTGGAGATGGTGACCTCGGGGAACTCCTCGCGCAGCAGGTTGAGCACCGTTCCGATGCTCACCAGCCGGCCCTCCGCACCGACGGTGCCAGAGGAGCCGGCACCGCCCGACGGTGTCTGAAGCATGGCCCTATCCCTTGCTGTCCTCCCGGCGGCTGTCTCCCGGGCGGCCGGCCTCCCGGACCACGTCCGGGAGGGGTCAGATGGCCCGCTGGCTGCCGAAGAAGACCAGGCGGTACTTGCCGATCTGCACCTCGTCGCCGTTCGACAGCACCACCGAGTCGATCTGCTCCCGGTTCACGTACGTGCCGTTGAGGCTGCCGACGTCCGTGACGCTGAAGCCGCCGTCCTGCCCCCGCCGGAACTCCACGTGGCGGCGCGAGACCGTGACGTCGTCGAGGAAGATGTCGCTCTGCGGGTGGCGGCCCGCCGTGGTCACCTCGCCGTCCAGCAGGAAGCGGCTGCCCGAGTTCGGACCGCGCCGGACGACCAGCAGCGCCGAACCCAGCGGCAGCGCCTCCACGGCGGCCTGGGCCTCCGGGGAGAGCGACGGGATGGCCGTCTGGCCGGTGGTCTCGGAGTCGTACGCCTCCAGACCGGAGATGGAGATCGTGGACGTGGTCTCCGAGGCGCGCTCGGCGACGGCACCCGGCCGCAGCGGCGCACCGCAGTTGGAGCAGAACCGGCTGTTCTCGCCGTTCCGATGACCACACCTCGTACAGACCGGCAACGCAGCCCCTTCCCCCGCACCCGACATCGGCGTACCGAGACCTATGCGCGCGGTCGCCGTGGGATCGCCGGGAGGAACTCCCTGGCCCCCCTGGGCGCCGCCGTGGACACCCGCCTGGTCGCGGAAGAGGGGACGCCCCTCCTGGCCCCGCTCATCGCCTTCCACCGGGGCCTGGGCCCGGTGACGCGCGGAACCGCCGCCGCTCTGGCGGGAGCTCTTGCCGAACAACTTCGCAAACAACTTCACGGGCGATTCCCCTTGACCGAAACAGACCCGCCCGTGGGGCAGGACAAAACCTCGCTGCACACACCGTCCGACCTGGACATCCTTACAACGTCCAAGGCCGATGGACAGTTTCCATCACGCACCCCCGTCTTGGTGCGCCGACCCCCCGCAAGTCCCCGCCCTCCCCGCAGAACCCCTGCGTTCGCCCGCCTCACCGCGATGACGACCGAGCGTAGTCAGGCCGCTTCGCCGGACGCAAGGCGTCGACAACGATCTTCTCAGACCGGGAGATGTCGACCCCGGCCTGCTCCTTCTGCAGAGTCTGCACCACACCACCGGGGATGTTGAGAGCGGGCTTCAGATCGTCGGGCTTGCCGATGACCTTGAACTTGTAAGGCTGCGACACCTTCTTGCCGTCGATCTCCACCTTCCCCGCGCCACCGGAGAAATATGTGTCGGCGGCCACCCGGACATCGTTGAGCTGGATCGCCTCGGCGCCGGCCGCCCGCAGCTCCTGGACGGTGTCCAGCAGCATGTCGGGCTCCACCGCCCCCTTGCCGTCGCTCACCGTGAGGACGATGCCGGGCCCCTGGGCGGCCACCGTGCCCGCCAGGATGCCGAGCTGCTGCTCCTTCTGCGCCGTCTGCTTACGGGCCTCGGCGGCCTGGTTCGAGCTGCTCTCCAGCTCCGTCCGCTGGCCCTCCAGCTTCCGCTTCTCGTCCTCGAGCCGCTTGGTGCGGTTGTCGAGTTCGTCCAGGATCCGCACCAGGTCCTCCTGGCGCGCACCACGCAGCACGCTGCTCTCGCTGTTCGACCGCACCTGGATCGCCAGACCCAGACCCAGCACGCACAGCAGCAGGGCGACGGTCAGCTGGGCCCGGGTGAACCGGGGCGGCCACAGGCCCTTCACCAGCCGCTGACGGCCCGTCAGGGGCGGTTCGGCGGGCGGCTCGGGCGCGGAGTCCCGGCGCGTCCCGCCGGCGTCCTCCGGACCTTCCGCTTCCCCAGCCGGCCGCGCCTCGGGACCGCCCGGCGCGGACGCCTTCCGCTCCTGCTCTCCCCGACCGGGCGTGTCCTCCGGCCGCCCGGGCGTGTCGTCGTCGCTCATCGGCCTCACGCCCGGAACACGTGCCGCCGGATGGCGGCGGCGTTGGAGAAGATGCGGATGCCCAGGACGACCACCACACCGGTGGACAACTGCGCCCCGACGCCCAGTTTGTCGCCCAGGAAGACGATGAGGGCCGCGACGACCACGTTCGACAGGAACGACACCACGAAGACCTTGTCGTCGAAGATGCCGTCCAGCATCGCCCGGAGCCCGCCGAACACCGCGTCCAGGGCCGCGACGACGGCGATGGGGAGGTAGGGCTCGACCGCCGTCGGCACCACGGGGCGGACGACCAGTCCGACCACGACTCCCACGATGAGGCCCAATACGGCGATCACGATGTGCCCTTCCCTGTGTCGGCGGCGCGGCCGGCCGCGCCGCCCCCCTGCGGCCGTGCGGTTCGTACGGTCAGACTCGGCGCGGGCGACAGCCGGATGTCGTCCTCGACGGAGATGGAGGCCCTGACCCCGTAGTTCTGCTGGAGGACGTGCAGGTACTGGCCGTCGACGCTGTCCTGGAACGAGGTGCTCATCCGCCGGCCGTCGCCGATCGCCAGCACCGTGTACGGCGGCGCCAGCGGCTTGTTGTCCACCAGTATGGCGTCCCCGGCCGCCCTGATCGCCGACAACGAGGTCAGGCGCTGGTCATTGATCGCGACGGCCTCCGCACCGGCCTGCCAGAGGCCGTTGACGACGCGTTGCATATCGCGGTCGCGCACCCGGCCGGTGTCGGAGAAGCCGCTGCTCTCCCGGGGGCCGCCGCCCCCGCTCTTCGCCTGCTTGGCGTCGTCGACGACCACCTTGACCCCGGGGCCGTGCACCGGCGTGGCCCCGGCGAGCAGGGACACCAACTCGGCCTTGTCGCCGCCGTGTTCCTCCAGGGCCTCTCGCTGCCGGTCCCCGACGCTCTCCCGCAGCCCGTTGACGTTCTTCTGCAGCGCGTCCGCCGCCGCCGTCTCCTTCTCGATGCGGCCGATGAGCTGCTCGCGCTCCTTGGCCAGCGTCGGTGCCGATATGCGCGCCTGCGCGGCACCGAGCGTCACCACCACGGCGGCCAGCAGCAGCGCCGCGGCCAGCCCCAGCCTCGCCCGGAGCTTGCCCGGCAGCCCCTGGCCGCCCTCGGCCCGCCGGGCCGCCGCCTCCGCGTAGCCGTCGTCCAGGCTGTGGTCCATCACATTGGTCAGCAGCGACATGGAGGCGTCGGGGCGCGGCGGCGGTGCGGGGGTCCTCCGAACGGGGGGCTGCTGCGACATGCCGCACATCGTCGCACGTCGGGGGCGTCGTCTCCCAATGGCCCCACCGGCGTGCCGGAACGGGACCGGGAAGACGACGCCCTCGCGTGCCGTCCGGGCCGCTAGCGGCCCGCGCCGTCCACCACGGCGGACCACTCGTCCAGCAGCGCCTGGGCGGACGCGTCGTCAGGCCCCTCGGCCCACAGGTGCGTCACGGCCTCGGCCGGGTCGGGGAGCACCATCACCCACCGCCCGTCGGCCTCGACGACCCGGACGCCGTCGGTCGTGTCGACCGAGCGGTCCCCGGCCGCCTCGACCACCTGACGCATCACCAGGCCCTTTACCGCCCACGGCGTGGCCAGGTCGCGCCGCAGGACGTGCGCCCGGGGGATCCGGGCGTCGATCTGGCTGAGCGTGAGCTGCGTACGGGCCACCAGGCCGACCAGCCGGACGAACGCCGCCGTGCCGTCGAACACGCTGCTGGACTCCGGCACGATGAAGCCGCCGCGCCCGTCGCCGCCGAAGATGGTCGAGTCCGCCCGGCCGACCCGGGTCAGGTCGTCCGGCGAGGTCGTCGTCCACTCCACCTGCGTACCGTGGTAGGCGGCCACCTGCTCGGCGATCCGGGTCGTGGTGACCGGCAGCGCCACCCGGCCGGACCGCCGCTCGGCGGCGACCAGGTCGAGCAGGACCAGCAGCGCGCGGTCGTCCTCGACGATCCGCCCGCGCTCGTCCACCAGCGAGATCCGCTCGCCGACGGGGTCGAACCGCACACCGAACGCGGCCCGGGCGGAGGCGACGATCTCCCCGAGCCGCACCAGGCCGGACCGCCGGGCGTCGGCGGTCTCGGTGGGCCGCGCCTCGTCCAGCCCGGAGTTGATGGTCAGCGCCTCCACGCCGAGTCGGCCGAGGAGGCTGGGGAGGACGAGGCCGGCGCTGCCGTTGGACGCGTCCACGACGACCTTCAGCCCGGCCTCGGCGACGCCCGTGGTGTCGACGGACCGCAGCAGCGAGCCCGTGTACGAGTCGTAGACGCTCGACGGGAAGGACAGGTCGCCGATCTCGCCGGGGAACGCGCGCCGGTACTCCTGGCGGGCGTAGACCCGGTCCAGCTTCCGCTGCCCGGCCTGCGACAGGTCGGCGCCGCGCTCGTCGAAGAACATGATGTCGACGGAGTCCGGCACCCCCGGCGTGGTGCGGATCATGATGCCGCCGGCGCTGCCCCGCGCGGTCTGCTGCCGCGCCACGGGCAGCGGGACGTTCTCCAGGTCCCGTACCTCGATGGCGCTGGCCTGGAGGGCCGAGATAACGGCCCGTTTGAGGGCGCGCGCGCCTCGGGAGTGATCGCGGGCCGTGGTGACCGTGGCGCCCTTCTTGAGCGTCGTGGCGTACGCGCCGGCCAGCCGGACGGCCAGCTCGGGGGTGATCTCGACGTTGAGGATGCCGGACACCCCGCGCGCCCCGAACAGGTGCGCCTGGCCGCGAGACTCCCAGATGACCGAGGTGTTGACGAACGCGCCGGCCTCGATCGTCTTGAAGGGGTAGACGCGGACGTTCCCCTGGATGATCGATTCCTCGCCGACGAGGCACTCGTCGCCGATGACGGCGCCGTCCTCGATCCGGGAGGCGCGCATGATGTCGGTGTTCTTGCCGACGACGCAGCCGCGCAAGTTGCTCTGCTGGCCGATGTAGACGTTGTCGTGGACGACGGCCTTGTGCAGGAACGCGCCGCTCTTGACGACGACGTTGGAGCCGACGACGGTGTGCTCGCGGATCTCGGCGCCGGCCTCGACCTTGGCGTAGTCGCCGATGTAGAGGGGGCCGCGGAGTTCGGCGTCGGGGTGGACCTCGGCGCCCTCGGCGACCCAGACGCCGGGCGAGATCTCGAAGCCGTCTATGTCGACGTCCACCTTGCGCTCGAGGACGTCGGCCTGGGCCTTGACGTAGCTCTCGTGGGTGCCGACGTCCTCCCAGTAGCCCTCGGCGACGTAGCCGTAGATGGGCTTGCCTTCCTTCATCAGCTGGGGGAAGACGTCACCCGACCAGTCGACCGGGACGTCGGGCGCCACGTAGTCGAAGACCTCGGGCTCCATGACGTAGATGCCCGTGTTCACGGTGTCGGAGAAGACCTGGCCCCAGGTCGGCTTCTCCAGGAAGCGCTCGACCTTTCCGGCGTCGTCCACGATGGTGATGCCGAATTCGAGCGGGTTGGGCACCCGGGTGAGGCAGACGGTGACGAGGGCGCCCTTTTCCTTGTGGAAGCGGATGAGATCCGTCAGGTCGAAATCGGTGAGGGCGTCGCCCGAGATGACGAGGAAGGTGTCGTCCTTGAGGGCCTCTTCCGCATTCTTGACGCTGCCCGCCGTGCCGAGTGGCTTTTCCTCGTTGGCGTAGGTGAGCTCCATGCCGAGCTCCTCGCCGTCACCGAAGTAGTTCTTCACCAGTGAGGCGAGGAACTGGACGGTGACCACCGTCTCCGTGAGCCCGTGCCGTTTGAGGAGCCGGAGTACGTGCTCCATGATCGGGCGGTTGGCCACCGGCAGGAGCGGCTTGGGCATGCTTGAGGTCATGGGGCGAAGGCGGGTGCCTTCGCCACCGGCCATCACGACGGCCTTCATGTCGGAAGCGTCCTCCTTGAGAGATGACGGACCACCGACTAAATCCCCTCGATCGCCTCCGTTGTACGTACGCGTGAACGTACGGCTACGACGGGATCAGTCGGCTGTGGTATCCGCCTTGACCAGTCGGCGGACTTGAACCACATAGAGGATTCCTGCCCACCAATAGAGGGTTGTACCCCATCCGGCGAACGCCCATCCGAAAATAGTGGCGGGCAGCTGGACCCAGCTGTCATTGTCACTGAGAAGCAGCAGCGGGAACGCGTACATCAAGTTGAAGGTCGCGGCCTTGCCCAGGAAGTTCACCTGGGGCGGCGGGTATCCGTGCCGTCGCAGGATCCCCACCATGACCAGCAGCATCGCCTCGCGGGCCAGGAGGGCCGCGGTGAGCCAGAGCGGCAGGATCTCCCGCCAGGTCATTCCGACCAGTGTGGAGAGGATGTACAGCCGGTCGGCGGCGGGGTCGAGCAGCCGGCCGAGGCTGCTGATCTGGTTCCAGCGCCGTGCGAGCTTCCCGTCGAGGTAGTCGCTGACGCCGCTCAACGCCAGCACCAGCAGCGCCCATCCGTCGCAGTTCGGCCCGTCGAAGACGGGCTGGAGGATCAGCCACAGGAAGAGGGGGACGCCGACGAGGCGAGCCATGCTGAGGATGTTGGGGATGGTGAGGACGCGGTCGGTCTGTACGCGCGTCTCATGGACCTCCACCCGGGGGCCTCCTGTGGGACGGTTCCTGTTGATTTCTTCTTGACCTTACCGGTAGCCGGGGCGGTCGGTATGCGCGGGTGGGCGCAGTGCCAAGGCGCCGTAAACGAGCGCGAAGGTGCCGTAAACGCAAGTAAGCCCTGGCAGGGAGCGATGCTCCCCACCAGGGCTTACTGTCAAAATTTGCTCGGCGGCGTCCTACTCTCCCACACGGTCC
>NZ_JBIRQH010000031.1:0-63279 GCF_044333095.1 Streptomyces sp. NPDC021100
CTCAGACGGCATGGGAGGGTAGGAAGCTGTAGAACCTGTGCACCGTTGCGCCGCAAAGGCCCCGGACTACTACCTCTGCCCCCAGTTCTGACCGGCGCAGGCTCAGCTCTACGCCTCGGAGAGTTCCTCCCGGCGAGTGAGCCTCCAGCGGCCCCAGCGCTTACGGGCCGCATCAGCGCTGATCCCGAACGGTTCGGCGATCTGCTCCCAGGTCGCCCCGGCGGCCCGCTCCTCGATGACGCACACGCGCACCAGGTCCCGCGTGAGGTCTTCCAGGACGGCGGCCGCCAGGGCGAAGACGCCGGGCCACCGGTCCTCCTGCAGCACAGCGGCCAGCAACACCTCGCGGATGGCCTGCACCTGCTCATCGACGCGGTGGCCGACAGTGGCGAGCGCCAGACGCTCGGGCGCCGCCGCCCTCGCGCGGCGCCGGTCGCGGTACGCCCGGTCCCGGCACAGCTGCGGCCGTGCGCAGTACCGTCGTCGTACAGAGCCCTCGCCGAGCGGCCGGCCGCACCACCAGCAGCACGGGCCCTCGGGGCCGCTGTCGCCCATGAGCGGCTGTACGGACAGGGGAGCGGCAGCACCAAGGGCGGTCTACTCGTAGACCTTGGCGATCACAATGATCCGCACCCGCCGCCCCCTGCCCGGGACACCGGTCTCGGTGATGGCCCGCAACACCGTCCGTCCGTTCCTGGACAGATCCTCGACCTCGGCCTTCAGGTGCTCGGCCCACAGACGGAAGTCCTCACGGAAGTGGTCCTGCTTGCGGATCTCCGCCATCAGGACGCCGCCGTACGTCACGGTCCAGCTCACCGCGGGCAGGTTGAACTGGATGCCGTCGTGCAGCGCATCGAGCAGGGCCCGAGCGGCCTCGTCCTGCTGCCGGTGAGTCGTGGCGGACTCCACCATCGTGTCGGTCATGATCAGCTCTTTTCGGTCCTGAGGACGGAGAAACGGGGCTCGTCCGGCTACCCGCGGCCCACTTTGCGGCTGGTGTCTGAGCTAGGACTCCAGGGCCGGGTGGCGGGGGCCTGGTCGTCGGGGGCGGACGGGGTGGCCGTACAGCAGGCGTCGCCGGTCTGGACGGGGCTCTTGCCGAGGGTGTCGGCGTCGGCCTTGACGACGTAGACCTCCCAGGGCTCGCGGCCGGGGCCGTGGACCCAGACCTTGTCCTGGAGCGCGTAGCAGCAGGAGGTGTCGTTCTCCTCGAAGGTGGCCAGGCCGGCGTCCTTGAGGCGGTCGGTGGCGGCCGTGACGTGGTCGGTGCTCTCGACCTCGACGCCGAGGTGGTCCATTCGGGTGTCCTGGCCGGGCTCGCCCTCGATGAGCACGAGCTTGAGCGCGGGTTCGGTGATCGCGAAGTTCGCGTAGCCGGGGTGGCGCTTGGCCGGTTCGACGTCGAAGAGCTTGGAGTAGAAGGCCACCGACGCGTCGAGGTCGGCGACGTTGAGGGCGAGCTGGACTCGGGACATGGCGATCTCCTCGATCAGCTTGTATCGATCGACTTCGATGCAAGATTGCGCCTTGGATCGAAGAACGTCAACATAGACGTATGTCGAATCAAGAGTTCATGATGTTCGGGCAGGACGGCCCGGACGGCTGCTGTCCCGGGCTGCTGACCGCACCGCTCGCCGAGGACCAGGCGACCGAGTTGGCGAGAGTCTTCAAGGCTCTGGGGGACCCGGTGCGGCTGCGGCTGCTGTCGATGATCGCCTCGCGCGCGGGCGGCGAGGTGTGCGTGTGCGACCTGACTCCGGCGTTCGACCAGTCGCAGCCGACGATCTCCCACCACCTCAAGCTCCTGCGCGAGGCCGGGCTGATCGCCTCCGAGCGCCGGGGGACGTGGGTGTACTACCGGCTGCTGCCGGAGATGACCGACCGGCTCGCCGGGATCCTCACCCGCCCCGCCGGGCAGCCCCTGCCCGAGCCGGCCGAGGCTCCCTCGTGACCGGCCCGGCCACGGCTCCGGTGGCGGCCCGGCTGTCCTTCCTCGACCGCTACCTGGCCGTGTGGATCCTCGCCGCGATGGGCGCCGGCCTCGGACTTGGCCGCCTCGTGCCCGGGCTGGGGAACGCGCTGGCGAAGGTCACCGTCACCGGGGTCTCGCTGCCGATCGCCCTCGGGCTGCTGGTGATGATGTACCCGGTGCTGGCCAAGGTCCGCTACGACCGCCTCGACACCGTCACCCGCGACCGCCGTCTCCTCATCCCGTCGCTGGTGCTGAACTGGGTGCTGGGACCTGCGGTGATGTTCGCCCTGGCCTGGCTGTTCCTGCCGGACCTGCCCGCCTACCGCACCGGGTTGATCATCGTCGGGCTCGCCCGCTGCATCGCCATGGTCATCATCTGGAACGACCTCGCCTGCGGCGACCGAGAAGCCGCAGCCGTCCTCGTGGCCCTGAACTCGGTGTTCCAGGTGATCGCCTTCGCTGGCCTCGGCTGGTTCTACCTCTCCGTCCTGCCCGGCTGGTTCGGCCTCGAACAGACCGCGCTCGACGGGTCGGTGTGGGAGATCGCCCGCAGCGTGCTGATCTTCCTGGGCATCCCGCTCGCCGCCGGCTATCTCACCCGCCGCCTGGGCGAGAAGGCCAAGGGCCGCACCTGGTACGAGACGAAGCTGATCCCGCGCATCGGCCCGTTCGCCCTGTACGGGCTGCTGTTCACGATCGTCGTGCTGTTCGCCCTCCAGGGCGACGCCATCACCTCCCAGCCGCTCGACGTCGCGCGAATCGCGCTGCCGCTGCTGGTGTACTTCGCCGTGATGTGGGCCGGTTCCATGGCGGTCGGCCGGGCCGCCGGTCTGGACTACCCGCGGGCGACGACGCTGGCGTTCACCGCCGCGGGCAACAACTTCGAGCTGGCCATCGCGGTCGCCATCGCCACCTTCGGCGCCACCAGCGGCCAGGCCCTCGCCGGGGTCGTCGGCCCCCTGATCGAGGTTCCCGTCCTCATCGGCCTCGTCTACGTCGCGCTCGCCGCGCGGCGCTTCTTTCCCTCACCCGCCGACGACCGGTCGGCCGTCCCGGAAGGTTCCGCCCGTGTCTGAGTCCAAGCCGTCGGTGCTGTTCGTGTGCGTCCACAACGCCGGACGCTCCCAGATGGGCGCCGCCTTCCTCACCCACCTCGGTGGCGACGGCGTCGAGGTCCGCTCCGCCGGCTCGGCCCCGGCCGAGACGGTCAACCCGGCCGTGGTCGAGGCGATGTGCGAGGTCGGCATCGACCTCTCCGCCCAGACGCCGAAGCTGCTGACCCGCGAGGCCGTCCAGGCGTCCGATGTCGTCATCACCATGGGCTGCGGCGACGCCTGCCCCGTCTTCCCCGGCAAGCGCTACCTCGACTGGAAGCTCGACGATCCCGCCGGGCAGGGCGTCGATGCCGTCCGGCCGATCCGCGACGAGATCGAACAGCGCGTCCGCGGCCTGCTCACCGACCTCGGCATCGAGGTTCGTGCCTGACCACGGTGGTTGCTTAGACGAGGAGCCGGGCTGCCTGCTGGCGGAGAAGCTCTGCCTCGGGCATGCCCCGGAAGCGGTTGAGCCGGGTCCGCATGTCCCCGGCAGCGGTGTGGACCTTCACCGAGCGGATGCCGTCCGCGCATTCGACGAATTCGCTCCAGGTCGCGAGTGCGCCGTCCACGTCGCCTTGCCGGAGCCGGACGCCGCCGAGGTCGGCCAGGACGATCGCGCGGGTGCGGCGGCGGTCAAGGCCGTGGATGTCGAGGGCGAGGCGGAGGTGTTCTTCGGCGGCGTCGAGGTCGCCGAGGCGGGCGAGGATCATGCCGGATTCGTGGGCCCACCGGCCGGGTGAGTAGTGGGCGGCCCAGGATTCGCCTGCGGTGGTGCCTGAGTGGCCGATGGCGGTCTCGGAGAGGGTGAGGTGGCGGGTGGCGAGCTTGCGGTCGTCGTCCTGGGCGGCGGCATTGGCGAGGGTCGCTTGGTAGTAGGCGACGGCGCGGGGGTTGTCGAGGTCCTTGCCATAGCGGACGCATGCTTCGGCGAGCTGGACGGCTTCGGCCTTGAATCCGAGGTCGGTGGCCTGGACGGCCAGGCCACGCAGGGCGGTGGCGGAGAGTTCGGGGTCGCGGGCTTCGGCGGCGAGGCGGTAGGCGTGCGCGTAGTACTGCTGGGCTCGCCCTTGGTGTTCGGGGTCGTTGCCTTCGTCCTGGGCCATCCAGCCGGCGAGGTGGACGAGCTGGGAGGTGGCGGCGAACAGCTCGCGGCCAGTGGCCTCGGTGTACTTGCCGTTGAGCCAGGGGGCGACGTCGTCGGTGAGGTAGCGCACGGCGAGGTGGCGGGCGTGTCCGCCGCCGAGTTCGGCGGCGGCGTCGCCGAGGGCTTTGACCATCTGTTGGACGGCGGTGACCTCGCCGGCGCCGACGCGGACGGCTCCGGCCGGGGCGGTTTTGGTGCGGCGGGTGATGCTGTCGAGGTCGGGCAGCGCGAGGGCGCTTAGGGCGTAACCGCTCGTGGCGGCCAGGAAGTTCCGGCGGTGCACGTCTCGCCTCCCCAGCTGGATGACTGAAGCCACGGTATCGGTGGCCTCCGCCTCACACGCGGCGGTTCGAGCCTGTCCGGAGGGCTCTAAGTCCAGGTCGAGAACCTGGACGACGTACGGGAGCCAGTGCGTCGGGGCCCGCTCGCCCTTCAGCCACCGGCGGGCGTACTGGCGCTCGATCGTGCCCGGGGGGCGCCCGGCGGCGACGCTGACTTCGCGGGCGAGCTTGGTGGGGCCCCAGCCGTGTTTCTCGCACGCCTGTCGGATGAGCTGGGCGAGTTCCTCTTTGGTCGGCACGACGCCGTCGCCTCCTGGCCTACACGGGCCTACAGCTGCCCTACATCCTGGCCCCTCCTCGCCCTGTCCATACGGCCGTTGACTGAAGCTCACCGCCCGAGATGCGTGGGCGGATGAAGCGGCAGCCGGCCCTCGGCGCCTGATCACCGTCTCCTCTCCACGTCGGCGGCCCGCTGCCTCCACCCCTGGGACGAGAAGGAGACGACGGTGACGTACACGTGCCGTACGACTGGCGGCAGGACGGCCCGCAGCGACCGGCTGGGGCCCATGCTCGGCTGGATCTGGGCCCTGGGCACCCTCGCCGCGGCCGGCAGCCTGGCCGCCGCCGTCCACCACGACCTCGACCACCCCGGGCAGGCCCCGGCCACCCTCTCCCTGCCGGACACGGCGACCACGGCGACGGGAGGCTGGCGATGACCGCCAGTTCGAGCACCATCGCCGCCGCCGAGGTCTTCACCTACGCGGACGAGAAGATCAAGCAGGCCGCCGCCGGACTGTGGCCGGGCGGCACCGCGCGGCTCGGCCAGCACACGCCAAGCGTCACGGCCTACGTCCGCCGCCTGACCGTGGACGGCCACCCGCTGTACGCGAAGGTCTCCCTGCTGGGCCTGTCGCTGGTCTCCGTGCTGCGGGGCACGGCCGGGGACTGGGCCCAGGTCCGCGCGGCCCAGGCCGCCTACCAGGGCTCGCCCGGTGCCCTGCTGGAGCGGGAGGCTAGGGGCCTGGCCATCCTCCAGGAAGCCGGAGCCCGGGCCTGCCCGGTGGCAGGTCTACACGGCGGGGTGCTGTTCACCGAGCCGGTGACGGGGCCGACGCTGGCCGACCTGCTGGCCAAGGCCCCGCACCAGACCGGCGAGCTGATGACCCGCGCGGTAGTCGAGCTCGCCGGCCTCCAGCAGCCCGCCGTCGCCCGGGCCGTCGATGAGGCGGCCATCACCGAGCGGGGCATCGGCTCGACGTTCGACCGGAAGTTCAACGGCATCAGCGGCCCCACCTACCTGCGCAAAGCCGGACAGGCCGGGGATGTGCTGGCAACGGTGGTCCTGCGGCTGAGGCGGCTGCGGCCCGCCCCGATGGCCGGGCACCGGCCGGTGGTCTACGGCGACCTCAAGCCGGATCACGTCGTCTTCCCCGACGGTGCCGACGGGCGGCCGGTCTTCCTCGACCCGGGCCTGGGCCGGGGACGGGCGCAGACCGATGCGGCCAAGCTGATCTCCCGGACCGTACTCGGCCTGATCTCCTCCTCACCGGACCTGGTGACGGCCGACGCGACAGCGAGGGGGATCGAGGAGTTCGCCGATGCCCTCACGGCCGACCTCGCCCCGGACGAGCGGGCCGAGTGGCTGCGGCACCTGGTGGTGCTGTGGCTGATGGACACCACCAACATCGTCAGCACCTACCTGACCTGCCCGCCCGACCTGCCCCTGCCCGAGCACGCCGGGAAGCTCACCGCCCGGGCGGAGACGGTGTGCGGCCTGCTGGAGAGCACGACCGCCGGCCTGGTCGCCGGGATGGACCCGCGGGCGGTGTGGCGGCTCGCGCTGGCCGACGTCGTGAAGGCGGCGAACCGGTGACGGCGGCGAAGGCCGGTGCGATCGGGGTGATCGGCGCCGGGGCCGTCGGCCAGAGCGTCGCCATGCTGCTGGCGGCCGGCAGCTGGTGCGAGTCCCTCCGCGTCGTCTCCCGAACGGGCCTGTCGGCCCGGGCCCTGGTGACCGACTTGGAGGACATGTGCCAGGTCATCGGCTCCCCCGTCCGGGCGGTTCACGCCGCCGGCCCGGGCACGCTGGCCTCCTGCGAGGCGGTGGTGGTCTGCCCGCGTGCCGAGTTCATCAACACCAGCCGTACCAACGTGCGGATGGCCGGGCTGAACGCGAACGCCCCCGTCATCGCCGCCCTGGCGGCCGCGCTGGCCCACTACCAGGGGCTGGTGGTCATGGTGACCAACCCCGTCGACGTCATGACCCGCCTGTTTACCGAGGTCTCCGGCTGCCCCCGGGTCTACGGGGTCGGCTCGAACACCGACACCGCCCGCTACCGCCTCACCCTCGCCCACCTCCTCGACGTGCCGGTGGAGGAAGTGGAGGGGCATGTGGTCGGCGAGCACGGCGACCAGGCGGTGGTCTGCGCGTCGGCCACCCGCGTGAACGACCGCCCCATCGAAGTGCCGGTCGGACAGGTCCGCCGCGAGCTGGCCAACCGCCCGGCCCGGATCAACGCCGGTCTCGGCCGCGCGCGCTGCGGCCCGGCCGGCGCCGTCATCGCCGCCCTCCGCGCGGGCCTGGGCCTGGACGACCGGGTGGTGGAGCTGTCCGTCAACCACGAGAGGCGGTGGATGGGAATCCCGTTGCGCTTCACCGCCGGAAGGCCAAGCGTGTGCCTCCCCCGGCTCGATGCCGCCGAGGCCCGTCAGCTGGTGGCCGCGGACGTCAAGCTCCGTGACGCCTACGAGCCGCTGGCCCGCCTGCACGTTCCCGCACGTCCCTCATGGAAATGGAAGGAGAAGACCGCAGTGACCAGGACCGCTACCCGCATCGCCACGGCCGCCCAGGCCGTGACCGTCACCAGCAACACGCCGGTGGTCACCGAATGGGCCATCCGCTACTTCGGCCCCTGGTGGAACGCCACCAGCACTACCGCCGCCGCCGACGGCCCGCAGGTGATCGCCGACGTCAACCCCGACCGCGTCACCGAGATTGCTCAGCGCGTGGCCGACCACGCGCATGAGGAGACCGTCTACGCGAACACGAGCATGCTCTTCGACCGGGAGGACGACGGCACCGTGCTCGCCTCTCAGCCCGACAACAAGCTCGCCTACCGGGCCGAGCCCGGCGGCCCCTTGCGCATCTACGGCGGCGAGGACGTCCCCGTCGCCCTGGCCGCCGCCCGCCTCGCCCGCGAGGTGGTCCGCGGCCAGCTGGTGGCCGACGGCTGGTCCATCCTGCACGCCTCCGCCGTCGTCCGCGACGGCCAAACCGTGCTGACCCTGGGCGACAAGGGCGCCGGGAAGACCACCACCGCCCTTCTCCTGGCCCGGGCCGACTGGCAGCTGCTGGCCAACGACCGCGTCTTCATCCGCCGCGAGAACGACCGGCTGCGGGTCCTGCCCTGGCCCTCGGCCGCCGCCATCGGCCTCGGCCTGCTGGACGCCCTCGGCTGGTACGACCAGGTCCGCGACCGCGTCCAGCGCGGCGAACAGCTCCACCCCACCCAGCATCAGAAGGTCACCGACGCCCTTCACGCCGGCAGCCGCACACCCTTGTGGAAGGAGTCCGGCAAGGAGCTCAAACCGCAGTTCTTCCCCGACCAGCTCCACTCCTGGCTCGGCCTGACCCTGGCCACCGAAGGCCACGCCGCCCGCATCCTCTTCCCCCAGATCACCCCCGGGGCCGAGCCCGCGCTCCTGGACGAAGACCGCACCGTGGCGGCTAGTGACTTCTTCACCGTCGGGACCGAAGACCGCTACCCCGACGTCTTCGGCCTCCTCCCGGCCGACCTGCCCGGCACCCAGCCCCTGCTCGAACTCCTCGGCGAGCTTCCCCGCCATGCGATGGTGCTCGGGCACGACGTGAAGGCCAACACCGACTTCCTCCAGCAGATCGCCGCCTGACCAGGCTGAAGCCGGGCGCCCCCGCAGGGGCGCCCGGCCCGCGCTTGCTTCCGCCACAACTCCGCCAGCAGCACGGCCGGTTGTCACGCCCCGCCGCCATCATGAGCCCATGGCCGGAGCAGTGTCGGGAGGCCATCGCCTGGCGGATGCACGAGGCCGTGACGGCCCAGGCGCGGGCGAAGGTACGGGAGTGGGAGTCGTTGCGCCGGCGGGAGGAGGTCCGGGCCGCCCGGGCCGCCGCCGTTGCTGCCGCCCGCCCCGACACCGCATGCCCGGCGACCGAGGTCTTCGGTGTCCCGCTCGTGCTGCCGGACCTGCCCGGGCCGCGCCCGGCCAGCGTGCCGGAGACGACCGGTGACGCGGTCGACCAGGCCGCCTCCCGCCAGCGTGCCTGGCGCAGTGCCCAGGACCTGTGCCCGGAGCACGGCACCCGCCCGGGCTCGGCGTGGACCTCGCCCGTGTCGCGCTCCGCGCCGCACGACAAGCCGCCTGCAGCACCGGCGGCCGCCCCCTCCAGCCCAAGACCCGCACCGCCGCACCGGCCCGCCGCGACAGTCGCGATCCGATGAACCTGGCCGGCGCGCTCGCGGCGCTGGTCGACGAACGGGCCTGGAAACCCCCAACGGCCGGCGCGACCCTGCACGAACGGTGGACAGCGATCGCCGTTCGCCGCCGCCACCGGCGCGCACGCCTCTCGGCCCGCCGCGCGACTCCAGCACCGATACCGGCGTGACCCCGACACCCCGTCGCCTCAGGTGATCCCCCCCACGCCGTACGCTCTTGCAATAGTCGAACTCAAGAGCGCTATTCATGAGTTCCTGATTCCCTGTCGGGTCAAAAGGAGACGGTTATGTGGGGGCGGCGGCGCAAGGCGGACGGTCGGCTCGAGGGAGCGGCCCTCGCGGAGCTGATGGACGCGATGGAGCTGACGGGGCAGACGTACGCACGGCTCGACCGCGAACTCGCGCGCTTCGAGGGGACCCTGGCGGAGATCCACTCCCTGCTCGGTCGCGGTGACGGCGTACCGGTGCGCACCTTGCAGACCCAGCTCGCACCGGCCCAGCAGGTGCTGGAGCCCTGCCGGGAGGCGCGGATCCACTACGAGGAGACGCGCGACCTCTGGCGTCGCCCCGAAACCGAGGACGCCTCGGCGCTCGACGAAGCGACCGCGCAGTTCCACGGGCTCGCCGAGGCCGCCGAGGAACTACTCGACTCCCTCACGTCCACGAACGACGCCTTCGTCGGCCTGCGGGACAAACTGGTGGCCCTTCCCGGGAAGATCGCTCCGATACGCGAGCGCATCCGCGCCTCCCTCGCCGCCGCCCGCGCCGAATTCGCCCAGCCCGGCGGCGCGGCGGGCCGGTTCACCCTGGAGGCTCAGTTGCACGCCGCCGAGGACCGGCTGCGCGACCTGGACGCCGGCCTCGTGGACGCGGAGGGCCGCAAGGTCACCGACCTCTACCGCGACCTCGAGGTGCGGATCGCTGAGGTCCGCGACGCGCTGACCCGTGAGGCCGGCTGACGCTCCGGCCGTCCCGCAACTGTCCCGCCCGCAAGCCCGGCGGCTGGCGAGCTGTGCCCCCGACAAGGCGCCAGCATCGGCCGCGCGGAGGGTGTCCACCAGGTCGGGGAAGCGGCCTTCGCGCCGGGCCGCCGCGAGCCGAGAGCTTCAGCCGGCGGTATATCGGCGGGGTGTTCGGGATGAGGCCGGCCGCGACCAGGCGGTAGTGGACCTGGCGCAGCGTGACGCTGCCCTGGTACTCGGCGACGATCTCCCGTGCCCGGTCCACGACGCGGGTGTTCACGAGTGGGTCTGACGTGCTGCGATGGCGTTCGCCAGAGATCGCTTCCCGAATGCACGGAGATCGTTTCCCAGTTCCTGGTCGCTTGAGCTGATGATGGTCGGCGAGAACGGAGGGGCCCTGGTGGGTGGCGTGCTCGCCGGGCGGGAGCGAGCCCTCCTGCCCGGCTGTGGTCCGTCGTCACGGCATGGGCCCGGGCCCCTCACATCCGCCGGTGCAGCAGGCTCAGGCGCAAGACGTAGGTGGCGGCGCCGAGGGCCATCAGCCAGTAGAACGGCGAACCGCTTCGTCCGCCGGCCAGCTCGCCGATGAAGCTGCCGAGGTTCGCCAGGGTCAGCACCACGCCCGTGGCCGCCCAGGCGGACCGGCCCATCAGGGCGAAGCGCTCGTCGGATTCCCCGGCGACCCCTCGATAGGTCTCACTGCGGCGGCCGAGCAGAACCAGGACGAGACCGCAGGCCGCCATGATGCCCAGCATCACCAGCCCGAGGCCGGGGCGCCCGCCGACGGCGGCGGCCACCAGACAGACAACGCCGGCCCCGAGGAAGAACAGTGGTATCGACCGGTGCGCCGCCTTCTCAACCAGCTGCTCAGTCGTCATCGGCATGGAACATCTCCTCAATGCTGACCCCGAAGAACCTGCCCAGGGCGAAGGCGAGCGGCAGTGACGGCGTGTACCGCTCCGTCTCGATGGCGTTGACCGTCTGCCGCGAGACTCCGAGAGCGACCCCCAGCTGCCCCTGGGAGAGCCCGCGCGCCGACCGCAGTTCTCTGACCCTGTTTCTCACCTGTCAAGCATGCTTGTCACCCGTCGGAGGTGTCAAGCTAGCTTTACAGGGAAGAGGGTCCTCGACGGAGCCGGCGGCCGGTTGAGGGCTCAGAGCGGCCCGACCGTCCTGCGCACAGCCGCGGACCGGCTCGCCGACCGCACACGGCCCCGCACCCCCGGCCCGTACGCTGACCACCGCCGCGGACTGACCCCGCCTATGCGTGGGCACGGCCGGGGACGGGCTGGACCGGCAAGCGGTCCTGGAGCTCCAGACCGCGCTCACCCCCCCATAGGCGGTGAACAGCCGTCCGGCTCCGAGCACCTACCGGCGGTTCCGTGGGCGAGTTCGAGGGTGAGGAACTCGTTGGGGCATGCCGCCGCGAGGCGGTGGAGCGCGTCATTCTTCTGCGGGTCGACGGCCAGGCGTCAGCGAGTCCTTACGGTGGCCCAGTCGGCGATGTACCGGCAGACGTAGCCGGTGGCGGGGCGGGAGTCGTTCCGCAGTGTTTTTGTCGGCTTTCGCGCGATTCGACTGGGCGTTGGCCGCGACCTGGGAAGCCTCCGGTGGGGTCAGGCAGCGTTTCCAGTGGAAACGGCCGCAGTCGCTGGACGGCCCCCGCGACGTTCCCCGAGCCGCATCGGTCAGGGACCTGCCACCAGCCACAGGATCAGCACGGCGTCGAGTTCCTCGCTGTAGCGGTACACCACCGAGATGCCGCGGCCGCCGGTCTCCTCCGGCAGCAGGTCGACCACCTGCAGGTCGCTGTCGGGCATGGGGTGGCCCTGCCGGGGATCGGCCTCCAGGGCCGCGCGGACACTGTCGACGGCGGCCCGCTCTCTCCAGGTCAGCTCGATGCGGGCTTTCTCGGCGGCATCGGTCGGGCCCGCCGCCGACCTCAAGCTGTCCTTCGACGACGAGGAGTCTGAGCTTTTGAGACCTGCCGACGCGCTAAAACCCTCGGAGTCGGCGGCCTGGGTGGCCAAGGCCCCGTCTGGGGCAGGCCCGCATCAACCGCGACGCGGACTAGGCCGCGGGCAGGCCGGCAGCCCGCTCGGCCCGTGGCCTGGCCTCCGGCCCCGTTCCCGCGCTTGAGCCCGGCACTGCCCTGGAGCCGGCTGCGGCGACGGTGCCCGCGCAGCCGGTGAGGACGAGGGAGTCGGCCTCGCCCGGCTGCAGGGTCGGGCGCCACTGCTGTACCGATGTTCCCCAAGGCCGGTGAGGCCCGTTCGTGCAAGACGTGCCGACCCGCCCGTCACAAGGTGCCGTCCGTCGGTCGGCAACGACCGAGCGCGAGCTCTCAAGCGCCTTGCCGGGGAACGGACCGACCGTGTCCAGCCGGTGCCGGCTCTGCCAGCCACACGGAGGTGACAACGGATCAGCGTCTCCTGACGCGACCGCAGGGTCGCAACCGACGAGCGCGCCTACCGGGCTCCGCCCGCCGCAGGCCGACCGCCCGCCCGCGGGCGGGCCTGTTCCGCGAAGCCGGCTCACACGGCGGGGCGTTCGACGGCGAGTCCGACGCCGAAGGCGGCCAGAATCGCCCCGCCCGCACGGAGGATCGCGCGGGTGACGCGGGCGCTGCGCAGCATCTTCGCGGCGGCGCTGAAGACCAGGGCGTAGGCGACGAGGGACAGGAAGCCGATGACCGCGAACAAGGCGCCGAGGACCAGGGTGTCGGCGGGGCGGGCGCCGTGGTCGAGGAACTGGGGGATGACGCTGGTGAAGACGATCACGGTCTTGGGGTTGGACAGGTCGCTGATGAGCCCTTCCCGAAAGGCGCGCCCCCGGCCGACGGGCTTGCCGCCGGCCGGGGCCGGCGGCGCGGGCTCGGGAGAGTCGGCGGTAACACGGGTGATCAGGAGCTTGATGCCGAGGTAGAGGAGGTAGGCGGCGCCGAGGTAGCGGACCGCGTCGAACGCGATCTGCGAAGAGACCAGCAGAGCGGTCAGGCCCGCAGCCGACGCCCCCGCCCACACCATGTCCGCGGCCAGCACACCCAGGGCAGTCAGGAGCGCCGGAGCGCGGCCCCGCGCCACCGCGCTCTTGAGGACCAGCATCACCGCGGGACCGGGGATGACGACCATGACCACGGACAGGGCGCAGAAGGCAGGTATCGACGACATGGGCGCATTACATCGTGCCGTTCGCCGGCGGCTCAAGAACCTCGTTCCCGGCCGATCGGTCAAGCGTGCTGAACGTCCCGTACCCCCACGCTCAACCATCCGACGGCGGCCGAGGCTGCGAAGCCGTCACGTCACGACCGTGCCGTGAGTGCGAAAGCCAGGAACCGGTGATGTGGGCGCTCAGCCAGTCGCGAAGTGGACTGCAGTTCCGAATTGCCGGGCACTACGCCGCCATTACGGCTGTGCCAGCACACGGAGCCGTTCAGGGGCCAATTAAACAGCCAGTGAATGGGCGCGCGATCACGGTGATACTCACGGAGTCGGCTTCAAAGTGCAGGTTCCCACAGCCTGGCTCAAGGCGCAGGCGCTAGCCGGTCGCGTAGAAATCTGGGAAGGCTTCACCGAGGACCACTTGGAGTACGTCATCTATAAAGAAGCGTTCAGTGAGTTCAATGTGTTCCCGCGGTCTCCATGGAGCGGGAAATGACAGCCGAACGACCGCGCCTCCCTAAAGCGCAACAAGGACGTCCCCGCGGGGGACGGCTCAGCCTGGCCCGGCTCGCAGCCGGGCCGAAGGGCGTGCCCTCCGGGCACGACTGCGCTGTCCGTCGCGCTTCGTGCGACCACGGCGGCCACCCCTGCGAGGGGCGCGGCGCACACCCCGGCCCCACCACCGGGAAACCCGCAGATGCGCAGATGAGGGTCTAGCCGGTCTCGTGGGTCGTCCCGGGCGGCGCGTGACAGCTGACCCTGCTCTCGGGGGCAGCCCGCACAAGCCCGCACCCGCACCCCTGACGCCGACGGCCCATCGCCGCCGCCGGTCCACGCCCCCACCGCTCCGCCAATCCATGTGATCCAGTGGCGCGGCCGGGTGATTCACCGATCCGACGACGGGCTTTGCCGCGTGGTGATGGCCGTCCGGAAGCCAAGGCATCCAGTGTGGTGGTCCATGAGGCAGACGGAGGTGGAGGTGATGCGTGGTGCCCCAGCTCATGTGCAGGAGATGGGACGGCAATGACTGGTCGGCGGAGCGGCCGCTCCAGACCAGTGGCGGGGCGAAGCTCGCGATGGGCGCCCAGCCGGCTCTCGCGGCGTACTACCCGCCCAAGGGGAACGAGCTGCTGTACTGCATGGGCCCGGGAAAGGCCTCGGGAAGTATCCAGTGGACGTGCAGCGAGGACGGAATCGTCTGGCAGCCTCTGCGGAACACCAGCCAGGGCACCGCGGACGACTCCGTCGGACTCGCGCCCTTCGGCGGTTCGCTGTGCGCCGTCTACAACCGGGCGGCCCAGCAATACTGGATCGCTGGGAAGGGCCAGGGATCGGGTCTGACCTGGTCGGACGAGACCCTGATCGGCCCGAAGCCGGACAGCCCGGCCGCGACGTCGCTGGCGTCCCTGGGGTCGAGCCTGGTGTCGGTGTACGTCGATGGCGGCGGTACCCAAAACTCGCTGGCCTACCGGGTCTACGACACGGGGGCGCTGAAGCCGAAGTGGAGCGCCCAGCAGCAACTCGGCAGCGGCCAGCGCTCCGCCAAGAACAACGCGCAAGCCCTGGTGAAGGACCGCTTGGTGTGCGTGTACGCGGACTTCACGGGCCAGGGCGGCTACTGGCTGTCGTGGACGACGTACGACGGTGACGGCTGGAGTGGCGGGCGCCCCGCCGTGGACAAAGCCGGCAACAAGATCGTGGACACCTACCGGGTGGCGGCGGTCGGATACCGGGACAGGCTGTTCTGCGTCTACTCGCCCGGTACCGGGGGGCTGGGCTGGAGCGTGATGCACGTACCGACGGACTCCGGCGGCGGCGCCCAGTGGGACCAGGCGTACTGGGACACCTCCCAGACGCTGACGTCAGACAGCAATGCGTACGCCCCGGCGCTGGCCGCGTACAACGGCAACGTCTACTGCGTCTACCTCATGGACTGAGCGACCGGATCACCCACGCCGCCGTCCGCTGCCGGCCGCGTCCGCCGCCGGCCGAGCCGGCCGCGGGGTTCTCGCAGGCAGCGGGCGGCACCCTCAAGGAAGGAAACAGTGGACATGGCCGACGAGAGCAAGTACGACAAATGGTTCGCGCAGCGGCGCGTCCTGACCGACGACGAGCGCCTGGAGTTCATCGCCACGCGCCCGCTCAGGCAGGCGAAATACCCGCCGAAGGACAGGAAGCCGGTCAGCGACGACAAACCGTCCGCGAACGTCGACGCCGGGAGTCTCGTGTCGTTCGTGTCGGGAGTCAGCGGCCAGGCCCGCGAGGACACCCTCAACTCGACCCTGCTGGCCCAGCTCGCGGCCGACGTGAAGTTCAAGCGGGAGTCGGACACCAGGGACTGGTACGACTACTACAAGTGGGTGCTGGGCAATATTTTCTGGACGATCCAGTCCTTCAGCTTCGAGACGTTCGGGTCCGGCACCAAGACGTTCAAGATGGACGAGGTCATCATCAAGGTCCTGGAGAGCCTTCTCACCGACAACGAGAAGGCGCTGTTGGAGGCGACCATCCAATCGCTGAAGGCCCTGGCCGACGACGACCGCCGCGTGACGATCTTCAACCAGGAGAGCGTGAAATCGACCAAGGGCAACTTCCAGGCCGCGGTTGCCAAGGACGACAAGAACGACGTGGTGCTGCGGATCGGCGCGTTCTACTTCACCACCAATACAGAGGTGACGCGGCTGCTGTGGGCAGAGTTCACCAGCAGTGAGACGTCGCTGTACAAGGGCACTCAGGAAATGGTCCTCAACCGCGCTTCCAGCGGGTACCCGCAGGTGCGCGACCAGATCGTGAAGAAGCTCGGCACCCGCGCCAAGCAGTTCGTCGACGACCTGGACATCGGAGGCTGAGCCGTCCACCGCCGCCCGGGGGACGGCCGCTCGCGGCGCGGGCCGTCCTTCAGGCGGGCGGGTCGTACTCGGTGAGGAGCTGGATGTCCAGCATCCTCTTCACCGTTTCGATGCGGCTGGCGAAGCACTTGCCTGCCGGACCCTTCTCGTCGTTACCGCCGCACAGCAGGGCGACCGGCCAGCCGTCCAGATTGTCGCCGGTATCCGCGATCCACAGCGAGCCGGAATCTCCCCCCAGAGAGATGAATTCCTTCGGGCCCTTGTTCTCGGCGACGGTGATCTGCTCGCGCATTCCCGCGACGAACCCCGCGCTTCCGTCCGGCGGGTGCAGTCTCACCTTCACACCGATTTCGGTGACCCGGCCCCGGGTCAGGCCGGTGGTGCGCCCGTACTTGCGCACCTCCAGCCCTACCGTGGCTGACCGATGTCTGCCGTGGAAGGGGATCAGGGAATCCTGATCGTCCAGCACGAGACGGCTTTTGGGCGCCAGAACGGCGCAGCGGGCAACGGCCGCGTCCACCAGTGCCCAGGTGCCCTCAGGCTGGCTCGCCTCGACCAACGGTACCCAACTCTCCAAAAACGCCACGGAGTTGTCGGCCTTCACGCCTCCGTCGCCGGGCCCCGGCTGGAGGATCTGATCACCGATCTTGGGGTCGTCCTTGCCCGGTTGATCCGTGGGGGAGATCCGGGTGCGCAGGGCGATGACATGGTTGTTGCTCAGGACGACGGTCTCTCCCGTCGTCTGCCGGACCGCCAGACAGCCCAGGGTTCCCGAACCGCCCACCCGGATATGACCGGTGGAGATCCCGGCACAGTACGGACGCCGTTTCTTCGTCCGGTCGGGCAGGGCGACCCGTTGCGCCGACGCCCGCTGCTGCCGGACCATCCCGGTGACGTGCACGACCAGCGGAAGCTCCTGTGCGGTCGCCTCCCCCACCAGGGGGGCCAACAGGGCACGGAGGTCGGCCGTGGTCGCGGCGTTCACCACGTGGACGGACACCGCCCATTGACCGTCCGGGAAGGGGTCACGGGTCAGCCCCACGGCGACGATGTTCGCCGGACTGCCCGCCCGGGCGTCCACGCCGACCGCCTCCGCGGCCATCGCCTCGGCCAGCGCATCACGCCCGGCCAGGATCCGCGGCGGAACCTCCGCGTAGGGAGTGTCCTCGTGCGGCATGGCGCCGCTCCTTCCCGCGGGGGCGCCACCTCGTCGCGACAGCCCGGACGACACCTGCGACGACCTGCGATATAGACGGCGCCTCGCTCGTTGTGTCCCCTTGTTCCAGCATGCGAGTCCGTACGCGCGGCGCAACCGGGGCCGGGGCGGGCTCAGGGAGGCGGCGACAGTATCGGCCGGGAACGCCGCGGCGCTTCACGACGGCCTGGCCCCGGCAGATCGCGGTTAGGCGTTCTTGTACTCGGTGTCGTCGGAGGTGTCGAAGTTGTCGGTGCCGAGCGTCACCGCGACGACCTCGCCCGCGTCCAGCACGAGGGGTGCCTCGTAGACGGGGGCGGTGGTCTGCATCGTCTGCTCCATGATCTTCTCCTTCTCTCCGGTTCGGCCGCCCGGCCGACGGGGAGTTGATGCCGCCGGGCTTGTGACAAGAAGTCAACGCCGGTACGCGCACCGGCAGTAGAGTCCGAGCCGGGCCAAGCGGTATATCGGGTATACGAGGGCAGGGCCCCATGACCTCACGCACACCGAACCACCAGCTCAAGGCACTGATCGACGAGTCTGGGCTTCCCTACGAGGGCGTCGCCCGGGCGGTGCGGGCCGTCGCCACGGAGAGCGGCCAGCGCCTGGCGACCAACAAGTCGGCCGTCCACCACTGGACCCAGGGCGCCGTCCCCGCCGAGCCGACGCCCCAGTACCTGGCCGAGGTGTTCTCCCGGCGCCTGGGCCGCCGCGTCACGCTCGAAGACCTCGGCCTGCCCTCCCTCGGGGCCGGTGAAGATGACAGCATCGGGCTGACGCTGGACGTGGACCCCGTCGAAGCTCTCACCACGATCGGAAGGGCCGATGTGAACCGCCGCCGATTCCTCGCCGCCTCGGCGTACTCCATGGCCGCTGCCGTCCTGTCCCACCAGACCGTCCAGGAGGCTGCGGCCCGCACCCCCGCCGCCGCCACTGGCAGGGTCGCCGGGCACGCGGATGTCGCCGCGGTGCGCGAGATGGTGCGGCTGTTCATGGAGATGGACGAGCGCCACGGCGGCCAGCACGGCCGTTCCGCGTTCGTGCAGTACCTGGTCACCGACGTCGCCGAGCTGTGCCGGGGCCGCTTCGCCAGCGACGCCATCCGCGCCGAGGCACTATCTGTCGCCGCCGCCGGCGCCCACCTCGCCGGGTGGAAGGCATACGACTACGGCGCACAGGGGCTCGCCCAGCGGTACTACCTCCAGTCCCCGGCCCTGGCCCGCGCCTCCGGCATCCCCGGCCAGGACGGGTTCGTGATGCGCACCATGTCCCAGCAGGGCATGAAGCTGCACCGGCCCGAGCACTGCCTCGCCCTCGCCGAAACCGGCTGGGCTAAGGCCAAAGGGAAGGTGGACCCGCGCACGGAGGCCCTGTTCGCCATCACCCACGCCCACGCGCCCGCCAAGACCGGCCAGCACAAGGCCGCGTTCGCCGACGTTGACCGTGCCCACGCCGCCCTCGCGGCCGGGCAGGATGCGGACGTGCCGTTCTGGGCCCTGGCCTGGGGCCCGCCCGCCGCCACCGTCCACTCCCGCACCGCCAAGGTCTTCGAGACCGTCGGCGACCGGCCCAACGCCGCGAAGGAGTACGCCACGGCCGCCGCGAGCCGCCCCGGCGCCACCTACGCGCGCATCATCGCCCTCGACCTCGTCGCCCAGGCCGAGCAGCAGGCCCAGCAAGGCAGCTTCGAGCAGGCATGCGCCACCTGGCACCGCGCGATCGAGACCATGGACGGCGTCCGATCCACCCGCACCCGCAAGGCCGTCCGCTCCATGCGCTCCGACCTGCGCCCCTACCGGGCCCGCGGCCTGCGTTGCGCTGCCGAGCTGGACGAGCGCGCCCGCCTCTTCCTCACCCAGGCCCGCTGACAGGGGCCGGCCTGCGGGCACGGTGCCGGACTCTTTTCACCGCAGGAGGCGTTGCCGCGATAGCGGCTTCTCCGTGTTCTCCCACCTGCTCGCTCCCACCGAGCCTGCCCAGCTCCCCTCCGTCGTCCGCCTTCAGAACATCGAGCAGATCCTGGACGCCGCGAACGTCGTCTCCGGCTGGGACAACGCCTACGGCGGAGGCGGCATCGTCCGCCAAGTCGCGACGGCTCAGCTGAAATGGGCCTCCGCCCTGCTCGAATGCCGCTGCCCCGAGAAAATCCGCCACCAACTCCTCGCGGCTGCGGCGCGATTGGGCATGGTCGTCGGCGCCACCGACTTCGATGCCTACGCCCACGACGACGCGCGCCGCGTGTTCGCCCTCGCCGCCGCTTGCGCCGAGGAGGCGGGGGAGTGGCGCCTGCGTGCGAAGGTCTACAGCTTCCGGGCACGGCAGGCCGTCTGGCTCGGTGACGCGGACACCGGGCTCACCCACGCGGAACTGGGCCTCGCGCGTCCCGAGCGGCTCACCGCCACCGAACTCGCCATGCTCCACACCGCCCGCGCCTTCGCGAAACTCGGCGGCGATGTCGAGGCCGCCCTAAGGGCCGTTGGGGAAGCAGACGAAGCATTCTCCCGCCGCGTTCCCACGATCCGCCCTGGATGACCTACTACGACGAAGCTCAGCACCAGGGTGATACCGGACACGCCCTGTACGACCTCGCCCTCGTCGGCCACCACCAGCCGGCGGCCGTGCATCGCTTCAGCACCGCGGTGCGACTGCACACCGACGCCTACGTGCGGTCCCGGGCGATGTCCCGAACCAAACTCGCCGCTCTGCACATGGCCGTCGGTGATCCGCGTGAGGCCGTCGGCATGGCGGAACTCGCCCTGGAGGACGTCGGCCAGATGCGTTCCCGGCGTGCGGCGGAGGGGCTTCGTGAACTCGCCACCTTCGCATATCGACACCGCGCCATACCGGAGGCCAGGGAACAGTACGGCGCCTTTCGCCGCGCCTACGGGGTGGACGTGACCTTGTGGTCCGGCTACCCGGTGTTGGCCGGCATTCGTGAACTACGCATGGTCAGCTTCGCACTCCAGATCGCCGACGAGCACGCACACGCGCGTGCCGAGGCACAGCACCGCGTCGACTGCCTGCGCGGCCGGAAGGGGCCACGCCCGTGGACCTGGACAGCCGTGCCCTGATGGGGTCCTGCCGAGGTAGTCCCGAAGGCTGCGGGTGGTCGGTATCGGCTGCTTGCGGGTGTACTCGTCATCCGTGCCGCCCACTGTTGTCCGTGATCACACTGAGTCTCGTCGGGGGCGAGTACGGCGGCGGCACGCGATGTCCGCCAGATCGTACGACGCCTCGCCGCAGGCGTCAGCCAGCCGGTCCGTCCAGGCTCTGACGACGGCCATCAGGGCCTCTGATGCCTGCGCGAACATCGACGACCGGGAGCCTGCGTGCGGGGCGTACTGACTCGCCCGGAGCGGGCGCCGGGGACAACCGCGAGGGATCCGCCTGCGGGTCTGTTCAGGAGGTAGCGGGTTCGTGCACCAGAGCGCGACGTAGTTGTTCGAGTTTTGGTGGCAGGAGGTGCGAGAGCCCGTAGCGGTGGCGTCCGGTGTTGTAGCTGCGGATCAGTCCGCGCTGCTGGAGTGGCATGCCGGCGCGGCGGTGGGTGAACGAGTTGTCGTCGCCGCTCGAGGCTCCGGTGTGGTTGTGGGCGAGTGAGACCCATAGGGCTGTGCAACTGCCTTCCAACGTCTCGGTCAGTACCGCACGGGCGGCGAGCCACCGCGCTAGAGCAGCCGTACCCAGAGGCGAAAGAGGAACGGCCTCCAGCTGGGCTTCGGCGTGGGTGCCGTGCTGTGGGTAGCGGGTGACCTGGATGCTGCTGCCGTCCGAGGCGAGGTGATCGATGCGCTGAGCCACGAGTTCGCCGGCCCGTGCCTGGGTGTCGAGCACGACGGCCAGCAGGGCGATGAAGCGCGCGTGGCCCGGCGCTGCGGTTCGGTGTACGTCTTGGCGGAGGCGTCGTCGTAGGGCTCGCAGCGCTTCACCGTGGGGGACGGGCCTCAGTTCGACGGCCGCCGTCGGGCGGGTGACGAGGGCAGGAAGGCCTGCCGCCTGTCGGATGATCTCCAGGCAGACCAGCCGGGCGGCGTTGGTCGATTGCGAGGTCGGTGGCTTCTCCCCGTTGACCAAGCGGCTGCGCAACGCGCCGGTCTCCGCTGTCTCGACGTAACGTCCCAGCACGGCCTCGTCGAGGAGCTTCAGGAGGCTGCGCCGGGTTCCGTCGGGCAGTGCGCCCTGTTCAAGCGCGGTGGTCAGCTCTTGACGCACCATGCCGAGTTGACGCTGACGGGACGGGCCGACCGACAGGGTGCCGATGAGCTCGTCGAGAGCCGCGATGGATGAATGGGGCACTCCGCCATTGTGCGATACCGAAGCCTTGCACGCCGCCAATAACAGGCCCCGTGCGATCGTGCAAGCAGCCGCCCCTAACGGGGCGAGAGAGAAAACCAGCAGCTGGGGGAGGAGAGGGCCCCGTGGCCGTTGTACGGATGTTGCGGAGCGCGACTTCTCTGTGGGGCTACGCTGGTCTTGTCGCAGTTTGACAGTGTTCCGGTCGGCGGTCGCCGACCGCACCATGCGAAGGCTGGGGACCACTTGGAGACCACACGCTGCGCCCGCGAACGGGCAATGTGAACCGAAGTGAACGAACTGTCGGGTCGTTTTGTCCTGACTGTCGAGGGTATGGCGTCCTGTCACTTGCTGGGGGTCAAGGGGTCGCAGGTTCAAATCCCGCCGTCCCGACCGGGAAAACGCCCTCTGATCTGCGGAAACCACAGGTCAGAGGGCCTTTTTAATGGTCTGGCGACCAGGTCGCCTGATGGGCCGTCAGGTGCTTGGGGACCGCTTCGGCCTCGGGGGACATCGGTACAGCGGTTGACGCCAAGCCGGTGATCATGGTCAGGCGGGGGCCCCGAGAGCGGTGACGCGGTTCGCGTGCTCGCGGCGGGTCTTGCGCTGGGCCGGGATCACAGCGGTTCCAGGGGCGCCGTCGAGAGGCTGGGCGAGGTCGAGAAGCCGGCGGTGGGCCGCGGGCGCGGCGGTGACACGCAGGGTAGAGGCCCCGGCGTCCTGGCTCGGACGCCAGCCGCAAAGTAGGTCGCGGGCAGCCGGACGAACCCTGTTTCCCACCCCGTGACGCCGTCGTCAGCTTGTTGGCCCCTGAGCGCCTGGGCGTGGACCGCCTGACGGGCCGTTCTTCAAGCGGCTGGGTGCTGTGCTGGGGGTGGCACTGTCGGCGGTCGGCGCAGCTCTGGTGTCCCGGCTCCGATCGGAGCGACCACGCCGACGCAGAAGAGGCCGCCGCTGACCAGGGCTGTTGTTCCTGACGTGAAGGCCGCGACGAGGGCGTCGCCCGGCGGCCGGGCAGGCTCGGTCCGAACGGCCGCCTGGCTCTCCTCGCGCCGGTACGACCGCATGGCACGCATCGTCCGGCGCGTCAGGGGATCTGGGCCTCGATGTGGGCGAGGTGGGCGGCGAGGGTCTCTTCGAACGCGGCGCGGCGGTCTGCTGCGAGGGGGCGGATGTCGCGGGCGAAGTGGGCCAGGGCGGGGAAGCGTTCGGGGTCGGCGCCGAGCACGGCGACGCGGAACTGCTCCATGGCCTGTTCGTACTCCTTGGAGGTGGTGGCGCTGATGCCGGCCTCGGAGGTGATCAGCGCGGAGAGGAGGATCACGATGCGGTGGTAGTGCCCCGGGATCTCGTCGTCGGGCAGGCCGGACGCGCGCAGGGCCTGCAGCAGTTCCTCCATGACCAGCCGGGATCCGGCGCCGCCGGACCCGTAGCGGCCCCACACCGTGGCGATCTGGAGCTGCTCGCCGAACGCCTCGCGCAGGCGCAGGGCCAGGGCGGTGATGCGCTGCTTCCAGTCGCCCTCGGGGCGGTGGCCGTCCATGGCGGCCAGCAGGATCCGGTCGGCGACCGCGCGCATCAGCTCGGTCTTGTTGCGGAAGTGCCGGTAGAGGCTGGAGGAATCGGTTTCGAGCGCTGCGGCGAGCCGGCGCACGCTGAACGACTCGGCGTCGCCCGTGCGCAGCAGTTCCGCCGCCGTGTCCAGGATCTCCTCGGTCGACCATCGCCGTCGGCCCGTCATCTCGCCCCTCTCGTCCGAACTCAGCCCAACTGGTGCACTTGGCGATGCACGCACCGCGTGCATAATGGGGGCAACGCACTGTCCAGCCACAACGGCACACCCGGCATCCGGCCGGGAGGGGGAGAAGGACACATGAGTGAGGCCATTACCGCGATACGGCCGCCGGAGCCGGACTTCTCGGCAATCACGAGCGAGGAACTGCTCGCCTACCGCGACGCGGAGAACCGCTGGCGGGCGTCCGGCACGGCTCGGGCAATCCTCGGGGAACCGAATCCCGGCGCCGCGATCGTCTGGCAGCGGGTGGCACTACCCGGCCGCGACCTCCCGGTCCGGGTGTACCGGCCGGTGCCGACGGGAGACGGCGAAGCCGGCACCACAACCGCCCTGCCACTCGTGGTCCATGTGCACGGAGGCGGCTTCGTGGGCACGGCGGTGCAGTGCGACTGGACCAACAGTCACCTCGCCGCGGGACTGCCCGCGCTCGTGGTCTCGGTCGAGCACCGCCTCCTCGCCCCCGGCAGCCCGCTCGCGAACGCCGCCGACGACGGCTGGGACGTGCTCCGGCACGTGGTGCGGCACGCCGCGCGGTGGGGCATCGACCCGGCGCGCACGGCCGTCTTCGGTGAGAGCTGCGGCGCGTTGATCAGCGCGCTGGCGGCCCTCCGGGCCAGGGAGGCCGGCCTGGAGCTCACGGCGCAGGTGCTGGTCAACCCTGTGGTCGACGTGACAGAGACGATGTCCGACTACCCCTCGGCCGTCGAGTACGCATACAGCCCGGCCCGGGCCCTACCGCAACTGCGGCTCATCCAGCGGCTCGCCGTCCCGCCGGGAGGCGACGCCGGCCCCGTCTCGCCGCTGTACGCGGACGACCTGAGCGGGCTCGCCCCGGCGCTCGTGGTGGTGCCCACCCAGGACGCGGTCGCCGACCACGGCCGCCGCTACGCCGAGCGGCTGCGCGCGGCAGGGACCCCCGTACGGCTCACCGAATACCCGGGAGCGCGGCACGCGTTCCTCACCCTGCCCGGCGTGGAACCACAGGCCAAAGCCGCCCAGGCGGAGATCCTCGGGTTCCTCCGCGCAGCCCTGGCAAAGTGACGGAGGAACGATGCACCCCACCCTTGGACCTGACGGCCAGGCGGTCTCCCGACTCGGCCTCGGCTGCATGAGCATGACCGGCACCTACGGCCCCACTGACCCGGACGAGGCCGCGGCCACCGTGCTGGAGGCCCTCGATTCGGGCGTCACCATGTTCGACACCGGCGACTTCTACGGTGCCGGAGCGAACGAGGAACTCCTCGGCCGGACCCTCGCACCGCACCGCGGCCGCGCCGTGCTGGCCACCAAGACCGGAGTCCGCCGCACCGCCGAGGGCCTGGTCCCCGCCGGCTCCCCCGAAGACCTGCGGCGTGCCTGCGAAGCCTCGCTGCGCCGGCTGCGCACCGATCACATCGACCTGTACTACCTCGCCCGCATCGACCCCGCCGTCCCCGTCGAGGAGTCCGTCGGCGCGCTGACCGACCTGGTCGCCCAGGGCAAGGTGGGCCGCATCGGCCTGTCCGAAGTCTCGGCCGCCACCCTCCGCCGCGCCCACGCCATCCATCCGATCAGCGCCGTCCAGACCGAGTACTCGCTGTGGGAACGCCATGTCGAAAACGACATCCTGCCCACGATCCGCAGTCTCGGCGCCACCCTGGTCGCCTACAGCCCGCTCGGCCGCGGCCTGCTCACCGGGGCCGTCCGCGCCACCACTCGCTACGAGCCCGGCGACTTCCGCGCCACGGCTCCCCGCTACAACGGCGATGCCCTCAAGGCCAATCTGGCCATCGTCGACGCCATCACTCACCTCGCCGCCGCCAAGAGCGCCACCCCCGCCCAGATCGCCCTCGCCTGGCTCCTCACCCGAGGCAGCGACGTCATCCCCATCCCCGGCAGCTCCCGCCGCCCCCATCTGCGCGACAACCTGGCCGCCCTCGACCTGCACCTGACCGCCGGCGACCTCGCCGCCATCGACGCCGCCGTCCCCGACACCGGGGCTCAGGGAGCCCGATACGGCGACCACGGCATCGCTCTGATCGACCGATGAAAGGAGAAGCGCCCTGATGACGAAACCACCTGCACGTGGGCTGCTCGAAACGGTGTCGCGGGCTTTGCGCTCACTGTCCTCGCGACGATCGCCACGTACGTCGACCGCGGGCACCACCCACCTGCCGGCCGACCGCATCGTGTCGCGTGGTTGCTGACCAGACTCACCTTCATCGGCTCCTGAGGGACAGGAGAAGCCATGTTTGACGACCTTGACCTTTCATCGTTGGCCCGTCGCCCCGGAGCGAAGTGGAGCCGGGCCGCGCCGGGTGTGCTGCCGGCATGGATCGCGGAGATGGACTTTCCGCCGGCCCCCGTCGTGCAGGAGGCCCTCATGCGGTGTGTGCGGGAGGACCTGGGATACCCCTCGTGGGACGGGCGCTCCGAGCAGATCCCCCTGCGGGCCGCCTTCGCCGAGCGCATGCGTGAACGCCACGGCTGGGTGCTCGACCCCGGCCACGTCCGGGAGTTCACCGACGTCAACCAGGGTCTCCAGGCCGTCCTGCGCGTCGCCACGCGCCCCGGCGACGGCGTCGCCCTGCACACGCCGGCGTATCCGCCCTTCCTGGAAACGGTGACGGGCATGGAGCGGCGCCTGCACCCCATCCCGTACCTGCTTCAGGGCGAAGGCCGGGTCTTCGACGCCGAGCGGCTCGACCGGGAGCTGGCCGATGGCGGCTGCCGGGTGCTGCTGCTGGTGAACCCGCACAACCCGACCGGGCGCGTGCTGCGCCGCGAGGAGCTGGAGACGGTCGCCGAACTGGCCTGGCGCCACGACCTGCTGGTCATATCCGACGAGATCCATTCCGACCTCGTGCACAGCCCGCACCGGCACATCCCCTTTGCCTCCCTGTCGTCCGAGGCGGCCGCCCGGACGGTGACTCTGACCTCTGCGACCAAGGCGTTCAACGTGCCGGGGGTACGCTGCGCCGTCGCGCACATCGGCGTGGCCGAGGTGCGGGCGGCCCTTTCGAGCCCGTCCCATCTGTACGGCGAGCCCAACACCTTCGGCGTGGCCGCCACCTTGGCGGCCTGGCGGGACGGTGACTCCTGGCTGTCACAGCTGCGGCCGGTCCTGGAGCGGAACGCCGCGCTGGTGCGTGAGGGGCTGCCGCGCGGCATCGGATACCGCGTCCCGGAGGCCGGCTTTCTCGCCTGGCTGGACTGCCGCGCCCTCGATCTCCCCACCGACCCGCACACATTCTTTTTGGAGAAGGCCCGTGTCCTGCTCAATGACGGCCGGACCTTCGGTCCCGGCGGCGAGGGCTTCGTCAGGCTCAACTTCGGTACGTCACCAGACCTCCTGCGGGACATCCTGGGCCGTATCCGCGAGGCCGTGGGCTGACCGAGCCCTTCGGGCGAGCGTGACAACGCCTTGAGTGGCGCAACCCGGAGCATGGGGGGCGGCGGCGAGCCCGTGCGGCCGCCCTAGGGGGCTGCGGACATCTGTGACCTTGACGGATAGCCGGCCACCGCTCCACCGGTCGTTGCCGCTCGCGAGCTCGTCACGTTTCGTAGCCGGCCGTTTCGTTGACTGTTTCTTGGCCGGTCGGGGCCTGGTCGTCGAGGGCCGTCGGCACCTCAGGCTCCGTCATCGGGCGTACGGGCAGGGGCGTCCTCCCAGCGACCTCCCCTGGGAGTGATCCATGCCCCCGTGGCCGGCAACTCGACCAGGCCGGCCCGGGGTATCGAACTGATCCCCAAGGGGGCCATGGGTGATCTTGAAGCCCTGAAATCCGTTCGCTCTTGGGCCGGACAGCGGCCGGGCCGCCCTGCCGCCGGTAGCGGCGGATCGGTACGGGCCCGTGGGTGCAGGGGTCCGTTCCGTCGAGGTGGGCGGGCGGGTCGGCCGTCTGTGAAGCGGATTGCGGGTGTGTCCCGGGGTCGGCAGCTGTCGCTGTGCAGGGATGGTGATGTCGCCTGAGGGGGGTGGGGTCGCCCCGACTACGTGAGGGTCGTGGGTCGTGGGGTGAGGGTGGCCGGAAACGGCCGGGGTGCCGGGGCGGTCGGTTTGCCGCCCTGCCTGCCTGCCCAATGATCTCTCGCACGCTGTCCGTCTGTCCGTGTGAGTGTCGCGTGTCGATCGTGGGGTCCCGTATGCGTTCGCTTCAGCCGGATTTCCGTATCCCGCCGTTGTTCTGCCCGTTCGAGGCGAAGCTGCATCCGAAGGCGATGGACGCGGAGCCGGGCTTCTTCGCCTGGCTCGAACGCCTGGGTGCCGATCTGGACGCGGGGACGCTCGCGATGCTGCGGGACAGCCATGCGGCGAAGATCTGCGGCTTCATCGTGCCCGAGGGGGAGACGGAGCGGCTGCAGTGGTTCACGAACTGGTTCTACTGGCTGTGGCTGTTCGACCCGGTCGCCGACCAGGAGCCCGCGGTGGGGCACACGGCCGGCTACGCGCGCTGGGTCGGGGGACTCGCCCGCCTGCTCAGCACGCCTCACCGGCCGCCCCAGACGGACCCGGTGGCGCAGGTGGGCTCGGCGTGCATGGCGGACTTCGAGCGCAACGCCACCCCGCTGCAGGTGCAGCGGATCCAGCAGGCCGCCCGGGACATGCACCTGTTCACCATCCACCAGGTAGCGGTCGGCGACCAGGGGCGGCTTCCCGGCGTGGACGAGTACCTGTCCCATCGCATGTACGCGAGCGCCCTGCCCGCGGCCATGGCCCCCGTCGAGGTCGTCCATGGCGAGGAGATCCCCGCGCGGGCGATGGCGCTGCCGTGGACGCAGGCGATGACCGAGATGACGAGTCTGCTGGTCTCCATCGACAACGACTTCCTGTCCTACCCCCTTGAGCGCACCACGATGGACAACCAGCAGAACCTCATCAACGTGATCGCCCATCAGAACGGGATCCCTCTCGCCCGGGCCCTGGACGAAGCCGTCGAGTTGCGTGACCAGATCATGCTGCGTTATCTGCGGCTGGCGAAGACTCCCCCGCCAGGCGGCGGCGCCCCCCTGCGGCGGTTCGTCGCGGCGCTGCACAACTTCGTGGCCGGGAACATTCCGTGGGAGACCACCGCGCCCCGCTACGCGCAGCATTTCCCCGGCGGCGAGGTGAGCGTGGAGATCACCCACACCACGGCCGTACGCGAGCGACCGCTGCCCTACCCGTCCATCGCCTGGTGGTGGCGCCTGTGAGCCCCGCCGTGGAAACGAGAAGCAAAGCACCCTCGCCGACCACACCCGCCCCGGAGTGACGATGAGAGCCCTGCGTACCATCCCGGCCGCGCCCCGCGCCCTGCCACTGCTCGGCCACCTGGTGCCGCTGCTGCGCGACCCGCTGGCACTGCTCACCTCGCTGCCCGCCCACGGGGACCTGGTCCGCCTCAACCTGGGGCCCTTCCCGCTGATCGTGATCTGCGATCCGGAACTGACCCGGCAGGCCCTGGTCAACGACCGCGTCTTCGACAAGGGCGGCCCGATGTTCGACCGCGCCAGGGAAGTAGCCGGCGACGGCCTGGGCACCTGCCCCCACAGCGCACACCGCCGCCTGCGCCGCCTGGCTCAGCCCGCCTTCCACCCCGCCCGGCTCCCCGGCTACGCCCAGACCATGACCGCCCGCATCGACGAGGCGACCGCCTCCTGGCACCCGGGACAGATCCTGGACGTGCCCACCGAGATGATGGGAATCGCCTGCGAGGTCACGGCCACCACCCTGTTCTCCGGCGGACTGCCGCCCGGCCAGCTGGGCCGGCTGGTCGAGGACGTCAAGACCGTCTTCGACGGCTTCTACCTGCGCATGTTCCTCTTCCCCCCGCTCGACCGGCTGCCCACCCCCGCCAACCGCGCCTACAACCGCGCCCGCACCCGCCTGCACGACACGTGCAACAAGATCATCAGCCGGCGCCGCGCCGACGGGAGTGACCACGGCGACCTCCTCTCCGCCCTCCTGGCCGCCCGCGACCCCGAAGACCAGGGCCGCGGCATGAGCGACGCTGAGATCAGCGACACGATCGTCACCATCTTCCTGGGCGGCACCGACACCACCGCCAGCGTCGTGGCCTGGGCACTGCACCAACTCGCCCGCCATCCCGACATCGAGCAGCGCCTCCACACCGAAGTGGACAGTGTCCTGGTGGGTGGCCGCGCGGCCACCCACGCCGATCTGCCCCGCCTGGAACTGACCGGCCGCATCATCGACGAGACGCTCCGCCTGCACCCGCCCGGATGGCTCTTCACCCGCACCGTCACCACCGACACCCGCCTCGGCGAACACCTGCTGCCCGCCGGCACCACCATCGCTTACAGCTCCTACCTCCTCCAGCACCGACCCGACCTCCACCACCGCCCCGAAGCCTTCGACCCCGACCGCTGGAAGCCCAGCAGCCCGCAGCCCTCCCGCCACACCCACATCCCCTTCGGCGCGGGCGCCCGCAAATGCATCGGCGACACCTTCGCCCTGACCGAGGCCCCCCTCGCTCTCGCCACCATCGCCGCCCGCTGGCGCATGGAACACGCCCCCGGCCGACGAGAAGTACGCCCCGCAGCGGGCATGATCCTCAGGCCCCGCAACCTCCGCATGCGAGCCCACCCCCGCCCCGCGACGCCCACGCCCTGACCCGTGAGAGGAGAACCGTCCGGCCCGGCCCGTGCACCCGGACCAAGCGGGCTGGCACCGCAGGGCGTCTCGGTTCCGGGCTCCACGCCACCAGCGCGGGGGGTGGGGGTGGGGCCTCCGGCAGCTACATCAAGTGCACGGTGGCCGTGCAGACCAGGGATGCGCTGTTGATCCGGGTGGGCGCGGGCGACCTCTCCGGCTCCGCGGCCGGCTACTACCACAAGGCGAAAGGCGGCAAGGGCGGTGCCCCGGGCGGATCGTCCCGCAGCCACGTCGCCGGTCACCGCGGTGGTAACGGTGGTGATGGCGTCGACGACGGGTATCTCGGGGGAAAGGACGGCGGGACGACCGAGGTTCTCCTTTTCAGGAGCAACGGGTCCGGGGCCGTGCCCGTGAAGGGCGCGCCGGGTACGGGGGGCGGAACGGCAGGCGCGGGGACGGCGGTTCGGCCGGAACCGGTGACATCTCGCACGACGTCAACCCCTACCCCGCGGCCCGGGGCGGGGCCGCGGGCACCGTGGACGCGCCGGAGTGCAAGGGCAGGACCGTGGAAGCCCGGCAGGGCAACGCCGGCACCCCGGGCGGTGACGCCGGCCCCGGAACCGCGGGACTCGGCACCGACAGCCAGGCCGGCGGCGGACGCGGCCGCGGCGGGTGGGGCGGCACCAAGGGCAAGTATGGCGCCGGCATCCACACCTCCGGCAGGACCGCGAGCGCGGGCGGGGACGGTGCCGTCGGCTCCAACGCCGGCGACGGCGGTAAGGGCGGCGACGGCGGCCGCTACGAGGGCAGCCGCAAGGGCGACAAGGGTGAGGACGGCAAACCCGGCAACGTTGGTGAAAGCGGCAAGGACGGCGGCGGCGGGGTCCTGATCCTCGAATGGTGACGCCTGCCCGGCGCTCGGGCCGGGACCGACAGCCACCGACGCCGTCCGCGCCGGACCCGGGACTCCGGCGCGGACAGCACCGCCGGCCCTGCCCTGAAGCGAGCGCCGCCGGACCCTGTTTCGCCCCTTCTTCCGAAGAGGAGTGCCCTCATGGCTTCTGCAATCCCCGCCGCCGCGCCAGGCGTCGCGGCCGAACGCAAGCGGGTCTCGCGGACAGCGCCCGACGCCTTCACGCACCGAACCCGGCCCGCCGCACGGCCGTGGCCCTGGCGGCCGCGGTCCTCGCGCTGACCCCCTCCGGGCCGCGCACGCCGCCGCATCCTGGCCCGACATCAACTTCACCCGCCTCCACCTGACCGGCGGTGACCCCCAAACCCACTCCTCGTCGACGGTGACCGCCACCGTCGTGTACAGCTGCGAGAAAAAGGACAGCTGGAACTACCTGGATGTCGTCCTGAACCAGCACAGGCAGGAGAAATCCCTCACCTCGGGTATCGGGTGGCTCCGCCCCCAGTGCAACGGCCGCCGGCAGCGCACGCAGGTGACCGTCAAAACCCACCAAGGGCGCAGGACCCGCGGGGCGCCTCCGACGGGGGCGCCCCTGACGCTTGCGCCGCTCCGGGCGTCAGCCGCCGAGAACGCCGGGTTCCCGGCGCAGCGGCCCTCACGCCGGGAACCCGGTTCAGCGCCCCTCAGACCAGTTGCGGTTCCGGTTCCGATTCCGGCCGGAGTGCCGGGGCGGTCTTCGGCTCCCAGCGCCTGGTGGTGCGTACGTAGCCGTAGATCACCGAGACCATCGCCAGGACGAGGAGCGGTCCGGCCAGCCACGCGTGCTCGGCCATGGGCATCGACAGGTAGCGGTAGGCCACCAGGTACGCGACGAAGACCGTCGTGCCGTGGGCGACGAACCGGATTCCCGACCGGTCCCAGCCGCGGTCGAGCTGGCGCAGGGCCGCCTCGATCGTGAGCGTGAACACCACGCCGGCGATGATGTCCGTGCCGTAGTGGTAGCCGAAGCCCAGCGTCGCGCCGAGGGTGGCGACGAGCCAGAAGACGCCCGCGAACCGCAGGAGCCACGGGCCCTTGCGGGAGTGGATGAAGATCGCGGTGGCCCACGCCGTGTGCAGGCTGGGCATGCAGTTGCGCGGGGTGGTGTCGTTGAACGGCATTCCGTGCGGGATGTCGACCGGTGGCGGTGTGTTCGGCCAGAGGTCGGCCACCGCCCAGTGTCCGCCGTCGGCGCCGTAGGCGAAGATCGGTCCGACCACCGGGAAGAGCATGTAGATGCCCGGTCCGAGGAGGCCGATCACCAGGAAGGTGCGCACCAGGTGGTGGCGGGGGAAGCGACGCTCTGCCGCCACGTGCCGCAGCTGGTACAGCGCGACGACGACCGCGGCCACCGCGAGCTGGATGTAGACCCAGTCCAGGACGTGCTCACCGACCGGACCGGCCGCCTCGACGATCCGGCCCGCGACCCAGGAGGGGTCGCCCAGCGCGTGATCGGCGACCGCCACGTACTGGTCGAGCACGGTCGGACGGGTCTTCGAGGTGATCAGCAGCCAGGTGTCACCGGTCTTGCGGCCGGCCACCAGCAGCAGGCCCAGCCCGACGCCCTTCAGCAGCAGGGTGCGTTCCCGGCCGGTGCGGCGCGTGAGGGCGATGACCGCACAGCCCAGGATCACCCAGAGCGCGCCGTTGCCGAAGGCGTGGCCGTGGCCCGGCTCCACCCGGGCGTCGACCGCCCACCGCACGAGGATGAAGACGAGGTCGATGCCGATCGCGGCACCGATCGCGAGGAACCGCTGCCGCCAGGTGAGCACCACCATCATCAGTGCCATGCTGCCGTAGAGCAGCGGCCCCGATTTGGGAGCGAAGATCACCTCTTTCGCCTGGTTGGTGATCGGCCCGGGAAGCCCGTAGTCACGCGCGGCGATCTCCAGCGCGACGAGGAAGCCGAGGGCCACCACTCCCGCCGCGGCCCAGAGGATCGCCCGCGGTCGACGCAGAGCGGAGAGCGCGTTTCTGCCTGTTATTCGCGATGTCATGAATTTCACTTGAGCGGCCGATGCGGTGTTCCGTGGACAGGGCCGCTACGTGCTGTGCGCTGAACAGCGTGGCTGCCCAGTCGAGGGCGGGCGTTCGGGGTGATCACCTGATCGCGGCGATCATCGTAAGGTCCGAACATGCTAGCGGAGACCCTCCGCGGGGCGGTCCCCCCGGTTGCGATGCCACGAAGACCACCCGCCTCCGCACCGCCCCGTCGCCCCCCCGGCACCCCACCCGCCCCGAGGCGCCCCCGCCTCGCCGGAACACCGGCAAGGCCGGTCAGGGCGGTGCCGCGCTAGTGTGCTGCGCCAGAAAAATCGGGGGCGCAAGCAGCTGGCATTTCCTCTGTCGATCAGCGTCGCGGTGGTGGCCCTGCCCTCCTCGCGGCCGGCCGCCGGGGCGTCCGGGTCGCCGCGTGTCCGGAGCCGAGGGGCGAGGCGCCGGAGGTTCGCGTACGGTCGTGGTGCTCTATGGCTCCTGACGCCCGGCGCCGTCCCCGTGCCTCAACCAGCCGATGGCGGCCGGAGCTCGGCGGCGGCGCGGTCCCAGGAGTCGGTGCCGTGCCAGTCCAGTACCAGTGTGGTCGCGTCGTCGGACATACGGCCTGCGCAGGCGTCGTGTATCGCTTCGGCCAAGGCCCGTACCACTTCGCGTGGATGCTCTTCTCGGGTGGCGCGGACGAGGGCGGGCAGGTCCACGGCGCCGGCGCCGCGTTCCTGCATTCCGTCGGTCAGCAGCACCAGACGGTCACCGGGCAGCAGCTCCAGTTCCTGGGGCTCGTACCTGACAGGGGCGTGGATGCCGAACGGCAAGTTGACCTTCAGCGGCATCTCTTCCACCCGGCCTCGCCGCAGCCGCAGCGGCCAGGGGTGGCCCGCGTTGACCAACTGGCAGGTGCCTGTGTCCAAGGTGATGCGCAGCAGTTGGCCGGTGGTCATGCCCCGGCCGTAGGTGTGCACGGCCTCGTGCGCGGCCCGCGCCTGTTCGGCGATGTCGCTTCCGGCGCGGCGTGCGCAGCGCAGCGCGTTGACGGTGAGGGTGGCCAGCAACGCCGAATCGGTGTCGTGGCCCATGGCGTCGGTGATGGACAGGTGCAGGGTGTTGCGGTCGAGGGCGTAGTCGTAGGTGTCGCCGCCGATGTCGTCAGCCGGTACCAGCCCGCCGGCCAGAGTGAACTGGGCCGCCTCACAACAGGGCGCCGACGGCAGCAGCTGGTGCTGGATCTCGGCGGCCAGGCTGGTCCGGGTGGTTCGTCTGCCCCGGTGGTACAGGTCGGTGAAGCGCCGGTCGGTGACCACGATGTACGCCAGCGCGTGAGCGGCCTGCACCACCTGTTCCCGCACCTCGTCGTCCACGCAGGACACCGACAGCTCCAGGACGCCGATGCAGTCCCCCCGGTTGGTGACCGGTGCGATGAGGCAGACCCCGCCCTCGCCGTCCGCCTCCTCGTGCAGACGCTGGTCGCGCAGAACCCGCTCGTACACGCTGCCGCGCAACTCGCTGCGCTCAGGTCCGCCGTCTCTGGGAGGATCACCGGCTCGTGGCAGCCGGACCATCTCTCTGCCCACCAGGTCCACGAACAGGAAGGACACCACGCGCGCGCCGAACCGCTTCTCCAAGTTCCGGGCGACCACGTCGACCGACTCCACCGGCGCGGCCTCCTCCGCCGCACGCAGCACCTCGTCCAACCCGAATCGTCCGTCGTCCACTGCGCACACACCTCCCCAGTCGTTCGCCCCCTTTTTCCCCCGACCGGCCGACGCCACTCTGCCGCCCCCCGCGATGTGCTGTTGTGCGACAGCCTTCCGGGTGGTGGAACGGGCCCCGGGAGCCGGTTCTCCCGGGGGACCGGGCATCGCGTGGTAGCGACGCGATGCCCCGCTTGTCGCTCCAGTCGACGCCTCGCCCGTATGGGGTTGACGGGGAGGTGGCCTCCGGTGGCGCGGGAGGTGCCACCGGGGTTTCAGGTGCCGCGGCGCGGATGGCGATCCGGTGGGCCGGGTACCGGGTAGGAGCCGTCCGTGCCGTCGCGCACCGTGGAGAACGTCGAGTGCCCGTCGACCCGGCTCGGCCCGGTTCCTGTCGTCCCGGTCGGCCTTGCCCGGCATCGGTACGGAGAGATAGCGCCCGCCGCAGCCGGCTCCGTCGTGGCGGGGCCGGTCGGGGGGATCGAACGTCTCGTAGCGGGCGGTGCGGTCCTTCGGCACGGTCCTCCGGGGCCGGCTGCCGGGGCAGGGGGTGCGCGGGTGCGGCAGGTGGACCTCCGTCGGTTCGGTGGGCGGGGTGCGGGCCGATGCGGGATCCGCCGACGGGGGAGGCGCGGGCGTCGAAGGCCGGGAGGGCTCCGTCCCGGCCGGCGAGGGTGCTGTCCACTGCCCGCCGCCCGTACCCCGGCGCGGCGGGGCCCGGAGACGGTTCCGCGACGGCGGCAAGATCCGGGCCCTCGCCACTCCGGGCACCGGAGGACGCCTGGGAGGCGAACCACCGGGCACGCGTCGAGAAGGCGCCGCACGATCAGGGTTTCACCGGCTGAACACCCTGTACGGCGATGACATGTGAGCGAGTGGCCGACGGCCTCCGGACCGGCGGCCACCCGCCACGTCCCTGCCAAGAAGGTCGAGATCCTCGGAGGCCGCTCGGCCGCCGCCCTGCCAGGTCGGGTTGGTGAGGAAAGGACACACCCGGGCATTCCTGCGAAGGAGCGACGAGGGTGAAGGCGGCGGACGGGTGGGGGAGGGGAACGTTCCGGCCATGAGGGCCCTGGGTGACGGACCGCTGTGGGACCTGACGCCGGGGCAAGGCCGGGGAGGCGGCCCGGAGGCCGCCGTCCTGTTCCTTCCCGCCTCCGACCTCGCGACCCTTGCCGGTAGGCCGCTTCGGTACGTGACGGAACCTTTGCTCGGCGCCCATGCCGTGGCCGACCGACGGGACGAGTGCCCGGTCCGGTTCACACGCCGGCCAGTGCCGCGGCGGATCGTTCCAGGGAGCGCAGCAGCCAGTCGATGTGGCCGGGGTCCAGGGTGGCCGGCGGCGTCAGCCGGATGGTCGTGCTGGCGTTGAGCGTGTAGGAGGTCAGCACCCGTTCCCGGAGCATGTGGGTCAGGAACAGTCCGGCCAGTGCCTCGGAGGCGAACTCGATCCCGATGAGCAGTCCGCGACCGCGGACCTCCCGGACGGCCCGTGGGCCGGCGGCGGAGAGCGCCTCGGAGACCCGCGGCAGCAGTTGCCCGCCGAGTGCTCCGGCCTGCTCGACGAGCCGGTCCCGCCGCAGGACGTCGATCGTCGTGGCCGCGGCGACGGCCGCGAGGGGGTTCCCGCCGTAGGTCGAGGAGTGGAACAAGGGGTCCCGGTTGAGTACCTCGTAGACCTCGGCGGTCGCCAGCGTCGCGGCCACCGGTACGACGCCGCCGCTGAGTGCCTTCCCCGTCGTCAGGACGTCCGGGCGTACGTCCTCCTCGTCGCAGCCCCACCAGCGGCCGAGGCGCCCGAGGCCGGACTGGATCTCGTCCATGACGAGGAGGGCGCGGAACTCCGAGCAGAGCTCCCGCACCTGCCGGAGATAGCCCGGCGGAGGGATCCGCACCCCGCCCTCGGCCTGAACCGGTTCCAGCAGCACGCACGCGCGTTCCGTGGCGTTCGCCAGGACGGTCCTCAGGGCCTCGCCGTCACCGAACGGGACGAACCGCACCCCGGGCAGCAGCGGGCCGAGACCGGTGCGGTACCTGTCGTTCCCGGTCGCGCTGAGCGCGCCCAGCGTCTTCCCGTGGAACCCGCCGTGGGCGGCGATCACTTCCCGGCAGCCGTTCGCGCGGGCGAGCTTGACGGCCAGCTCGACCGCTTCCGCGCCCGAGTTCACGAAGAAGGCGTACGGCAGGCCGGCAGGCGCCACCGAGGTCAACTCCCGTGCCGCTTGTACCACGTTCGGTTCGACCAGCGCACGGGTCGACAGCGGGTGCCTGCCCAACTGCCGTGTGACCGCGCCGACGACATCCGGGTGGCGGTGCCCCAGGAGGAACACCCCGTATCCGCCGCAGTCGAGGTGGGGGGTGTCCTCTTCGTCGTACACCAGGGCGCCCGACGAACGCACCTCCAGCGGCAGTCCGAGCAGGGACGCGACGCGGGAGTGGCCGCGGTTCACGTGGTCGCGGAGGTGCTCCAGCACGGTCGCCCGGACCCGGCCGGCGCCGGCGGTCGGGCTCACTGTACCGCTCCCGAGGTGTGATGTGGCCGGAAACCGCTGGTCCGTGCCCACCCGCGCACGGTGGCACGCAGCGTCAGCGCCTGGTCGGGCAACTCGTCCACGTCGCTGGGGAACGGTTCCCGCACGGCCATGTACGGGGCGAGTTGCTCCACGAGGGCACTCATCAGCCTGCGCGTCGGCGCCGGTACGGCCTGGAGGAACACCGGCACGATGAGCCGCTCGTACAGGTCGGGGTCGGCGAAGCGGACGGGCGCGACGGGCCGGCCCAGTTCCGCCGCCGCGGCGCGGACCTCGTCCACCGTCGTGCCCAGTGGCAGGGCACGGGTTCCGGCCGTCAGCCACAGCTCCGTGGTGTCGGCGTCCCGGTCGAGGAGGCCCGCGATGCCGTCCGCCACGACGTCCTGGGGCACGAAGTCGAGGAGCCGGGACGGGTCCATCGGGATGATGGGCAGCAGACCGCGCAGAAACGCTTCGAGCAGCTTGTGGAATCCCTGGTGCCTGGCGATCCGGCCGGTACGGGAGTCGCCGACGATGATCGAGGGCCGCACGACGACCGCCGGCAGGCCGCTCGCGCGGACGACTTCCTCGGCGTGCGCCTTGGTTCTGGCGTAGGCCAGGGCCGGCGCGTCTCCTTCGGTGCTCATCGCCGAGAACGCGGTACTGACGTGGATCAGTCTCGCTTCGGCTTCCCGGGCCAGTTCGACGATCCGGGCCGTACCCGTCACATTGGTCTCCGCCATGACGGATTCGGTACCGAGGCTGGTGTCGGCCGCGGCGTGCACGATGACGTCGATCGTCGCGGCGAGTTCCTTGAGATCCCCGCGGGACAGGCCGAGACGGGGAAGCCGGACGTCCCCGCGCAGGGTTTTGTGCCCACTCATCGGGTCGGAGTGGATGAGGCAGGTGACATCGTGCCCGGCGAGTTTCGGCAGCAGCGCTCTCCCCACCACGCCCGTCGCGCCGGTGAGGAGAACGTTCACCTTCTTCCCCCAGGAATGCGCGGCGGAAAAGCGCGCCTGCGGGGCCGGGCCGCGGCGCCGAAATGAAGGGGGATCCACAGGGGAGGGGCTGTTCACATCTCACCTCTCGCGTGTCCCGCCGAGGCGATTCGCCCGCACTGCCGACAGGCACTGTGCCGTGACTCGAACGCAGGACCAATGCTATGGGGGGACGCGACGGTCCACCACCGGAGAGTGAGCCCGCGACCGCCGGGTGCCCCAGGAGTCGCCCGGACGGGCGGCCGTACCGCGAGCGGCGCGCGCTTTCCGCTTCCGCCGACCGTGAGCGTCCGCCCGAATGGCGGAACTCCGCGGCATTCGACGGGCGTGCGCGCTCCTACGGGCCGTAGCATTGAGGGCATTGTGGTACGGCATCGCCCGGCACCGTCCTTCCGGCGCCGGCGGGGCAATTCCCGCCGGACAGGATAGGTGAGCGGCCGTCACCGGCCGCGCGAGCGAGAACAGAGGGATTCCGCCGCGCCCGGTCCGTCGTGGCCGGCTTGCCTCACCCCCGCTGGTGACAGGCGGTTTCGGCCTCCGGCTCGGGGAGTTGGAGTTTCCATGCACCAGGTCCATGTCGCTCTTTTCGTCCCGGGTGCACCGCCGGGGGAGGTATTCGACTCGCTCTCGGACTTCGCCAGCTTTCCGCGGTACACGGACGTGGTGCACTCCGTTCTCCTCGAGGAGAGCGCGGACGGAGACCAAAACTCCCCAAGCGACCCGGACTCCTCAAGCGACCGGATCTCCTCATGGGAGGTCGACTTCGCCGGCGGCATCCTCAAATGGCGGGAACGCGACCGCCTGGACGAACAGCGGCTGCGCATCGAGTTCGAACTCATCGACGGTGACCTGCTCGACCTCGCCGGCCATTGGTCGGTCGCGCCGCTCGGGGAGGGCAGCACGGTCCGGTTCGACGCCCGGTTCGACCTCGGGGTGCCCGGTATGGCGGATCTCCTGGAACCCGTCGCCGGACGGGCCATGACGAGCACCGTGTCCGAAATGCTGCGCGGGGTCTTCGGCCCGAGCGCGGACGTCACGGCATGCGGTGACATGCCCCACGCGGCCTCCGGAGGGTGACAGTGGGCGGCCCGCGACGAACGGCTCAGGACCCGCGATCCGGGTGGCACACCACGGTGGCCGACAGCGTCTCGGACATCCCGCCGGAGGTGTGGGGCGAACTCGCGGCGCTCGACGACCCGATCTACGAGTACGCGTTCCTCCAGGCCATGGAGGGGGCCGGGATCGGCCCGGCTGCCTACCGCTACCTCCTGCTCAGCCGGGGTCAGCGGATCGAAGCCGTGCTGCCGGCGTGTGTCTTCCGCGGGCTGGCCCTGGAAGAGACCCTGGGAGCCCAGGGGCGGCGGGCGCTGCGGCCGCTGCGACGCGTCATGGGGAGGCCGCTGCGCATCGACATCCTGGTATGCGGGCACCTCCTGGGAGAAGGAAGGGTCGTGCGCGGGGCCGGGGTCCATGGGGCCGCCCCGTACGTCCTGCTGGACGGCGTGCGGCGGCTGTCCACCTCGCTGGGCGTTCGGTGGACCGTCTTCAAGGACTTCTCGCCGTCGGAACTGGAGTGGCTGGAACCGGCCTTGAGGAAAGCCGGATACTTTCGCGCACCGGCGCTTCCCGACGCGTGGCTGTCCCTCCCCGCCGGGGGATTCGACCGGTACATCGCGGCTCTGTCGAAGAACGGCCGGAGCACCGCCCGCCGCAACCTCGCCAGGTTCTCCGCCCATCAGGACGTGTCGATCGAAGTGCGCGACCGCTTCGACGATCTCCTGCCCGCCATGATGCCGCTCTACCAGGCGGTCCTGAACCGCGCGGAGTCGCGGCTGGACGTGTGGACACCGCGGTTCGTCGCCACGCTCTCCCGCGACCCGGGGATTCCGGCCAAGGCGGTCGTCTGCTGGGAGCGCGACCGCCTGGTGGGATTCCTGATCTGCCTGTTCGGGAAGAGGAATTCAGTGGCGATCCGCATCGGTTTCGACTACGACCGCGCTTATGAACTGCGGCTCTACCAGGTCGTCTACTACCGCGGCATCGAAGAGGCGATGCGCCTGGGCATGGAGAGGATGAACCTGACGCAAACCGCCTACGAGGCGAAACGCAAAATGGGCTGCCACCTCGTCCCCCTCGAACACGCCGTGACCCACCGCAATCCGTTCTGCACGACGATCCTCAGGATCTTCTTTCCCCTGGCCGTCAACCGCTCCGGCCGGCAACGGTCCTGACCGACGCACGCCCGCCCCCGCCGGAGCGACCGCGACCGGCCGGTCGTCGGTGCTTTCGGTCGATGCGGCTGAGACGGTGGGCGGTGTCATGGCCGACCGGCCGCGGTGGGGGTGCGGCGGCCATGCTCGGAGGCCGCGAAGGCACGGTCGACGAGCGGTCGCGCGGCCCTCGACCGGAGCGCGCGCATCGCCGGCGCGTTGACCCGGATTCCCAGCGCGGACTTCGGGGCCACGGAGGCGACGCGGCCGGGCGGGAGCCGCTGGGCCGAGGCGGCCCCGGGGCGCATGGCCCGCTCGAAGGCGGTCAGCGCGGCGGACACCCGGGCGGTGTCGCCCGGCGCGCCGGCGGCCCGGAGGGCGGACGCCAACTCGGCGGCGCCGCGCAGGGCTGCTCTCGGGGGTGCGCAAGCCGTTGCGGCCGGCGCTGACGAGGCGCTACGGCGAGCGACTCGAGGCGCTGTACGCCGAGTTGGCCGACCGTGAGGCCGAGGAGGTCAGGACGCTGCGTCGGTCCCCCGCCGGCCGGCCGGTGACCGCGACCCCGACCGCTTCACCGACCGGGACCGCTTCGATATCTCCCGCGACGAAGGCCCCCACCTCTCCTTCGCCGACGGCGCTCACTACTGCCTCGGCTCCCACCTGGCGCGCCTGCAAACGGAGACCGCCTTCAGCCTGCTGCCGGCCACCTGGGGCCGGATCCAACCCGCCGGGCCTGCGGTACTACGGCCGGGAAGCACGATGTGCAGGCTGCGGAGCCTGCCGGTCCGGGTACGCGCGGCGTGAACCAGAGGCCTGCCTTACTTCCGTCCTCGAACGCCCGGCGGCACGCGCCCTCCCAGGTTCTGGCAGTTGCCACCGTGCTCCCGCCCGACCGATCTTCACCCTGTACGGTGCCGACCGCCCCTAATATGGCTTCGAGTTGGGGGAGCGTGTCTTGGGGAGGGACCGCGGATGAAGGTTCTCAGACCGACGCAGCCGACGAGCGAACAGCTCACGGTGATCAACAACCACAAGCCGGGGGTGTTCGTCGTGCGGGGCGCCGCCGGCAGCGGAAAGACCACTACTGCCCTGTACCGTCTGAAGTTCACGGCCGGCTTCTGGCAACGCCGCCGCCGTGACGGCTTCGTCAGCGGTCCCGTGCGTGTCCTGGTTCTCACCTACAACCGCACGCTGCGCGGCTACATCGAGGAACTCACCCAGGAGCAGCTCAAGGGCAACGACATCGAGCTGACGGTTTCCACCTTCGCGAAATGGGCCACTGACCGCGTGGCCTACGAGCGCATTCTCCAGGAGCACGAGCGGAGCCGGAAACTGGCGGCTTTGGCGGCTTCCCTGCCGCTGTCGACCGACTTCATACGCTCCGAGGTGGACTACGTACTAGGCCGCTTCGCGCCGGAACACCTCACCGAGTACATCGCGTGTGAACGGCAAGGGCGTGGCCGCTCTCCGCGGATGCCGGCACCGTTGCGCCGCCGGCTTTCGGAGGAGGTAATAGATCCCTTCCAGAAATGGAAGAAGCAGCAGCAGGTGTGGGACTGGTCCGATCTGGCGAACGCCATGGCGACCAAGCGTACCGGCGACCCGTACCACGTGGTGGTGGTCGACGAGGCACAGGACTTCTCGGCCAACCAGGTCCGGGCGGTCCTCAACCACCTCACCGACGAGTACACGCTGACCTTCGTCCTCGACGCCGCGCAGCGCATATACCCTCAGCGCTTCACCTGGAGCGAGGTCGGGCTGAGCGTGGGTCCGCACAACAGCAAGCTTCTGTCCAAGAACTTCCGCAATACCCGGCAGATCGCGGCCTTTGCCGCACCGCTGCTCCGTGACGTGGAGAAGACCGACGACGCCGCGGTTCCGGACCTCACCTCCTGCAAGGCGGAAGGCGCCAAGCCTGTGCTGGTCCAGGGTAGTTTCACCCGGCAGATGGACCACGTGGTGCGGTTCCTCGACGACCTCGGTCCCGACAACGACGAGTCCGTCGCCATCCTTCACGCCAAGGGATGGTTCGCTGAGGTCAAGAACCGCCTGGACGCGGCCGGGCTGGCCTACGTCGAACTCACTCGGAACGCCGAGTGGCCGGCGGGGCCGGTGAATGTAGCGCTGTCGACGATGCACTCCGTCAAAGGGCTGGAGTTCGATCACGTGATCATTGTTGGCCTCAACAGTGAGGTCATGCCACACGCCACCGAGCCGGGTGACAGCGAGCGGGACGCTCACCTGCGCCTGTTGGCCATGTCCGCCGGACGCGCGCGTAAGACGCTGACCATCACCTACAAGCCTTCCGAGGCCAGTGACCTCATCGCCTGCATGGACCCGGACACGTACGAGGTGAAGTCCATATGACCACCACCGAGCCCAGCCCGTCCATACCGGACGGCGACAGACCTGTCCTAGGGATAGGCGCCCTCATCCAGGATCGGAAAATCACCCAGGTAGTGCACTTCACCACCAATCGCGGCCTGCTCGGCATTCTCGTGCAGGGGCGGTGCAAGGCCCGGGCGCTCTTGGCACGCGACCAGTACCTCGAGAGCATCTATCACCAGAACACCAAGGTCCGGAGAGAAGCTCGGCAGTACTGGTCCTACGTCAACCTGAGCATCAGTGAGCCCAACCACCGTTTCCTGCGCATTAGTAGAGAGGGCTGGTGGGCAGGCGAAGACCTGTTCTGGGTGGTTCTGGGCTTCGACCCAGTGATCATGACGCATCCAAGCGTCCTGTTCGCCCCGGGCAACATGGGATACGCCGGAATCACCCCCGTCGAGGGCCTGCCCGGAGTGGCGGCCCTCTTCGCCGACCGCGTCCCCGAGGGTTACGGCAAGACGGTGCTGCGCGGGGACCGAGCGTGCCACCTCCCGACGAACCCCCAGGCCGAAGTGCTCTACCCGCAGGCCGTATCCACTCGACACCTGCAGCGCATCCACGTCCTTACCGACGAGGACGCGGCGAAGGCCGAGGCCATTGTCAGTGTCAGCGGACATGATGGAGTCGACATCATCGTCGACCCAGTCATGTTCGGCAGGTAAGGACTACGGTGAACGCCATGCAATGGGAGGCAGTACGCGCCTCGGCGCAGTGGGCCGCGTACGGAGACGCGCTAGGCTTCATCACCGAACTGACCGACACCGCCGGCGTACACCGGCGCGTCGGACAGGATGAAGTGACCACCACCGTGCCTTGGAAGAGACGCATCGGGGGGCGCTACGGGCGCGACATACCTCTTCCCGCAGGCGCGTACTCCGATGACACTCAGCTGCGCCTGGCCACCTCACGCGCCATCCGCGGAGACGGTGAATTCGACGCCGAAGCCTTTGCGAAGATCGAGGTCGTTGCCTGGCAGGCCTACGCCCTGGGAGCCGGCCGTGGGACCAAAGCCGCGGCCACGGGCCTGATGAGAGTCGAAGCCAAGTGGTCGCAGAACATGTTCGCCACCAAAACCGCCCGCTACATCGACCTCGGCGGCAATGGGGCCGCCATGCGCGTCCAGCCCCATGTCTGGTCCGCGCGCGACCTCACCGACCTGGACGGCATCACTCGCGACGTCGTACGCAACGCCGTGAGCACCCATGGTCACCCCCGGGGCATCCTTGGAGCGGTCCTGCACGCCCTGCTGCTGGCCCACGTCCTGGACACCAACGAACTCCCCGGCCCCAAGCAGTGGCGCCTCGCGATCGACTGGCTCGAGCAGGTGCCCGACGTCATCGCGAAGGACGAAGAACTCGCCTACCTCTGGCTCCCCGCGTGGAGCGCCGCGGCAGGCGTCGAATTCCGCTCAGCCGCGATCGACGTCGCTGATGAATGCCGTACAGCGCTCGACGCCTTCCACCCCACGTACCCACTGACCGCGGAGACCTATGCCGACCTGGTGGAGCGGTGGGGCGGCTTCAGGGAAGCCACGCGCGGATCGGGTACGGTCACCGCCCTGCTGGCCGCGGTCCTCGCACATGCCAGTGCCGACTCGCCCGGAGCCGGTCTGCTCCTCGCCGCCAATACTCTCGGCTCCGATACCGACACCATCGCCACCATGGCCGGCGCGCTCCTGGGCGCCGTCACGGCGTGCCCGCCGCCCGGTCCTGTGCAAGACGCAGCGGTCATCGACTCCGAGGCACGCCGCATGTGGGACATTTCCCAGGGCCGTGAAGCCGCCACCTTCGCCTATCCGGACCTGTTGCGCTGGAGCCCTCCCAAGGCCACGCTCGACCTCGTAGGCCACACGCCCCTGGGGCCGGCACTGGCCGGACTGGGGCCCCTCGCGCCCACGGACGCGCCGGCATCGGTCAACCCGGCCACCACCTACGTGTGGGGTACCTTGCCGTTCGGCCAGAGGGTCCTGGTGCGCGCCAGGACGGCTCTCAGGGCGCTGGATGAGAGCCTGCTCCCGAGAGACGCGAGAGCACCGCGGCGCCGGCCTGTCAGGGACGCCCCGAAAGAACAGCAACTCCTCTTCGAAAGCCCACCCCAGCCTTCCGCACCAGCCCAACAACGGCCTGCATTCCCCGTAACCGCACCCGGTGCCGCGAGCGAGCGTGTTCACAGGCACGCACCCCCAGCCCTTGAGGAGATCGTCGAAGAGCTGGCAAGGAACGGATTCGCTCCGGAACAAGTGGGTCGGGCCATGCTCCAGCAGATCCGAGGTGGCCGGTACAGCGTGGAACGGGCCGCCGCGTTCGCCGGGCTCCTCGCCCACGCCTACCAGCAGGGCGATCAGTAGCAGTCCGGCCCGGTCAGCCGGCCGTCTGTCGGCCGGGTCGTCATGCCAGGCCGAATCGCCGGGCCGCAGGCGGTGATTCATCCTGTTCTCGTACGTCGAGCGACCTATGCCGTCGCCGAGCTCCTCGTTGACGGCCTCGGATACTTGCTCACGGACGGCCTGACTGACATCGTTTCGATGGTGTCGCAGCGTCCGGCGTGATGGCGGGCGAGCGAGATCACGGCGCCCGGGCGCTGCCCTCAAGGTCTCGTTCGGCTCGACGCGCATGAGCGGCTAGCAGTCGGGAGCATTTCGACTCAGCAGGGACAAGGGAGTGCTTTCTCGGCTCAGCGAGAGCTGACCGATGCGCTGAGCTGTCAGCTCGCCGGGCCGCGCCGGACTGTTGAGCACTACCGTCAGTATGGCGATGAACCGTGCTCGACCAGGAGACCGGGTGCTCGGCAGGCCGTGGTGCAGCCGCCGTAGTAGAGCTTTGAGCTGTTCGCTCTGCGGCACGGGCCTCAACGCAACACGCCTCCCGGCCCTTATGGACCAGGCTGGAAATCCTGCTTCCCGGCGAAGGAGCTCCAGACATGTCAGCAGGGCCGCGTTCGTCGGCTCCGAAGTGGGGGCTTATCACCATTCACCCGACGGCTGCGCAGTACGCCGCCTTCCGCTCAAGAGCCGCTGCTGACACAGCATGCCGGGCTGACGCCGATCCGGCGGTCGGCCCGCGGATGAGCTCGTCGAGAACGGCGTTGGACGGATGCGACCCAACAACAGTGGGCTGCAGGGCCGGGCGTCGGTCGGTGGATGAGACGAGCCGTCGGGTGGGCCGGCGGCTTGAGTGCCTGCTGGAGGACGTGGGCGCTAACCGGGCCTTCGCCGCCGTTCGGAGACGAAGCATGGTTCGTGTCGGCGCGGCGTCAATGACCCAGCACAGGTCCCGGGCCGAAGTCGACTGGGTATCGGGCTGCGGAGAGACCTCCGCGGGCCAGCCAGCGCGTTCGTTCTCCCGGTCGTGGTACATGAGGAGCGGCGGTTCGTCCCGTCGCCCACGAGGCCACGGCCCGCCCGTTCGGCACCGGTAGACGGGATGGCGATGCGTGCCTTGTACGTGAGGGTGTTCGTGCCGCAGGCGCGGCTGCCGGCGGGCGGGTGGAAGTGAATGCCGAGGCCGCTGAAGTGACTGCTTCTGTTCTTCGATACGCCGGCCCGCTCGCCGGAGTGGTGGCGGACGATCGGCTTCACTCGCCCGGTGTGGCCAGCGGGCCGGGAAGCCGGGTGGGCCTCAGGATGCGCTTGTCCAGGGAGTAGACGTGGTGGGTGTCGGTGAGTAGCAGCCGGCGGCTATCGGTGAAGTCGGGGCTGGAGGCCTTGGTCATTGCCGTCGATGTGGAGCCGGTTGCCCTCCTCTCGCAGCCGGACACCGGCGCTGCCGCCGACGAGCCGGAAGCGGCAGATCTCGGTGCGGCGATGGCCCACAGCAGCTTGTGCTGAGGATCCACCGCGTGCCGTGCACCTCGACCAAGGGGTAGGACTTGACGTGGGTGAGGGAGCCGAAGCGGCCGTCGCGCGCCTGCGGTTCTTCTCCTACATGGTCGTCGGGCAAGGAGCGCTGACCGGCAGGTACGGCCCGGCGCATCCGTTGCCGAAGGGGAGCAGCCGGGCGGCGGTGTACAACGGCATCCCGCTCCGACTGCGCGCGCTGACGGGCCGGATGGGGGCGATCGGCGAGAACCGAGGTGCGTCCGCCGCCGATGTCGCCACCGCCTGGGCCATCGCCAAGGGGACCACCCCGATCACCGGGGTCACGCAGGTGGGTTATGTCGACAGGGTGGTTCGGGCTCGAGGCATCGAGCTTGCCGACGAGGAGATCACGGAGCTGGAGGCGCCGGCGGATACCGCGGACGTCGATACGCGTGGGTGGTGGGAGTGCGAAATGCAGCAGTGGATGGAATTGAAGCAGGGACCGAGGAAGGGACCGCGTCCGTTTCCAGGCGCGCCCCGCGAAGCCGGCCATGGCGAACACGCCCGGCTCGCTCTACTGCTCCCTGTCGACACCGAGGAGCGGTGACGGGATACGGGCCCCTCGGTGAGGTCGGCGTCACGGGGTGCCGTTCCCCATGACGAGGTCTTCCACCCGGCAGGTCTCGCCGATGATGAGGTCGTAGAGGTTCTCCAGGAATCCGGTGTCGATGCCGTGGGTCTCCCCGTACTCCGCCGCCCGGCCTTTGACCAGCTCTATCCGGGCCGGCTGCATCATCGGGACCTCATGCGTCGATTTGTGCCGGGCGATGCGGACACAGCAATCGATCCGTCGCCGCAGTGTGTCGAGGAGTTCCGCGTCGATATCGTCGAGTTCGGCCCGCAAGCGCGCCAGCTGCTGCTCGCCGTTACGCTGATCCGTCACGCTGGTCATGGGGGACACCACTTTCGTCTGTCATGCGTCGCAAGGTCTACGGAGCCGGCAGGAGCCGTCTTCAGGCGGTGAGGCCGGCATCGTCGCGCGGCGTGTCCTGGAGCGCAGCGAACATCCGCTCGCAGCGCGTCTGGTAGTGCGAGAGCTCCGGGCCCAGGAAGGCCCGTATGCGGTGGAAAGCGTTCGCCATCTCCTGCTCCTGCCCGTCGGCTACCAGGTCGGCGAGGCGCCGCAGCGCGTTCGCCAAGTCGTCACGCGCCCGTGTGGCATGGGGGTTGGCCGACTGGATGTCCCAGTACACCTCGGGGGCACCCCCGGCCATCCGGGCGAGCAGCGAGAGCAGCGTGGTGTGCGGCGGGGGCGCTGCCGCCGTCAGCTGTCCGATGTCGACAGGGGCTTCGGCGAGGGCGAACCCGAAGCAGAGGACCGCGGCGTGGGTCAGTGCCTGGGTGACCGCGGTGGTCCGGTCATGCCGGTCCGGGGCGAGGCGCAGCAGTCGCCCGCCCCACTCCTCGATCAGGCCGAGGAAGGCGGCGACGCCGGGCCCGTCGCGCAGCACCACCGCGGCGACCGTCCGTCCGGCGATGCCCAGCGAGGGCTTGAACATCGGGTTGATGCTCACCTGCTCGGTCCCGTCGGGGCAATCGGCGAGTTCGGCGATCAGGCGGCCCTTGACCGAGAGCGTGTCGACGAGGACGGAGCCGGGCCGCATCAGGGCGGTGAGCGGTCCGGCCGCCGCGAGGGCCACGGGTTCGGGGACCGCGAGCAGCACCAGATCGGCCGCGGCGATGCGCCGAGCGGCTTCGCCGCCGGGGTCCAGGGCGGTGATGTCCGCGAGCAGCCAGGTGACGGCCCCGTCCGCCATGCCCGTGCGGGGCGCACCGCTGTCGATCGCGCACAGCTCATGGGCCGTGGAGCGCAGCAGCCGGAGGAACATGTCTCCCACGGCGCCGGCGCCGCCGACCACGACACAGCGCCGGAATCCAGGGGCCGTCATATGAGCCCGCCCGCGGTGGCTCCGGCAGTCGCCGGGACCGGCACGGCGCTTCCGGCCGTGTCGGCCGCCTCCGCGGCCGCGTCGATCGCGGCCAGCAGCGCACGCGCCTTGACGAGGGTCTCGGTGAACTCCTCCTCGTGATCGGAGAGCGCGGTGATGGCGCCGCCGACACCGAACTCCGCCGTCCCGGACTTCACCACCAGGGTACGGATCACGATGCTGAGGTCCACCGCGCCGCTGAGGGAGAACCAGCCGAGCGCCCCCGCGTAGACTCCTCGCGGGCCGCATTCCAGCCGGTCGAGGATCTCCATGGTGCGCTTCTTGGGCGCACCCGTCATCGAACCGCCGGGGAAGGCCGCGCGGACGCAGCCGACGGCGGACTGACCCCGACGGAGCGTGCCGCGAATGGTCGAGACCAGCTGGTGCACCGGGGCGTAGGTCTCGACGTCGAACAGCCGGGGCACGTGGACGGAGCCGACCTCGCAGACCATGTTGAGGTCGTTGCGCATCAGGTCGACGATCATCAGGTTCTCGGCGCGGTCCTTCTCCCGGGTGAGGAGGTCCTGCCGGAGCGCTTCGTCCTCCTCGCGGGTGGCACCGCGTGGCCGGGTGCCCTTGATGGGTCTGGATTCCACGCCGCCGAACGAGTCGATGGTCAGGAACCGCTCGGGGGAGGCGCTGAGCACAGCCATGCCGGGGAATTCGAGGAGCGCGCCGTAGGGCACCGGACTGATGCGGCGCAGCGACGCATACAGCGGCAGTGGGGCGGTTTCGGTGGGCACGGAGGCCATGTTGGTCAGGCAGATCTCGTACGACTCGCCGTTCCGGATCTCCGCCAGGCACTCGTCGATGCGCTTGAGGTAGGCGTCCTTGTCGTGGCGTACGGTCACGGTGCTGCCGAATCCGAGGTCGCCGCCGGACAACGCGGGGGTGGCCGGGGTCGGGACATCCCGGTTCACGAGTGCGGTCAGCCGCTGTGCGGTGTCGTCCAGCCAGGCCCGGGGTGCTTCGTCCTGGCCCCGCAGGCCGAGGCAGAGAGCGAACGCCTGCCGTTCCTGATGGTCCAGGACGATCAGCCGGTCGGCGAACACGAGGGCGGCGTCCGGGCTGTCGGAGCGGTGTGCGGCGTCACCGATCGTCTCGGCCTTCAGTTCGTATCCCAGATACCCGACGTAGCCGAGGTTGAACTCGAAGGGCAGCCCGTCCGGGACGGGAACGCGGCGCCGGCCCAGTTGTTCCTCCAGGTACGAGAAGAACGATTGGCGGATCTCGACGCACCGGCCGTCGGAGTGGCGCACGGTCACAGCCTCGTCGGCGACACGATAGGTGAGGTATTCGCCCAGCGGGCCGTCTCCGTCGCCGAAGAAGGAGAAGCGTGAGAGCCCGTCGAGAACCGCGCTGCTGTCGAGCCAGAAGGCTGAGTCGGAGTCCGCGGCAAAGGTGCGGTAGACCAGTTCGGCGTCGGGTATCCCGGGTATCCGGCGGACGTGCACCTCGTACGGATACGGCTCGGCGTCACAGGATGCGGTGGAGGCGGTCGGCGCGGAGCGCCGCGCGGTGGCGAGGGCCAGGTCCCGGAAGTTGGCCAGTAGTTCCCTGCCGCCCTCGCTGCCGATGGATTCGGGATGGAACTGCACGCCCCAGAGGGGTCTCTCACGGTGCCGCAGTCCCATCACCACACCGTCATCGGTCCAGGCGACCACTTCGAGCTCCGGCGGCAGGTCCGAGACGGCCAGCGAGTGGTAGCGCACGACAGGCAGTGGTGAGGGCAGCCCTTTGAACAGTCCGGTACCGGTGTGCCGGATGTCGGAGACTCGTCCGTGCATGGGAGTGGGCGCCAGGCCGACGCTCGCGCCGAAGAGCCGGGCTATGCCTTGGTGTCCGAGGCAGACACCCAGGAGGGGAAGGCCGCTCTCCATGATGGCCTGTCGGCTGATGCCGAAGTCGCGGGGGCGGCCGGGGTGCCCGGGGCCGGGCGAGATGACGATCCCGTCGAAGTCCTCGACCGTGATCCGCGACCAGTCGTCGTCGTTGCGGATCACCACCGGCGGCCGGCCGTTCACCTCGCCGATGATCTGGAACAGGTTGTAAGTGAAGGAGTCGTGGTTGTCGATGAGGAGAGTGCGCATGGCGACCGGCACCTTCTGATGAGGAGTTACTGGAGGGGCGTCGAGGGAGTGCTCGGCCTCACGGGTCGCGGTGCGCCGGTGTACGGGAACGCGCAGCACTGATTCCGCACGCGCTGATGGGCATCCGGCGAACGCCCTTCCACGATGCCGGAATATGACGCGACGTCATGAGCGCTGAGTCCACAACTGTGTTGGCAATGAGTTCACTGCTGGCCGTCGCGAGCGGCGGGAGCGTGGTGTGTGGGTGCCTTTGACACCGCGTGGGCGCTCCGGCGGTCGTGGTCCCAGTGCCCCAGTTCCCCAGTGCGTTCAGTGCATCCAGCGCACCGTGTGACCCGTGCGCCCCGTGCGACCGACTTCGGCCGAGCCGCCCGGACCGCGTACGGCACGGCGCCCAAGAATCACCGGACCAGACCCTTTACGGCGCAAGTGGAGGCATTGCCAAGGCGGTTGTGGACTCAGTGCTCATGACCTCGCCGTCACGTTCCGGCATCGTGAAGAGGGCGCTCGCCGGTGTGAGACGGCAGAGTGCGACGAGGCATCGAGGTGTCACTTTCGTGGACGCGACGGCACGGTTGGGTCGTGCGGTCCACGAGGGACGTCGACATCGACCAAGAACGAGGAACAGCACGTGAACATGCGCACATTACGCGGCGACCGGTACCGCCGGCACGGCAGGTGAACGCCGCCGCCGTCCTGATCTCCAGGGTGAGCGGGCTTCAGGCCGTACGGGCGACGTGACGCCCCGCTCGGGCCGACCGGGCTCTGGCGGCGCCGAACGGTAAGGCGGCACGCTGCGAGAGCCGCGTGGCGTAGTGAGCCCACGGGCTCACCGCCGGGTGTATGGCCTTTGCCGCCGTGTCGGCCATCGCTGTACGGAAACCAGTCTTCACGTCCCCGTCGTCGGGAATCCCCCCGAGGCCGAGGCGCCGAGCGCACACCGTCGCGACGCGCTGCGCTCTTATGCGTCCGCACGGCATGCACGGCTGTGCAGTGCGGGGGTGCGGGCTGCTCGCCCCGTCGCCCTGGTGGACCGCCGTTTCGCGGACCGTGACGGCCTGTCCGAACCGAGTAGCGGTATCAGCCCTGGCCCAACCATGTGTGTAATCCCGAGCGTTCGCGCATCCCGAATCGAGCAAGGGGGAGATCTCCGTGGCATCAAATCCGTTCGAAAACCCTGACGGCATCTACTCGGTGCTGGTCAACGACGAAGGCCAGCATTCACTGTGGCCCGCTTCGATCGACGTCCCGGAGGGATGGGCGGTCGCCCTGGAAGGTGCGGGCCGGCAGGAATGCCTCGACTATGTCGAGACGCACTGGACTGACATGCGGCCGGTCAGTCTGCAAAACGCCATGAACAGTCGTGACTGAGAGAGACGCGAGTGGGCTTGCCGTGATGGAGCTCGCCTGATCCGGGGCCTCGGCCTCATTTTCCGCTCGATGTATCCAGAGCATCCGTCACTACGGGGACCGCATGACTGTGCACCACACCCTTCCTCAATTGTTCGAGTTCCAGGCGAGGTCAGCGCCGGACAGTGTGGCGATTGTCCATGGCGGCGAACGCATGACGTACGACGAGCTCAACCGGGCGGCGAACCGCCTCGCACACCATCTGATCGGCCAGGGCCTCGGCACGGAGGACATCGTCGCCGTCGTCCTGCCGCGATCGCCGGAGATGGTCGTGGCGATCGTCGCCGTGGCCAAGGCCGGGGCCGCCTACCTCCCCGTCGACCCGAACTACCCCGCCGAGCGCATCGACTACCTGCTCGCCGACGCCCGGCCCACGGCTGTGCTGGTGACCGGCGACACCGGCAGCGATGTGCGGGCGGCCCATCCGCTCCGGCTGGACCTGGGTGCGCCGGGGACCGTCGCGGCCCTGCGCCTGCGGCCCGACACCGATCCAACGGACGCCGACCGGAGACGGCCGGCCTCGGCGGCCCACCCGGCGTATGTGATCTACACCTCGGGTTCCACGGGCAAGCCCAAGGGCGTGGTGATGGCGCACCACGGTGCGGTGCGGTTGTTCTCCGCGACCGAGAACCATTTCGCGTTCGGGCCCGACGACGTCTGGACGATGTTCCATTCCTTCTCCTTCGATTTCTCGGTGTGGGAAATGTGGGGTCCGCTTCTGTACGGCGGACGCCTGGTGGTCGTCAGCCATGAGGTCTCCAGGTCGCCCTGGGAATTCCTCGAGCTGCTCGCGGCGGAACGCGTCACGGTGCTGAGCCAGACTCCGTCGGCCTTCTACCAGCTGATACAGGCGGAAAGAGAGAACCCGGAGGCAGGGCGTGCGCTCAGCCTGCGTGTGGTGGTGTTCGACGGTGAGATCCTCGACATGCGGCGTCTGGCCGAATGGTACGAGCGGCATCCCGACGACGCGCCGGTGATGGTGAACATGTACGGCGTCACCGAGGCCGCCGTACACGCCACCTACGCCGAGCTGGACAGCCGTACACCCGGATCGGTCGACCGCAGTCCCATCGGGAAAGCCCTGTCCGACCTCACCATCGATGTCCTGGGGCCCGGCCTCGAGCGCCTGCCCGCCGGGAGCGTCGGCGAGATGTACGTGTCCGGCCCGGGGCTGGCCCGCGGTTATCTGGGCCGCCCGGGCCTGACCGCGGAGCGCTTCGTGGCCTCTCCCCACGAGCCTGGCCGGCGGATGTACCGGACCGGTGATCTCGCTTGCCGGACCGCCGCCGGCCAGTTGGAGTTCGTGGGCCGCGCCGACGCGCAGATCCAGGTACGCGGCTTCCGCGTCGAACCGGGCGAGATCGAGGCCGCGTTGACCGCTCACCCCGGTGTCGACCAGGCGGTCGTACTGCCGTGGGAGCCCGGCTCGGGCGGTACGCGGCTGGTCGCCTACGTCGTCGCGTCGGGGGGACGCGGCGCCGGCGACCCGCACGGATGGCGCGATCACCTGGGCAGGAGCCTGCCGGAGCACATGGTGCCGTCCGCGTTCGTCACCGTGGACGCCCTTCCCCTGACCGTGAACGGCAAGCTGGACCGGCGTGCGTTGCCCGCGCCCGATCTGAGCGCCGTCGCCGCCGGCCGTGCACCGCGCACCCGGCAGGAGGAGATCCTCTGCGGAGTGGTCGCCGAACTGCTCGGCGTACCGGCGGTGGGCACCGATCACGGCTTTGTGAGCCTGGGCGGCGACAGCATCACCGCGGTCCGACTGGTGGGCCGGGCCCGCCGGGCCGGTCTGTCACTCACCACCCGCGACGTGCTCGGACAGCGCAGCCTGGCCGACCTGGCCGCCGTCTCCGCACCGCTCGACACGGCACCGGACGAGTGCGACGACCAGGCCGGCGGCCCCCTTCACCTGACGCCGGCCATGCGGGAGGTGTGCGGTCGAGGCGGCCCCCTCGACCGGCTCAGCCAGTCCCTGGTGCTGAGGGCGCCCGCCGGGCTCACCCGGTCCGCCCTCCTGGCCGTACTGCAGGCGCTGCTGGACGGCCACGACGCGCTGCGGCTGCGCATGGAGACCACCGGCGCCGAGCCGTGGAATCCGACCGTCCTGTCGGTCGGCGCCGCGGACGCGGACGCGTGTCTCACACGGGCCGACGCGCGGGGCGTCGACGATGCGGACATGGCGCCGCTCGTCGCCGAGGGCATCGATGCCGCCAGGGACCGGCTGTCCCTCAAGGACGGAGTGGTCGTCCAAGCGGTGTGGTTCGACCGCGGCGCGCAATCCTCCGGTTACCTGGCGCTCGTCGTGAACCAACTGGCGATCGACGGCGCCTCATGGCGCATCCTCCTCGCCGACCTGCGGACCGTCTGGGACGCGGCGGCCGCCGGGGACGACCGGCCGAGGCTCTCCGGCGGCCGCGTTTCCTACCGGCGCTGGTCGCGGCTGCGGGCGTCGGAGGCACGAGCGACGCGACGGATCGCCGACCTGCCGGACCGGACACGGGCGGCTGGCGGGACGGTGGCCGCGGCACCGGCCCACGGACAGAGCCAGGCCCGTGGCGGGATACACCGGCTCACCGTGCCCGCCGATCTCACCGAGGCACTGCTGACCACCGCGCCCGCGGCACTCGGCGCCGATACCGGCGACCTGCTGCTGACGGGGCTGGTACTCGCGATCGCGGAGCGGCGACAGCGACACGGCCGGGACGGCGGCGAAACCGTCGTCATCGACCTCGAAGACAGCGGCCGGCCGGTCATCGGCGAGGACGCGGACCTCTCCCGCACCCTCGGCCGATTCGCCACCTCCTTCCCCGTCCCCTTCCCCATGGGCCGCCTGGACTGGAAGGACATCCGCAGGGGCGGGCCGGCCGCGGGCAGAGCACTGCGACAGGTGCGACACTGGCTGCGGCACGGCTTCGGCCACGGCCTCCCGCACCAGCCGAACGCGCGAACCGCCGCCGAACCGGCCGCATACCACCGTCCGGAGCTGAAGTTCGGCTACCTCGGCCGCTTCACGGACGGGCAGCACGGCCCCTGGTCCGTCGACCCCGCATACGACATCGGACCGGACGAAGCCGGCGGTACGGCCATGACCCAGCGCGTCGAGGTCCACGCGGCGGCCTGTGACGGCCCCGGCGGACCAGTGCTGCGCACCACCTGGACCTGGGCGGCGGACGGCGATCCGGCCGCATCCGAGGCGCATGAACTGGCCGATTCATGGCTGTTCATGCTCAGGGCGCTCACCGCCTGTGCGAAACGGCCGGAATCCATCGGGCTCACGCCGTCCGACGTGACCTTGTCCTCCATCAGCCAGAGCGAGATCGACGATCTCGAAGCCGAGTTGAAGGCCCGGTAGGGAGTTAGAAGATCATGACGGATACCCCCTCGATCATCGAAGACATCCTGCCGCTCTCCCCGCTGCAGGAGGGACTGCTCTTCCACGCACGGCTCGAGAACGCGTCGAAGAACCTTTACGTGGCGCAGTACACCATCGAGCTCCGCGGGGAGCTGGACGCGAAGGCGCTCCGCGCGGCCGCGGCCGCCCTGCTGGACCGCCACGCGAATCTGCGCGCCGGTTTCCGGAGCCGGAAGACCGGCGAGCCCATCCAGGTGATCCGGCGCGATGTGCCGCTCCAGTGGAACGAGTACGACCTGGGCGGGCTGCCACCGACGGCGGCCGAGGCCCGATGCTCCGAACTGACCGACGAGGACTGGGCCCAGGGCGTCGACGCCGAGGCGTCGTCCCTGCTGCGCTTCACCCTGATCCGGCGGAGTCCGCGACGGCACCGGCTGGTGGTGACCCACCACCACCTCGTGTTGGACGGCTGGTCCATGACCCTTCTTCTGCGTGAGCTGTTCCTGCTCCACGCGCACGACGGTGACAGCTCTGTCCTGCCGGACACGCTCCCGTACCGCTCCTACCTGGCCTGGCTGGCGGCCCGGGACCGCGCCGCCGCCCGGGACGCCTGGCGCGCCGTCATGGACGGCGTGGACGAGCCCACCCTGCTCGCACCAGGCGCCCCGAGGCGTTCCGGCTCCGCCTCCCAGGACATCACCCTCGAGCTGGCACCGGAGCTCACCGCACGTCTGAAACAACAGGCCCGGCAGAGCGATGTCACCCTCAACACCGTCTTCCAGGGGGCCTGGGCTCTGCTGCTCGGCCGGCTGACCGGCCGCGACGACGTGGTCTTCGGCGCCACGGTCAGCGGGCGGCCGGCGGAACTGCCAGGCGCCGAATCCGCGATCGGGATGCTGATCAACACGGTGCCGGTGCGGGCGCGGCTGCGGTGCGACGATTCTCTGCGAGATCTTTTCGAGCGCATTCAGCAGCAGCGCTTCGGGCTTCTGGACCACGACCACCTCGGGCTGGCCGAAATCCAGAGCCTCCATGATTCGGACGGCGGCCAGTTCGACACGAGCGTGGTGTTCGGCAATTTCCCCATGGACAGCCTCACACCATCGGATCCGGCGCGGGGCGAGCTCGACATCGGCATCACCGTCCGGGAAGCCGTTCACTATCCCCTCTCCCTGGACGTACAGCCGGGAGACCTCCTGACGCTGCGCTTCTTCTTCCGGCCGGACGTCTTCGACCGGGCCGCCGTAGCGGAGATCGCCGAGCGGCTGGTACGGGTACTGGAGCAGATCGCCGCCGACCCTCACACCGCGGTGGGCGACACGGGGATCCTTCTGCCCGGCGAGCGGGAACGCCTCCTGGCCGCAGGGATGGCGACCGTGGCGCAACCGCCGAACACCACGCTGCCGGAGCTGTTCGAGCTCCGCGCCGCCCGCGTTCCGGACCGGATCGCGGTCGCGAGCGAGGACGCGAGCCTGACCTATGCGGAGCTGGACGCGCGGGCCAACCAGATGGCGCGATGGCTGATCCGACAAGGCGTCGGCCCGGAGTCGGTGGTGGCGTTGGTGCTGCCCCGCTCCCCGGAGCTGCTGGTGGCGCTCCTCGCGGTCCTCAAGGCAGGCGGCGCCTATCTTCCCGTGGACCCCGGCTATCCCGCCGAACGGATCCGATTCCTGCTCGCCGACGCCCGGGCTGCCGTCTTGCTCACCGACAGTCGTACCCGCGCCGCACTGCCCGTCGGGGACGCCGTACGGGGCACATTCACACTCGATGATGAGCAGACCATCGCCGCGATCGCCGCCCTGCCGCAGCACGCACTCGCGGATGCCGAACGGACCGGCCCCCTGCATCTGGATCATCCGGCGTATGTGATCTATACCTCCGGTTCGACAGGCCGGCCCAAAGGCGTGGTGGTTTCGCACCGTGGAGTGGCGAGTCTGGCCGTGGCCATGCGGGAGGGGCTCAAGGCAACCGCGGAGAGTCGGATCCTGCAGTTCTCGTCGCCGAGTTTTGACGCGGCGGTATCGGAACTGGTGATGGCTTTCAGCAGTGGCGCGACGCTCGTCGTCCCGCGTCCGGACCAGTTGGCCGGTGAGGGACTCGGCCGTGTGCTGCTTGAAGAGCGGGTTTCGCATGTGCTGATGCCGGCGTCGGTGCTGGCGTCGGTGCCGGCTGGTGTGGAGGACCGGCTGCCGGATCTTCTGACGGTGGAGCTGGCAGGGGAGGCGTGTCCTCCGGAGTTGGTGGCGCGGTGGGCGGTGGGCGGTCGTCGGGTCATCAATGGCTATGGGCCGACCGAGTCGACCGTGTTTGTGTCGCACAGTGGTCCGCTGTCGGCCGGTGGACCGGTGCCGATCGGCCGACCGGTGGCCGGGGCCCGGGTATACGTGCTGGACGACCGGTTGCAACCGGTCCCGGCCGGTGTCCTGGGTGAGTTGTATGTCTCCGGTGCGGGTCTGGCGCGTGGCTATCACGGGCGTTCGGGGCTGACCGCGGAGCGGTTCGTGGCGTGTCCCTTCGAGTCGGGCGCGCGGATGTACCGGACGGGTGATCTGGTGCGGTGGAACGGCGATGGTGAGCTGGAGTTCGCCGGGCGTGCGGACGAACAGGTGAAGGTGCGCGGCCATCGCATCGAGCCCGGTGAGGTCCAGGCCGTGCTGGCCGGGCACCCCGATGTGGCACAGGCGGTCGTCGTGGCCCGGGAGGACGCACCGGGCGACACCCGGCTCGTGGCCTATGTGGTGCCCGAGGGCCACACCGCCCTCACCCCCGGCGAGCTGCGCGCCCATGTCGCGCGGAGCCTGCCGCGGTTCATGGTTCCCTCAGCCTTGATCACCCTCGAAGCACTGCCCCTGACCCCGAACGGCAAGCTGGACCGCAAGGCCCTGCCCGCGCCCGATCACCAGGCGGGTGGGGTCGGCAGGGCGCCGCGCGGCCCGCGGGAAGAGGTGCTGTGCGGACTGTTCTCCGACGTCCTGGGGGTGCCCAGGGTCGGTGTCGATGACAACTTTTTCGATCTCGGCGGACACTCCCTTCTGGTGACCCGGCTGGTGAACCGGATCCGCAGCACCCTGGGGCTGGAGGTGTCCGTCACGACGGTGTTCGACACGCCTACGGTGGCGACGCTGGCACACCGGCTGGATGCCGGAGACCGGCCGCGCCCCGCACTGGCGGCGCGGCCGCGTCCCGCACGCGTGCCGTTGTCCTTCGCCCAGCGGCGGTCGCGGTTCCTGTACGAGATGGAGGGGCCGTCGGCCACCTACAACGTGCCGTTGGCGTTGCGGCTGACGGGGCGGGTGGACCGGCGGGCGCTGCGTGCGGCCCTGCTGGATGTGATCGGACGCCACGAATCGCTGCGTACGGTGTTCCCGCTGGGCGACGGGTACTCCGAGCAGACCGTCCTGGACCTCGACCGGATCGACCTGGGATGGACGGTACACACGGTCACCGAACCGGAACTCCCGGACGCCTTGGCGACCGCCGCGCGCCATGCCTTCGACCTGTCCGTGGAGCTGCCGATCAGGGCGTGGCTCTTCGACATCGCGGACAGTGCCGACGATTCCGTCCTGCTGCTGTTGCTGCATCACATCGCCAGCGACGGCTGGTCACTGGGCCCACTCGGGCGCGACCTCAGCACCGCGTACTCCGCCCGGGTCGCGGGACATCCCCCGACATGGGAGCAACTGCCCGTCCAGTACGCCGACTACACGCTGTGGCAGCGGGAACTGCTCGGCGAGGAGTCGGACCCGGACAGCGTCTTCTCCCAGCAGATCGGCTACTGGACCGGACAACTGGACGGTCTGCCCGCCTGCTTGAACCTCCCGACCGATCGCCCCCGTCCCGCCGTGCAGTCGTACGAGGGGGCCACTGTGCCCTTCACCCTGGACGCGGAGCTGCATCGCGGACTGACCACCCTGGCCCGGGACGCGGGTGCGACGGTCTTCATGGTGCTGCAGGCGAGCATGGCGACGCTGCTGACCCGGCTGGGGGCGGGCACCGATATTCCCCTGGGCTCGCCGATCGCGGGCCGCACGGACGAGGCCCTGGACGATCTCGTCGGACTGTTCCTGAACACGCTGGTGCTCCGTACGGATACCTCAGGCGATCCGAGCTTCACCGAAGTGCTGACCCGTGTCCGCAAGACGATCCTCGCGGCCTACGCCCATCAGGACGTGCCGTTCGAGAGCGTGGTGGAAGCGCTGAACCCCCGGCGCTCCGCGTCGCATCACCCGTTGTTCCAGGTGATGTTGGTTCTGCAGAGCGCGCCGGCGTCCCACATCGAGCTGCCGGGGCTGACAGCCTCCGCGTACTCCGTCGACACCGGCGTGGCGCAGTTCGATCTGCTGGCGTCCCTGCTCGAACACCACGACGCCGCCGGCGCACCGGCCGGTATCGATGCCGTGCTGGAATTCGCGACCGATCTCTTCGACCGTGCCACGGCGCAAGCGCTGGTGGCTCGGTGGCTGCGCCTCCTCGAGCAGGTGGTGGCGGATCCGGGGCGGCCGATCGCCGAGGTGGACGTGCTGCTCGACGGTGAGGAGGAACTTGTGGAGAGGAGTACGGGTGAGCGGAGGACGGCAGAGGACTCGGCGGAACCCGCCGGTGCCGACACCGGTGCTCGTGCGCCGGGCACCCCTCAGGAAGAGGCGCTGTGCCGGCTGTTCGCCGACGTGCTGGGTGTCCCCACGGTCGGTGTCGACGACAGCTTCTTCGATCTCGGCGGCCACTCGCTGTCGGCGATCCGACTACTGGTACGGATCAAGAGCGTGCTGGGCGTCGAGATCGCCATCGCCACCCTCTTCGCCTACCCCACGGTGGCGGGGCTGGCGCGGCGGCTGGACACCGGCGGCACGCGACGCCCGGCCTTGGTGGCCAGGCCGCGCCCGGAGAGCATTCCCCTGTCCTTCGCCCAGCGGCGCCTGTGGTTCGCGTACAAGCTGGAAGGCCCGTCGGCGTCCTACAACATGCCCTTGGCATTGCGGCTGACCGGCGCGGTGGACCGGGATGCTCTGCGGTCGGCTCTCCTGGACGTGGTGACCCGGCATGAACCGCTGCGCACGGTATTCCCCGAACGGGGGGCCGAGCCCTACCAGCGGATCGTCCCCCCGGACCGGGCGGAGCTGGTCTGGGAGACCCAGGCGGTTACCGAGAGTGAACTGCAGCGGGTACTGGAAGCCGCGGCGCGGTACGGGTTCGACCTCTCCACGGAGATACCGATCCGGGCATGGCTCTTCGACATCGCGGACAGCGACATCGCGGGCAGTGGCGCCGGCGACGATGAATGCGTTCTCCTGGTGCTGGTGCACCACATTGCCAGCGACGGCTGGTCACTGGGCCCGCTGGGCAGGGACATCGTCGAGGCGTATGCGGCTCGGTCCGTTGGGCGGGTGCCGGCGTGGTCGGAGTTGCCGGTGCAGTATGCGGATTACACGTTGTGGCAGCGGGAGTTGCTGGGGGATGAGTCTGATCCGGACAGTGTCCTGTCGCGGCAGGTGGCGTACTGGAAGGAGCAGTTGGCGGATCTGCCGGAGCAGCTGAATCTGCCGACCGACCGGCCGCGGCCCGCGGTGGCCTCGTACCGAGGCGGCAGCTTGATGATCGAGCTAAACGGCGGGCTGCATCGGAACCTGTGTGCTCTGGCGGGCCGTAGTGGCGCGACGGTGTTCATGGTGTTGCAGGCGGGTATGGCGGCGTTGCTGACGCGGCTGGGTGCGGGTACGGACATTCCGTTGGGCAGTGGGCAGGCGGGGCGTACGGATGAGGCGCTGGATGATCTGATCGGGTTCTTTGTCAATACGTTCGTGTTGCGGATGGATACGTCGGGGGATCCGAGTTTCTCGGAGTTGTTGGGGCGGGTCCGGGAGACGAGTCTGGCGGCGTATGCGCATCAGGATGTGCCGTTCGAGTATTTGGTGGAGGTGCTGAATCCGCAGCGGTCCGCCGGCCATCAGCCGATGTTCCAGGTCGCGTTGGTGCTGCAGAACGCCCCCGGCGGCAGCATTGAGCTGTCAGGGCTGCGGGTGGCCGAGATGGAGGCCGCAACCGGCACGGCCCGCTTCGACCTGCTGCTCTCCCTGGTAGAACGCTTTGACGCGGCTGGCGACCCGGCTGGTATCGAGGCGTGGGTCGAGTACTCGACGGATTTGTTCGATCGTTCCACGGTCGAGTTCTTGATGGCGCGTTGGGTGGGGTTGCTGGAGCAGGTGGTCGTGCGCCCGGAGTTGCCGGTCGGACGGACCGGGATCCTGCTCGACGGTGAGCGGGACCGGCTCGTGTTGGACTGGAGTGGCTCTTCCGCTGCGGTGTCTGCCACGTCGTTGGTGGGGTTGTTTGCCGAGCGGGTGTGGTTGGCGCCGGATGCGGTGGCTGTTGAGGTCTGTGGTGGGGAGTCGGTGTCGTATGGGGAGTTGAATGCGCGGGCGAATCGGCTGGCGCGTTATCTGGTGGAGCGGGGTGTGGGGCCGGAGCGGGTGGTGGGGGTGTTGTTGCCGCGGTCGGTGGAGCTGGTGGTTGCGGTCTTGGCGGTGATGAAGGCGGGTGGTGCGTATCTGCCGCTGGATCCGGCGTATCCGGCGGATCGTCTGGAGTTCATGCTGGCCGATGCGCGTCCGTTGCTGGTGCTGGACGGGGAGTCGCTGCGCGGGGACTGGGGTGCGTATCCGGATGGTGATCTGGATTGCCGGCTGGAGGCGGCACACCCGGCGTATGTGATCTACACCTCCGGATCCACTGGTCGTCCCAAGGGTGTGGTGGTGTCGCATCGTGGTGTGGCGAGTCTGGCTGCCGCGCAGCGGGACCGGTTGAGGGTGACGGCGGAGAGCCGGGTCCTGCAGTTCTCGTCGCCGAGTTTTGATGCGGCGTTCTGGGAGTTGGTGATGGCTTTCAGTAATGGTGCGACGTTGGTGGTGCCGGGTGTGGAGGAGTTGTCGGGTGGGGGTTTGGGGCGTGTGTTGGGTGAGGGGCGGGTTTCGCATGTGACGTTGCCGGCGTCGGTGTTGGCGTCGGTGCCGGCTGGTGTGGAGGAGGGGTTGCCGGGGCTGGTGACGGTGGTGTTGGCGGGTGAGGTGTGTCCGCCGGAGTTGGTGGCGCGGTGGGTGGTGGGTGGTCGTCGGGTGGTCAATGCGTATGGGCCGACGGAGTCGACGGTGTGTGTGTCGATGAGTGGGGCGTTGTCGGCGGGTGGGATGGTGCCGATTGGTGGGCCGGTGGCTGGTACCCGGGTGTATGTGCTGGATGAGGGGTTGCGTCCGGTTCCGCCGGGTGTGGCGGGGGAGTTGTATGTGTCGGGTGTGGGTCTGGCGCGGGGTTACCAAGGCCGTTCGGGGTTGACTGCTGAGCGGTTTGTGGCGTGTCCCTTCGAGTCGGGTGCGCGGATGTATCGCACGGGTGATGTGGTGCGGTGGAGCCGGGATGGTGAGCTGGAGTTCGCGGGTCGTGCGGATGAGCAGGTGAAGGTACGGGGTTACCGTATCGAACCGGGCGAGATCGAGGCCGTCCTGGCGAGCCATCCGGACGTGGGGCAGGCGGTCGTGGTGGCCCGCGAGGACAACTCCGGGGATGCGCGGCTGGTCGCCTATGTCGTTCCTGATAATGCCAGTGATCCGCAGTTGAAGGATCACCAGGTGGGTGACTGGCGGAACATCTATGAGTCGGTCTACTCCGGCGCGCCGGACAAGGACTTTGGCGAGGACTTCACAGGGTGGAACAGTTCGTATTCCGGTGAGCCGATTCCGTTGGGGGAGATGCGGGAGTGGCGGGATGCCGCGGTGGCGCGGATCCGGGAGTTCGCACCCCGGCGCGTGCTGGAGATCGGTGTTGGCTCAGGACTGCTGCTCGCGCGGTTGGCTCCGGAGTGTGAGCAGTATTGGGCGACGGATTTCTCGGCGAATGTCATCGGCCGGCTGGAGCGCCAGGTCGCGGATGCGGGGCTGGCTGACCGGGTGCGGTTGCGGTGTCAGCCCGCTGACGAGATCACTGGTTTGCCGGACGGGTATTTCGATACCGTCGTGCTGAATTCGGTGGTGCAGTACTTCCCGACGGGTGATTATCTGGCGCGGGTGTTGGACGGGGCGCTGCGGTTGCTTGCTCCGGGTGGGCGGATTGT
>NZ_JBIRQH010000032.1:0-57938 GCF_044333095.1 Streptomyces sp. NPDC021100
TTACATTCCGAACCCGGAAGCTAAGCCTTTCAGCGCCGATGGTACTGCATGGGGGACCGTGTGGGAGAGTAGGACGCCGCCGAACTAAATTTGATAAAGCCGTAGGCCCCGGATCGATGACAAATCGATCCGGGGCCTACGGCTTTTTTGTGTTTCCCGATAGCGTGGCCGTCATGAGCGGTCGTGCACAACTGATGTGGGATGAAGCGGTCACCGGTTACGACTTCGGTCCGGGACACCCCATGGATCCGGTACGCCTCGCCCTCACCATGCGGCTCGTCGAAGCGTTCGGTCTGGACAAGGCGGTGGACGTCGTCGCGGCCAGGCCGTCCGGGGAGTCGACACTGCGGCTGGTGCACCGTCAGGACTACATCGAGGCCGTCCGGGCGGCTTCGGCCGACCCGCGGGCCGCCGACCCCGCCTATGGACTCGGGACCCCCGACGATCCCGCCTTCGCGGGTATGCACGACGCGTCCGCGCTGATCGCCGGCCAGTCCGTCGCCGCCGCCGAGGCCGTGTGGCGTGGCGAGGCCGCGCACGCCGTCAACTTCGCCGGCGGGCTGCACCACGCGATGCCCGGCTCGGCGGCCGGCTTCTGCGTCTACAACGACGCCGCCCTCGCCGTCGCCCGGCTCCTCGAACTGGGTGCCGAACGCGTGGCCTACGTCGACGTGGACGTCCACCACGGGGACGGCGTCCAGGCCGCGTTCTGGGAGGACCCCCGCGTCCTCACCATCTCGCTGCACGAACACCCCCGCACCCTCTTCCCGGGGACCGGATGGCCCGAGGAGACCGGGGCTCCGTCGGCCGAGGGCGGCGCCGTCAACGTGGCGCTGCCGGCCGGGACGGGGGACGCCGGATGGCTGCGGGCGTTCCACGCCGTCGTCCCCGAACTGCTGGCCGCCTTCCGCCCGCAGGTGCTGGTGACCCAGCACGGGGCCGACACGCACTTCGAGGACCCCCTCGCGCACCTGACGGTCTCCCTGGACGCCCAGCGCCTCGTCGCCGAGTCCTGCCACGCTCTCGCCCACGAGCACGCCGACGGGCGCTGGGTGGCCCTGGGCGGCGGCGGGTACGCGGTCGTCGACGTCGTGCCGCGGGCCTGGACGCACCTGTGCGCCATCGCCGCCGGCCGGCCCGTGGAGCCCGGCACGGCCGTCCCGGAGGACTGGCGGCACGAGGTCTACCGGCGCACCCGCCAGTGGGGTCCGCAGCGGATGACCGACGGACTGCGGCCGGAATGGCGGGACTTCGCGACGTCCGGCTACGACCCCGCGGACCGCCTGGACCAGGCGATCCTGGCGACCCGCCGGGCCGCCTTCCCGTCCCACGGCCTGCTTCCCTGAGCGTCCCCGAGCCCCGATGTCCCCATGCCCCGGAGCCGCAGCCCACGCCCGTAGCCCACGCCTGTAGCCCACGTCCGTAGGACCACGGTCGCAAGGCACGTCCGTAAGCCCCCCGTACCCCGCCCCCGCCCGTCCCCGTTACCCGTGCGTGGAACGCTTGCGCGCGCATCTGCTCGCCGCCGGCCTCGCCGGGGTCGTGGCCACCACCCGTGAGCGGAGCCTTGACCGCTATCGGCGGTTCGTGGCCGGGGACCCCCGGGTGCTGATGGGGCTGGAGCCGGAAAGTGACTGGCACTACGAGGAATTGTTACGGCTGATGGGCCGAAGGTGTGGAGTTTCAGCCGATCCTGAACAGACTTCCGGGCATGATGTGATCGATCCCGATCGAACGCTGACGGCGCTGGGAGCCTTCGCGGAACGCGTCGCCACGGTCGCCGCGAAGGGCGCTCCGGTGCTGATCGGTACCGGTCACCCCCACCGGCTCCTGGGTTTCTACGCCGGGTTGGCCGCAGGTCTGTCGTCGGCGGGATGTGCTGTCCTCACCCCGGCGCAGGGTCGAAGTATCGACATAACGACCCGGTTTGGCGTACGCACATACAACCTTGACTACGTCCGGGGAGTCGCGATGGTGCGCGAACCCGGCGCGCACGCCACCGCGAACGAGCCGGGCGCACACACGCATTCACCCCTCCCGCTTCGTACCGCGCTGGCGGCCGCGGCGGATGTCGGCGGCCCTCTCCCGGCCCTGGTCATCGGGGACCACGGGTGGGTCTGCGGGGCAGGTCAACTGGGCTTTGAGGCCATCGGACTGGCGGATTCCGACGACCCCGCGGTCTTCGTCGGGGAGGCCGAGGGAAGGGTGTCCGTGGCCGTTCCGCTTGATGACACTGTGCGGTCTGATTACTACCGACCGCTTACTCGCTATGTACTCAATCGAGCGTGTCTGTCACGGTAGGCGGCCGATGGCTGCTCCTCTTCCCCACTCGCATCACCCGCCCCTAATCTGGGGAGTGAGCGCGCAGCGACGAGGAGTCACCGGAGGGGAAGCCGGTGCGCGTCATGTGCGGAAGGTTCAGGTGTGTCATGGCTGCTGGCGAAAGGCCTCTCAACGAGGTCGTGTTCCTGACCGTGGCGGAAGTCGCCGCGGTGATGCGCGTGTCCAAGATGACCGTGTACCGCTTGGTGCACAGTGGTCATCTGCCGGCGATCCGGGTGGGAAGGTCCTTCCGGGTCCCAGAGCAGGCGGTGCACGAGTACCTCCGTGAGTCATTTGTGGGGGTGGAAACCGCCTGACGAGGACCTCGGATTACGCTGTTCGCCCGGTGCCGGGTAGGCTGGCCCGATGTAGGTCGTGTGGGCTCGGACGCCCCGCACCGAGTGAATCGATGTAAGCGAGGGTAGTCGTGGGCTCTGTTATCAAGAAGCGGCGCAAGCGGATGGCCAAGAAGAAGCACCGCAAGCTGCTCAAGCGCACTCGCGTTCAGCGCCGCAACAAGAAGTAAGCAGCGTCGCTGTGTTCGTCCCGCAGCCCTCTCATCGCCTCGGCGGTGGGAGGGCTGCGGTGCGTCCGGCTCCGGGCCGCTCAGGGGGCACGGGAGGCGCCGGGCCCCGTGTGGGGCGTACGGAGCCTCCAGGGGCTTCCGGGGCCCGCCGGGCCGTCCGGGACGCCCCGGGCGCCCCAGGCCCCGTACGGCCGTCCCCGCGGCCGGAAATGTGGCTCCCCGCGACGAGCGCACCTCACAGCGCGACGGCGACCCGCTACGGTGGCCGCCACAGGGCACCCGGAACCGGGTGGGGGACGCCCCCGGGAATGTCCTCCGGGGCGCCCTCGGGATCCTCCTCGGGAACGTTCCCACGGAAGGGAAGGCGCTGACCTTGGGCAGGGTGGTGCTCGTCACCGGAGTCGCACGCCGGCTGGGCGGCCGGCTCGTCCGCAGGATCCTGCGGGAGCCCGGCGTCGAACGGGTCGTCGGCGTGGACGCGGTGCCGCCCGAGCACGGCCTGGGCGGGGCGGAGTTCGTCCGGGCCGACATCCGGCAGCCCGCCATCGCCCGGGTGCTGACCGAGTACGCGGTCGACACCGTGGTCCACATGGACGTCACCGGCACCCCGCTCGGCACGCGCGGCAGCGGCCGGGGGAGCCGGAGCGCGGTCAAGGAGACCAACGTCATCGGCACCATGCAGCTGCTGGGCGCCTGCCAGAAGACCCCCTCCGTGCAGCGGCTGGTCGTGAAGTCCACCACGAGCGTCTACGGCTCGGCGCCTCGCGACCCCGCGGTCTTCACCGAGGCGACGCCGCCCAAGTCGCTCCCCGGCGGTGGCTTCGCGAAGGACGCCGTGGAGGTCGAGGGCTACGTCCGGGGATTCGCCCGCCGGCGGCCCGACGTCGCGGTGTGCGTGCTGCGCTTCGCCAACCTGCTCGGCCCCCACGCCGACTCGCCGCTCGCCGAGTACTTCTCGCTGCCCGTGCTGCCCACGGTCCTCGGCTTCGACCCCCGGCTGCAGTTCGTGCACGAGGACGACGCCGTCGAGGTGCTGCGGATCGCCGCCTCGGAGCCCGCCAGGGGCACGCTCAACAGCGGGACGTTCAACATCGCGGGCGACGGCGTCGTCCTGCTCTCACAGGCCGCCAGGCGCCTCGGACGCCCCACCCTGCCGTTCTTCCTCCCCAGCGTCACCTGGGCCGGCGCCGCGCTGCGCGCCCTGGGGATGCTGGACTTCTCCCCGGAGCAGATCCGGCTCCTCACCCACGGCCGCGTCGTGGACACCACCCAGATGCGGGAGACGCTCGGCTTCCACCCCCGGTACACCTCGGCGGGGGCCTTCGCCGACTTCACCCGGAGCCGTGGCACCGGCCTGCTGCCGCCCCACACCCTCGCCCGTACCGTCGACCGGATCGCCGCCGCGGTGCCTGCCGGCCGCGGCCTGAAGTGAGGAGCGCACGCACCATGGCGGACGCGAAGGTCATCCCGTTCGGCGAGGAGCCGCGCTCCCGGCGGCGGTCGCGGCGCGGCGCCCCGGCCGGCCGTACCCCGCGGGCCGCCGCGGCGCCCCTCGCGCCCGTCCCGCCGCCGCGCGACGAGCCGGCCGCGACGGACGCGACGAACGGGTCCCCCGGGATCTCCGACGCCGCCGAGGCGGCCGCCGACGGCTGGGAGCGGAAGCTCGCCCACGGGCTGAGCTTCCTGCGCCGCCGGATCACCGGCGACTACGAGGTGGACGAGTTCGGCTTCGACAAGGAGCTCACCGACCAGGTCGTGCTCTCCGCCCTGCGCCCGTTCGCCGAGAAGTACTTCCGCGTGGAGGTGCGGGGCATCGAGAACATCCCGGAGAAGGGCGCGGCGCTGGTCGTCGCCAACCACTCCGGGACGCTCCCGATCGACGGTCTGATGCTCCAGGTCGCCGTGCACGACCACCACCCGGCGGCGCGGCACGTCCGGATGCTCGCCGCCGACCTGGTCTTCAAGCTGCCCGTCGTCAACGAGATCTCCCGCAAGCTCGGCCACACCCTCGCCTGCGCCGAGGACGCGCAGCGGCTGCTGGAGCGCGGCGAGGTGGTGGGGGTGATGCCGGAGGGCTTCAAGGGGATCGGGAAGCCGTTCTCGGAGCGGTACCGGCTGCAGCGCTTCGGCCGGGGCGGCTTCGTGTCGACGGCGCTGCGGGCCGGGGCGCCGATCGTGCCGTGCTCGATCGTCGGGGCCGAGGAGATCTATCCGATGATCGGCAACTCCAAGACGCTGGCGCGGCTGCTCGGGCTGCCGTACTTCCCGGTGACGCCGACGTTCCCGTGGCTCGGACCGCTGGGCGCGGTCCCGCTGCCGACGAAGTGGACGATCCAGTTCGGGGAGCCGGTGCCCACCGACGGCTATCCGCCGGAGGCGGCGGACGACCCGATGCTGATGTTCAACCTGACCGACCAGGTGCGGGAGACGATCCAGCACACGCTCTACAAGCTGCTGGTACAGCGGCGGTCGGTGTTCTTCTGATCCCGAAGCCCTTTCGGCACGGGAAAAAACGGTGGCCGGCGTTCCCCGTGGGAACGCCGGCCACCGCCGCGTCGGACCGCTACTTCTGCTCCTCGCCGTGGATGCCGAGCCCCGGGATGATGTCCGGGAGCAGCGGCGGGAGCGTGACGTCCGGCTGCCTGGACGGCTTGCCGTCCTTGCCGTGCGGCGCGGTGCCGGCCGGGCCGGAGCTCTCCGCGGTCGGGGCCGGGTGGAGCAGTCCCGTGCCGCCGAGCAGCCCTTCCTGCTCGTCCTGGGCGCTCTGGGAGGGCGCTTCCGGACGGTGGGACGCGTGCTTGTCGCCGCCGCTCGCCGACGTGTGGGGCGCGGGGGCGCTGTGGCCCGGCGTGCTCCGGTGGTCGGTGCGCGGAGGAGTGGCGGCGTGCCGGCCGTGGTTCTCGTGCCGATCCTTGTCGTGGATCAGCGACTGCAGCGGCTCGATCTCGTCGTCTATGGCCCTGAAGACCGAACTCACGTCGTCCCGGACGTCGGTGAGCTGGAGCGGCAGCCGGTCGCGGAGCTGGCTCCAGCCCTCGCGGTGCGAGGCGGTGAACGACGAGAGCCGCCGCATCGGACCCAGCGAGCCGTCCTGGTGGTACGCGGCCCGCAACAGGCGGTGGCCCTCGGAGACGTCCTGGCGCATGCCGGTGAGGGTCTTGCGGATCTCGCTCAGCGACTCGTGGTCGAGGTGGCCGGAGCGGCCGCGCTCCATCAGCCGGCGGGCCTCCTGGAGGCGGGTGGACGCCTGGTCGAGGAGGATGTCGCCGCGCTCGGAGTCGCTGTCGGCCATGCCGAGCTTGAGGTCCTCCATGCCGCGCTTGAGCCCGTAAAGGGTGTCTCCCGGAAGGGCGTTGGAGCTGGCGGCGGCGACTCCGCCGAGGGCTCCGGCCGCCACGCCCACCGTGAGGCCGCCGGCCGCCAGCCCCTTGGACCAGCGGGAGCGCGGCTTGAGCCGGCCGAGCGGGCCGGCCCGGTGGGCCCCCCGTCCGGAGGACCCGGCCGACCCGGCCGACCCGGAAGCGGCCCTGCGGGGCTCCGGGACCGTCGCGGTGCCACCGGCGAACTGGGCCTCCATGGCGGCGATCAGCTGCGCCCGCTGCACGGTCCGCACCTCGGGATCGAGCTCCGGGGCGGGCAGTGCGGCGAGGCCGCCGGCCAGGCTCAGCAGCCGCCCCCGTTCGGTCTCGTCCGCCGGTGCGCCGGTCCGTACGGCCGCCTCGCCCTGGAGTTCCTGCTCCTCCAGGGCTTGGGCGAAGGCGTTCGCCCGCCGGTGCGCCGAAACGTTCGCGATCACAGGCGGCACCTCCTCTCGTCATGACGATCGACTCCCCCGGACACCTGGAGGTTGCACGCCTTGAGTGCATCCACTCGATCGAGTGAGTGTGTGCGGGCATGGCGCGACAGCGGGAAGTCTGCATCCCGCACAACGAGCGGCGTGGCAGTCGGGTTACGCGCCGCCGTCGCGGGCGGGCCGTCGGGCGGCCGGCCGGCGGGTCCCGGCGGCGTCTCACCGGGGGTCGGCGGCGTCTCAGCGGGCGTCGTCGGGAAGGAGCCGGGCGAGGGTGCGGACGGCCCGGTACTGCAGGGTCTTGATCGCGCCTTCGTTCTTCCCCATGACCCGGGCGGTCTCGGCGACCGACAGGCCCTGGAGGAAGCGCAGGGTGACGCACTCCTGCTGCTGGGGGTTGAGCTTGCGCACCGCCTCCAACAGGGCGGCGTTGGACAGGGATTCGAGGACGGAGTCCTCGGGGCTGCGCTCGACCTCGTTGGCGTCGAGCATCTCGCCGGTGGTGACCTCCAGGCGGAACCGGGAGGACTTGAAGTGGTCCGCGACGAGATTGCGGGCGATGGTGACCAGCCAGGCGCCGAAGTCCCGGCCCTGCCAGGTGAAGGTGCCGATGCGGCGCAGGGCGCGCAGGAACGTCTCGCTGGTCAGGTCCTCGGCCGTGGCCCGGCCGCCGACGCGGTAGTAGATGTAGCGGTAGACGGTGTCGGCGTACTGGTCGTAGAGGCGGCCGAACGCCTCGGCCTCGCCGGCCTGGGCGCGTTCGACGAGGTCCAGCATGCGGGCGCTGTCGCTGTCGGCGCTGGGACGGCGCGTGGGGGTGGTGGGCCCGGAGGCCGCGGTGGCGGCGGTGCCGCGGCGGGCGCGTCTGCCGACGGCGGCGCCGGCCTCGGCAAGGGCGTAGCAGGGGCTCCTTTGCCCGGCAGCGCCAACGGCTACCGCGGGGACGGGTGTGGCGAAGGCGGGGACGGCGTACGCGGTGGGGACGAAGCCGCGCAGGCGGTCGACGACCGCTGCGCGCAGCGTAGCCAGGCCCGAGGCGTCAACCCCGACGTGTGGGTACACGGGACTCCCAGAGGCAGAGCTTCCATCACGTGCAGTGCCGGTGCGTTCACTCGACGTAGGGACAAGCGAGGTACCGGATTGCGTTTGAGGAGAATAACCCTTCGTACAGGCAGCACTACACCGAGTTGCTCAAATCACCGTTTCCGTTCGCACTCCCACCTATTGCTGCACGTTCAAATATCGAACTCCCGGCGGAAGTTGACCGTATTTGCTGTGGGTGTGGCCGATTGGGCAGCGTGTTGTGGCAATCCGGACATGGCAGGACTGTCGGGGGGTGAGTGGGGGTATGACAACCGGATTGCCTGTGGGGGAACGCCGGTTACGCAGAGTGGCCCATGAGGCGTCTGCGGCTCGCCTGGGTGATCGCCCGATCCGGTGACGGTGGGTGGACGGGCCCGGGCGCGGCCTTTCTTCGGTTCTTCGGGGCGCGGCTCGTCATCCGGGCGCGGTCCGGCGGCGGGAGACGCCGGCGTCGGAGGGCGTCAGCGGCGGCGGCGGTGCAGGGCGACGGCCGCGGCGGCGCCGCCCGCCAGGGCGCCCAGGCCGACGGCGGCCGGGATGCCGATCCGGGCCGCCTTGCGGCCGGTGCGGTAGTCGCGCAGCCGCCAGCCGTGCTCCCGGGCGTGGCGCCGCAGCCGCGCGTCGGGGTTGACCGCGCAGGGGTGGCCGACCAGCGACAGCATCGGGATGTCGTTGGCGGAGTCGCTGTACGCGGCGCACCGGGAGAGCTCCAGGCCCTCGGCCGCGACCAGCGCGCGGACGGCCTCGGCCTTGGCCGGGCCGTGCAGCATCTCGCCGACGAGCTTGCCGGTGTAGACGCCGCCGACGGACTCGGCGACGGTGCCCAGGGCGCCGGTCAGGCCGAGCCGGCGGGCGATGATCGTCGCCGTCTCGATGGGGGCCGCGGTGACCAGCCAGACCTTCTGGCCCGCGTCCAGGTGGGCCTGGGCGAGGGCGCGGGTGCCGGGCCAGATGCGCTCGGCCATGTACTCGTCGTAGATCTCCTCGCCGACGGACATCAGCTCGGAGACCCGGTGGCCCTTGACGATCGACAGGGCGCTGTCGCGCGCGTCCTGGATGTGGGCCGGGTCCTCGTTGCCGGCCAGCCGGAACCACGCCTGCTGCCAGGCGAACCGGGCGAGTTCGCGCTTGCGGAAGAAGTGCCGCTTGTACAGGCCCCGGCCGAAGTGGAAGAGGGCGGCGCCCTGCATCACGGTGTTGTCGAGGTCGAAGAAAGCCGCCGCCTTGGTGTCGCCCGCGACGGGGAACTCCGGTTCCGCGGCCCGCGCGCCCTTCTTGCCGCTCGGGGCGGGGGCCTCCTCGACGGTGGCCGGCGCGGCCTCCCGGGCCTCCTGCTCCTGGACCGTCTTGCGGGCCGCCTCGGCCGCCGCCTCGCCCGCCCGGACGCTGCGCGCGGTGGCGTAGCGGCGCGGCGAGAGCCACGTGAGCCAGGACAGCCAGCGGAATTCGAGGCGCCCCGCGAAGGGGCTCCTGCCGGGACGGCGGTCGGGCGACGGGTGGGCGGCCATGCCGCGAGCATAGCCAGTTTGTTCGGAGTGATCAGGGCGGTGAAGGAGCCCTGACATGAACGATACGTGTCGGTAACCTCCGCAGGCCTCCGGGCGCCGCCCGCGCGGGCGGGTCAGCCGCCGAGGGCCTTGCGGAGCCGGTCGGGGTCCACGCGCCAGAAGTCGTGCTGCTCCCCGTCGATCAGGACGACCGGGATCTGCTCCCAGTAGGCGCGGTGCAGCTCCTCGTCCTGGGTGATGTCCTTCTTCTCCCAGCGGGTGCCCAGGCCGCCGCAGACCTCGGCGATGACGGCCTCGGCGGCGTCGCAGAGATGGCAGCCGGGCTTGCCGACCAGGGTGACCAGGTGATCCGCGGGGTTCTTGCGGCGGCGCAGCAGACTCATGCCGCCATTGTGCCGGGACCGGGCGGGTGCGGAGGGGGCCGGACGGGCCCTGGTGATCAGGCGGGCCGGCCGCCCCGCGCGGGGCGAATAGGTGCCTGAGTCGACTACCATCATGGGCGATTTGTAGGTGTCCGGGGGTATAGCGGTGAGGAGTGAGCGCCCGTGTCCCCGTCGACCGACCCCTGGTGCGGGCGTGACGTGCGTGGTTGTAGGCGTGGCCCGGCCAATGGTTCCCCGAACCGGCCGAAAGACCGCGTGACGCCTGTCACTTTGCACGGACAAAGCGGACACCATCTTTGTGCACGCGTTCACAAAGACATAGCCTGCATACGACGGGGCGGTCCTGGGACAGGGCGCCGCCCGCAGCCCCGCTCTACCCGCAGGAGCACCGTGGCAACTGGCCGAACTCACCGACCGGCGACCCGAAGCCGAGGGATCCCCGAGGCCACCGTCGCCCGGCTTCCGCTGTATCTGCGCGCGTTGACCGCGCTCTCCGAGCGCTCGGTCCCCACGGTCTCCTCGGAGGAGCTCGCGACGGCGGCGGGGGTCAACTCCGCCAAGCTGCGCAAGGACTTCAGCTACCTCGGCTCGTACGGCACCCGCGGCGTGGGCTACGACGTGGAGTACCTCGTCTACCAGATCTCCCGCGAGCTCGGCCTGACCCAGGACTGGCCGGTCGTCATCGTCGGCATCGGCAACCTCGGCGCGGCCCTCGCCAACTACGGCGGCTTCGCCTCCCGCGGTTTCCGCGTCGCGGCCCTGATCGACGCCGACCCCGCGATGGCGGGCAAGCCGGTGGCCGGGCTGCCCGTGCGGCACACCGACGAACTCGAGTCGATCATCAGCGACAACGGCGTCTCCATCGGCGTCATCGCCACCCCGGCCGGCGCCGCCCAGCAGGTCTGCGACCGCCTGGTGGCCGCCGGGGTCACCTCGATCCTCAACTTCGCGCCGACCGTGCTCGCGGTGCCGGACGGCGTCGACGTCCGCAAGGTCGACCTGTCGATCGAGCTCCAGATCCTGGCGTTCCACGAGCAGCGCAAGGCCGGGGAAGAGCCGGGGCAGGCCGCACGGACCACGGCTTCGCGATCGGGAAGCCCCCGTCCGGCCGCCGCCGCGGGCCGCGACGGCAGGAAGGGTCCGGACGGGGACGTCCCCGCCGTGATGCCGGCATGAGCCTGCTCGTCGTGGGTCTCAGCCACCGCAGCTCACCGGTGAGCGTGCTGGAGCGGGCCTCGCTGACCCCCGAGGCCCGGGCCGCGCTGGTGCACGACACCCTCGCGGCCGAGCCGGCCACCGAGGCGGCCGTGCTCGCCACCTGCAACCGGATCGAGCTCTACGCCGACGTGGACAAGTTCCACGCCGGTGTCGCCGAGCTGTCCACGCTGCTCGCCCGCCACACGGGCGTCCCGCTGGACGAGCTCACCCCGTACCTCTACGTCCACTACGAGGACCGGGCCGTCCACCACCTCTTCTCGGTGGCCTGCGGCCTGGACTCGATGGTCGTCGGCGAAGGCCAGATCCTCGGCCAGATCAAGGACGCCCTCGCCCTCGGCCAGGAGCTGCACAGCGCGGGACGGCTGCTCAACGACCTGTTCCAGCAGGCCCTGCGGGTCGGCAAGCGCGCCCACAGCGAGACCGGCATCGACCGGGCCGGGCAGTCGCTGGTCACCTTCGGCCTGGAGCAGCTCCACGACGGCCCGTCCGTCGAGGAGTGGGTCGCGGGCAAGCGCGCCCTGGTCATCGGCGCCGGCTCCATGTCGTCCCTCGCCGCCGCCACCCTCGCCCGCGCCGGCGTGGCCCACGTGGCCGTCGCCAACCGGACCCTGGAGCGGGCCCGGCGCCTGGTGGAGATCCTCACCGAGCCCGGCGCCGCACGCGTCACCGCGAGCGCCGTCGAGATGACCGCCCTGCCGGACGAGCTCGCGCTCGCCGACATCGTCGTCTCCTGCACCGGCGCCACCGGACTCGTCCTCACCGCCGACGCGGTCACCACCGCGCTCGCCGGCCGGCCCGGCTGCGCCGTCGACGCCGACTGCGCCCGGCTCGCCCTGCTCGACCTCGCCATGCCGCGCGACATCGACGCCGCCGCGCACGGCATCGACGGCGTGCGGTTCGTCGACATCGAGGCGCTCGCCGAGGCCTCGGCCGACGCGCCGATGGCCGCCGACGTCGACCGGGTGCGGACCATCGTCTCCGACGAGGTCGCCGCCTTCGGCGCGGCCCAGCGGGCCGCCCACATCACGCCCACCGTGGTCGCCCTGCGCACCATGGCCGCGGACGTGGTCGCCGGCGAGATCGCCCGGCTCGACGGTCGGCTGCCCGGGCTGGACGACAAGCAGCGAGCCGAGATCACCCAGACCGTCCGGCGCGTCGTCGACAAGCTCCTCCACGCACCCACCGTGCGCGTCAAGGAACTCGCCTCGACCCCCGGCGGCGCCGGCTACGCCGACGCCCTGCGGGAGCTCTTCGACCTCGACCCGCAGGCGGTCGCCGCCGTCAGCCGGGCCGACGCGCGGCACGACACCAAGAACAACGCACGGGAGTCGGCATGAACGGCACAACCCCGCTGCGCCTGGGCACCCGGCGCAGCAAGCTGGCCATGGCCCAGTCGGGCCAGGTCGCCGAGGCGGTGAGCCGGCTGACCGGCCGCCCGGTCGAGCTGGTGGAGATCACCACCTACGGCGACGTCTCGCGCGAGCACCTGGCGCAGATCGGCGGCACCGGGGTGTTCGTCTCCGCGCTGCGCGACGCGCTGCTCGCCGACGAGGTCGACTTCGCCGTGCACTCGCTCAAGGACCTGCCGACCGCGCAGCCCGACGACCTCGTCCTGGCCGCCGTCCCGCGCCGCGAGGACCCGCGCGACGTACTGATCGCCCGCGACGGCCTCTCCTTCGAGGAGCTGCCGGCCGGCGCCCGCGTCGGCACCGGCTCGCCGCGCCGCATGGCCCAGCTCAACGCCTGGGCCCGGGCGCTCGGCAAGGAGATCGAGACCGTGCCGGTCCGCGGCAACGTCGACACCCGGCTCGGCTTCGTCACCGGCGGGGAGCTCGACGCGGTCGTGCTGGCCGCCGCCGGGCTGACCCGCCTCGGCCGGATCGACGTGGCGACCGAGTTCCTGTCGCCCGACACCGTTTTGCCCGCCCCCGGCCAGGGGGCCCTGGCGATCGAGTGCGCCGCCACCGCCGCGCCGCTCGCCGCCGTGCTCGCCGAGCTCGACGACCCGTACACCCGGGCCGCCGTGACCGCCGAGCGTTCCCTGCTCGCCGCCCTGGAGGCCGGCTGCTCCGCACCCGTGGGTGCGCTGGCCGACCTTTTGGGAGACGAGCAGGACGTACCCGAAATGCGCCTGCGCGGCGTCGTCGGCACGACCGACGGCTCGACGCTGGTGCAGCTGTCCACCACCGGTCCCGTTCCCGCGTCGCACCACGACGCCCTGGCCCTCGGACGCGAACTCGCGGCCGACATGCTGGACAAGGGTGCGGCCGGTCTTATGGGGGAGCGAGCACATTGAACCCCACCGCCCCGAACCACCCCGCGCACGGGCACGTCACCTTCCTCGGTGCGGGCCCCGGCGATCCGGGACTGCTGACGCTCCGCGCCGTCGAGGCGCTGGCGTCCGCGGACGTCCTGATCGCCGACCCACAGGTGCTGGAGGTGGTGCGCGCGCATGCGCGCGCACATGTGGACATGCCGGCGCAGCCCGTCCCTGACGAGGCGTCAAAGGCCGCCGACATCCCTGTCCTCAGGGACACGGCCAATCTTGTCATGACGGCCGCGCGCGGCGGCAAGCGGGTCGTCCGTGCGGTCCTCGGCGACCCCGGCCTCGACGGGAACGCCGCCGACGAGATGCTCGCCTGCGCCGCCGAGGGCATCACCTTCGAGGTGGTCCCCGGCGTCGCCACCGCCGTCGGCGTACCCGCCTACGCGGGGGTGCCGCTGCGCGACCCGAAGGGCGGTGACGTGCGGTTCGTCGACGCCCGGACCGCCTCCGACACCTGCTGGTCCGAGGTGGGCGCGAGCCAGGCCACGGTCGTGGTGACGACCACCCTGGACACCGTCACCGCCGCCGCCGGCGAACTGGTCGCGGCCGGCCGCAAGCCGGACACCCCGCTGAGCGTCACCGTCGCCGGCACCACCACCCGCCAGCGCACCTGGACGGCCACCCTGGGCACGGTCGCCCAGGTGCTCAAGGCGGCGAAGGTGCTGCCGTCGCCCGACGGCGGGCAGCCCGTGATAGCCGTGGTCGGCGAGCGCAGCGCGGCCGACCACCGCGAGCCGCTGTCCTGGTTCGAGTCCAAGCCGCTGTTCGGCTGGAACGTCCTGGTGCCGCGCACCAAGGAGCAGGCAGCGTCGCTCTCCGACCAGCTCCGCTCGTACGGCGCCGTGCCGCACGAGGTGCCGACCATCGCCGTCGAACCGCCGCGCACCCCGCAGCAGATGGAGCGCGCGGTCAAGGGCCTGGTCACCGGCCGCTACGAGTGGATCGCCTTCACGTCAGTGAACGCCGTCAAGGCGGTGCGCGAGAAGTTCGAGGAGTACGGGCTCGACGCGCGTGCCTTCGCCGGCATCAAGGTCGCCGCCGTCGGTGAGCAGACCGCCAAGTCGCTGATCGAGTTCGGCGTCAAGCCCGACCTGGTGCCGAGCGGCGAGCAGTCGGCCGCCGGGCTGCTGGAGGACTGGCCGCCCTACGACCCGGTCTTCGACCCGATCGACCGCGTCTTCCTGCCGCGCGCCGACATCGCCACCGAGACCCTGGTGGCGGGCCTGATCGAGCTCGGCTGGGAGGTGGACGACGTCACCGCCTACCGGACGGTGCGCGCCTCGCCGCCGCCGGCCGAGACCCGCGAGGCGATCAAGGGCGGCGGCTTCGACGCCGTGCTCTTCACGTCCTCGTCCACCGTGCGGAACCTCGTCGGCATCGCCGGCAAGCCGCACAACGTCACCGTCATCGCCTGCATCGGCCCGGCCACCGCGAAGACCGCGGAGGAACACGGCCTGCGGGTGGACGTGCTGTCGCCCGAGCCCTCGGTGCACAAGCTCGCCGAGGCGCTCGCGGAGTTCGGTGCCGCGCGGCGCGACGCCGCGATCGAGGCCGGTGACCCGGTCACGCGCCCGAGCGAGCGGCGGCCCGGATCGCGTAGGAGGGCACGGAGTTGAGCACCACGTACGGCACGTTCCCGGGGGCCCGGCCCCGCCGGCTCCGCACCACCCCGGCCATGCGCCGGATGGTCGCCGAGTACCGGCTGCACCCGTCCGACCTGATCCTTCCCGCCTTCGTGCGGGAGGGTGTCAGCGAGCCGGTGCCGATCTCGGCCATGCCCGGGGTCGTGCAGCACAGCCGTGACACGCTGCGGAAGGCCGCCGTCGAGGCGGTCGAGGCGGGCGTCTCCGGGATCATGCTCTTCGGGGTGCCCGAGGAGGCGAAGAAGGACGCTCTCGGTACGGCGGGTACGGACCCGGACGGCATCCTCCAGGTCGCCATCCGCGATGTGAAGGCCGAGGTCGGGGACGAGCTCGTCGTCATGTCCGATCTGTGCCTGGACGAGTTCACGGATCACGGGCACTGCGGTGTGCTGGACTCCGCCGGGCGCGTCGACAACGACGCCACTCTCGAGCGGTATGCCGAGATGGCGCAGGTGCAGGCCGACGCGGGTGTCCACGTGGTGGGGCCCAGCGGGATGATGGACGGTCAGGTCGGGGTCATCCGGGATGCCCTGGACCAGACCGGGCATGAGGACGTGTCCGTCCTCGCGTACACCGCGAAGTACGCGTCCGCGTTCTACGGGCCGTTCCGGGAGGCCGTCGGGTCCTCGCTGCAGGGGGACCGGAAGACGTACCAGCAGGACGCGGCCAACCTGCGGGAGTCGATGCGCGAACTCGCGCTCGACCTCGACGAGGGCGCGGACATGGTCATGGTGAAGCCGGCGCTGCCCTACCTCGACGTGCTCGCCAAGGTGGCCGAGGCTGTTGACGTTCCCGTCGCGGCGTACCAGATCTCGGGGGAGTACGCGATGGTCGAGGCGGCGGCCGCGAACGGGTGGATCGATCGGGAGCGGGCGATTCTGGAGACGCTTACGGGGATCAAGCGGGCTGGTGCCAACATGATCCTGACGTACTGGGCGACGGAGGTCGCGCGGCAGCTGGGCTGACGCGGTGGGGGTGCCCCAGTCCCGCCCCTTCTCCGTTTTCTTGCGGGGGCTCCGCCCCCGCACCCCCGAAGCGCCCTGCGGGCGCTGTCCTCAAACGCCGGACGGGCTGACCAGTCAGCCCGTCCGGCGTTTGAGGACAAGGGGGTCTGGGGCGCAGCCCCGGGAATCGGCGAAGGGCGGGACTGGGGCACCCTCAAACTCCCCGTGTCACCCACATAGGTCGTCTCTCCCCGAAACCGGGCACCCCTGGCACCGGAAAACCGAACATGACTACTCTGCGTGTCAGATCGCTCACTCTGTGGAGGCGTGCATGAGTCATGAGCCGGATCTCGCCGACGACTGGGAGTACACGCTCCAGGTCCCGTCCGACCCCATGGCACCGTGCATCGCCCGGCGTACGCTCCGCACGATCCTCGAGGAGCACGGGTTCCTCGAACTCGCCGATACCGCCGAGCTGCTGACCTCCGAGCTGGTCACCAACGCGTACCGGTACTCGGACGGGCCCGCGTCCGTGCGGGTGCGGCGGGACGGCGACCGGGTCAGGGTCGCCGTCTGGGACACCAATCCGCGGATGCCGACGCTGGACGCGGGGCCGGTCGCCGACGAGGCCGAGCAGGGGCGGGGGCTCGGCCTCGTCCGGCGGTGTGCCGACAGCTGGGGCGGGTTCGCGCTCCGGGATCAACCCCAGGGGCTGGTGGGGAAGTTGATCTGGTTCGAGCTCGGAGCGCCGACGGGCGCGGCCGGCTGACGCGTCAGAGGCGCTCGGGCGTGTGGATGCCCAGCAGCGCCATGCCCTGCCGCAGCGTGCGGGCGGTCAGGTCGACGAGGAACAGGCGGTTCTCCACGACCTCCGGCGCGTTCTCGTCGCTGATCACCTGGCACTGGTCGTAGAACGTCGTCAGGTGCGAGGCCAGCTGGTACAGGTAACCGGCCAGCTTGTGCGGCTCGTACGACGCGGCGACCTCGGTGACGACCTCGCCGAACTGGTCCAGGTGCAGGCCCAGCGCCCGCTCGGCCGGGGCCAGCGGCAGCTCCGGGTGGGCGGCCGGTGCCACCTCGCCCGCCCGGCGCAGGATCGAGCGGATCCGCGCGTAGGCGTACTGGAGGTACACCGACGTGTCGCCGTTCAGCGACACCATCTGGTCCAGATCGAACTTGTAGTCGCGGGAGACCGAGGTGGACAGGTCGGCGTACTTCACCGCGCCGATGCCCACGTGCCGGCCGTTCTCCACGATCTCCCGCTCGCTCAGGCCCACCTTCTCGGCCTTGTCGCGCACCACGGCGGTGGCCCGGTCGATCGCCTCGTCCAGCAGGTCCACCAGCCGGACCGTCTCGCCCTCACGGGTCTTGAACGGCTTGCCGTCCTTGCCCAGCACCGTGCCGAAGCCGAGCATCACGGCCTTGGTGTCGTCCGTGAGCCAGCCCGCCCGGCGCGCCGTCTCGAAGACCATCTTGAAGTGCAGCGACTGGCGGCTGTCCACCACGTACAGCAGGGTGTCGGCCTTGAGGTGGAAGACCCGGTCGCGGACCGCCGACAGGTCCGTCGCCGCGTAGCCGTAACCGCCGTCGGACTTCTGGACGATCAGCGGGACCGGCTTGCCCTCCGGGCCCTTCACGTCGTCGAAGAAGACGCACAGCGCGCCCTCGGAGCGGACCGCGACGCCGGACTCCTCCAGGAGGCGGCAGGTCTCCGCGAGCATGTCGTTGTAGCCCGACTCGCCGACGATGTCCTCGTCGCGGATCTCCACGTCCAGCTTGTCGAAGACCGAGTAGAAGTAGATCTTCGACTCGTCGACGAACCGCTGCCAGAGCGCGAGGGTCTCCTCGTCGCCCGCCTGGAGGTCCACCACCCGGCGCCGGGCGCGGGCCTTGAACGCGTCGTCGGAGTCGAAGAGGGCGCGGGACGCCTTGTACAGCCGGTTGAGGTTGGACATCGCCTCCTCGCCGGAGATCTCGCCCTTGTGGTCCAGCTCGTGCGGGTGCTCGATCAGGTACTGGATGAGCATGCCGAACTGGGTGCCCCAGTCGCCGATGTGGTGGCGGCTGACCACCTTCTCGCCGACGAACTCCAGGATCCGGACGACCGAGTTGCCGATCACCGAGTTCCGCAGGTGGCCGACGTGCATCTCCTTGGCCACGTTCGGCTGCGCCCAGTCGATGACCGTGGTGCCGGCCTGCTCCTTGAAGGGCACGCCCAGACGGTCGTCCGCGTGCCGCGCGGCCAGCGTCCGCAGGATCGCGCCGTCGGTGAGGGTGACGTTGAGGAAGCCCGGGCCCGACACCTCGACGTCCGCGATCAGCTCGTCCGCCGGCAGGTTCTCCACGACCTTGCCGGCCAGCTCGCGCGGGTTCCCCTTGAGCTTCTTCGCCAGCGCCAGCATCCCGTTGGCCTGGAAGTCCGCGCGGTCGCTCCGTCGCAGCAGCGGGTCGGCGACGCCGGCCTCCGGCAGGGCCGCCGAAAGCGCGTCCGCGATGCGCCGGTCGAGCGTGGATGCGAGGGAGGGAACCAAAGCCATGGGAAGCGGGCCCATTCCTTGTAGGGGGCGTGCGTGCTGAGGGCGACGTGTGCAGGCAGAACGGCGCCGTCGCACCGAGTATCCCATGCGGATATCACAGGCCCCGCGCGCTTTTTCGCGCCTCCCCGGGCAACCGGCGGCCCCCCGCCGCCGTCTGGGACAATGGTCATGCCAGACCGTAAGGAAGGAAGTGCCGTGGCTCAGGCTCAGAGCACCGAGGCCGACTGGGTCTCCCGTTTCGCCGACGAGGTCATCGCCGAAGGCGAGCGCCGCGCGCCCGGCAAACCCATCGTCGTCGCGTCCGGCCTCAGCCCCTCCGGCCCGATCCACCTGGGCAACCTGCGCGAGGTCATGACCCCGCACCTGGTCGCCGACGAGATCCGCCGCCGCGGCCACCAGGTCCGCCACGTGCTGTCCTGGGACGACTACGACCGCTACCGCAAGGTCCCGGCCGGCGTCCCCGGCATCGACGAGTCCTGGGCCGAGCACATCGGCAAGCCGCTGACCTCGGTCCCGGCCCCCGCCGGCTCGGCGTACCCGAACTGGGCCGAGCACTTCAAGGCCGCCATGGTCGAGGCCCTGGCCGAGCTGGGCGTCGAGTACGACCCGATCAGCCAGACCGAGCAGTACACCTCCGGCGTCTACCGCGAGCAGATCCTGCACGCGATGAAGCACCGGGCCGACATCGACGCGATCCTCGACCAGTACCGGACGAAGGACAAGGCGACCGGCAAGCCGAAGCAGCAGCAGAAGAAGGTCGAGGAGGCCGAGCTGGAGGCCGCCGAGGGCTCCGGCGCGGCGAGCGAGGACGACGGCAGCGGCGGCGGCGCGGGCTACTTCCCGTACAAGCCGTACTGCGGCGCCTGCGAGCGCGACCTCACCACCGTCACCGCGTACGACGACGAGACCACCGAGCTCTCCTACACCTGCGTCTGCGGCCACTCCGAGACCGTCCTGCTCAGCGAGTTCAACCGCGGCAAGCTGGTCTGGAAGGTCGACTGGCCGATGCGCTGGGCCTACGAAGGCGTGATCTTCGAGCCCTCCGGCGTCGACCACTCCTCGCCCGGCTCCTCCTTCGTCGTCGGCGGCCAGATCGTCCGCAAGATCTTCGGCGGCGAGCAGCCCATCGGCCCGATGTACGCCTTCGTCGGCATCAGCGGCATGGCCAAGATGTCCTCGTCGAAGGGCGGGGTCCCGACCCCGGGCGACGCACTGAAGATCATGGAAGCGCCGCTGCTGCGCTGGCTCTACGCCCGCCGCAAGCCCAACCAGTCCTTCAAGATCGCCTTCGACCAGGAGATCCAGCGGCTCTACGACGAGTGGGACAAGCTGGAGGCCAAGGTCGCCGACGGCTCCGTGCTGCCCGCCGACGCCGCCGCGTACAGCCGCGCCGCCCGCACCGCCGCCGGCGAGCTGCCCCGCACCCCGCGCCCGCTGCCGTACCGCACGCTCGCCTCGGTCGTCGACATCACCGCCGGCCACGACGAGCAGACGCTGCGCATCCTCGGCGACCTCGACCCGGAGAACCCGGTCACCTCGCTCGACGAGACCCGGCCCCGGCTCGACCGCGCCGAGTACTGGATCAACACCCAGGTCCCGGCCGACCAGCGGACCATCGTCCGCGACGAGCCCGACACCGAGACCCTGGCCGCCCTCGACGAGCAGGGCCGCGAGTCGCTGCGGCTGCTCCTCGCCGGGCTGGACGAGCACTGGTCGCTCGACGGGCTCACCACCCTGGTCTACGGCGTGCCCAAGATCCAGGCCGGCCTGGAGCCGGACGCCAAGCCCACCCCCGAGCTCAAGGTCGCCCAGCGCTCCTTCTTCGCGCTGCTCTACCAGCTGCTCGTCGGCCGGGACACCGGCCCGCGCCTGCCCACCCTGCTCCTCGCCGTCGGCGCGGACCGGGTGCGCAAGCTGCTCGCCGTCTGACGCGCGCACGCGGAAGGGCCCGCCTCCCCGAGGGGAAGCGGGCCCTTCCGCTGTTTCCCGGTTCTTCCGCTACTTCTTGTTGGCGGCGGCCACCGAGGCCACCGCCTCCTTCGCCGCGGCCTGCGCGTCCTTCGTGAGGTCGGCCGCGCTCGGGCTCTTCGCGCCCTCGTACCCGGCGCCGCTGTACTTCAGGGCGACCACCGCGTTGGCCGTCCGGGCGACCACCGTGACGTTGGAGAACTCGACGTCCTTCTTCTTCGTCGTCGTGGTCACCGTCGTCGCCCAGTCGCCGATGCCGGCGGTCTTGGCGGTCTTGACGTCCTTGGGGTCGTCCTCGGTGGTGGCCTTCTTGACCTGGCCGTCCGCGTAGGTCTGGGCGCGCTTGTCCGCGGAGCCCATGTTCGGGTCGCCGCTCAGGGCCATGATGTGCAGGTTCACCGACCGGAACTGCTGGTTGTCGGTGTCCTCGCTGTCCAGGCCGTTCCAGAAGCAGCTGCCGGTCAGCAGCTCGCCCTTCTTGTCCTTCACCTTCGGCACCAGGTTCTCGACCGTCTTGGCCGACAGGGCCTTGCACAGGTCGGGGACCTTGGCGTACTTGCCGGCGGTGGCCGGCGGCGTGGCGCTGGACGTGGCCGGGGCGGAGGCCGAGGGCGTGGCGGAGTTCGAGGAGCTCTTCTTCCCGCCGTCCGAGTCCGAGCAGCCGGCGACGAGCATCACCGGTACTGCGGCGCAGGCGAGGAGTCGGGCGAGTCGCGGAGCTGTTGGTCGGTGCATGGGTCCTTCGCTCAATCGGTGCGGGGCCGGACAGGGCTACTGGCACGGTACGCGGCCCGGCCGCGGCGGCGGCCTGAAAAGGGGTGGTACTCGCCGGGTCAATTGCTGAAGTGCCCGGCCTCGATCTCACGGGCCAGGCTGTGCGCCTTGCCCTGGAGGTCCTGGCTGCCCGGGACGCGCGTCCGGTCGGTGGGCTGCTGGTGGTAGACGATCGTCACCAGGACGTTCGCGGCGCGGAAGACCACCGTCACGTCCCGGTGCACCTCGGCGCCCCCGGACGTCAGCCGGTCGCTGACGAACGCGTCGTCACCCACGTCGTCCAGCGGCCGCGAACCGAGCTCCGGCTCGTCGTGGGCCGGCGGGGCGGGGGCCGTGGCGGGCGGGGTGGCCGTGCCGGCGGGGCGGGACGAGGCGTCGGTGGTCCTCGGCTCGTTCTTCGCGCCCTTTGACTTGGCGTCCTTGCCGCTCTTCGGAGTGCCCTTGCCCGACGGCGGAGGCGAGGAGGGCGCCTTCGCCGGGGCGGACGGCGAGGACCCCGACGACGCCTCGGGGATGTGCGCGGCGTCGGCCAGCTTGTCGTACAGCTGCCGCGCCCGCTCCTCGTCGCTGACCCCGGCCTGGTAGGACACCACCCGTTCGAAGTCGACCGACAGCCGGCGGGTGCCGTCCGGGGTCTCCTGGTTCCACCGGCATCCGACGCGGCGGTCCGCGTCGTAGGTGATGGTGGGCTGCCCCCGGTAGAGCTTCTCGGCGTCCGGGTCGCCGTCATCGCCGCCGCCGGGCAGCATCCGGCGGAGCGTGTCGCGGCTGACGTAGCCGCACGGCTCGGGGAGGCTGTGGTACTTGCCCGGCTCGGCCGCGGGCGCCGCGGACTCGCCCAGACCGGGCTTCGGGTCGTCGTCCCCGCCCGCCCCTCCCGAGCCGCCGCTGCACCCGGCCAGCCCCGCCGCGAGCACGGCGGCGGCCAGTCCGGCCACCGGTGCAGCTACCAGCCGGTGCGCCTTTCGCTGCACTGTCCGTGGCTCCCTTCGCCCGCTCGTCCACGGGCTTCCGGCCCGTTCAGGAGCCGAAAACCGGTTGTCGCGGCCGGGGGGCCGCTGGACACAATGTCTACCGCACGCGCCGCCGCACCGCTGGTCCGCTGTCGAGAATCCACGGATTGATCCGGCTTTTGCGTTATCTGCCTTTTATGGGGGAATGAGGAAACCATGCCGTACACCGAGCTGCCCGGCGCCCGGGTGCCGATCCGCATGTGGGCGGACCCGGCGACGGTCGAGGACGGCGCCATGCAGCAACTGCGGAACGTCGCCACCCTCCCGTGGATCGAGGGCCTGGCCGTGATGCCGGACGTGCACTACGGCAAGGGCGCGACCGTCGGCTCGGTGATCGCCATGCGCGGCGCGGTCTGCCCGGCCGCCGTGGGCGTGGACATCGGCTGCGGCATGTCCGCCGTGAAGACCTCCCTGACGGCGAACGACCTCCCCGGCGACCTCTCCCACCTCCGCTCCCGCATCGAGCGCGCGATCCCGGTGGGCTTCGCGATGCACGACGAGGCCGTGAACCCGGGCCGGCTGCACGGCTTCCCGACGGCGCCGTGGGACGACTTCTGGCGGCGGTTCGACGGGATCGCGGAGGCGGTCAAATTCCGTCGGGATCGGGCGCTGAAGCAGATGGGATCGCTCGGCGGAGGCAACCATTTTGTCGAAGTTTGCCTGGATGAGACCGGTTCCGTCTGGCTGATGCTCCATTCCGGCTCCCGCAACATCGGCAAGGAGCTGGCCGAGTACCACATCGGCGAGGCCCGGAAGCTGCCGCACAACCAGGGGCTGGTCGACCGGGACCTCGCGGTCTTCGTGGCGGACACCCCCCAGATGGAGGCCTACCGGAACGACCTCTTCTGGGCCCAGGAGTACGCGCGCCACAACCGGGAGATCATGATGGCCCTCCTCCAGGACGTCGTCCGCAAGGAGTTCAAGAAGGCCAAGGTCGCCTTCGAGCCCGTGATCTCCTGCCACCACAACTACGTGGCGGAGGAGAGCTACGAGGGCATGGACCTGCTCGTCACCCGCAAGGGCGCGATCCGCGCGGGCGGCGGCGAGTACGGCATCATCCCCGGCTCGATGGGCACCGGCTCGTACATCGTGCGCGGCCTGGGGAACGCCGCGTCCTTCAACTCGGCCTCGCACGGCGCAGGACGCCGGATGAGCCGCAACCAGGCGAAGAAGCGGTTCTCGGCCCAGGACCTGGCCGAGCAGACCCGGGGCGTCGAATGCCGCAAGGACTCCGGCGTGGTGGACGAGATCCCGGCGGCCTACAAGCCGATCGAGCAGGTCATGGACCAGCAGCGGGACCTCGTCGAGGTGGTCGCCAAGCTCAAGCAGATCGTCTGTGTCAAGGGCTGACCCGAGGCCGCGCGCACCGCGCGGCCACCCCGCCCGTCACGCGTCCTGCGGGTACCAGCGGAGCTCGATCGTGTTGCCGTCCGGGTCGCGGACGTAGAGGGACTCCGCCTGGCCGCGGGCGCCGAAGTTGTTCGAGGGGCCGCTGACGACGTCGAAGGTGCCGGCGTCGATGACCTGCTGCCAGTCGAGGGGCTCGACGACCAGGCAGAAGTGGTCGACGTTGGTCTCGCCGCGGTCGCGCTGGAACAGGTCGATGATGGTGCCGGCGGAGACGCGGACCGAGGGGAACGGGACCTTTCCGGCGCGCCACTCGTCGACGCGGACCGGCTCCAGACCGAGCGGGCCGGTGTAGAAGGCCAGGGAGCGCTCGACGTCGGTGACGTTGAGGACGAGGTGGTCGAAGCCGGTGACGCGCATGGGTCAGTTCTCCTGGGGCTCGCGGTGCACCTTGTAGTTGGACGCCTGGGCGCGGGGGCGCAGCACGAGCAGGTCGACGTTCACGTGGTGCGGCCGGGTGACCGCCCAGGTGATCGTCTCCGCCACGTCCTCGGCTGTCAACGGTTCGCTGACGCCCGTGTAGACGCTGTCGGCCTTGCCCTCGTCGCCGCGGAAGCGGTTGAGGGCGAACTCCTCGGTGCGGACCATGCCGGGGGCGATCTCGATGACGCGGACGGGCAGGCCGTTGAGCTCCAGGCGCAGGGTCTCGGCGATGACGTGGGCGCCGTGCTTGGCGGCGACGTAGCCGCCGCCGCCCTCGTAGGTGGCGAGGCCGGCGGTGGAGGAGACGATGACGACGGTGCCGGGGGAGTCCTTCCACAGGGGGAGGAGGGCCTGGGTGGTCTGGAGGGTGCCGAGGACGTTGACCTCGTACATGGTGCGCCAGTCGGCGGGGTCGGCGGTGGCGACGGTCTCGGTGCCGATGGCGCCGCCGGCGTTGTTGACCAGGACCTCGACCGGGGCGTAGTCGTCGAGGAAGACGGAGAAGACGGTGACGGCGTCGCGGTCGGTGACGTCGAGCTCGTAGGCGACGGCCTGGTGGCCGGCCTCGGTGAGTTCGGCGGCGAGGGCGTCGATGCGGTCCTTGCGGCGGGCGGTGAGGACGACGCGGTAGCCGGCGGCGGCCAGGGCGCGGGCGGTGGCGGCGCCGATTCCGCTGCTCGCTCCGGTGATCACGGCGGTGGGGGTGGTCATGGGGCCTCCTCGGGCGGCGGTGGCGTCACGGACGGGCGTGGCTGGTGCCGAGGATATGACGGGTGTTCGGTTCGGTTCCGGGGTGCGGGGGCCTTCGGGTCGCCGGGCCTTTGGCCGCCGGGGAGCCGCGCCGCCGGGCCGCCGCGCTGCCGGGCCACCTGGGCCGTCAGGGCCAGACCAGGCAGTACGGCTGGTGGCCGGCCTCGTGCAGCCGGTGGCTGAAGTCCTGCCACTCGTGGAGCAGCCGGTAGACCGTGAAGGCGTCGCGAGGGCCGCCCCGGTCGGGGACGGTGGACCAGATGAAGGCGGCGGCGCCGACGGATTCCTCGCCGATGCCGCGCAGGGGGTCGACGACCGTCATGGGGAGCTTGACGACGGCGTAGTCGGGGTGGAGCACGACCAGTTCGAGCGGGGGCACCTTGTGCAGGGGTATGCCCTGGATGCCGGTGAGGACCATGGCGGCGACGGTCTCCGGCTTGATCCTGGTGAACATGCCGCCCATGCCCAGCTCGTCGCCGCCGAGCTCTTCGGGGCGCATGGAAATGGGCACGCGTGCCGCGGTGGCCCCGTTGGGCGCGCCGAAGTACTTGTAGGTCACCCCCACTCGGCCACTCCTGATCGCGCTGTGTCCCCCGTCGACCCTGTCGTCGTCGGTCCTGTCGGCCCTGCCCGTCCCGCCGGGTCCGCCGGCGCCGTCCGCGCCGCCGGGCCTGAGGTGGTCGTCCCGCCGGTGCCGGCCCCTGCGGGGCGGCCGGGCTCGCTCGGGCCCCAGGTCGTCGGTGCCCTCGCCCAGTCCGCCACCGCGATGCATATCTCCACCCGATCGCTTTTTTACGCAGCACAGCCCCCGCCGCGCAACCCGATCATCGTCTCAGACACCTCCCCCGTCGAGAGCGTGTGAAACGCCCGGACACACGTGCCTACGGGGCTCTGAGACCATGGCTAGCGTGAGCTACCCCTCTTCGGCCCCAGTGTCCCAGATGCGCGGGGGCTGACACCCGGTCGGAAGCGGGAGAAAAACCAGCGAACCCGAGTGAACCCCAGCAGGGCCCACAAGCCGGGGCGTGCGGCGGCCGTCGCCGTCCCTCCCTACGTCTCCGCAGGCAGGAACAGAGTGCCTTATTCATATGAAGCCCCAGTGTCCCAGACGCTCTTCGAGCGCGCGGCGGTCGTGACGCCCGGTGGCGTGAACTCTCCGGTGCGGGCGTTCCGTGCCGTGGGTGGTACGCCCCGGTTCATGGTGTCCGCGACCGGCCCGTACCTCACCGACGCGGACGGCCGGGAGTACGTGGATCTGGTCTGCTCGTGGGGGCCGATGATTCTCGGCCACGCGCACCCCGAGGTGATCGCGTCGGTGCAGGCCGCGGTGGCCCGCGGTACGTCGTTCGGTACGCCCGGTGAGGGCGAGGTGGCCCTCGCCGAGGAGATCGTGGCGCGGGTGGAGCCGGTGGAGCAGGTGCGCCTGGTCTCGTCGGGGACCGAGGCGACGATGTCGGCGATCCGGCTGGCGCGCGGGTTCACCGGCCGGGCGAAGGTGATCAAGTTCGCGGGCTGCTACCACGGCCACGTGGACGCGCTGCTGGCCGCGGCGGGCTCGGGTGTGGCGACGTTCGGGCTGCCGGACACGCCGGGCGTCACCGGCGCCCAGGCGGGCGACACGATCGTGCTGCCGTACAACGACCTGGAGGCCGTGCACGAGGCGTTCCACGCGTACCCGGGCGAGATCGCCTGTGTGATCACCGAGGCGTCGCCGGGCAACATGGGCGTGGTGCCGCCGCGTCCGGGCTTCAACGAGGGCCTGAAGCAGGCGTGTGCCAAGAACGGCGCCCTGTTCATCTCCGACGAGGTCATGACCGGTTTCCGGGTCTCGAAGGCCGGCTGGTACGGGATCGACGGCGTCAAGCCGGACCTGATGACGTTCGGCAAGGTGATGGGCGGCGGCTTCCCGGCGGCGGCGTTCGGCGGCCGGGCCGACGTGATGGCGCACCTGGCCCCGGCGGGCCCGGTCTACCAGGCGGGCACCCTGTCAGGTAACCCGGTGGCGACGGCGGCGGGCCTGGCGCAGCTGCGGCTGCTGGACGACGCGGCGTACGAGCGGGTGGACGCGGTGTCGGCCGAGGTCGGCGGGCTGGTGACGGCGGCGCTGACGAAGGAGGGCGTGGCGCACCGGCTGCAGACGGCGGGCAACATGTTCTCGGTCTTCTTCACGGACCGGGAGGTCACGGACTACGAGCTGGCCAAGCGGCAGCAGTCGTTCCGGTACACCGCCTTCTTCCACTCGATGCTGGCGCAGGGCGTCTACCTGCCGCCGTCGGCGTTCGAGTCCTGGTTCGTGTCGACGGCCCACGACAGCGCGGCGATCGAGCGGATCGCGGCGGCTCTGCCCGCGGCGGCGCGGGCGGCGGCCGAGGCGACGGAGGAGCAGAAGTGAGTGGCGAGGGCAACGACATCACCGTCGTGCATCTGATGCGGCACGGCGAGGTGCACAACCCGGAGGGCGTGCTGTACGGCCGCAGAGCGGGCTACCACCTGTCGGACCTGGGCCGGGAGATGGCGGACCGGGTGGCCGAGCACCTGTCCGGGCGGGACGTCACGCATGTGGTGGCCTCGCCGCTGGAGCGGGCGCAGGAGACGGCGGCGCCGATCGCCAAGGCGCACGGTCTGGACCTGGCGACGGACGGGCGGCTGATCGAGGCGGAGAACGTCTTCGAGGGCAAGACCTTCGGCGTCGGCGACGGCGCGCTGCGCAAGCCGGCCAACTGGAAGCACCTGACGAACCCGTTCCGGCCGTCGTGGGGCGAGCCCTACGTGGAGCAGGTCGTCCGGATGATGGGCGCGCTGAACGCGGCGCGGGACGCGGCCCGCGGGCATGAGGCGGTGTGCGTCAGCCACCAGCTGCCGATCTGGATCGTGCGCAGCTTCGTGGAGCGGCGCCGGCTGTGGCACGACCCGCGGAAGCGGCAGTGCACGCTGGCCAGCCTGACGACGTTCACCTACCGCGGCGACAAAATCGTTTCGGTGGGTTACAGCGAGCCGGCCCGCGACCTGGTCCCCGCCCATCTGCGGGCGGGCGCCAAGCCGGTCAAGGGCGGCGCCAAGGCGTTCGGGGCCTGACCGTGCGGCTTCGGGAGTAACGCGGCCGCCGTACGTCGACGCGCCCCCGTCCGAGTTGTCGTCTTATATGGACGACAGGAGGGCGGGGGCGCGTCGACGACGAGCGGAGGCCGCGCGTGCCGTACACCGGCGACATGGCCCGACGAGGGTTCCTGGGCGCGGTCGCGGGCGCGGCCGTCGCATCGGCCGCCGCGGGCTGCTCGTCCGCCCCGGACCGGGCGGCGGACCCGGTGGTGGCCCCGGCCCGGGGCCTGGCCCAGGTGCGGCCGATCGGCGACGGCTCGACGGCGTACACCGGCCGGCAGCCGGGCCGGCTCCCGCCGCCGGAGCGGCTGGAGCCGGGTCAGCGGCCGCCGCAGTTCGTCGTCTTCTCCTGGGACGGCGCCGGCGAGGTCGGCGACGGCCTCTTCCCGCGCTTCCGCGGGCTCGCCCGGGACCACGGCGTGCGGATGACCTTCTTCCTCACCGGCCTCTACTGCCTGCCCGAGTCCCGGAAGTCGCTCTACCGGCCGCCGAACAACCCGGTGGGCGCCTCGGCCATCGGCTACCTCTCCGACGAGCACATCAAGGAGACCCTGCGGAACCTGCGCGCGGCGTGGCTGGAGGGCCACGAGATCGGCACGCACTTCAACGGGCACTTCTGCTCCGGGCCCGGTTCGGTGGCCCGCTGGACGCCGGAACAGTGGGAGTCGGAGATCGGGCAGGCCGTCTCGTTCGTCATGTCGTGGCGGACGAACACCGGCTTCACCGACGTCGAGCCGCTGCCCTTCGACTACCGCAAGGAGCTCGTCGGCGGCCGGACGCCCTGTCTGCTGGGCCGGGGGAACCTGCTGCCCGCGGCGGCGAAGCTGGGCTGGCGGTACGACGCGAGCTCGCCGGGCGGACGCCAGGTGTGGCCGGTGAAGCGGCAGGGGATTTGGGACTTTCCGTTGCAGTTGATCCCCTTTCCGGGTCACTCTTTCGAGCTGCTTTCCATGGACTACAACCTGCTCGCCAACCAGTCCCGGAACTCCACCAAGGCCCCGCCCGCCCACTACCCGGGCTGGCGGCGGCAGGCCACGGAGGCGTACCTCGCCGGGTTCCGGCGCGCGTACGAGACCAACCGGGCGCCGTTCTTCATCGGCAACCACTTCGAGCGCTGGAACGGCGGGATCTACATGGACGCCGTGGAGGAGGCGATCAAACGCATCGCCGACGAACGGCACCGGGACGTCCGCCCGGTCTCCTTCCGGCAGCTCTGCGACTGGCTGGACGCCCAGGACCCGGCCGTGCTGGAACGGCTGCGCCGGCTGCGGACCGGGGAGAAGTGGACTCCGGGCCGCTGAGCACCAGGGTCGGGTGGGGCAAGGGGGGCGCGCAAGATCCCGGAAATCGCCATGCGAAACTTTTCACATGAGTGCCTGCCGCGCCGATCGACGCACCCGGTTCCGCCCGTTCCGCCGTCGTACCACCGTGCCGGCCGTCGGCGCCGTCCTCGTGGCGCTGACGCTGAGTGCCTGCGGGTCCGGAGGGACCTCCGGCGGGGGCGGCGAGACGCAGTTCGTGCAGGGCGCCGGCGGGGTCGACATCGTCAAGGACAGCGGCTCCCGGAAGGACGCGCCGGAGCTGTCCGGCACGACCCTCCAGGGCGAGCAACTCAATGCCACCGAGAAGTTCAAGGGCAAGATCATTGTCTTTAACGTCTGGGGCTCGTGGTGCGCTCCCTGCCGGGCCGAGGCGAAGAACCTGGTGAAGGCCGCCCGGGACTTCAAGAGCAAGGGCGTCGAGTTCGTGGGCCTCAACGTCCGCGACCCCGACAAGGCGAACTCCGTCGCCTTCGAGAAGTCCTTCGAGGTCCCGTATCCGAGCATCCACGACTCCGGTGGGAAGCTGATCCTGCGCTTCCCCAAGGGCAACCTCAACCCGCAGGCCATCCCCTCCACCGTCTTCATCGACCGGAACGGGAAGATCGCCGGCCGGGCGCTCAAGCCGCTGACCGAGGACGAGCTGACCGAGACCCTCGACCACCTGGTCGCGGAGAAGTGACGCCGTGAACGCCGCGCCGCTCGTCCTCGCCGCCTCCGGCGACGGTCTGAACCACACCATCCTCTCCGGAGCACTGCTGCTGGCCCTGCCCGTGGCGGTGCTCGGCGGGCTGGTGTCGTTCTTCTCGCCGTGCGTGCTGCCGCTGGTACCGGGCTACCTCTCGTATGTGACGGGAGTGGGCGGCGCGGACCTCGCGGAGACCCGCCGGGGCCGGATGCTGGCCGGCTCCTCCCTGTTCGTCCTGGGCTTCAGCGCCGTCCTCGTCTCCATGGGCGCGGCCTTCGGCTACTTCGGCACCACCCTCCAGCGGTACCAAGGGACGATCTCCACGGTCCTCGGCGCCGTCATGATCGTCCTCGGACTCCTCTTCACGGGTCTGCTGAACCGATTCGGTCAGCGCGAGTTCAGGTTCCACGTGAAACCCACGATGGGGCTGCTCGGGGCGCCGCTGCTGGGCATCGGCTTCGGCGTCGGCTGGACGCCGTGCATCGGGCCCACGCTGGCCGCCGTCCAGGCCCTGTCGTTCAAGGAGGCCAGCCCGGGCCGGGGCACCCTGCTGACCCTCGCCTACTGCGCCGGGCTCGGCCTGCCGTTCATACTCACCGCCCTCGCCTTCCGCCGGGCGCTCGGCGCCTTCGGCTGGGTCAAGAAGCACTACGCATGGGTCATGCGGATCGGCGGCGGCATGCTCGTCCTGGTCGGCCTCCTGCTGGTGACGGGAGCGTGGGACTACCTCATCCAGGACCTGCAGACGTGGTCGAACAAGTACCAACCCGGGATCTGAACCATGGCCAAGACCGATAGCACGCCCACCACCGAGGCGCAGGAGGACGACGCCGCGGGCGCCCGGCTGTCCACGGCCCCGGCCGAGGACCGCGGCCAGGCGGTCCCGGGTTCGTTCGGCGGTGTCCGGCGCCCGGGCGCGCTGGGCGCGCTCGCCTGGACCGGGCGGGAAATCTTCGGCTGGCTGCGCTGGTTCTGGCGGCAGCTGACCTCGATGCGGGTCGCGCTGATCCTGCTGCTGCTGCTCTCCCTCGCGACCATCCCCGGCTCGCTGATCCCGCAGACCAGCGTCGACTCGGTGAAGGCCGACACGTGGAAGGAAGCGCACAAGACGCTGACGCCGGTCTACGAGAAGCTTCAGCTCTTCCACGTCTACAGCTCGGTGTGGTTCTCCGCGATCTACATCCTGCTGTTCGTCTCGCTGATCGGCTGCATCGTCCCGCGCACCTGGCAGTTCGTCGGCCAGCTCCGCGGCCGGCCGCCGAAGGCGCCGCGCCACCTCGACCGGCTGCCCGCCTACGCCACCTGGCGCACCGACGCCGATCCGGACGAGGTCCTGGCGGCGGCCCGGCGGACGCTGCGCCGCAAGCGCTTCCGCACGGTCGCGGCGGACGACTCGGTCGCCTCCGAAAAGGGCTATCTGCGCGAGGCGGGCAACCTCCTCTTCCACGTCTCGCTGATCGTGATGCTGGTGGCGTTCGCGTCCGCGCAGCTGTGGAAGTACGAGGGCGGCAAGCTCGTCGTCGAGGGCGACAAGTTCTCGAACACGCTCACGCAGTACGACGACTTCAAGTCGGGCTCGCTGTTCAACGCCGACGACCTGCCCCCGTTCGGCTTCGAGCTCAAGGGCTTCACCGGGACGTACGAACGCACCGGCCCGCAGAAGGGCACCCCGCGCGACTACCGGGCGCACATCAGCTACTGGGAGGGCGCGGACGGCACACCGCGCGACACCACGATCAAGGTGAACGAACCGCTGGAGGTCGGCGGCTCGAAGGTGTACCTCCAGGGCCACGGCTACGCGCCCCGGGTCACCGTCCGCGACGGCCAGGGCACCGTGGTCTACCAGGGCGCGGTCGCCTCGCTGCCGCTGGACAACAACATCACCGAGACCACCGTCATCAAGGTCCCCGACTACTGGGACAAGAACGGCAAGAAGGGCCAGGTCGGCTTCCGGGGCAACTTCGTCCCGACGCTCGACCTGCGCACCGGCCGGATGGCGTCGGTGTTCCCGGCGCTGGACAACCCCGTGCTGATCCTCACCGCCTACAAGGGCGACCTGGGCATCGACTCGGGCCTGCCGCAGAGCGTCTACAAGCTCGACACCAAGCGGATGAAGCAGTTCATGGAGGGCGACCGGCCCTTCGCGCGGGCGCTGAAGCCCGGCGAGACCATGACGCTGCCGGACGGCGCGGGCTCGCTGAAGTTCGACGGCATCAGCACCTGGGCAACCTTCCAGATCTCCCACAAGCCCGGCGACATGCCGGCGCTGGCCGGTGCCGTCGCGGCGCTGATCGGTGTGGCCGGGTCGCTGTTCATCCAGCGCCGCCGGGTGTGGGTGCGCGCCGTGCGCGGGGCGGACGGGCGTACTGTCGTGGAGCTGGCCGGCCTCGGGCGCAGTGAGTCGGCCAAGGTGCCGGAGGAGCTGTACGACCTGGCGGTCGCGCTGCAGAGCGAGGCACCGCCGGTGGTGGAGGAGGAGCCCGACGGGACGACCTCCTCCGGCGAGAGCTCGGATGAGAGCTCCGGCGAGGGCTCCGACGAGAGCTCCGGCAAGGGCTCCGGAAAGAGTTCCGCAAAGAGCGAAGAAGAGAAGGCCGTGGAGACAGCCGAGGAACGGGCCGTGGAGAAGCCCGCCGAAGCGAACGCCGACGCGACCGCCGAAGAACCCACCCGACCCGCTGAACCCACGGATCCCTCCGAAGGAGCGCGCGCGTGAACATCGCTGCCGCGGCCAACGAGAACATGGCCCACACCAGCAATGTGCTGATCTACTCCGCGATGGCCGTCTACACCCTCGCCTTCCTCGCCCACATCACCGAGTGGGTCTTCGGCAGCCGCAGCGCCGTCGGCCGGACCGCCGCCGCGATCACGGCGGAGACCCGACCGGCCGCCGTCGCGGTCACCGTCCGCAAGGCGGGCGGCACGGCGGTGCTGGAGCGGCCCAAGGTCGTCACCCGGTCGGCCCCCGGCACCCGCGAGGACGTGCCCGACGGCCCGGGTGCGGCCGGCACCAGCGAGAAGGGCGACCTGTACGGCCGCATCGCGATCTCGCTGACGGTGCTGGCGTTCGCGCTGCACGTGGGCGGGGTGCTCACCCGCGCCCTGTCGGTGCGGCGGGCGCCGTGGGGCAACATGTACGAGTTCTCCACGACGTTCGGCATGGTCGCCGTCGCGGTCTACCTGGGGCTGCTCCTCGCCAAGAAGAACATCCGCTGGCTGGGCCTGCCGCTGGTCACCACGATCCTGCTCGACCTGGGTCTGGCCATCAGCGTGCTCTACACCTCCAGCGACCAGCTGGTGCCCGCGCTGCGCTCGCCCTGGCTGTGGATCCACGTCTCCTGCGCGATCATCTCCGGTGCCTCGCTGTACGTCGGCGCCGTCTCCACCCTCTTCTACCGTTTCCGCGACGGCTACGAGGTCCGGCTGGCGGCGGGCAAGACGGGGCCGGGCGTCCTGGAGAAGAAGCTCAAGGGCCTGTCGAAGGACGCCGGCCTGGGCATCCGGCTGGGCGTCCGCCTCCACATGGCCTGGGACAACATGCTGAGCCGCATGCCGTCCGCCGCGACGCTCGACAAGTTCGGCTACCGGATCAACGCCACCGTCTTCCCGCTGTGGACCTTCACGATCATCGCGGGCGCGATCTGGGCCGAGGCCGCCTGGGGCCGCTACTGGGGCTGGGACCCCAAGGAGGTCTGGTCCTTCATCACCTGGGTCGCCTACGCCTCCTACCTCCACGCCCGCGCCACCGCCGGCTGGAAGGGCCGCAAGGCCGCCTACCTGGGCCTGGCCGCGTTCGCCTGCTACTTCTTCAACTACTACGGGGTGAACTTCCTCTTCGGCGGCAAGCACTCCTACTCGGGCGTCTGACCGGCACCCGTCACGCATCACCCACATGGGCCCGCTCCTCCTTTCGGGGGGAGCGGGCCTTTGTGCGGCGCCGGGGGCGGCCGGTGTTCCTACGATCGTCGGACGAGGAGGTGCCGATGGCGGACGTCGCGGACTCGGCCGAACTGGATGAGATGTTCTCGCTCGTCGAGGCCATGAAGGTTCCTCCCGGCTACCGCGCCGAGATCATCGAGGGGCAGATCGTTCTGAATCCGCACCGTAAGGCGCAATCCACGATCATCAGGCGGCTGGTCGGAGACCTGACGTCGGCACTCGGACGGGACGCGGACATCCTCTGGGACGTCCGCGTCGACTTCCCCGGCGGTCTCAACGGTTATGCCCCTGACGTGGCCCTCATGAGGGACGGCGCCGAGGAGGACGATCACGGGCTCCACGACTACCGCGACATCGAGTTCGTCGCCGAGGTCGTCTCCCAGGGCAGCCGGCGTGACGACTACGACGCCAAGCTGAAGGTCTACGCCGCCGCCGGCATCCCGACGTACCTGATCGCCGACCCGAAGACGGGCGTGGCGCACGTCTTCCACGCGCCGCGCGAGGGCGTGTACACCGATGAGACGAGCCACACCTTCGGTGAGAAGTTCGCCCTCCCCGGTTCCGGCATCGTGATCGACACCACCTCCTGGCCACGCGACTGACGCGCGGGACGTGTGGGGCTGTGGTGTGCTGGAGGCATGGAGATGCCGTCCCCCTACGGGGCCTCGGAGACCCACGGTGACGTCCACACACTCTGCTACGAGCTGTCGCTCCCGTACCCCCGGGAGCGGGTGTGGGAGGCCGTCGCTACGCCGGAAGGGCTGCCGACCTGGCTGGCCGCCGCCGAGCCGTTCGAGCGGCGGGAGGGCGGGGCCATCACGCTGCGGTGGCTGAACACCGACCCGGAGGGCAACGCCACCGTCGCGCCGGGCCGGGTGACCGCCTGGGAGCCGGAGAGCCTCGCCGAGTACACCGTCGAGATCCACGGGCGCATCCGGTTCGAGCTGGAGAAGGCCCCGGCGAGCGTCGGCGGGACGCTGCTGCACTTCACCAACGAGATGCCCGGCACGGACGACCAGCGGCTGGACTGCCTGGCCGGCTGGCACCACCACTTCGAGTACCTGCTGCGGGCGCTGGCCGGGCACCCCGCCGACTGGGCGGCCTGGCGGCTCGACCGGTGGCGGGAGCTCCGGGAGGAGTACGGGAAGGGGAAGCGGGAGCTCCCCTAGGAGGCCGTCCCCCAGGGGAGTCTCCCTCTCGTCACCGGCGGGGCCTGGTGCCCTTCTCCTGTACCGGGACCTGCTGCGTCGCCCCCGGCAGCGTCGGCTTCGGCAGGTGGGCGACCTCCCACTCCGCCTCCTCCAGCTCCTTCTCCGTGTCGCGCGGCAGCCGTGGCGCCCGGGGGGCCGGTGCGTCGAAGCCGAAGGCCGAGGTGAGGTCGCCGAAGGTGCGCCGGCGCCAGTCGCTGATGTTGGGCTCCCGGACGCCGGTGAAGCGCTCCAGGAAGCGCAGCGCCGAGGTGTGGTCGAACGCCTCGCCCGCCGCCCAGCCGCCCACCGTCCACGGCGAGACGATCAGGCAGGGAACCCGGAAGCCGCCCCCGATCGGCAGCCCCTTGACGAACTCGTCCTTGGTGCCCTTCGGCGGCACCGGCGGCGGGACGTGGTCGAACAGGCCGTCGTTCTCGTCGTAGTTGAGGATGAAGACGGTCTTCGCCCAGACCTCGGGGTTGTCCGCGATCGCCTCGATCTTCTTGGCGACGAAGTCCGCCCCGGCGGCCGGCATGAAGTTCGGGTGCTCGGACTGCGGGCCCGTGGGGATGATCCAGGAGACGGCCGGCAGGCGGTCGTTTCGGGCGTCGTCCTCGAACGTCCCCTCCGGCTGCCGGCGCATCCCGCGCTCGTACAGCGGATCTCCGGGCTTCGCGTCGCGGAACCGCTTGAACCACTCCAGCATGTTGCAGCCGTAGTTGTCCGCCTGCTGGTAGACCCGCCAGCTGACGCCCGCCGCCTGGAGGCGCTCGGCGTAGGTGGTCCAGCGGTAGGGGGACGGCATGGTGTTGCTGATGATCGGGCCGCCCTTGGTGCCGCCGGGGTCGATGGTGCCCGTCATCCAGTAGAGGCGGTTGGGCCAGGTGGGGCCGAAGACCGAGCAGAAGTAGTTGTCGCAGATGGTGAACGTCTCGGCGAGGGCGAACTGGAACGGGATGTCCTCGCGGGTGTGGTACCCCATCACGTACGGGCCGTTCTTCCCGTCCGCCTTGCGGTGCGCGGGCAGCCACTTGTCCATCTTCCCGCCGTTCCACGCCTCGTGCTGGACGGACCAGGCGTGGCTGGTGGACGGGATGGCCTGGGCGCTCGTCTTCCGGGTGTCGAGGTGGAAGGGGAGCAGATAGCCCTTGGGGTTCTCGGCGTCCGGCTGGTGGAAGACGCTGCGGCCGGTGGAGAGCCGGAGGGCCTTGGGGTCGGCGAAGCCGCGGACGCCCTTGAGGGTGCCGAAGTAGTGGTCGAAGGAGCGGTTCTCCTGCATCAGCATGACCACGTGCTCGACGTCCCCCAGCGAGCCGCGCCGCGGCGGCCCGGCCGCCACCGCGCGCTGGACGCTGGGCGGCAGCAGCGAGAGCGCGGCGGCGCCGGCACCGGCCGCGGCCGAGCCGAGGAGTCTTCGTCTGCTCATGATCCCGGGCATTGCACCCTCCCTGAGGTCGCGTCAGGCCACAGTGTGGCCGTTGCGACTCTCCCGGCCCGGGAGTGCGGGGGGATAGGGGAGTGCGGGTGAAATGCTCGGCAATTGGCCGTAAAGGAGGGGGCGTTGGGAGCTGCGGGGAGGGCGGGATGGTGATCGTATTACCCGATCGGGGGATCGAAGGCTGGGCCGATGGGCGGACGCGACGCCCGCCGAACGGGCGGGCGGGCGATCGAGGGACCAGGGGATCGGGCGGCCGGGGGATCAGGTGGACGGGCGGGTCCGCGGCGGGCGATCGGTACGGGCTCGAACCCTCGAACCCTCGGCCCCTTGAATCCTCGGTCCCTCGGTCCCTCGGTCCCTCGGCCCCGGGTGCCGCCGGCCGTGACCGCGCGCCAGGTCCCTGCCGTCCCGGCTGCGCGTTTGCCGCCAGCCGTCCCGGCCGCGTAGTTGCTGTCTGCCGCTCCGACCGCCGCGTGCTGAGTGCCTGCCGTCCCGGCCGAGCGCCTGGGGCCTGCCGTCCCGGCACCGCCGCGTCGCTCAGCCCCGGTCCTCGCCCTCCCCGCGCGGCCGGCGGTCCTGGTCCAGCGAGCGGAGGAACTCGGGGTTGTCATCCGGGGCCACCCAGCCGCCGCCGCCACCGCCCCCGCCGGCCCCCGCGGCGCCGCGCCGGCCGGACCGGCCCGCCGCGCGCGGCCGGCCCACGGCCAGCCAGGCGACCGGCCCCAGCAGCACCTCGCCGAAGAGCAGGATGATGATCACCCACGCGGTCTTCGGCAGCTTGCGGACCTCTTCCTCGGGCGTGTTCAGACAGTCGATGAACGCGTAGATCCACAGCGCCAGGACCAGCAGGAACGGCAGATACCTGAGCATTGGCCGAAGCCCCCCGGGACGTGGCGGTGGGGCCGTCCCGCGGCCCCGTGACAAGGCCAGGGTAGTCCGTGCTCGATACTGGAACGCATGGCTTATGACGATCTCCGCTCGTTCCTCAGAGCGCTCGAACGCGACGGCGACCTCAAGCGCGTCAAGGCCGAAGTCGACCCCCACCTGGAAGTCGGGGAGATCGTCGACCGGGTGAACAAGGCCGGCGGCCCGGCGCTCCTCTTCGAGAACGTCAAGGGCTCGGCGATGCCCCTGGCGATGAACGTCTTCGGCACCGACCGGCGGCTGCTCAAGTCGCTCGGCCTGAAGTCCTACGACGAGATCGGCGAGAAGATCGGCGGGCTGCTGAAGCCCGAGCTGCCGCAGGGCTTCGTCGGGATCCGGGAGGCGTTCGGCAAGCTGGGCGCGATGGCGCACGTGCCGCCGCGCAAGGTGAAGCCCGGCGACGCGCCCGTCCAGGAAGTGGTGCTCACCGGGGACGACGTCGACCTGGACGCGCTCCCGGCGCTCTTCACCTGGCCCGAGGACGGCGGCTCCTTCTTCAACCTGGGGCTCACCCACACCAAGGACCCCGAGACCGGCGTCCGCAACCTCGGCCTCTACCGGCTCCAGCGCCACGACAAGCGCACCATCGGGATGCACTGGCAGATCCACAAGGACAGCCGGAACCACTACCAGGTCGCCGCCCGCCGCGGCGAGCGGCTGCCGGTGGCCATCGCCTTCGGCTGCCCGCCCGCCGTGACGTACGCGTCGACCGCGCCGCTGCCGGCGGACATCGACGAGTACCTGTTCGCCGGCTTCGTGCAGGGCAAGCGGATCGACATGGTCGACTGCAAGACCGTCCCGCTCCAGGTGCCGGCCGCGGCCGAGGTGGTGCTGGAGGGCTGGCTGGAGCCGGGGAAGATGCTCCCGGAGGGCCCGTTCGGCGACCACACCGGCTTCTACACGCCGCAGGAACCGTTCCCCGCGCTGACCATCGACTGCGTCACCATGCGGCGGCGCCCGCTGCTCCAGTCGATCGTCGTCGGCCGGCCGCCGACGGAGGACGGGCCGCTGGGCCGGGCGACGGAGCGGTTCTTCCTGCCCCTGCTCAAGATCATCATTCCGGACATCGTCGACTACCACCTGCCGGAGTCCGGCGGCTTCCACAACTGCGCGATCGTCTCGATCGACAAGAAGTACCCGAAGCACGCCCAGAAGGTGATGCACGCGGTCTGGGGCGCGCACATGATGTCGCTGACCAAGCTGATCGTGGTCGTGGACAAGGACTGCGACGTCCACGACCTGCACGAGGTGTCCTGGCGCGCGTTCGGCAACGTCGACTACGCGCGCGACCTCACCGTCGTCGAGGGCCCGGTCGACCACCTCGACCACGCGTCGTACCAGCAGTTCTGGGGCGGCAAGGCGGGCATCGACGCCACCGCGAAGTGGCCCGAGGAGGGCTACACGCGGGACGGCGGCTGGCCGTCGATGGTGGAGTCGGATCCCGAGGTCGCCGAACGGGTGACGAAGCGCTGGAAGGAGTACGGGCTGTGACGTCTACGGCCGCCATTCGCACGGATGGCCGGGGGTGGCGCCGATGAGCGCCTCCGCCGCCGCCCTCCCGCAGCCGGGGCGCACCCGGGCGTTCCTGCGCCTGGTGCTGATAGAGCACTCGGTGTTCGCGCTGCCCTTCGCGTACATCGCCTCGTTCACGGCGATGTTCCAGGAGGACGGGCGCGTCGACTGGTGGAAGCTCTTCCTCGTCACCGTGGCGATGGTCGGGCTGCGCACCTTCGCGATGGCCTGCAACCGGATCATCGACCGCGAGATCGACGCCCGTAACCCGCGGACCGCCGGCCGCGAACTCGTCACCGGCGCGGTCTCCGTCCGCTCGGCGTGGACGGGCGCGCTGGTGGCCGTCGTCATCTTCCTGGGCGCCGCGGGCCTGCTGAACCCGCTGTGCCTGGCGCTGGCCCCGATCGCGGTGATCCCGATGGTGGTCTATCCGTACGGGAAACGGTTCACCCACTTCCCGCACGCGATCCTGGGCCTGGCGCAGGCCATGGGCCCGGTCGGCGCCTGGCTGGCGGTGACCGGTTCCTGGTCCTGGGACGCGGTGATCCTGGGGCTCGCGGTCGGCGTCTGGATCGGCGGTTTCGACCTGATCTACGCCTGCCAGGACGTTGCCGCCGACCGCGTACATGGCGTGAAATCGACCCCCGCCCGCTTCGGTGTCCCGGCCGCGTTGCACGGCGCCCGCGTCTGCCACGTGATCACCTCCGCCCTGCTGGTCTGGTACGGCGTGGCCACGCACGCGGGCGCGTTCTTCTGGACCGGCCTGGTGGTGGTCGTCGCGACGTTCCTGTACGAGCACTCGATCGTCCGCCCGCACGACCTGTCCCGCCTGAACCGCGCCTTCTTCACGGTCAACGGCTTCATCGGGATTGCCCTGTTCGTGTGCGCGCTGCTGGATCTGGGGGTGCGGGGGCTGGGGGTGTAGCTACGGTTCCTCCTACTATCGGTGCAGGGAAGGGAGACTGTCGTGGCCATCTCGGAGCTCGACCGCCTGCACTCGAAGCTCACCAAGCTGGAGAGCCAGCTTGAGGGCTACAAGGGTGAAATCGTCGGGGGCGCCATCATGATGAGTCCGGTCAAGCCGATCCACGGCAAGACCATGCGTCGTCTCGGTCCCATGCTGGAGTCCCAACTGGCCGGGGAGTGGGAGGTCGTGGAGGACGTGGCCTTCGTCTTCTCGGAGGACGACGAGTTCTGCCCCGACCTGGCGGTCATCCCCGCGGCGGAGGAGACGCGGAACCTCGGTTCCTACCCCGCGGACCTGATCGAGTTGGCCGTCGAGGTGGTCTCCCCGTCCAGCGTTCGCAACGACTACCGGGTCAAGGACCGTGCCTACGCCAGGGCGGGTATCGCCAACTACCTCGTCTTCGACCCGTACAAGGGCCACTGCGTCACCCTTTGGAACCCCGGCCCGGATGGCTACCTCGGCCGGGACACCGTTCCCTATGGCAAGACGGTCACGGTCGAGTCGTCCATCGGCCCCCTGAGCTTCGATACCTCCGGGCTTCCGGTGGCCCTCGGCGGCTGACCCCCGCCCGACGGAGCCCCCGCGCCCCGGCCGACTAGGCTCGGGGGCGTGGAGCCGTACGAACACGCAACGCAACGATCCGAGCGCCGGCCCTGGGTGGTCGGTGTGTCCGGTGCGTCCGGGACGCCGTACGCGGCGGCCGTGGTGCGCGGGCTGCTGGCCGCGGGGGAGGGCGTGGACCTGGTGGTCAGCCGGGCCTCGCGGCTGACGCTGCTGGACGAGACCGGGATCTCGTTCCGGGACGCGCACTGGCGGGACGACCTGCGGCAGTGGCTGTCGCTGGGGGCGGACGGGAAGCCGCAGGCGTTCGACGTGGGCGACGCGGAGCTGGCCCGGGTGCGGTACTGGGCCGCCGGTGATCTGGCGGCGGGGCCGTCGTCGGGCTCGTACCCGGTGAAGGGGATGCTGATCGTCCCGGCGAGCACGGCCTGTGTGGCGGGTGTGGCGCTGGGGCTGTCGAAGGACCTGCTGCAGCGGGCCGCGAGCGTGACGCTCAAGGAGCGGCGGCCGCTGGTGGTCGCGGTGCGCGAGACGCCGCTGAGCGGTCAGACGCTGCGCCAACTGGTGGCGCTCGACGAGGCGGGCGCGATCGTGCTGCCCGCCTCTCCGGCGTTCTACGCGGGGGCGACGCACATCCAGGATCTCGTGGACTTCGTCGCCGGGCGGGTACTGGACGCGGCGGGGGTGCCGCACCGGTACTACCGCAGGTGGAAGGGGGAGCTCGGCGGTGGCCGGGCCCCGGAGGGGAGTTAGCGCTTCTTCGTGGCGCGCGCGGCGCGGGCCCCTGCGGCCTCGGCGCGGCGGGCGGCGGTGACGGACTGATGGGCACGCGAGCGGTTGGCCAGGTCCTGCAGCTCGCGCATGCGGGCGTAGGCCATCTCGATCGTGTACACGGGGCTCACTCCTGAAGGATCGTTGGTGCCGTAAGCGTTCGGTGAAAGATTTTCGGGGCGTCAGCCCTTCAATGCCTTAGATTCTACATGCAAGACGGCAAGTTCGCTGATTATTGAAAGGTTCCAGCCATGGACGCGGTGGACAGGCAGCTCATCCAGGCCCTCCGGGAGAACGGGCGGGCCTCGTACGCGGAACTGGGCCGGCTCGTCGGGCTGTCCGGCCCGAGCGTCACGGACCGGATCAACCGCCTGGAGGCGGCCGGTGTCATCACCGGCTACCGCGCGACCGTCAACGCCGCGTCGCTGGGCCTGGGCGTCACGGCGCTCATCGGCATCCAGCTCTCGGACGCCGCCGACCACGAGGACGTGGCGCAGCGGCTGCGCGACCTGGAGGAGATCGAGGACTGCTGGTTCATCGCCGGCGACGACTCGTACATGCTCAAGGTGCGCGTCGGCGACGTCGACGGCCTGGAGCGCACCATCCGCCGGCTCTCCGGGACCAAGGGCGTGAGCCGCACCCGCACCACGATCGTGCTCTCCACCAAGTGGGAGAACCGGGTGGGCGAGCTGCCCGAGGACATCTGATGGGTGGCGGGCCGAGCCCCGAGGGCGTCTGACGGCCGTCTCCCGCGGGGGAGTAGGCTCGACCGGGCCAGGCGGAGGAAACCGGACGTACTCCGGACATACCAGAGAGGCGATCGCATGGACGCGGGACTCAAGCGCGAGCTGGAGCAGAAGGTGCGCGCCGGTGAGCGGCTGACCCGCGAGGACGGCATCGCCCTCTACGCGTCCGACGACCTCGCCTGGCTCGGCGGTCTGGCCCACGAGGTGCGGACGCGGAAGAACGGCGACACGGTCCTCTTCAACGTCAACCGCCACCTCAACATGACGAACGTGTGCACGGCCTCGTGCGCCTACTGCTCGTTCCAGCGCAAGCCGGGCGAGAAGGACGCGTACACCATGCGCATCGAGGAGGCCGTCCGCCTCGCCAAGGCGATGGAGAACGACCACCTCACCGAGCTGCACATCGTCAACGGCCTGCACCCCACCCTGCCGTGGCGGTACTACCCGCGGTCGCTGAAGGCGCTCAAGGAGGCGCTGCCGCAGGTCTCCCTGAAGGCGTTCACCGCCACCGAGATCCACCACTTCGAGAAGATCTCCGGCATGCCGGCCTCCGAGATCCTCGACGAGCTGATCGACGCCGGCCTGGAGTCGCTGACCGGCGGCGGCGCGGAGATCTTCGACTGGGAGGTCCGGCAGCACATCGTCGACCACGAGACCCACTGGGAGGACTGGTCGCGCATCCACCGCCTCGCGCACGAGAAGGGCCTCAAGGGCCCGAGCACGATGCTCTACGGGCACATCGAGGAGCCGCGCCACCGCGTGGACCACGTGCTGCGGCTGCGTGAGCTCCAGGACGAGACCGGCGGCTTCCAGGTCTTCATCCCACTGCGCTACCAGCACGACTTCGTGGACATGAAGGACGGCAAGATCCGCAACCGGCTCCAGGCGCGGACCTCCATGGCCACCGGCGCCGAGGCGCTGAAGACCTTCGCGGTCTCCCGGCTGCTCTTCGACAACGTCCCGCACGTCAAGGTCTTCTGGGTGATGCACGGTCTGCAGACCGCGCAGCTCGCCCTCCAGCACGGCGCCTCCGACATGGACGGCTCGGTCGTCGAGTACAAGATCACGCACGACGCGGACAACTACGGCACGCCGAACAAGCTGACCCGTGACGACCTGCTGGAGCTGATCCGCGACGCGGGCTTCCGCCCGGCGGAGCGGAACACGCGGTACGAGGTCATCCGGGAGTACGACGGTCCGGACCCGGCGCGGCGCGAGGTGCCGCAGGCGATGCGGGTCTGATGGCGGGTGGCTCGGGGAAGCCCTGGTGAGGCGGTCGTCTCACCAGGGCTTTTCTCTTGCGTGCTGAAGGCGCGTAATGGTTGCATCGGATCCATGGCTCTTACGTTCCAGCGTGATCCGCAGCTGACCCCCGAGCTCCCGGGCGAGTTCGCCCGCCTCTGGTACGACGTGTCCCGGGCCGGCGGCTCGGTCGGGTTCGTCGAGTCGGTGACCGAGGACGAGGTGCGCGCGGCGACCGAGGTGCAGGTCGCGCGGGTGGCGGCGGGGGAGCACCGGATGCTCGGCGCGTATGACGCCGAGGGGCGCCTGGCCGGGACGACGTTCCTGCGGCTCCACACCGACTTCAAGACGCGGCACTGGGCCATGGTCGTCCTGGTGATGCTCGACCCCGCGCTGCAGGGCGGCGGCCACGGGCTCCGGCTGATGCGGGAGACGGTCGGCATGGCGCGCGACGCCGGCCTGGAGGCGCTGCGGCTGGAGGTGCGCGGCGGCATGGGGCTGGAGGAGTTCTACGGGCGGCTCGGGTTCAAGGAGGTCGGCCGGGTGCCGGGCGGGCTGCGGCTGGCGGCGGACGACTACCGCGACGACGTCCAGATGTGGCTGCCGCTGAACTGACGGACCTCCCTCTGGATTGATCCACTGCTCCTCGTGCTTGACTGGTAGGGACCCTTTCGGCTGCCGTTGAGAAGAAGGTCCGTCCCGTGAGTAGCCAGAAGTACGCCTCGCTCCGATACACCGCTCTGCGATTCGGCCTGCTCGTCGCCTCTTTCGCCGTCGTGTGGGTGCTCTGCTACCTCCACGCCATCCCGCTCGGGGCGAACGGCTCCAACACCGTCTGGATGATCCTGCTGGCCCTGATCATCTCGGCGCCGCTGAGCTGGGTGCTGCTGCGCAAGCAGCGGGACGCCATGGCGATGCAGGTGGCGGAGCGCGTCGAGCGGACGCGGGAGCGGCTGCAGGCGAACGCGGGCCAGGAGGACCGGGCGTAACCGGGCACGGCCGGACAACTCACGCCAAGGGCGGCCATCGCCGCCAAGGGTAGTTTTCGTCACATCGCGCGCCGCCGTCTCGCCGCCGGGCAACCGCCCGGCGGTGGGGCGTGCGGCGCTTTCGCATGTCCTGGGGCGCCCCTGGCGGGGCCTCAGCCCAAAGAATGTCTTTGGGTTCCTCAAAGTTCCAGTGTTAACGTGTCGATATGAAGACAGCAGCAGCGCACCGAATCCCCACGGGCCCCGGCCTCGTGGCGCGCCTGCACGTCGATCTTTGCCGCTGTCTGTCCGCGGCCTGTCGCCGCCGCTGATCGCTCCACGCCGATCACCCCGACGCGGCCGGAGATCCCGTACGTACGGACCTCCTGGCGCCTCGCGCCCCTTCTCCACCCCCGTCTGTCCCCGGAGTTTCCGTTGTCATCGACGCCTTCTTCGTCCGCTTCCGCCGTCCGCGGCCGGATACCCAAGGTGCCCTTCTGGGCCCAGATCCTGCTCGGCCTCGTCCTCGGCGCCCTGCTCGGCTGGGCGGCCCGCAGCGGCGACATCGCCTGGCTGCAGACCACGCTCGACAAGATCGGTGAGATCTTCGTCCAGCTGCTGATGGTCGTGGTGGCCCCGCTGGTCTTCTTCGCCATCCTGGTCTCGATCACCAACCTGCGGAACGTCTCGAACGCGGCGCGGCTGGCCTCCCGGACCCTCCTCTGGTTCATGATCACGTCGCTGATCGCCGTCACCATCGGCCTGACGATCGGCCTGCTCACGGACCCCGGCTCCGGCACCGGCCTCACCGCGGCCGACGGCGCCGACCCCAAGAAGAAGGGCTCCTGGCTCGACTTCATCACCGGCATCGTCCCGACCGACGTCATCACGCCGTTCACCCAGCTGAACGTGCTCCAGATCGTCTTCATGGCCGCCGTCGCCGGTGTCGCCGTCCTCCAGGTCGGCGAGAAGGCCCGCCCGCTGCTCACCCTGAGCGAGTCCGTCCTGGAGCTGCTCCAGAAGGTGCTGTGGTGGGTCATCCGGCTCGCCCCGCTGGGCAGCCTCGGCCTCGTCGGCCACGCCATCCACAAGTACGGCTGGGACCTGATCGGCAAGTACGCGACCTTCACCGCGGACATCTACGTCGGCTGCGCCATCGTCCTCTTCGGCGTCTACCCGCTGCTGCTCGCGACGGTCGCCAAGGTCAACCCGCTGCGGTTCTTCAAGGGCGCCTGGCCCGCGATCCAGCTCGCGTTCGTCTCCCGCTCCTCCGTGGGCACCATGCCGCTGACCCAGCGGGTCACCGAGCGGCTGGGCGTGCCGAAGGAGTACACGTCGTTCGCCGTGCCGTTCGGCTCGACGACCAAGATGGACGGCTGCGCCTCCATCTACCCGGCCATCGCCGCGATCTTCGTCGCCCAGGTCTTCGACGTGCCGCTGGAGGTCCGCGACTACCTGCTGATCGCGTTCGTCTCGGTCATCGGCTCCGCCGCGACCGCCGGTCTGACCGGCGCCACCGTGATGCTCACCCTGACCCTCTCGACGCTGGGCCTGCCGATGGCCGGCGTGGGTCTGCTGCTCGCGATCGACCCGATCGTCGACATGATCCGCACCGCCACCAACGTCGCCGGCCAGTCCGTCGTCCCGATCATCGTCGCTTCCCGCGAGGGCATCCTCGACCGGGAGGCGTACGCCACGGCCGACGGCTCCAAGCTGGACGGCGAGCCGGAGCGGGAGCACGTCCGCGAGCAGGAGCCGGTGCTGAGCGCGGCGTGACGCGGTCGCCGGGTGACCGGCGCGTGAAGTGACGGCGGGAGTCCCCGGCCTTCGTTCCCTGACGAGGCCGGGGGCTCCCGCCGTGGTCGTGCGCCGGCGTGCGCGCGGGGTGTTCACCACGGTGCCGTTCCCACCCGGCCGTCCCCGGGTGCCGGCCTGGGCTGTCCGGCCGCGCCGGACCGACCGTCACGCGTGACCGTGTCCGGCCGCGCCCGCACCGGACCTGCCCGCGTGCGCGATGTCCGCGCGCGCCGGGTGGTGCGGTGTACGTGGTGAACGGTGTGACGGCGCTACGGCTGGGTGCGCGTCCCGCCCGTAACCGCTGCCGCGACGGGGTAGCGATGTCGTCCGTGGGAGGGCGAATGGGCGGCAGGAGAGCGCTGGGCGCGGCGGTGGCCGGAGGGCTGCTGATGGCGGTGTCGCTGACGGGCGTGCCGCCGGCGGCGGCGCATGACGGGCCGATGGGCTGCCAGGGACGGGAGAGCACGCACTTCTCGCCGGGGAAGACGCTTTTGCCCCGCCTGGTGCACGCCACCGCGCACATCGACTACCTGTGCACGGACGCGTCGGGATCCGTACGGCCGGCTACGGGCCGGATCACCGGGCGGACCCGGACGTCGTGCGTGGACATCAGCGGCGGCCGGACCCGTGAGGTCATCACCTATGCCGACGGCGGCCGTTCACTGATCCTCTACACCGACGACACCGTCGCCCAAGTCGCCAACGCCAACCTCGTCACCTTCCGCGGCCGGGTCCTGGAAGGCCGCGGAAAGGGCCTCCGGGCCGACCGCACCCTGCTCCTCCTGGACAAGGGACTCCCCACCGCCTGCCTGACCCCCGAGGGCCTCACCGCCGCGAGCGGCGTAGCCTCCTTGCGCATCGGGCCCGGCTGAGCGGCGACGGCCCCCACCGGGCGGGACCGCCCGCGACTGCGCGGTGTGCCGATCGCCGCCGGGGGGGGGCGGCGGGTGCGTCAGGGCGCGGTGCGGCCGGGGATCGGCGTCGCGGGAGAGTGCTTCCACAACCACCAGGGGGCGCGCCATGAGCTTCTCGTGCTCTGCCCGTTGCCAGGGCCCCTCATGGCGTTGGCCATCGCCGGCCTCCCTCGATCACGTCCAGGCGTGCCCGCGCTGACGGCTGTGTCAGGGCGAGGCCGGGACGCCGTGCTCCAGGTAGCGGACGGCCGTCGCGTCGCGCGCGGTGACGGCCTGGTGGACGCGGCGGGCCAGTCGGGGGATCAACAGGTCGTCGATCGCCTCGCGGGGGTGGAAGCGGGCCTCCAGTACCTCGCCGTCGGCCGGGTGGATCGCTTCGTAGTGATGGCGGTCCAGGAGGCCGCCGTCGAAGATGAACAGGACCTTGTCGCCTTCGGCGGGGCTCGGCGCCCAGTCGACGACCAGGAGGGAGCCGATGGGCGGGGTGATGCCCAACTCCTCGGCCACTTCGCGCCGGCAGGCGTCGAGCGGCGACTCGCCCTTCTCGACGTAGCCGCCGGGGATCTCCCACCCGGGCTTGTAGGAGGGGCGGACCAGCAGTACACGGCCACCCTCGTCGAAGAAGAGCGCCCCCGCGGCCATCCGGGGGTGCGCCATGCGCTCCTCGTGTTCGTTCTGCGGCTGCGCCATGCGGCGAGCCTAGTCCCGTCGGTTCCCGCTCCGTACACCGTGCTCCGTCGTTGCTCAGTGCGGCGCACCATACGGGAGGGGCGCGGCCGGGAGGGGTGGCGATGCGAGGCATGGCGGATCACAGGGCGTTCGGGGCACGGGTGCGTTTCTACCGGGAGCGACGGCGCCTGACGCAGCGGGAGTTGGGGGCATTGCTCTGCCGGTCCGAGGACTGGGTCTACCGGGTCGAGTCCGGACGCATCCCGGTGAACAACGTCCGGATGCTGATGGATCTCGCCGAGGCGTTGCGTGTGCACCTGGAGGACCTGAACGGCTCTCCCGGCCCTTCTGGATGACAGGGGCGAGCACCAAGGGAGCGTCCCGCGCATCCGCGCCGCCCTGATGCGGTCGCGTCGGCTGTCCGGCGCACTGTTCGAAGAGCGCGAGCCTCCGCGCGTGGAGCGGGTGACGGACGAAGTGGCGCGGGCCTGGGAGCTTTACCAGGCGTCGGAGTACGCCCGGCTCGGTGCCGTCCTCCCCGGCCTGCTGGCCGATGCCCGGCTGGGTGTGGACACTTCGGGGCCGCGGACCGGACCGGTGCGGCGGGACTTCGCCCTGGCGTGCCATGTGGCAGCCGTGTACCTGCGGAAGCGCGGCGAGACGAACCTCGCCTGGACGGCGGTCGACCAGGGCGATGTGGCGGCGAGCGGTACGGGCGATCCCGCGGTGGTGCTGACCCTGCGGCGGGGTGTCGCCCACGTTCAGTTGGGAGCCGGACTCGCCGAGGAAGCGGCGCGCGTCACGCTTGATGCCGCCTCGGATCTCGCTCCCGGGTGGTGGCGGAGCACGCCGGTGAACCTCTCCGTCTACGGAACGCTGTTCCTGAACGGCGCCGTGGCGGCGGCGCGCATGCGGGACCGGGCGCTCACGGACGAGATGCTGGCGAAGGCCCAAGAGGCCGCCGACCTGCTGGGCGCGGACCGGAACGAGATGTGGACGTCGTTCGGTCCCGCCAATGTCGGCATCCACCGTCTGGCGACGGCCTTGGAGTTCCAGGACGTCCCCGCCGCCCTGGAACTGGCTGACCCGGCCCGTGCGTTCGGGCTTCCGGTCGAACGGCGGGCGCGGCAGCGTCTTGACGTCGCACGCGCGTACGGTGAGGCAGGCCGGACGGATGAAGCGGTCGACCAGCTCAAACGTGCTTACCGCACCGCGCCGGAGCAGATGCGGGCTCATGAGTTCGCGCGTGACCTCGCCCGGCGTCTGCGGACACGGACGCGTCGGCGCGATGCGCAGGAACTGGCCGTGCGGTTGGGGGCGGTGCGTTAGCCGTCGTCGACGTACGGCACTCGGCCGGAAATTTCTTCCGGGTCGGGGCACGCGCGGGCCCCTAACGTCACTGCCTCGAACGCCGGTGACGTCGGAGGTCAGTGATGAGGCACGCGCGGGTCAGGGTCGACGAGGTCGCCGTCGCACCCGACAAGTGTTTCCGTGAACTGACCCTCGACGTGGACGTTCCGGGCGCGGTGCGGACCGCCCGCGCCGTGACGGTGACCACCCTGGCCGGCTGGGGCCTGGGAGCTCTGGCGGACGACGCGGCGCTGGTCGTTTCCGAGCTTGTCGGCAACGTGGTGCACCACGCGGTGCCGGACGGCGGTCGGCTGCGAGCCGGAGCCTCCCGCAGAGCCCGCGTCGCCTTCCTCGGCTGGCCGAAGTGGCTGTTCATCGGCGTGACCGACGAGGACTCCAGCCCTCCGGTCGTCCCGGTGGAGGAGGCATTCCCGCCCGGGCGGCTCGACGGTTCGCCGGACGCGGTGGTTTCCGACCGGGGGCGCGGCCTGCTGATCGCCCGTCGGCTGTCCGACGCGCTCTGGTGGACACCGCGGGAGGGCGAGGGGAAGACCGTGTTCTGCCGCTTCGACCTGAGGCCGGAGCATGACTGATCGCCGGAACGAGGCAGGGTGCGTCGGCCGGCTCTTCGCCCGCCTGGCCGCCGCCGTGTTCGTCGTCGAGGAGTGGTGGTGGCGGCACCTGACGCACCGGCGGCTGTTCCGGGTGTTGGACGCGCGGGGGCTGCCGGGGTGGGTGGGGCGGGAGTTGGTGTGGCTTGAGTGCTGCCGGCGGGCCGGGGGCCGCCCTTGACGGTCGCGCCCTGCGTGATATTACCTGCCGGTACTGTAGCGGGGGCGGAGGGATGCTTGTTGTGACCACTGCACAGACCGACGCTGTCAGGAGCCGGGCCGGCGCCAAGGCGTCCGTGCCGGGCGGGGTGCCGAAGCCCAGGGTCCGGCGGATGCCCCGGGAGGTGCGGGAGCGGCAGATGATCGACGCCGCCGTGCGGGTGTTCGCCCGCTGCGGCTACAGCGCCGCCTCGATGGACGAGATCGCGGAGCTCGCCGGGGCGTCCAAGCCGCTGATCTACCTGTACTTGCACTCGAAGGAGGATCTGTTCGGGACCTGTATTCGGCGGGAGGCGGAGGCGCTGCTCGGTGCCGTGCGGTCCGCCGTCGAGCCGCACGCCCCGGCCGACCGCCGGCTCTGGGACGGGCTGCGCGCGTTCTTCGCGCACACCGCGGCGCATCCGGAGGGGTGGGCGGTGCTCAGCTGCCGGGCCCGTACGCATGGGGAACCGTTCGACCGAGTGGTGGCCGAACTGCGCGAGGAGATCGTGGAGGTCGTCGTGCGGTTGATCGAAGAGGCTGCCGAGGACGCCGTCGGGGCGGCGGCCGGGCGGGTGCCGCTCAACGGGCGGGAGGTCACCGGGCTCGCCCACGCCCTCGTCGGCGCGGCCGAGTCGCTCGCCGGGTGGGCGAACGGGCCCGCCGGCGCCGTCCCCTCGGCCAAGGAGACGGCGGAGACGCTGATGAACGTGGCCTGGGTGGGGCTGCAGAATCTGGTGAGCGGGCGGCGGTGGGAGGGGACTTCCGAGGCCGGGGTGGTGTCGTCCGGCTGATGCCTCCTGGGCCGCTTCAGGCGCAGTCGCCTCCGTCCGGGCGGTCCGCGAAACGTTCCGCCAGCCAGTTCGCCGCCGGGATTGCCTGGACCACCGCGCCGCCCACGTGCTCCGTGAGCGGCAATGCCGTCCAGCGGACGCTCGCCCCCCGCGCGCACCAGTCCGCGCGCAGGCGCCGGCCGAGGTCGTAGGGGATCAGCTCGTCGGCCGTCCCGTGGTACAGGTACACGGGGTGGTCGGGGGCGTGCGTGCCCAGGTTCGAGGAGCGCAGGACGCGCTGCCAGTCGGCCTCGTAGAGGGGGTTGCGCACGGTGACGTCGGAGATCTTCTTGAAGAGGCCGGCGGCCACGTTGGCGGCGACGCAGTTCTCCCTGAGGAAGCTGAGGTGGGCGCGGCCGCGGTCGTTGAGGTAGTCGTCCAGGCGGAGTTCGGGGTAGGCGGCGTTCTGGCCGGACGCCGCCATGAGGATCAAGCCGGCGCCGATGCCGCCGTTGTCGTAGTCCGCGGTCCTGAGGAGGTCGGCGGGGACGCCGCCGGTGGCCGTGCCCTTCACGTTCAGCTCGGGGGCGTAGCTGTCGTGCAGCTCCGCCGCCCAGGAGGTGGCCTGGCCGCCCTGGGAGTAGCCCATGATGCCGACGGGCGCGTCCGGCGACAGGCCTGCCTCGGGGAGCCGCAGGGCGGCGCGGGCCGCGTCGAGGACGGCGTGGCCCGCCGAGCGGCCGACGACGTAGGTGTGGTCGCCCGGGGTGCCCAGGCCCTCGTAGTCGGTCACGGCGACGGCCCAGCCGCGTGCGGTGAGGAGTTGGATGAGGTTCGCCTCGACCGTCGTCCCCCGCGGGAAGCCGGCGGACGGGGCGCACTTGTCGGCGAGGCCGACGGTGCCCACCGCGTAGGTGATCAGGGGGCGGGTGCGGTCGGGTCTGCCGTCCCGCGGGACGATCACCGTGCCCGAGACGGTGTTGGGGGTGTTTTTGGCGGTGGTCGAGCGGTAGGTGATGTGCCAGGCGCGGGTGGGGGTCGGTTGGGCGGGGAGGGGGTGGAAGGTGGTGGGGGTGGTGGTGAGGATGTCGCCGGGGGCGAGGTTGTGTGTGGTGGCCGCCTTGGTGGTTTGGGCGGCCGCCGGGGTCGCTGAGGCCGCCGTGGCCGCCGTGGCGGTGAAGGTGAGTGTCGCGGTCAGTGCGGCTGCTGCGGTGCGGGCTGCGGTGCGGAGGCGCATGGGGCGCTCCCAACTGACGGGCTTGTAGGGGTTGCTGGGCGCACCGTAGTGACCGACTGGTAAGTACGGGGTTGGCCGGAGTGCTCGGGTTTGTTGGCTGGGGGGCTCGTCGTGTGGGGTGGGGGTGCCCCTGTCCCTCCCTCAGAGGGGGCACCCCCATTTCACCGCTTCTTGCAGGGGCTGTGCTTCCGCGCCCCCCGCAGCAGCACGCTGTGCGCTCTCCCAGAGGGGGTGCCCCCAGTCCTCAAACGCCGGACGGGCTGGTGGGGGGAAGCGTTCGCCTGTATGCGCCCGGCGTCGTCCCCGTCCAGCGGTGGAAAGCCCGGTGGAAGGCCGTGGGTTCCGAGAAGCCCAGGCGGGCCGCCAGTTCCGCGGTCGGTTCGCGGCCCGCGGCCAGGGAGGCCAGGGCCGCGTCGCGGCGGATCTGGTCCTTGACGCGGCGGTAGGACGTGCCCTCGGCGGCCAGGCGGCGGCGGAGGGTGGCCGGGCTCACCGCCAGGCGGGCCGCCGTCTCCGTGGCCTCCGGGAGGCGGACCGGGCGGCGGTCCTCGCGCAGGGCCCCGGACAGGGCCCTGCGGACCTGTTCGGTGACGGTCGTGCCGTAGTCGCGGCGCAGCAGCAGATCGGCGGGGGCGCGGCGGAGGAGGTCGGCCAGGCCCGCCTCGTCCCGGAGGAGCGGCGCGGACAGCCAGTGCCGGGCCAGGCCGACCCCCGTCCGGCGGGCGCCGAACCGTACCGGACAGCCGAACATCCGTCCGTACTCCGCCGCGTACGGCGGCGCCGGATACGCGAACTCCGCCCAGCCCAGGGCGATCCGCCGGCCGATGAGCCAGCTCGCCAGCCGGTGCCAGACCACCAGCGCGCATTCGGCGAGAAAACGTCCTTCCGGCAGGCGGCGGAGATCGTTGCGCAAGGCGAACACCGTCTCCTCCGCGCCGTGTTCCAGCGCCAGGGCGGGGCCGCCCGGGAAGAGGCCGTAGAACCGGGCCGCCCGGTCGACGGCCGTGCCGAGGTCCGGGCAGCCGACGCACGCGTGGCACATCATCGCGAAGGTGCCCGGCCTGCTGGGCGCCGTCCCCAGGGCCAGGAACTCGTCCCGCGTCGTCCGGCGCACCGCCCGGACCAGCCTCGTGAACTGCTCGGGCGTCACCCGCGCCCGGTCGTCGCCCGGCAGCAGCGGCGGGATGCGGGCGGTCTGGAGCAGGGGGACGGGGTCGTGGCCGAGGCGGACCGCGCCGGCGAGGGCCGCCCGGACGAAGTGCGTGCCGATCATCGGCTCGGCGGTCGGGATCAGGGGTGCCGCGGAGGCTGGTTCACGCATGAAGGCATGGTGCGCCGAGCGGTACGGACGGGGGTGCCGAGCGTTCCGGTCAATCCCGGCGGCGCGGCGGCGTGCGTAGGGTGCCGGAGCGCGGTCCGGAGGGCCCGGTGGCCGTTCCCCGACGGGCCGCACCACCCCGACCGCCGGAGGCGCCATGCCCGACCGACCCCGCACCCTGGCCCTGTTCGCCGAGTGGACGGCCGACCGGTACGCCGGCCGCCCGGCCCTCCGCTTCCGCCGGCCGGACGACGGGAGGTGGACGGACGTCGGCTTCGACGAACTGCGCGGGACCGTGCGGACCGTCGGACGCGCCCTGCTCACCCTCGGGGTGCGGCCCGGTGACCGGGTCGCCGTCCTCGCCCGCACCCGGCCCGAGTGGACGTACGTCCAGCTCGCGGCGCTCGCCGCCGGCGCCGTCGTGGTCCCCGTCTACCCGACGGCCGGCGACGAGGAACTCGGCTGGGTGCTCTCCGACTCCGGCGCGAGCGTCGCCGTCGCCGAGGACGCGGCCCAGGCGGCCCGGATCACCGCCCTCCGCGCCCGGCTGCCCGCACTCCGGCACGTCGTCGTCATGGAGGGCGCCGCGGAGGGGTACCCGTCCCTGGCGCGGATCGAAGCCACCGCCTCCCTCTCCCGACTCCTCGACCGCGCCGACCGCGTCAACCCCTCCGACCTCTGCGGCATCATCTACACCTCCGGCACCACCGGCCTCCCCAAGGGCTGCCGGCTCACCCACGGCAACCTCGCCGCCGCCCACGACGCGACGGCCGGCTTCATCACGTACGCGCCCGGCGACAGCACGTACCTCTACCTCCCGCTGGCGCACCTCCTCGCGCAGCTCGTGCAGTTCGGCGCCCTGCTGCGCGGCGCGACGCTCTGCTACCACTCCGGCCGGAACGAGGACATCGTCGCCGGGCTGGCCGCCACCCGGCCGACCCATCTGCCGTCGGTGCCCCGCCTGTTCGAGAAGGTGCACGGCATGGCGCTGGCCCTCGCCGACGCCGAGGGGCCGGACGGGCGGGCACGGCTCGCGGCGGCCGTACGGGCGGGGGTCGAGGCCGCCGCCCTGCGCGAACGCGGGGAGGCGCCCGACGGGCCGCTGCGCGCCGCCTGGGAGGCCGCCGAGGAGCGGGTGTTCGCCCCGGTGCGGGAGGTCTTCGGCGGACGGCTGCGCTGGGCCCTGACCGGGGCCGCGCCCATCGCGACGGCCACCCTGGACTTCCTGTGCGCCTGCGGTGTCCTGGTGCACGAGGGATACGGGATGACGGAGACGGCCGGGGTGATCTCGCTCAACCGGCCGGGGGCGTTCCGGCCGGGCACGGTCGGCCGGCCGGTGCCCGGCTGCGAGGTGCGCATCGCGGCCGACGGCGAGATCCTCGCCCGGGGGCCCGGGATCTTCCCCGGTTACCACGGCGACCCGGCCGCCACCGCCGCCGTGCTGGACGCGGACGGCTGGCTGCGGACCGGGGACCTCGGCACGCTGGACGCGGACGGGTTCCTCACGGTGACCGGCCGGAAGAAGGACCTCGTCATCACGTCGAACGGCAAGAACATCGCCCCCGCCCTGCCCGAGGCCGCCCTCCGGGAGTCCCGCTGGATCTCCCACGCGGTGCTGGCCGGCGACCGCCGCCCGTACCCGGTCGCGCTGCTCACCCTCGACGCGGCCGAGATCGCGGCCTGGGCGGCCCGGGAGGGCGTCGATCTGGGGCCCGACGGGCCGGAGCGGCACCCTGCCGTACGGCGGCTGTGCCAGGAGGCGGTGGACGCGGTGAACGCCCGCTCGGCCGGGCCGGCCAGGATCCGGGCGTTCGCGATCCTGCCGGGCGATTTCGGGGTGGAGAGCGGCGAGCTGACGCCCACCCTCAAACTGCGCCGTTCGGTAATCCTCGAACGGCATGCGGGGGAAATCGCCGCACTGTACGAACAGCGTATGGATGTGCGGGGTTAAGAATTCGTTAAACGGAACGTCGTGGGGGTTTGTGGCGGGAGCGGTGCGGCGGGAGGGGCGCCCGGGACGGGGGAAATCCGAAATCCCTGATCGTCCGGCGGGCCGGGGCCAGGACGACGCCGGGGCCGGGATCGGCGTCGGGCCCGGCAAAGGCAGGAGCCCCGCCCCGCCGTCGAAACGGCGGGGCAGGGCTCCTTGGTGGTGCTGTGTGTCGACCGCGATCGGCCGGTCACCGCTTGCCGGCCCGGAGGCCGGCCCCGTGTTACGCGGGGGTGACGTTCTCGGCCTGCGGGCCCTTCGGGCCCTGGGTGACGTCGAAGGTCACGGCCTGGTTCTCCTCGAGGGAGCGGAAGCCGGCCGCGTTGATCGCGGAGTAGTGGACGAAGACATCGGGGCCCCCGCCGTCCTGGGCGATGAAGCCAAAGCCCTTTTCAGCGTTGAACCACTTCACGGTTCCGGTAGCCATAAAGCCCTCCTTGGGCCCAAAGGGTTGCCCTGCTCCAGAACCTGCGAGAAGTCCTAAAACGACGAAAGCCTGCGGGTTACATGCTCCGCAGGCTCTGTACTGCAAGGGAAACCAAACTGCAACTTGCGGCGAGCGTAGCACGGAGCGTTCTCGCGGTGGAAGAGTCGAAGATCACGCTCTAGGGGGGTTTTCGGCCCGCCAAAGCAGGAAAAGCTCGTCCGTCGGGCACGGCCCCCGGCCGACCCCCCGCACGGGTGGCCCGGACGCCGCGGGGCTAGCCTCCGGATGTGGACAATTCAGCATCCGACGCACCCGTCCCTGACGCCCCAGTCCCCCACGCACCGGCCTGCGACGCGCCGGCCCGTGACGCCTCCTCCCGCGGCGGCGCACCGGCGCACGGCGCCCACCCCAGGCGGCGCAGCCGCCCCCGGGTCGGTCACATCCAGTTCCTGAACTGCCTGCCCCTGTACTGGGGGCTCGCCCGGACCGGGGCCCTGCTCGACCTGGACCTGTCCAAGGACACCCCCGAGCGGCTCAGCGAGGCCCTCATCCGGGGGGACCTGGACATCGGCCCGGTGACGCTCGTCGAGTACCTGCGCCACGCGGACGAGCTGGTCGCGCTGCCGGACATCGCGGTCGGCTGCGACGGCCCGGTGATGTCGTGCATGATCGTCTCGCAGGTGCCGCTGAAGGAGCTCGACGGGGCGCGCGTCGCCCTCGGTTCCACCTCCCGCACTTCCGTGCGCCTGGCGCAGCTTCTGCTCGCCGAGCAGATCGGGGCGCGGCCGGAGTACTTCACCTGCCCGCCCGACCTGAGCCTGATGATGCGCGAGGCGGACGCCGCCGTGCTCATCGGCGACGCCGCGCTGCGGGCCTCGCTGCACTACGCGCCCAAGCTCGGCCTGGAGGTCCACGACCTGGGGCGGATGTGGAAGGAGTGGACGGGGCTGCCGTTCGTCTTCGCCGTGTGGGCCGTGCGCCGCGACTACCTGGCCCGTGAGCCGGAGACCGTTCGCAAGGTGCACCAGGCCTTCCTGGCCTCGCGGGACCTGTCCCTGGAGGAGGTCGGCAAGGTCGCGGAGCAGGCGGCGCGCTGGGAGGCGTTCGACGCGGAGCTGCTGGAGCGCTACTTCACCACGCTCGACTTCCGCTTCGGCCCCCGCCAGCTGGAGGGCGTCACGGAGTTCGCCCGCCTGACCGGGCCGACGACCGGATTCCCCGCCGACGTCCGGGTGGAACTGCTGGAGCCCTGACCCCTTGGGGGCAGGGCTCCGGGTCCGTGAGGGTCCGGCACGGCCGGGCCCGCGCCGGACCGGGTGCCTCAGGCGACGGGCCCCTGCATGTGCTCGCTGATCCACTGGATCAGGCCGCCGGACTCCATGTTGGGCACATAGGTGGCCGCGTTGTGCTCGCCGCCCTGGATGACGTGGTACTTCGTCTTCACCGGGCCCTTGTTGCCGTACTTGGCGACGAAGGCGTCGATCGGCGGCTTGACCGGCTCGGTGCCGCCGACCTGGAGGCCCAGGTAGACGTCCGGACCGCCCTTGGCGATCAGCCGCTGGGCGAGCACCTTGGAGTTGTTGTCCGCCCGCTCCTTCTCGTGGCCCTTCCACAGGAGGGAGTCGGGGACGATGTCCGGGCCGGAGGCGATCACGGCCTTGAACTTGTCCGGCTTCTGGAGGACGGACTTCAGCCCGGCGGAGCCGCCGGTGGAGGAGCCCATGAAGGCCCAGCCGTCGCGGGACTTGATCGTCCGGAAGTTCTCCTTGATCAGCTGCGGGACGTCCTCGGTCAGCCAGGTGCCCATCTTCGGCTGGCCCGGGATGTCGCTGCCGTCCCAGTAGCGGCCGGGGGTCGGGTCGCCCTTCCCGTCGTGGTTCTCCGGGTTGAGGACCGGCATGGCGATGATGAACGGGAGGCTCTTGCCCTCCTTCGCCCACTTCTGGATGGAGTCCTCCAGCTTGAGGTTGGAACCCATCCAGTAGTTGTTGGGGAACCCCGCGCCGCCCGGCAGCGCGATCAGCACCGGGAAGCCGCTGTCCTTGTACTTCGGGTCCTTGTACTCCTCGGGCGCCCAGACCCACACCTTGCCCGTGAAGCCGGACTTCTTCCCCTGGTACGTGGTGACGGCGATCTTGCTGCCGTCCTGCACCGTGCCGGAGATCTTGAAGTCGGCCTTGGGGCCGGTCGGCATCAGCGCCTTCGCGCCGGACTTCCCGCCGCCGTTCTTGCCGCCGGACCCGTCGTCGAAGGAGATCGGGTCACCCTTGTCGGAGAAGACGTCGAAGTAGTTCAGCACCGGATAGGCGACGGCCCCGAGCACGGCTATGCACACCGCGACCAGGAGCCAGCGCTTCGCCCGCTTGGCCCTGCGATGGCCGCGCGACTGGTAGGCGCCGTTGGCTGAGTTGCTCATCCTGTCCCTCAGATCCCTCTGGACGTTTCTGCTGTCCCGAAGGACATGGCGGTCGTTTCCGTATGGGCGCTGTCATCGCCGCGTGGGCGCGGCCGTCGCCGCGCGGGCCGTCCGCGGTGCTGCCGTGGGGGGCCCCCGGGGGCCCCCCCCGGGGGGGGGGGGGGGGGGGCCCCCCCCCCCCACCCCCCCCGGCACCCCCCCCACCCCCCCGCCCCCCACCCCCACCACAAATGCATAGCGTTTTTGGGCACCGCCGGGG
>NZ_JBIRQH010000033.1:0-56468 GCF_044333095.1 Streptomyces sp. NPDC021100
GACGAGCCCGATGCTCCACCAACCGCATCAGTCGCATCGTGGCCGCCGTCCACACCCTCCTGAACTGCAACTACTCAGGATGAAAGACGCTCAGTGACCGCACCACGCAAGTTGAGCCAGAGCCGGAACTCGTGAACAAAGCCAGGCCCTCGACGGGAAACCACACCGTCTGATTCGGGCCGGTGTGGGCCTGAACGCACAAGGCGATGGGAGCCGGCGCCGACCGTTCTCAGCCACTCTTGGCAAAAACGTTTCCGCCAACTGCGCCCTGGCGTACGGTCATTGACCGCTGCCGCGCCCCATTTAGGGCAAGACGGCTCACGGGGCTCGCACGGCACAAGGGGGAATCATCTTGCGAATACAGATCGTCAGAGGTCTCACCGTCTCCGCCCTGGCGGCCGGCTTGCTTGTACCGGCCGCAGTGTCTTCGCAGGCGGTTGGGGCTGAGCCGGCTGCCCCGGCGCTGATCGAGGCCGACGTCGCCCCGGTGTCTGTGGAGACCGCCTCATCGGTTACGACCGCAGGGGTGGTGGCGACGCCGCAGGCGAATGCCACCTGCAAGATCAACATGATCTCGATCAACCGGTTCAGTGAATGTGAATGGGTCACCCTGCGGCTGAAGGTCATCCGGGTCGTCAACGGCGTCCCCCGGCAGGTCGGTACCGCCACATTCACCGCCCGTCACACGATGACGCTGCATTCGAAGTCGGCGAACTGGGACGAGAAGTTCCAGCTCTCCAAGGCCAGCACCACCGGCGAAGGCAAAGGCATCACCGTCAGCGTCACCGCCACGGCCGGGAACGGCACCACCGCGAAGACGCACTACAACCCGCACCTGCTGGACGCGGCCTCGTCAGGCAGCGTCACCTACACGACCGGGGTCATGCGCAAGGGCCGCATCAATGCAAAGACTCAGACCAGGTACATGTTTGAATACACCAAACTGGGTTACGTCCCCGGCTCGACCGCCTACCCCTCGGCGACCTGGCGGTGTGACAACTACTACGGCACCTCCGGCTGCGCCATGACCGACCAGCCAACCGCGGTATCAATGGTCGGTATCCCGTGGATCGACGACGGGATCCGCACGCTCCGCGCCCGCGGCGGCCACTACGGCGACCCGAACGGCGGCAAGCCCCTGCACTGGATGATCAACGCCAAGCAGAAGAACGACAACCGCAGGGCGGTCTGCGGGGGCCGCACGGCACCGCCGGACATGAAGCGGGTCGGGCGCACGTACTGTGACGAGTACCCCTTCGCCTCCACCTACGAGGGTGGAAAGAAGCTGCCGGCTTCACAGCGTGAGACGACGTGGGTGAGCCCGAACGAGAACAACACCCAGGGCGCCCGCATCACGAACTGGCGCCGGCCGATGCACGTCATGGACAACGATCCGTTCTACGTCATCGCCTGACGTTTGGCAGGCTGGCCCGAACGGCAACAAAGGGCATCCCCGAGTACCCGGGGGTGCCCTCCTGCGCGAGGAAACCACAGTGATCATCGCTGAGATCACCCTGACGCCGGAGACCGGCGAGTACGGCTACCTCCTCGCGCTCGGCGAGGAATACCAGTGGCCGCCCGAGTGGCCGTACGGCTGGCGGTGCGGGCCCGTCGGCAGCGACACGGCGCACATCCTCACCGACACCGATACCGGCACCATCACCATCACCATCCAGACCCATAACGAGCCGCCCCCACCCGAGACCGGCTCGGGCTGGGATCGCGCAGAAGAAATGAGCCTGCACGCCACCGAGGACACCCCCATCATCTACATCCTCAGCAGTGGCGACTTCGAAGAGGCCGAACCCGACGACGGCCCACTTATGCTGCCCACCGATCAGGTACCGGTCTGGATCCGGATGCGCCTGTACTGCCGCACCGCAGACCCGGAACACGGCGTCGGCGACCTCGGCGAGCACCACCTGATCCAGTTGTGGGCCGCTTCGCAGAAACCGCCAGTGCACCCGGAGCTCACCGAATCCGATCTCACGCTACGCCGCTCCTACAAGGAGGACTTCGACCGGAACGCCGCCGCCTGGCGGCAATGACTTGCATAGATCGAGGTCATTGCCGGTCGGCGTCTTCACCGCCCACCTCGCCGGAGACCCGACCGCCGCCGGCGAACCCGACGAGACCGCCGTCACTGAGCTTTTTCCAACCGCAGGTTGAGGCGTGATGAAGGGCGGGGATGATCTTCACGATGGCGGTGACCCGGTTGCTGCTACAGCGGAGTTTCCGCGGGAGGCGCCAGCCCTTCAGGGCGGCCATGGCTTGCTCGCCGAGGCAGCGGATCCTGGCGTGGGTGCTGTTGTGCCGACGTTGCCGCAGCTTGAGACGCAGGCTGGGGAAGGGCACCGGGATGATGCCGTCGCCGCCTTGATACGCCTTGTCCGCCCAGCACTTCACCTCCGCGTCGCGGGGGCGTAGTCACCGGCCGTCCCCATGTCGTGGCGAGCGCCGGGAACGGTGGGTGAGGCCCACAGCCGTAGACCTGCCGCATCGGCGATGACCTGCCACTCCGAACCGGGCTCGTCGGACATGGCGGCGCCGACCCGGTTGAGAGCTCCCGCGGAGCTGCGCATCGACCGGTGACCGGTCGGTGCGGGCTCGGTCTACCGGTTCGCGGCTTCGCGAGAGGCGATCCGGTTCGTGCGAACGACCGCGCGGCCCACCGCGTTGCGCACCGCGAGGCCCGGCCGGGTGCGGGGCACCATGAGCCTGGAGAGCAGACCGACGCGTCGCTGCCGCGGGCCTACCTCACGGCGGAGCCGCGACTCGTAGGCGGCGAAGGCGCGGGCGTGATCACCGGGATGGGCGGCGAGCTCGTCCGCGAGGGCGTACGCGCCCGCCATCGCCATGCTGGACCCGTCACCCAGCAGGGCCGTCGCCGCCGCCGCGTCCCCGAGCAGTGCGACCCGTCCGCGGGACCACGAGGGCACCCGGACGGTGGTCAGGGGGTCGAAGAACGGAGCCGGGTGGTCGAGGAAGGCCGCCACGAGTTCCGGTGCCCGCCACCGGACGTCGGCGTAGGCGTCGGCCACGGTCTGCTTGTGAAGGGCGATGTTCTTGCGGTCGTGGGGCGCCGGCTGTGCGGCCCGGAAGGTGAAGATCGCGAGCGGGGTGGTCCGCGAGGGGTGGAGGACCAGCATCCGGTTCGGCACGGTCAGCATCGTCATCTCGGTCGGGTCCTCGATGGCGTCGGGTTCCAGTGGGACGGTCGCGCCGTACAGGCCCAGGTCGCTCGCGAACTGCCGCTCGGGCCCGAATACCAGGCGCCGTACGGTGGAGTGCATCCCGTCGGCACCGACTACCAAGTCGAAGCGCCGTGGCGCGGACCGCCGGAAGGTGACGTCCACCCCTCCTCCGTCCTGGTCGAGAGCGGTGCGATGCGCTCGATCTGGGTGCGGTGTTCCGCGCCCTCGCCGACGAGCACCGTCGTTCGGTGATGACGCAGTTGGCCACCGACCGCAGCGACAGCGAGCGAGGCTGCAACTCGTTCGATCTTCCGATCTCGAAGCAGACCCAGACCCACCACTTCCGGGTCCTTCGCGAGGCAGGTCTCATTGACGAGATCGACTACGGCAACCGCAAGGGCATCCGACTGCGACGCGCGGACATCGAGAAGAGATTCCCCGGGCTCCTCGCGCTCCTGGGGGCGGCGCCTCCGGCCGATACCGCTCCTCGCTGAGCACAGCTGAGCACACCGGAGGGGGGTCCGATCCGGCCCCGAGCCGCGAGCTCGACCGAATCCGGCTCGCGCCCGGCTCGCGGGCAGCCGGGCACGACCTCAGCCTCGACGAACGGTCGTGCGCCGACACCTGTGCATGGCACCAATGTCCTCGCTACGCCATGACGTACCCCTGGGCACCCCGCCGACCATCACGTATGTGACCGGCCTCGGGGTAGGGCCGCCCGCTCGGCCCGGGCGGTCCGGGACCGATCCGCCGCCGCGGCGGAACGCGACGCCGCGCCCCGCCCGGGCATTGCCGACCGGCAGGCATCGGCATGCGGAGACGACCAAGGGCGCGCGGGATCGACGCTCGGGATGGGCGGGTCTGTTGGTTCGAACATCTCAGTCTTCCGGGTGGAGGGCGGCATCGGACGTAGGAGGCGTTCGCGCGGCGATGACGGGCGATGACGCCGGAGGGCGCGGGGGTGGGGCGAGTCGAACACGCAGCCCGCGCTTCTTTCGCTGGCTACGCTATGTGCGCACTCAATTACTTTCCGCGCTTCCTTCTCGGAGGACCGATCCCTGTGCCCTCTAACACACCGGACCCGGCGGCCTACTTCGCCTTCCGCGACCGGCTTCTCGGCCCGTTGCGCACCACCGTCCTCACTGGTGAGCAGCTCTGCGAGGCCGGGCGTCTCATCTACGGCGAACCCGACGGCCTGTCCCTGTACGGGATTCCGGCCCCCGACATGGCCGCCAAGGGAATCACCCTGCTGGGCCGAACGACCATCGAGTGCTCGGTCGACGCCTACGTCGCTCCCGTCGCCGACGCTCTGGCCGGCCTTCTGGCCTCCACGGTGCTCGAAGGGCCGGACACCGACGCGCCGTTGATCGTGGACCTGTTCTGCGGCTCCGGCAACTTCGGGTACCACCTGGGCCGGCGCCTGGCCCTGCCCGTGCAGGCCGCGGAGCTGGATCCGGCCGTCTACGCCACGACGCGCAACAACCTGGAGCGCATCGGGTCCGCCATCACCCTGCACCCGGTCGACTACCGCGACCTGCTGGGGAAGCTGCCGGCCGCGTCCACGCACGACACCTACATCGTCGAGCCGCCCTGGGGCCCGGCCTTCACCGCCTCCGGCCTGGACCTGACTCTTACCTCGCCGCCCGTGCCGGAAATCCTTCAGGACATCCGCCGCACCCGCGACGGCCTGCCCTGCAACGTCGCGATCAAGACCAACGACCAGATCGCCCACGACTCCCTGGCGCGCTCCTTCGCCGGTGCCGAGCACCTGGCGACCGTCACGCCGTCGCCCCAGCTGCCGTACGGAGCCAACATGGACTTCCATCTGTACCGCTTGGACGGCTGACCGCCTGGACGGCTGACCGCGGGCGACGGGCCTGGGCCTGTTAGGGCGCGGGCGTTCCGGACATGCCTTCCGGATTTCATCACGCGCAGTTCCGCGCGGTGCCGCCACGCCCGGAGGCACCGCACCGCAAGCTGATCGGAGAACTTCTTGACGACGGTTGCAGGACCCGCGGGGGCCGGCGACGCCGCGGCCCTCACGTTCGACGCGCTGGGCGGCACTTACGAGGAGACGCACGGGCGGATCCCCGAACTCCTCGCCTCACTCGACTGGTTGACCGGCCGTCTGCCGGAGCGGGCGAGGGTGCTGGACCTCGGCAGCGGGACGGGACGTCCGACCGCGCAGCGGCTGGCCGAGGCCGGGCACGAGGTGTTCGGGTGCGATGTCTCGGCCACCATGGTGGACCTGGCCCGCAGCCGGGTCCCGGCCGCCCGCTTCGAGCAGGTCGACCTCCGCGACCTGCCGGACGAGCCGGACGGCTGGGACGCGGTGACCGCGTTCTTCCCGCTGCTGCAGATGTCCCGGGCCGACATCGCCGCCACCGTGCGCCGGATCGGCGCCTGGCTCAAGCCCGGCGGGCTGCTGGCCCTGGCCACGATCCCCGCCGACGCCGAGGACTTCGAACTGACCTGGATGGGCCAGGCGTGCCGGGCCTCCAGCTTCCCCGCCCCGGTGTTCCTGGACCTGGTGCGCGAGGCCGGACTGCACATCGTGCACGCCCGGACCAGTCTCTTCCGGCCCGACCTCGCCGCCGCCGGCGAGGAAGAGCACCTCTTCGTCCGCGCCGTCAAACCCGGCGGCCCCGACGTCCCGCCGCACGCCCTGGCGGGCCCTTATCCGCTGCCCACCGCCTATCGGGGGCCGCATGCGCTGGGCCAGGACGGCTGGCTGGGCATGGAGACCCGCTTCGAACGCCGCGACATCGCCCTGGTCGCCGACGCGTTGGCGGGCAACGCGAAGGTGCTCGACGTCGGCGGCGGCACCGGCGCGGTCGTCAAGGAGATCACCGCCCGGCTGGGCGCGTGTACGACCGTCGAACCGCACCTGGACCGCGAGCGGAGCATGCGGCCCCTCACCCGCGATGGCGTCACGGTGCTGCCCGGCCGCGCCGAGGACCTGCCCGTCCCGGACGACGCGGTGGACGCGGCGGTGGCCACCTGGGTGCTGCACTACACCGACGACCCACGGCAGGCGGTGCGGGAAATGGTGCGCGTCGTGGACGCCGCGCACCCCGCAGCCCGGATCGTCCTCGTCCAGGGCGCCCCCGACAACGAGCTCATCGCCCTGTGGAACCGCACCTGCGCGTCCCTGACCGGCCAGGGACCCGACCACCAGGGCTACTTGCTCACCCTCGCCGCACGGGAACTCGCCGCGAGCGGGTTCGCCGACGTCTCCTTCACCCGCGCGCCGGTCGACGTCGTCTTCCCCGAGGACGGACCGGAGGCCAAGGCCGAGGCGGCCGCGCGGGACCTGGCCGCGTTCTGGAGCACCGGAGACCCCGCCCCGGCACGCCTGCGGGAGGCCCTGCTGCCCGTCATGCGGGAGCACTTCGCCACGGGGACCGACCGCTTCAGCGACGACGGCGTGCTTCTCGTGGCCCGCCCCCGGCCCGCTCTCTGACCCCCTTCCCGGCGCCGGTCCGGTCCGGGGCGGGGGTGCCCGTCCCAGACCTCCCCGGCCGGCGCCGCCGTATGCCCGCTCGCACGGCCCCATGGAGGAAACCGCGTCGATGACCACGACACCGCCCGAGTTCTCGACCGACGAGCCGGCCCGGAGCCCGGCCTCGGACGACCGCACCCGACCGGCCGGTGAGGTCTGCGCCGCCGGGACGCCCGGCTGCCCCGTCGCCAACCCGGGCGGCATCCTCCACCACGGCGCGGGCGACCCCGCCCCCTTGTACGCGCATCTGCGGACGCACCACCCCCTCTTCCACGACCCGCTGCTCGACGTATGGGTGGTCTCGCGCCATCAGGACGTCGTCCGGGCCTTCCGCGACACCCCGGGGGACTTCACCAACCAGCGGACCTTCGAACCCCTGTGCCCGCCGGCTCCGCAGGCCCAGGCCGTCCTGGCCGCCACGGACATGGCCCCGGCCGCCAGTTCGCTCGACCCGCCCGAGCACACCCGCCTGCGCCGCGCGGTCAACGCCGCCTTCCCCACCACCGAACGGCGCGTCGACGCCCTCGACGGCCTGCTGCACGACGTGGCGACGGCCCATGCCACCGCCCTGGCCGGGCGCCCCTCCCGGACCGGGGACCTCGTCGCCGACTACGCCCGGCCCCTGTGCCTGGCCGTCCTCGGCCGCCTCGCCGGCGTAGCGGACGCGCACCACCCCGCCGTCGCCGCCCAAGCCGCCGCGATGACCGTGCTCGTCGCCGACCGGCTCACTCCCGCCCGGCAGGCGGAAGCCGCCCACGCCCTCGGCGAGTTGTGGGCCTTCTGCCGGTCCCTCGCTCACGACGCACGCCATCTCGACCTGGACGGTCTGCTGCCCACCCTGCTCGGCCACCGGCCCGCCGGCGGGGCCGCCTTGACCCCCGACGAAGCGGCGTCCGTCCTGATGGAGATGCTCATCACCACCGCCGAGGTGATGCCCAAACTCATCACCAACACCCTCCACCACCACCTCGGCCCCCGGCGCCCGCACCCCGGCGGCCTCTCCGCGCTCCGCTCCACCGAACACATCGACCGGGCCATCACCGGCACCCTGCGCCACGCCACCCCCCTCATCGGCTGGCTGCGCGCCACCACCCGCCCACTCCACCTCGCCGACACGCCCGTTCCCGCACACGCCAGACTCCTGCTGCTCCTCGGCTCCGCCTGCCAAGACGCCCCCACCACGGCGCCCACCCCCGCCTTCGGCGCCGGCATCCACTACTGCCCCGGCGCTGCCTTCAGCCTGCGCCTGGCCCGCCACGCCATGACCGCCCTCAACCGGGCCTGCCCCGGCCTCGCGCTCATCGAACCCGGCGCCGACGGCTCGGGCGGCGCCGCGTCCTGGCCGCTCAACGCGCTCACGCGCGGGCCGGCGCGGCTCGACGCCACCTGGTGAGGTGGTCGGCGGGTTCGCCTGAACGTGCCGGTCGGATGCCGCGCACCGGCACTCCTGTGGCGCTCCTGGCCTCGTACGGGGGCGTACGGCGGCCTCCGACCGGATGGCCGTGACGGTTCCAGCCTCCGGCTGACCTCATGCCCGGCCACCGGCGGAGGAACGGGGGCGCGCGGGTCCGCGGCGCCCGCGCCCACGCGTTTGTCAGGCACGCCGTCGACGCCGCCCTGGGACGGACGTGCCCCGCGCCGGGGCGCGCGGGACAGCGTCGGCCGCTTCGCGGGGCCGGGACGGAGCAGAGCCGGCGGAAGTAGGAGGGGCCGCGTCCTCGCCGACCATGCGGCCCTCCGCCTCGGCCCAGGCGTGGGCGACGAACGGCGGGCGGGCCCGTACGCCGATGGTTCGCATGGCGAAGGCGGACCTGGTGCCCATGACGGCGAACCTGCGGAAGGAGTAGGACTCCTTCGCCGAACTCCGCGGCGAGTGCGCGATCTTCTGCCGGACGGTGAACAACCGGACCCACCGCGAGACGGGCAAGGCCCCGTCCTCGATGCTCGACGTCGAGCGGACGCGGCTGCATCCGCTGCCGAACTACCCTCACACACTCGCGCTCGGCGAGTCGAAGCAGGTCCTGCGGGACCAGACCGTCCGCTTCGGGTCGGTGCGGTATTCGACGCCGGCCGGCCTGGTCGGGCAGGAAGTCTTCGTCCGCGTCGACGGCGACGAGCTGGTCGTCGTGGTCGACCTCTCACGGCTGGCCCGCCGGCCGGAGTGGCTGCAAGGCCCGGCCGGACTGACGGAAGTCGCCCGTCACCAGATCGCCCTGCCCGGTCGGCCGGTCGTCGACCCGGCCCACTATCCCAACCACCCGCAGGTAATGGATGGTTCTCCCAGGCCGCCGCGGCCGAAGCCGGCCGATGACGCCGAGGCCGCGTTTTTCGCGCTCGGGCCAGGGGCGAAGTCGTGGCTGAGCGAGGCCGCCGCGGCGGGGACGAGGCGGATGCGCGTGAAGATGGCCGCCGCTGTCGAACTGGCCGCCCTGGTCGGAGTCGCCGAGGTCGACATCGCGCTCGGGCTCGCGGCGACCGCCGGCAGGTTCGCCGACGACGACCTGCTGTCGATCGTCCAGCACCGCAAGTCCGGCGTCCGTCCCGCCGACCTCGTTGTCACCGACGAGGCCCACTCAGTCCAGCCCGGCACTTCCGCCTGGGCCGGCTTCGGCCGCACCAACAGCGGCCCGGCAGAAAGGAATCCGCAGCCATGACCGGCATCGCGCTGATGGAGCCCGGCACCCCCGTCGCGGCCCAGCCTCCACCACCGGCCGCCGTTCCGCCTCCGCCGGCGGCCCCGCCGATCCCGCCCGAACTCGAGCACGTGCCCAAGCGGATGCGGTTCCCCTATCTCCGCAAGGCCGCCCCGAACGTCCTGGCCACCGCCCGCTCGCAGCGATGGGACCCCGCCGAGGTGGTGCGGATCCTGCTGGAAGCCGGCGCGGCAGTGGCACGGCCCGGGCGCCGGCGAAGGCACCGGCCCGCCGGGCTTCCGCTCCGGCTACTTGTCGCCGTTGAGGTGGGACGGCAGCGCCGTCAGCACCCGCCCGAGAACCGAGTCCCGGAGGGCCCGCTTGTGGACGCTCAGACTCCATCCGCCTCGAGGATCACGCTTCACGCTCACCTCGGTCCGCAGGAGTGCGACGACCAGGGCGGTGACGGACAGCGTCACGGGATCCAGGCGTTCCCTCGGGGACCGCGCGTGTTCCACGGCCCCGCCGACCGTCTCCACCAGGTCCGCCCGCCGCACCGCGGCGTGCTCCAGGGCGATGCGGGCCAGCCCCCTTCGGAGACGGCCGGCCGGTCCGGCGGCAGGTCCATCTCGACGCCGGACACGGATACGTCATGGAGCGACTCGCCCTCCGCGCCCGCCGGTCGTCCCTCGGCGGGGAGGAGGCCGCGATCCTCCGCCAGGACCGACAGTGCTCGGACGGCTTCCTCGTCGGAGAGTGCTCTGATGCGCGACTCCACGTCATCGCCATCTCGGCTCGGCATGCTCCGATTCTGACTTGCCTGCCGCCTAACCGGGAGATGTCGCACGGGACGTCCGGGCCAGGACCGTGCGGCGGGTGTGACGCGCGGACCGCGCGCCGGCCCGGCCGCTCGTCGCGCTCGGCGGGCGGCGCAGAGCCGTGTCCGCCCTTCGCCGCCCGTGCCCCGGCTCGCCGCGGCATGCGCCCCGCCGCCCGGGGGGATGCTTGAGCCCGAGAGCCCGCAGCGGCAGCGCCGCGGCGTGGCATGCGGGAGGGCCTGTGGGACGTTCGCCGGTGTCGGGCCCCGGGGTGCCGGGCGGTGAAACGGGCGGCAGCGAGTACGCGGTACTGCTGCGCCGGGTGAAGGAAGCCGGGCTGCTGGAGAGGCGTCCCGGCCGCTCTGCCTGCGGTGTGGTCCTCACCTTGATGTCGCTGGCGGCGCTGGTGGCGGCGTTGTCCGCCGTCGGTGACTCGTGGTGGACGCTGCCGCTGGCCGTTCCGGTCGCCGAGTGCTTCGTCCGTGCCGCGTTCCTCGGGCATGACGCGGCCCATCAGGCGATCGCCCGGTCCCACCGGGTGAACCGGATCCTGGGGCTGGTCTTCTTCCCCCTGGTGACCGGGGTGAGCCTGGCGGGCTGGAGATACCGGCACAACCACCATCACGCCCACCCCAACGACCCGGAGAAGGACCGCAACCTGATCGACGGGCCGTTGGCCTGGACGCTGGAGCGGTCGGGCGCCCGGCGCGGTCCGGCGGGCGTGCTGGCACGGCGGCAGGGCATGGTGTTCTCCGTGCTGGCCGGCCGCCCGTTCCTCCTCTTCTGCGCGGCGATGGTGATCGAGTCGCTGTGGGTCCTGCTCACCAGCGTCCTGTACCTGCGCGGCCGCCCCCTGGCGGAACGACTGGTCGAGACGGTGCTGCTGGCCGGGCACTACACCGTGTGCGTCGGGGTGCTCCTGGTCTGCATGGCACCCGCGAAGGCCGTCCTCTTCGCGGCAGTCACCCTGGTCCTCTTCGGGTTCCACATCGGCTGTGCGTTCGCGCCCAACCACAAAGGGATGCCCGCGTCCGGCCGGGCGGATACGGACTACCTGCGGCGGCAGGTGCTGCCCACCCGCAACGTGCGGGGCGGCCGCGTGGTCTACTGGCTTCTGGGCGGGCTCAATTACCAGATCGAGCACCACCTGTTTCCCGGCATGCCGCGCGCGAACCTCCGCAGCGCGCAGGCCCTGGTCCGGGACCACTGCCGGCGCTGTGCGCTGCCGTACGCGGAGGCCGGCCCGAGCGCCTCGTACGCCGCGGTCCGCGATCACCTCACCGGCGCCGCGTGCTCGGCACTGCCGCGGTAGTACGGCGGGGCCGAGCGCGGTCGGCGCTCCTCCTGCCGCCGGCCCATGACGTCGGGAGACGCGTGGCCGCGCGGTGGTGCCTCATGTGGCCGGCTGCTTGGCGGCGGTGAGTTTGGGCAGGAGGGTTTCGCAGATGCCGCGGATCGAGCCGTCGCTGTGCAGGACTTCCATGACGGGAAGGTCGTCGCGGTTTCGAGGTTCTCGTCGAACCCTTCCTCCAACAGGCCGACGGCGCGGGCGTAGGAGATGGCGTTCGTGGCCGCGTCGAGTCCGATCACCCGGACCGCGTCAGGGCGCCGTCGAGCCGCGTAATAGGCGCGGTCCCACTCGATCAGCTCGGCGGTGGTGAGCGCAGTGGCCTGCGGCGACGTGTAGTGGGCATACAGGTCATCCAACGTCACGCGATGATTGAGCAGGGCGGCGTTGATGCCGTATGAACAGCAGATGTCCAGCATCGTTGCCGGTTCTGCCGGCTGGGCTTCCGGCTCGCAAGCCGCGAGCACACGACGGAAGATGCCCTGAGCGTGGTGGGGTGTTTGGTACTCCAGCGGGCCCAACACGCGGAAATAGGCCCGAGGGTCCGGCTGATCATAGATGCCATCGAACTGTGTCATGCCTGCGGTGATAGGAACAGCCCTCGACTGCGAGGCGCTGACCTCGGATGTTGCTCCGCTGTTCCGCGCATTGGCCATTGCACTTATGCCCTTCGCTCCGGCTGGGCCCGCAATACCGCAAGACTGAATGACCACCGTGCGGAGCGGGAACAGGGCGGAGATGAAACCGGCCATGCGCCACTGCCATCCCAGGCGAAGATCACCGACGGCATCCACAAGTCGAGCCAGAACCAAAACTCGTGAACAAAGCCAAGGGGGTGACCGTGAGAGCGACTGCTGCCTGGACCACTTCGAAGGCCGCACCTGGCGCGGCTGGCACCACCACGTCACGCTCGTCACCGCCGCACAGGCCTTCCTCACTCTGCGGTGGCTGCACCCAAAAGCCGTCATGCCGGCCTGAGCCTCTACCAGGTCCTCGACGCTCTGCAGGGCCTGCTGCGGTGCTGGACCGGCACTTGCACTACCTGCGGTCGTCCGCTGCCCAGCACACGCATCCGCACCAGAAGCAGACACTCACAGACCTAACGAAGCACTACTGGCCCTCGGCCGGGGCGGGGGACGGCGCGGGGGCCGGGGCCGGGACGGCCTTCTCCGCGGCCCGGCTGGTCTCCTCCCACCCGGCCCAGGTCGCCATCCGCTGCTTCGCCAGGTCGAACGCCAGGTCGTACACCATGCTGCCGAGCAGCAGGCGCAGCGGCGGGTCCTGCGCGTCGACCAGCTTGACCAGCGCCTCGGCGGCCAGCCTCGGCTCGCTGTCGATCGATGACTCGGCCCACTGCTTTTCCAGCTCGGCCCGGAGGGGGGCGTACGCCTCGATCGGGGTGGTCGTGCGCATCGCGGAGTACAGGTCGGTCCAGTAGCCGCCCGGCTGCACGATGCTGACCTTGACGCCGAACGGTGCGCCCTCCATCGCCAGCGCCTCACTCATCCCCTCCAGGGCGAACTTGGAGGCGCTGTACAGGCCAGTGGTCGGGAAGCCGCCGAGGCCGCCGATGCTGGAGATCTGCACCAGGTGCCCGCCGCCCTGCCCGCGCAGCACCGGCATCGCCGCCTGGCTGACCCAGAGCGCGCCGAAGAAGTTGAGCTCCATCTGCTCGCGCGCCTCAGCCTCGGTGAACTCCTCCACCATGCCCGCCGACAGCAGGCCGGCGTTGTTGACCACCACGTCCAGCCGGCCGAAGTGCTCGGCGGCGGCGCCGATCGCCGTGAACGCCTGTGCCCGGTCGGTGAGGTCGGCGGTGACCGGCAGGACGCGGCCCGGGTGGGCGGCCGCCAGCTCCTCCAGTGCCGAGGTGGTGCGGGCGACGGCTGCCACCCGGTCACCCTTGGCCAGGGCGGCCTCGGCGAACGCGCGGCCGAGGCCGCGGCTGGCACCGGTGATGAACCACGTGCGGGTCATGAGCTGACTCCCTCCAATAAGACGAGACGGTCCGTCTCGCGCCTCCCCACTATGAGCCGCCGGGATGACCGTGTCAAGACGGACCGTCTCGTCTCGTGCTGGTGCTAGCGTGGGCCCATGACCAGACCGCCGGACGCGTCCCGCCGCAACGAGGCCTCCCGTCGCGCGATCCTCACCGCCGCCTTCGAGCTCGCCGGCGAGCTCGGCTACGCGAAACTCGGCGTCGAAGCCATCGCCGCCCGGGCCGGCGTCGGCAAGCAGACCATCTACCGGTGGTGGCCCGGCAAGGGTGCCGTCCTCTTCGACGCCTTCCTGATGCTCAGCGAGGACGCCGACGGCACCAGCGCCGAGCTCCCCGACACCGGCGATTTGGAAGCCGACCTGAAGATCGTCCTGCGGGCCACCGTCGCCGAACTGAACGATCCCCGGATCGCCGAACCCATGCGCGCGCTCACCGTCGAGGTCGCCACCGACCCCGCGCTCGCCGCGGAGTACGCCGAGCGCCTCGACGAGCCCGTCCGCGAGCTCAAGCGCCGCCGCCTGCGCGCCGCGCTCGACGCCGGCCAGCTCGCCCCCGGCACCGACCTGGACGCCGCTGTGGACGCCGTCTGGAGCCCGCTGCTCACCCGCTGGCTGCTCCGCAGCGGCCCGCTCACCCCGGAGTTCGCCGACACCGTCGTGGAGACCGCCCTCCGCGGCCTCCGGCCCTGAGCGACTGGGCAGCCCGTCAGGAGCGCGGGGAACTGCGCGAGCTCCTCGTCCCGGGTGGCTGGTCGCGCTCGGCGCCAGGTCGAGCCGGTGCGGCGCCCGGCAACCCGGATCAGCAGCAGGGCGAGCCGGCACGGCAGGACGCGGTCACCCTCGCCGGCCCCGCCGGACAGCTCGTCCACACCACCCGACCCACCGACGCCCAGCAGAACGTCTTCCGAGCATGCGACGTCCCGATGCCGGCAAAGGTGACCGCCGTCGAGACCGCCTGGCGTTGTCGCGTACGTCCGCCAGCCAGCGAGCCGTGTGCTCCACGAAGAACCCCAACTTCGAGATGGGGTGCTGGATCGGCTCCGGCATCGCGCAGTTCCTCTCGTACGAGTGCGAACCCGGAGACCTTGGCCGCCGACGCCACCGGCCGATCAAGAACCGTGAAACCCGTGCGAACCGCCAGCCCCCGTGCCGCATGGCCCTCAGCCAGTTGCGTCGAAAGTTTTGACAGTAACCCGGACTCTTCGTTCCGTTCCTACCGGGGCCCCGAGATCCCCGCGAGTTCTCGGGAACTGAAGGCTCTTCAGCGCGAACCCACGGGGCCACCGGTGTGCGTCAGGCCGATGCATCCGTGAGTTCGGGTGAAACACGAGGATGCTGAGAGACTCGGAGGGCTTCGGCGGGTGATGTCGGCGGACATCATCGGCTATGACGGGCGTCCGCCGAACTGCCAGTTGTGCACCTCAATGTCGGCATAACGGTCCGGGGTCAGGATGGCGCGTGCCGTGCCCGGGTCCGGCGCCCGGACCAACGCCGCCGTGCCCAGCCAGGTGGCGCCGTTGTCGGACAGCAGCGGCCCATAGGCGATCAGCTCGTCCCGGTCGGGTGGCACCGCGAGGTCGGCGGCCTGCCCTGTGCCGAGGCCGAGCACCAGATACCGGTTGCCGCCAGTCCGGCCGCCGGGGAAGTCCCACATGGTGCGCCCCAGCGTGTTGCGCCACCGTCGCACCAGCACGTCCCGGTAGACGCCGGCCTGGTAGTTCGGCTCGTCGAAGGCGAACGCGCGGGCGGCGGCGGGATCGGGCAGGTCGACGATGTGCGCGCTGCCGGTGGGTGTGTCGCCGTCGCCGGCGAGGGTCGGCCCCCGGGCGATCATCTCCTTCGCGTACCGGTCCATATAGGACCAATGCTCTTCCAACAGTTCGTCGCGCAGTGGCAGGGAGCCGGGCCGGTCGCGGTGGTAACAGAAGAACTCCATGCCCAAGGATCTCTTCACGGAGGTAACCAGGTCGAGCGGGTTTCACTGCGAAGGCTGCTCGGCGGCCTGCTCCAGCAGGATCCGTGCGGAGTTCGCGTAGCGGATCGCGGTCTTCTCGTCCAGGCCGAAGACTTCGGCGAGGGGGAGCGGATCGGGGCCGTGCACGAGGGCTTCTTCGGGCCGGCGGTCGACGCGGAGCCGTTCCAGTGGCGTCCTGGCCGTTGAGTTCGTGCTTGATCCACCAGCCGCTGACCGGGCCGGTCTCCAGCGCGGTCATCTGGTCGATCAGCAGGCGGGGGTTGGCGGTGTTCGGCCAGCGCTGACGCCGGTAGTCCAGCCAGGCCGGCAGTATTTGGCAGGTGAGATCGTCCATCCCGCGGGCGCGTCCCGCGATGATGAGCCGCCGGTTGCCGAGGTCCACATCGTCGAGTCGGAGGGCGCGGATGGCTCCGGCCCGGGCGGCGTGGACCGCGGCGAGAGCAAGGGCCAGGCGGGCGGCCGGGCTGCGGACCGCCTCGACGGACCGGGCGACCTGCTGGGGCAGCAGCGGCCGCAAGACGGCGTACTCGCCGGATCCGAGCACCGTCGTGAACCACACCGGCACCGGGCTGACCGCTGCCCCTCTCTGCCAAGGCGGTTCAAAGTCCGAGCCAAGGCCGGTGCAACCCTCGCGCGCAGGCATGTTGGAGTGCCGGTAGTTCACGCCGGAAAACCCACGCTAAGCCGCTTCTGAGCTTCTGACCTGCGGGTTTCTCAGACGCCACGGTTGGCCCATTGCCGATCTTGTGCCCGGTCGTTGGGCCGAATGGGTGACGAGCGGGAAGGGTTCGGGATCCGCGTAGGGGAGCGACCGTACGCGAGCGGGGGCCGCCACCCGCACCCCAGGGCAGCCGGGGGAGTGCGTCCTGTGACGGGCGAGCCCCCCGGGACGGGGGGCGGTCAGACGACGCAGATGAGCCGGAAGAGGGTGAGGAGGCACGGCGGCTGGCCGGGCCCGGACGACGCGGCGGCGGGCCGGGCGTGCGCGTGCAGCCCGCCGGAACCGGGCACACCGGCGGCCCGTACGGGTGTGGCGAGCAGGGCGGCGGTCGCGGCGACCCCGAGGAGGACGGCGATGGCGCGGCGCATGAACAGCCCTTTCGCAGAGGGCGGTTGCGGATACGCCGTAGGTTCCCGGGCCGCCCCTCGCCATGCCCGTCTTCACCCGTACGGGAAGAAGGGGAACGAGCGTCCGATGGCGCGCGTGCCGTCGACGCGGTTCAGCCGGTGGGCTTCCGCACCGGCTCGGCCCCGGTCTCCACCAGGAAGTCGAGGAGCACGCGGGCGAGCTTCTCGGGCTGGTCCTCGGGGATCAGGGTGGACGAGTCCTCGATCTCGACCAGCCGCCCCCGCGGGTAGAGATCCGCCAGCCGCGGGCCGTGCTCGCGCGGCATCAGCCGGTCCTCGGTGGCCCAGACGACCAGCACCGGGCGGTCGAACGAGCGGAGCCGCTCGCTCCAGCGGAGCAGGGTGCGGCGATCGGGCGCCGAAGTGGCGAACTTGGCGAAGTCCCTGCGGATCGCCTTGCTCCGGGACGCGGGGCCGAACCACTCGGCGACGAGCTCCGGGGGGAGCCCGCGCCGGCTCATCCCGCCGTACCCCTTGGGGTGGTCGCGGAAGGCCGGGACGCTCATCAGCCGGGTCAGCAGCCGGACGCCTCCCGGGAGGCGGCAGACCGTCGACAGCGCCTTGGCCGGTCCCGGCGGGAAGTTGTCGAACGCCTCGCAGGCCACCAGCACCATGCGTGCCAGGCGGTCCGCCCGCCCCTCCGAGATCATGAACTGGGCGCCGCCCCAGTCGTTGAGCACCAGAGTGACGTCATCCAGACCCAGCCGCTCCATGAACTCGTCGAGGAGCCGGGCGATTCCGGTGTGCGACAGGTCGGCGTCCGGGCGCATCGGTCTGCGGTGGCCGCCCAGGGGCAGCGTGGGAAGGACGCGGCGGTAGCCGTCCAGCAGCGGCACCACCTTGCGCCACTGCTTGCCGTCCATCGGCAGCCCGTGTGTGAACACCAGCACCGGCCCGTCGCCGCCGGTGTCTTCGTAGTCGATCGTTCCGGACGAGAGTTCGATCTGCAACGTCCCACCCCTACACGGTGATTGGCCGTCACCAGTCAAGCACACGCCGTTCACCGGGCGTCGGCCGGCCGGTGGCACCTCCGCGCGCCGCCACCAGCAGGCCCTCCCAGTCCGGGATCTTCACCGTGCCCCGGCCCAAGTCCCGGCCGAGGGCGGTCTCCGCCGCCTCGATGCCCAGCCAGCCGGGCCACTCCACCGGTTCCACACCCGCCGCGCGCAGTGCCGCGCGCGGATCGCCGACGGGCTCCCGGGCCGCGAGCAGCGCGGGGGCGTCGGCGAGCAGGGAGGCCACGGTCTCCTTGGCGCACGGGCGGTTGGTGCCGATCACGCCGGTCGGGCCGCGCTTGATCCACCCCGCGACGTACTCCCCGGGCGACGGGACGCCGTCCCGCAGCACGCGGCCCGACGCGTGCGGCACGGTGCCGTTCTCCTCGTCGAACGGCAGTCCGCCGACCGGCACCCCCCGGTACCCCACCGACCGCAGCACCAACTGCGCCTCGACGTCCTCGAACTCACCCGTTCCCGCCACCCCGCCGGAGCCGTCGGGGGCCGTCCGCTCGAAGCGCACCGCCCGTACGGCGTCGTCACCGAGCAGGGCGACGGGCCGCAGGAAGAAGCGCACGTGGATGCGGCGGCCGCCCTCCGGGACCGGCCGTCTCGACCACTCGCGCAGCACCTCCACATTGCGGCGGCCGGCCGCCGGCAGCCCGGACGGGTCCTCCCACGCCGGGTCGAGCGCCGCCTCGTCGGCCCGCACCAGCGTCCGCACCCCGTTCAGCCCGCCGAGCTCGCGCAGCTCCTTGGTGGTGAACTTGGCCTGCGCCGGGCCGCGTCGGCCCACCATGTGGACGTCCGTCACCCGGCTCGCGGCCAGCGCCGCCAGCGCGGCGTGCGGCACGTCGGTCGTACGGAACTCGTCCGCGCCCCGCGCCAGCACCCGGGCCACGTCGACCGCCACATTGCCGACCCCGATGACCACGGCGGACCGGGCGGGCAGCGCGAACCCGTCCGGCGGCGTGTCCGGATGGGCGCTGTACCAGGAGACGAACTCGGTGGCCGACCAGCTCCCCGGCAGGTCCTCGCCGGGGATCCCCAGCCGGCGGGCGGACGCGGCCCCCACGCAGTAGACGACCGCGTGGTACAGCTCCCGCAGCCGCCGCGGCGGGATCTCGCCCGGCCCCTCGCCGGCCCGGACGTTGCCCAGGAAGGCGATCCGCGGGTGCTCCAGGGCCGTCCGGAGGGTGCGCTGCAGCGACTTGATCTTCTCGTGGTCCGGGGCGACCCCGTACCGCACCAGTCCGTACGGACAGGGCAGCCGGTCCAGCACGTCGACCGTTACCCCGGGGACGGTCTCCTGCTGCACCAGGGCCTGGGCGGTGAAGACCCCGCTCGGCCCGGAACCGACGACTGCGACGCGAAGCACGGAGGTTCTCCTTCCGGAGGCTGCGTCCAGCATCCCATCCGCGCCCGCGCGCGGCAGCCCCTCACGCGTCGCCCGGAGGCCGGTCGCACGCCGGTCGCGCGCCCCTTACGCCTCGGGCGCCGGTCACACGCCGGGCGGGGGCGGCTCCGCGCCGGGCGGGCGGCCGAGCCGCCAGTCGAGCCCGTACCGCTGGAACAGCTCCGACCTGAGCCGCTCCGGCGGCATCGGCACCCCCGGCAGCAGGATCGCCACCACCGCGCCCATCATCAGGGCCCGCAGCAGCCGGTAGTCGGTCTCCGGGTCGGCGGACCCGTACCGCTCGACGGTGTCCCGGAGCAGGGCCGCGAGCCGCTGCTGCTCAGGGCATTGGATGAAGCCCTCCGACTGGAGGATGCCCGCCATGTGCGTACGCATCAGCCGCGGCCGGTCCCGGGCCAGGCCCAGCACCGCGTCGATGGCGCGCGCCAGCCGCTCCCGCCCGTCCGGGCTCACCGGCTCGCGCTCCAGGGCCGCCGCGAGCTCCATGTGCATCAACCGGTGCACCGCCGACTGCAGCAACTGCCGTTTACCGGGGAAGTAATACGAGACGAGCCCCCGCGCGGCGCCGGCCCGGCAGGCGATGTCCGCGAGGGTCGTCGCCTCGTAGCCGTTTTCGTCGATCAGTTCGACGGTTGCCTGGAGGAGCCGCTCGCGGGACCTGCGGCGCAACTCCTCATTGACCGACGCACTGCGGGGCGACATGCTGTAACTCCTGCGTTGACTGGCTCCGAGCCAATATACTCAGGAGCATACCGGTCGGTTGGCCCGCTGAGCAGGGAGAACCCGGTATGACCGCTGATTCGGGCGACGCGGGGGATCGTCCGAATCAGCGGCTTCCGCGTGCTCGGCCGCGCTGTCGCGCGGGGGCCGGCGGCGCGCGGCATGGGCGCCGGGCGGGCCGCCGTCCACGAACCCAAGAACCCAACCCGCCGGTGCGGTCGGGTGAGCGCCGGGCCACCCACCGGCCCGTCCGTGCCGTCCGGCGCGCATCCGGCGGTGTCGGGAGCGGGGCCTCAGGGCGCGGGACGCGCCAGCCGGCCGAGCAGCTTCACGGCGTCGTCGTGCGTCACCGACCGGAAGAAACGTGCGTCGACGTCCTCGACGGCGGCGATCGCGCGGGGCGCCAGGTCGGCGCCCGCGCTGGTGACACGCAGCCGTCTGGCGCGGGTGTCGGCGGGGTCGACCTCGCGCGTGACCAGCCCCTTGGCCTCCAGGGCGCGTAGGACCTGCGAGGTCATCTTGACGTCCGTGCCGGCCTGGCGGGCCAGGGTCAGCTGGTTGGGATGTTCGCCTTGCTCGTTCAGCCACCAGGTGCAGGCCAGGAGGACGAACTGGACGTGGGTCAGATCCAGGGGGCCGAGCGCGGCGGCGATGGCGCGTTGCCAGCGCAGCGTGGCGTGCCAGAGCAGGAAACCGGGGCTGTCGCCGGGGCCGAGGGTCATACGTCCTGCGCCAACGCGACCAGGGCGGTCATGGTCTGCGGCCAGTCCGCGGTGACGGCCGGACCGATCCGCGGGCCGAGGTCGTCGGCCCCGGCGCCAGTGATCTCCATCCGGTAGGTCACCCGCGTGCGGTCCCGCTCGCCGGGGGTCAGCCGGTGGGTGGTGCGCAGGAGCAGCCCGTCGAACCGGGCTTCGTCCACGAACAGTTCGTTGACGGTCGCCTCGGCGACGAGCAAGTGCACCGGGTCGTCCCCGGCCGGGGTCATCACGATCCGAGAGCCCGCCTCGAACGGGCCGTCGATCCGGATGTGCGCGATATCGGCGTTCCAGTCCGCCCAGTGCTCGACGTCGGCCCACAAGTCCCAAATCGCTTCAGGCGCCGCATTGGTCTCCACGCTGTGCTCATACGTCCACATTGATGGCCTCCCGACCGAGAAGATTATCTGTGCAGAGATTATCTCTACGCAGACTATCTCCGCCACCCCTTCGTCGGGTCCGGTACCAACCGGCCGGCCGTCAAGCCGACGGATCGGAGGGTGCCGGGCCGGAAGCCGCCGCGGCGTGGGGCGCGACGTCGGGCGAAGGCCGGCCGGGACCGGACCGCGCCCGGCCCGACGACGCCCGGCCCGACGACGACCGGCCGGAGGACGGCCGGTGGCCGGACGGCGGCCGTACGGGCGGGGTGCCGTCCGGCGCCGGGGCGGTGACGGCCTCGCGGCCGTCCCCGCCGAGCACCCGGGGCGCGAGCGCGGCGGCGAGGGTCGCGGCGGCCGAGGTGCCGAGCACCGTGCCCCAGGCCACCGGGCCCAGCGGGGAGCAGCCGAAGAAGTGGCTGACGCCCGGGGTCTGCACCACGCCGACCAGGGCCAGCGCGGAGAGCCCGGCGGTGGTGAGGACGAGCGGGCTGCGCCAGTCCGTCGTCAGGGTCTGGCCGAGCTGGGTCAGGACGAGGGCGGCGAGCCCCATGGTGCTCGCACGCCCGGCCCGGCCGGTGGTGCGCCCGCACTGCCACGCCGCGGCCGCGCCGAGCGCGGTGGCCGTGCCCCGGACGGCCAGGGCGCGCGCCAGTTCGCGGCCCAGCGGCGCGGGCACCGGTCCCGCGGCCAGCTCGTCGTCCTCCGCCGCGCCGGTGCGGGCGACCGCGATGGCCAGGGCGGGCAGCATGTCGGTGAGCAGGTTGACCAGCAGGAACTGCCGGGTGCCCAGGGGTGCCCGGCCCGAGACGGCGGTGCCGAGCACGGTGAACGCGACCTCGCCCGCGTTGCCGCCGACCAGCACGGCGACCGCGTCCCGGACGCTCCGCCAGAGCGCCCGGCCCTCCAGCAGGGCCGCCACGATGCGGCGCGGATCGGGATCGGCGAGAACGAGGTCCGCGGCGGCCCGGGCGGACGTGGACCCGTGCGCGGACAGGCCGATGCCCACATCCGCGAGCCGGATCGCGGCGGCGTCGTTGATCCCGTCCCCGGTCATGGCGACCACGCGGCCGGCGGACCGCAGGGCGTGCACGATGCCCGCCTTCTGCTCGGGCGAGACACGGGCGAACACGGTGGCCCCGACGACGCGGGCCGTGCGCTCGGGCTCGGGGAGGGTGTCGAGCTGGTGGCCGGTGACCACTTCCCCGGCGGGCACGCCGAGTTCGCGGGCCACGGCGGCGGCCGTGGCCGGATGATCACCGGTGATCATGACGACGCGCGTACCGGCCTCCGCGAGCCGCCGGACGGCCTCGGCGGCGCCGGGACGCGGTGTGTCGGCGAGCGCCAGGAAACCGAGCAGCGTCAGATCCCGGACGAGATCCGGGAGTTCGGGACCGCTGTGGCCGTCACCGGCACCGTCCGGTTCGGCCTCGTCACCCGGACCGGCGGCGGCCGGCTGGGCGCCGTGGTCCGGGGCGGTGTCGGCGCGTCGAGCCTCACCGCTCACGACGGTGGGGGCGGTCCGGCTCGCGGGGGCCGCGGCGACGGCGGGCCGGGCTTCGCCACGTGGGGTGGCGGCGGGCCGAGTCCCGTCACCCGCCGACGAAGCCCGGCCCTCCGCACCCTCCACGCTCCCGGCGGCGCCCGCCGGCCGGCTCTCCGCGACCGCGAGCACCCGCAGCCCGTCGCGGGCGAGCCCCTGGACCAGCTCGTGGGCGGCCCGCAGCCGGGCCGCGTCGAGCGGGGCCGTGGTGCCGTCGCCGGTCGTCACCGCCGTGCAGCGGTCGAGGACCGTCTCCGGGGCGCCCTTGACGGTGAGGAGGGGGGTGCCGTCGTCGGTGCCGAGGGAAGCGGAGTAGCCGCGGGCGGTTTCGAAGGGGAGTTCGGCGGTCAGGTGCCAGGCGGGGTCCGGGGAGCCGTGTGCGGCGGCGGCGTCCAGGACGGCTCGGTCGGTGGCGTGGGGCGGCGGACGGTCGGGTACGGGCGGTGGGCAGGCGCGGGCCGCCGTCCGCAGGAGGCGGCGGGCGGCCGGGCTGCCGAGGGGCGGCGGGTCCTGGTCCGGGAGGGCCACGCGGGTGACGGACAGCCGGCCGCGGGTGAGGGTGCCGGTCTTGTCGAAGCAGACCGTGTCCACGCGTCCCAGCGCCTCCAGGGCCCGTGCCGAGCGGGTGAGGACGCCGTGCCGCGACAGCCGCCGGGCGGCGGCCGACTGGGCGACGGTCGCGACGAGCGGCAGCCCCTCCGGGACGGCGGCCACCGCGATGGCGACGCCGGAGGCGACCGCCTGCCGCAGCGGTACGCCGCGCACCAGCCCGAGGAGTGTCACCGCGCCGCCGCCGAGGGCGACGGCGGGCAGCGCGGCCCGGGTCAGGGCCGCGAGGTGGGCCTCGATGCCGGGCGCGGCGGTGGCCTCGCCGACGAGGTCGGCGGCCCGGCCCGCCTCCGTCTGGGCGCCGGTGGCCGTCACCACCGCGTATCCGGACCCGGCCAGCACCGTGCAGCCCTGGTAGACCATGCAGGACCGGTCGGCGAGGTCGGCGCCGGGAGTGGCCCGGGTGCCCTTGGGGACGGGCGCGGACTCGCCGGTGAGCGGGGACTCGTCGAGTTCCAGCCGGTCGGCGGCCAGCAGCCGGGCGTCCGCGGGGACCACGTCGGTCGGGCCCAGCGCGATGACGTCCCCGGCGCGCAGTTCGTCGGCCGGGACGGTCCGGACGGGCGCGGCGGCCAGGGAGAGGAGGAGCCCGTCCGGCGCGGGGGACCAGCTCAGCCGGCGGGCGACGGGGCGTTCGGCGAGCAGCAGGCCGCTCAGCGCGCGTTCGGCGCGCAGCCGCTGCACCCCGCTGATCAGGGCGTTGCCGGTCATCACCCCGCCGACGAGGGCGGAGTCGACGGTGGAACCGACGGCGACGGAGGCGGCGGCGCCGAGGGTGAGGACGGGGGTCAGCGGGTCGCGGAGCTCCTCCCGGACCGCGCCCAGCAGCCGGCCGGGCCCCCGGGCGGCGGCCGCGAGCGGCGCGGGCCGCCGGGCGGGACACGGCGGAGCCGGCCGTTCGAGGCCGTCGCGACCCTCGGGACCGGCGGACGCCCGCAGCAGGGACAGCGTCTCCCAGGCCCCGAGCGCGTGCCAGGTCCCCCGGACGCGGCCGGGCGGCAGCGGCCGTCCGGCCACCCGGCGGGCGGCCAGCATCCCGCCCGCCATGGCCAGCAGGGCGGCGCCGTGCACCGGTGAGGTGGCGAGGCCGGCCCGCCCGCTCCGCGCCCCGCCGGTGGCGATCAGCGCCCCGAGCAGGGACCCGCCCAGGGAGAGCCGGGCGGAGGCGGCGCTGACCTCGCGGGCGGGTTCCAGCGCCGCGAGGGTGCGCCAGACCAGTGCCGTACCCGGGCCGCAGACGAGGTCGGCGGACCAGCACGGTCGGCCCGGGGCGCCGGGGCGCGGCGGCGCGGTGACGGCCACGTCGGCGGCGGCCAGGGCCCGGTCCGCGGCGGCGTCGCCCTGGGCGACGAGCAGCACCACCTCCCCGTCGCGCTGGAGCCGCCGCACCTCCTCGCACAGCGAGACCCCGGCGGGCACCGTGCGGTGGGCGCGCGGCAACAGCTCGGCGGCGCTGGCGTGTTCGGTGAGCAGGACCCGGCGGGTGGGGCCGCGGGCGACGGCGAGGAGGGCGTCGGCCAGCGGGTCCAGCGCGCAGCCGACCAGGATCCGGCCCGCCCGCGTCCCGTCCGGGCCCCAGAGGTCCAGGGCCAGGCCCCCGGCGGCGTCCGGCCGTCCCAGCGGGGCGTCGCGGGCGCGCGCCAGCCGCCAGTCGCCGGCCGTCCAGGGGCCGGGCCCGGACAGCTCACCCACGGTGAACCGGGCCAGGACGCGGTGGGCGGTGCTCCACAGGGCCGCCTCGTCGAGCTCCCCGGTGGCGACCGCCGACAGCAGCCGGGGCCGTGGGGCGCACAGCACCGGCGCGTCGAACAGCACCGTCGTGACCCGGTCGAGGCGGCGCAGCGCGCCGGGGTCCAGGGGCAGCGCGCCCGCCCGGGCCAGGTCGCGGCCCAGCCGGGCGGCGAACGCCTCGCGGCCGGCCTCGGCGGCCTTGGGCGCGGTGGCCACGACGGTCCGGGCGGCCCGCTCCGGGTCGCGGGTCCAGGCGAGCAGCCCGCCCGCGCCGAACAGGGCGGTCAGTGCCGTGCGCCGGCCGCAGGACTCGACCGGGCCCTCCGGCAGCGGCACCGGCCGGCCGGCCCGTTCGGGCGCCCGCCGGGGCAGGTCCGGGCCGCCGCCCACCAGTTCGGGCTCGCGCAGGGCCCAGACGTCCTGCCGGGCCCGGATCTCGGCGAGCTGCCAGACCCGGTGCACCAGGTCCAGGGCCAGCGGACCGGTCCCGCGGGTCAGCGCGTGCGCCGCCGCGTTGGAGGCGGCGAGCAGCACGTCGGCGTGCTCGCGGCCGAGCCGGTCCTCCAGCAGGCGGCGCAGCCGCGGCTGGGTCTCGGCCAGCACGGCGGGCAGCCGCAGGGCGGGCGGCAGGGCCGGGAGCGGGGACAGCCGGCGGGCGGTCGCGCACACCAGCCCCACGCAGTCGGCGGCGAGCGCCACCTTCGCCAGCGTGGCGGGCACGGTGTCGAACGGCGGGCGGGGACGGTCGGCGTCGAAGGCCCCGGCGGCGAGGTGCTCCGCGTGTTCGTCTTCGAGCCGCTCCACCAGCTCCAGCGCGTCCGCCGGGTCGAAGCGGTCCTCGTCGGCGTCGATCACCAGGTGTCCCAGGACGGCGTTGACCTCGGCCCAGTTGACCCCCTCCAGGCGGTGCAGCGCCTCGCACAGGGCGGCGGCGAGCCGGTCGTGCCGTTCCCCGCGGCCCAGGCCCCGTACCTCCAGGTGCGTCCGGCCGCCGCTGGTCCACACCCGGCGCCGGGTGCGGTCCCGGCCGCCCTCGGCGAGCGCGGCGCCGGCTTCGGCGAGGCCGGAGGCCACTGCGGTGGTCAGCGAGGAGAGCGCTTCACCGGCCGTCCGCCGCCCCCAGCCGAGGGCGCCGGCCGCGGTGTCCCACGCCCGGACCGGGCCTTCCCGCAGGGCCGCGCCGACGAGGGCGGGCACCAGCGCGCTCCACGATCCCACCGGCACCTCCCGCACGTCGGACCGCGTTCCCTGGGTCGCGCCCGCCGATCGGGAGACAGGAGGCGCGCACCCCGAAAATGAACATAATGAGAAAAGTGCATGAATGCCGGTATTTCCGGCGGGGCCATTGGAGGGACGCCCGTGAGCCACCACACCAAGCACGCCCACAAGCACTCCACCCGGCAGCGGAACACCGCGGAACACCGCGGGGCCGCCCACGAGCAGCCGTCGGACCACCGCCCCGAGGAGGGCGCGGAGGAGCGCCGGCCCACCGCGGGCGTCGTCCACCGGGACGGCGGGCGGACGGTCACCGTCACCATCCCGGTCGACACCATCGCCGGGGTCGCCGTGGAGGCCGTCAAACTGCCGATCACCGCGGCCCAGCGGATCCTCCCGGCCAAAGGTGGCCTGCCCCTCTACCTCGGCGTGGGCGCCCTGGGCGTGGCGGGCGTCCTGGAATGGCCGGTGGCCGCCGGGATCGGCATCGGTTACGCAGTCCTCCGCAAGGGCGGCGACCTCAGGCCGCCGCCGCGCCGGGCCGTCGACAGCGGCTGACCGGCGGCCCGGCCGGCCCCGGCCGGCATGCCGCCCGGCGGCCCGGGTACTCGGGTGGTCCACGCAGAGCGCCGCGGAAGGGGCAGCAGCATGAGCGACACCACACCGTCGCAGGCCGAGGGCGAACGGGACGACGAGCCCGCGGAGCAGGTGCACCCCGACACGCCGCACACCACGCCCTCCCAGGCGGAGGGCGAACGGGACGACGACGAGGACGAGTAGGACGGTCAGGACGACGAGGAGCCGGGCGGCCGTTGACGGAGGCCGTCCGGGGTCGCTGTCAGGAGGGCCGCCGCGGGCCCGCCGCGAACGCGCGGCCCCGGCGGCGCCAGACCACCAGCACCGCCGCCAGGCCGGTGATCGCGATGAACGCCACGGCGGCGACGAACGCCGGGGACCCGGGCGACGCGGCATGGCTGCCGGCGATCACGTACGCGGTGGTGCTCGGCGCGCTGCCCAGCGCGGTCGCCAGCAGGAACGGCCCCCAGCCGACGCGCGAGACCGCCGCACAGTAGTTCGCGGCGGCGAAGGGAACCCCCGGGAAGAGGCGTACCGCCAGCATCGAGCGGAAGCCGTGCCGGCTGAGCTGCCGGTCGGCCGACCGCAGCCAGCGGGCGCGCAGCAGCGGGCGCAGCGCGCGCTGCCCGAGCAGCCGCGCGAGGCCGAACGAGGCCGCCGAGCCGAGCACCGTCCCCAGCAGCGCCGCCACCGCGCCGGCCTGCGTGCCGAAGAGCGTGCCGGCCGCGACGCTCAGCACCGGCCGGGGGACGAACGCCGCCGTGCACAGCCCGTACGCACCCGCGAAGAGGACGAACGCCAGGCCGTACGGCATGCCCGCCGGGAGGCCCCCGCTCAGCAGCCGTTCGGGATGGCAGGCCAGGACGGTGGCCACCGCACCGGCGACGATCAGCACCAGCAGGGTCAGCCGGGACCAGGGGGAGGCGAGGGCACGCACGAGGCGCCGCTCGGCGGGGCCGGGGGCAGGCGCGGCGGAATCGTGCACCGGAGGAGCGTAACCGACACGGCGGCACCCGCGGTGTGATCGGCGGATGAAGTGAGGGGCGCGTCGGAGCGGGCCGGCGGTGCCGGGTGCCGGTGGATCGGAGGGGTGTCGGGTGCCGGAGGCGCCGCAGAGGGCGTTGGGCACCGGTGGTCCGGTGGGGTCGGGCGACCGGTTGTGGTGGGCCGCAGGATGATCGGGCACCGGTGCGCGATCGTCGTCCGACGGTGGTTCGGTGGGCCATGAGGTGCCGGAGGGAACGTCGGGCCCCGGAGGGGCGCCGCCAGGGGACCTCAGGCACCGGTGCGCCCCGGTGGCGCCCATCGGGCGTCGGCGGGCCGCGGGGCGATCGGGCACCGGCACATCGGGGGAGCGCGAGGTGCCGGAGGGCCTCAGGCACCCCCGCGGGTCGCCGCCGGGCCGCGGGCCAGGCCCGTGTAGTGCTCGGCGAAGTCCGTCGCGGCGGCGCGGGAGCCGACCAGGTGCCGCAGCCGGGCCCGGCGCAGCCGCGCCTCCATCGCGTCCTCGCCCGGATGCGGGTGGAACAGCCGGGTCAGCCACGCCGAGAACTCCTGGGCCTGCCAGACGTGGGCCAGACAGGTCCGCGTGTACTCGTCCAGCGGCTCGCGGTCGCCCCGGCCGTACCAGGCGGCCAGCGCCCGGGCGAGCACGACGGCGTCCGCCACCGCCAGGTTGAGGCCCTTGGCGGCGGTCGGCGGGACGATGTGGGCGGCGTCGCCGGCGAGGAAGAGCCGCCCGTACTGCATCGGTTCGGCGACGAAGCCGCGCATGGACGTGATCCCGTGCCGGCTGAGCGGCCCCTCGTGCAGCGGCTCGCCGGCCGGGCAGAGCCGGGTGCGCAGCTCGGCCCGGATCCGGTCGTCCGGCCACCGGGCCAGGTCCTCGTCGGGCGCCACCTGGAGGTACAGCCGGCTGACCGTGGGGGAGCGCATGCTGTGCAGGGCGAAGCCGCGGTCGTGGACGGCGTAGATCAGCTCCTCGCCGGCCGGCGGCGCGGCGGACAGGACGCCCAGCCACGCGAACGGGTACGTCCGCTCGTAGCGGGCCAGGCGCCCGGCGGGGAGGCTGCGCCGGGTCACGCCGTGGAAGCCGTCGCAGCCGGCGACGAAATCGGCGTGGACGACGGTGGGTTCGCCGTCGAGGGTGCACCGCAGGGTGGCGGTGTCCCCGGTCAGGTCGCCCGGCACGATGTCGTCCACGCCGAAGTACGGGGGCGCGCCCGCCTCCGTACGCGCCCGGATGAGGTCCTTCACCACCTCCTGCTGCCCGTACATCGTCACCGTCCGGCCGCACAGCTCCGCGGTGGACAGCCGGTGCCGCTCCCCGTCGAAGCGGAGCTCGAACCCCTCGTGCACCTGGCCCTCGCGGTCCATCCGCCGCCCCACGCCGCTGTCGCGCAGCAGGTCCGCCGTGCCCTGCTCCAGCAGCCCGGCCCGTACCCGGCCCTCGACGTACCGGCGGTCGCGCCGCTCCAGGACGACGGAACGCACGCCGTCGAGGTGCAGCAGATGGGCCAGGACGAGACCGGCCGGGCCCGCGCCGACGATCGCGACCGGGGTGCGCAGCGTGCGTGTCACGTTTCCGTTCCTCTCCTCGTGGCGGGCCGTCAGCCGGTGACGGCGGGCCGGCGGCCGGGGAACCCGGCTCCCAGCAGCCGCAGCAGCGGGGTGGCCTTGACGGCGGTCTCCTCGAACTCGGCGGCGGGGTCCGACAGGGCCACGATCGCCCCGCCGACGCCGTACGACACCCGGCCGGGGGCGGCGACGGCCGTGCGGATGACGATGCTGAGGTCGGCGGCGCCGGACAGGGACAGGTAGCCGATGGCCCCGGAGTACACGCCGCGCGGCCCGGCCTCCAGTTCGTCGATGAGGCGCATGGTGCGGATCTTCGGCGCCCCGGTCATCGAGCCGCCGGGGAACGCGGCCCGGACGCAGTCCACCGCCGAGCGGCCGGGGCGCAGCCGGCCCCGGACGGTGGAGACGAGCTGGTGCACGGTGGCGTAGGTCTCGACGGCGAACAGCTCGGGCACGTGGACCGAGCCGACCTCCGCGCACCGGCCGAGGTCGTTGCGGACCAGGTCGACGATCATCAGGTTCTCCGCCCGGTCCTTCTCGCTGGTGCGCAGGTCCTCGCGGAGCAGCGCGTCCTCGGCGGCGGTGCCGCCGCGCGGCCGGGTGCCCTTGATGGGCTTGGACTCCATCAGTCCGCTCGCGGAGACCCGGAGGAAGCGCTCCGGGGAGGTGCTGAGCACCGCGAGGGAGTCCAGGAGGAGCAGCGCGCCGAAGGGCGCGGGGCTGGTGCGGCGCAGGAAGCGGTAGGCGTCCCAGGGGACGAGGGTGCCGTCGGCGCGCATCATGTTCGTCAGGCACACCTCGTACGTCTCGCCGCGGCCGATCGCGTCCTGGCAGGTGTCGATGGCGGCGAGGTAGGCGTCGCGGTCGTGCCGCAGCCGTGGTGCGGAGAGGCGGCGCTGCGGCGCGGGGGCGGGGTCGGGGCGGCGGCCGGCGAGGCGGTCCAGCTCGGCCCGGGTGCGGTCCAGCCAGGCGCGGGCCGGGCGTTCGTCGCCGGGCGCGGCGAGGGCGAGGAGGTGGGTGGTCGAGGTCAGGTGGTCGAAGACCACGGCCCGGTCCGCGTAGATCATGACCGCGTCGGGTTCCGGGGAGCGGTGGACGCGGTCGCCGCCGCACTCGGCCTTGAGCTCGTACCCCAGGTAGCCGACCCACCCCAGCGTGAACTCGAACGGCAGGTCGGGCACGTCGACGTGACGGGCGGCCAGGTCGCGGTCGAGCCAGTCGAAGAACGGGCCGCCGACGATCTCCACTCCGTTCGCGGAGGTCACGGTGACGGTGCCGTGCCAGACGTCGGCCGAGACCACGCGGGCCAGCGGCCCCTCGGCGTCGCCCATGGCGGAGAACCGGCCCAGGGAGGCGTCTGTGGCGCTGCTGTCCAGCCAGAACGCGTGCCGGGAGGAGCGGAAGAGACGGTCGAAGACCACCTCGTCGGCCACGCGGGTCGGTATTCGCTCGGCGAGCACGCGCCAGCGCGGGCCGCCGACGGGCGTACCGGGGGCCTTCGCGGACCGCGGCGCCGGGTCCGGGGTGGTGAGCGCGCGCCGGGGCGCCGTGCGCGAACGGCCCGTCCGCCGGTGCCAGTCCGCCGTCAGGTCGCGGAAGTTGCGCAGCAGCCGGTGGCCGTGCTCGGTGCACACCGACTCGGGGTGGAACTGCACGCCCCACAGCGGCCAATCCCGGTGGCGTACGCCCATCAGCACGCCGTCCGGCGTCGCCGCGAGGGCCTCCAGCTCCGGCGGGAGGTCGGTGACGGCCAGGGAGTGGTAGCGGACGGCGTCGAAGGGGGACGGCAGCCCGGCGAACACGTCCGTCCCGCTGTGCAGGACGGGCGACACCCGGCCGTGGCGGACCTCCGGGGCCCGGCGGACGGTGGCTCCGGCCAGGTGGCAGATCCCCTGGTGGCCGAGGCAGACGCCGAGGAGGGGCAGCCGGCCGTGCTCGACGATCTCCCGGCATATGCCGAAGTCGCCGGGGCGCTCCGGGGTTCCCGGGCCCGGGGAGATCACCACGTTGTCGAATTCCCGCAGTTCCCCGGCCGACGGGCAGGGGTCGTCATTGCGGAGCACCACCGGCTCCGTGCCGTTCACTTCGGCCAGGTAGTGGAAGAGGTTGTAGGTGAACGAGTCGTAGTTGTCGACGAGTAGCGTACGCACCGTTGTTTCCCCCGTAATTCCGGCGGGCCGCGGCGGGCGCCCTCCGGTGAAAGCGCGGCGCGCGGCCCCGCACCTCGCGCTCCACGGATTCCCGCGGTTTTTCCCGGTATTCGTGCTTTCCGGGTGGCCGACGGTTTCCGTGGGGGCGAAAAGGAGCGCGCGGGTCGCCGCCGCGATGGTGATCGCGCGTGGAAAGTGTGCAGGTTCAGCGCTCCGCGGCGCGCGGCGCGAACGGGCCGGGGCGGCGCGGCCGGCCGCCGGCCCGGGCCGCGGCCCGGACATCCCTCATGGCAGTCCCCCCGTGGGCCGCTGCTCGGGCGGGCTCCGCACCACGCGCCCTCGGATCCTCAGCAGCCTGTCAAATGACAGGATGTGGGTGCCAATGACCCCATGTCAAGTGCGTTCCGGATGCCTTATCCGTATTTCCTTTCGAAAGCATCCGGCCGGGAAGTTGATCGTTTTAGGGGGGCGCGCGGTGCCGGTGGCGAAAGACGCTTGTCCGGGTAAGGCGTACGCAGTCGAACAGCCTTGACGCCGCGTGGGAGCTCCTGCTCTGCTGAAGGCGGCCGGCTCGCGCGAACCGGCTTTTGTGGCACTTTCTGACGCCACATCAGACGAACGGGGGAGTGCCGCCGATGGAGGCCGGAATCAATTTCTTCCCGGATGTACACCACCGCGACAAGGCGGCGGACCGGTATTTCGCCGAGTGCCTGGAGCTGGTGGAGCTCGCCAACGGGCTCGGCTACCACCACATACGCATCGTGGAGCACTACTTCCACCAGTACGGCGGCTACTCCCCGAACCCGATCGTGTTCCTCGCCGCCGCCGCGGCCCGCAGCCGTAACCTGAGGCTGATCACCGGCGCGGTGCTGCCGGCGTTCAACCACCCACTGAAACTGGCCGGGGAGATCGGAATGCTCGACGCCATCTCCGGAGGACGGCTGGAGGTGGGCTTCGCCCGGGCGTTCCTCCCGCACGAGTTCCAGCGGTTCGGGGTGGACATGGACACCAGCCGGGCCCGCTTCGACGAGGGCGTGGACGCGGTGCGGCGGCTGCTGACCGAGGAGGACACCGCGTTCGACGGCCGCTTCCACTCCTTCCCGTCCACCACCTCCCTCCCCAGGCCGACCCAGCGGCCGCACCCGCCGTTCTGGGTGGCCGCCCTCTCCAGCGAACAGAGCTTCCGGCGGGCCGGCGAACTCGGCTGCGGCGTCATGGCCAACCCGCTGGCCGCCGACACCCTGCGGACGTACCTGGAGATCTACCGCACGGCGTGGCAGACCGCCGGACACCCCGGGCGCGGCCGGGTGATGCTCGCCTTCCACATGCACTGCGCCCCCGACCGGCGGACCGCCGAGGCCCGCGCCGAAGGGCCCGTCAACGCCTATCTGCGCAGCCTGACGGCCGCCGCCTCGGACTGGACCAGCGGGGCGTCGAGCGCCGACTACCCCGGCTACCGGCAGATGATCGAGAAGCTGGCGGCCGACGACTTCCACTCCGTCCGCGCCCGCTCGGCGGCCCTCGTGGGCACACCGGACGACGTCGTGGAGCAGCTGTGGGAGGTCCACGACCGCTGCGGCGGCTTCGAAGTCGCCAGTCTCCAGGTCAACTTCTCCACCCTGGACCCCGTCCTCGCCGCGGAATCGGTCGCCCTGTTCGGCGAGCGGGCGCTGCCCCGGCTCCGCGCGGAGCGCGGGCCCGGCCCGCGGGCGGCGTGATGGCGGAGCGCCCCGCACCGCGTGCGTCCCTGGACGAATCCCCCGCCTCCTCCCCGGTCACCGACTACCGGAACTCGCTGCGCCGCAGCCGCGAGAGCCGCGACCGCCCCGACCGGCCGGCGGAGTTCCCGCTCGCGGGCCGCGACTGGACGCTGCTCGACGACGTCTTCCCGCCCGTCTACTCGCCGTCCACCGGCACGTTCCTCGACCTCCTCGCCCTCCTCGGCCCCCGGGGCCTCCCGCGCGGCGGCTCGCTGCTGGAGATCGGCTGCGGCGCCGGGGTCATCGCCGTCAGCGCCGCCCTCGCCGGCTGCGCGCACGTGGTCGCGACGGACGTCAACCCGCACGCCGTCCGCAACACCGCGCTCAACGCGGCCCGGCACGGGGTGGCCGAGCGGGTGCGGTGCCGGGAGAGCGACATGTTCGCCGCGCTCGCCCCGGACGAGACCTTCGACCTCGTCTTCTGGCACGCCAACTTCGTCCTCGCCCCCGAGGACCCCGAGGACCTGCCCCGGCTGAGCCTTCACGACCTCGCCTACGTCGATCCCGGCTACCGGGCCCACCGGGCGTTCCTGCGGGAGGCCCCGGACCGGGTGCGCCCCGGCGGCGCCGCGCTCCTGGGGTTCGGTAGCAGGGGCGACGCGGAGGCGCTGCGCCGGCTGGCCGGCGAGGCGGGCGTCACCCTGACGACCGTGGCCGCGCGGGAGGTACGGGAGCGGGACGGCGTGGTGGAGTACCGGCTGCTGCGGCTGGGCCGGGGCGAACCGGCGGTGGGGGGAGCGGCCGGGTGAGCGGACCGGAGCGGGAACCGCGCGCCGGCGGGGGCGCGGTGCTCGCGGTGTGCGTCCTGCTGGTCGGGGAGTTCCTGGCCATCTTCGACGTCTCCGTCGTCAACGTGCTGCTGCCCGTGGTCCAGCGGGAACTGGGCGCGGGCGACGCGCAGACGTACCTGGTCGTCGCCTGCTACGGAATGGCGTACGCCAGCCTGCTGGTGACCGGCGGCCGGCTGGGCGACCGGTACGGGATCCGGCCCCTCTTCCTCATCGGTACGGGCCTGTTCGGCCTCGCCTCCGTCGGCTGCGGCCTGGCCCCCTCGATCGGGGTGCTGGTCGCGGCGCGGGCGGCCCAGGGCGTCGGGGCGGCGCTGCTGTTCCCCCAGGTCCTCGCCGGCATCCAGACCGTCCTGCCGCCCGCCCGCCGGGGGGCGGCGGTCGGGGCGTTCGGCGCGGTCCTGGGCGCGGGCTCGACGCTCGGCCAGCTCGGCGGCGGGGTGCTGACCCGGCTCGACCTCGCCGGCAGCGGCTGGCGGTCGGCGTTCCTGGTGAACGTGCCGGTCTGCGCGGCCGTGCTGGTCGCCGGCCGCGCGCTGCTGCCCGGCCGCCCGCCGCGGGCCGGCACCGGACGGCCCGACCTGCCGGGGGCCGCGCTGCTGGCCGTCACCGTGGCCGCGGCGGTGCTCCCCTGGTCGCTGCCGGGCAGCGGACCGGGCCGTACCGTCCCCGCGCTCCTGGTGGTGGCCGTCGCGGGCACCGCCTTCGTCCGCTGGGAGCGCCGCCTCACCCGGGCCGGCGGGGCCCCGCTGCTGCACACCGCCCTGTTCCGGCGGTGGACGTTCGGCGTGGGGCTGGTGCTGTGCCTGGTGTTCTTCGGGACGCAGGTGCCGTTCTATGTGGTGCTCTCGCAGACGGCCCAGGACGGCGCCGGGCTGAGCCCCCTGGCGTCGGCCGGGCTCTACGCGGGGCTGGGCACGGCGTTCCTCGCGGCCTCGGTCGCCGCGGGCCGGGCGGACCCGCGCCGGGCGGTCCTGCTGACCACCTGCGGCCCGGCCCTGATGGCCGTCGGCTACCTGGGCCTGTCCACCCTGCGGGCCGACCAGCTCCACCCCGCCGACGTACCGGCCACGGTGTTCCTGGTCCTCAACGGCCTGGGCGCGGGCGCCGTCGCGCCCACCCTGATCCGCTTCGTCCTCACCGGCGTCGACGCCCCCCTCTCCGGCGTCGCCTCCGGACTCCTCGCCACCGCGCAGCAGATCGCCAACTCCGTGGGCGTGATGGTCGCCGGCGCCCTCTTCCGCGCCACCCGCGGCCCCGACGTCCTCTCCGGCTTCCACGGCGCGCTCTGGTACTTCACGGCGCTGGCGGCCGTGACGGTGACGCTGGCCGTCGTGGTGGCGCGGGGCCAGGAGGGGGAACGGGCGCGGCGCGAGGCGGTGGAGACGGCGGAAGCCGTGGGGGCGGTGGGGCGGTCGGAGGGGTGACGTGGTGGCGCCGGGCCCTGGCTGGACGTCGGCTCCGTGAGCGAGGCGGGCTCGGAGAGGCGACGCCGGTGGTGGCCGGCCCGGTGGGGTGGCGAATCGGGAGCGGTGGCACCGGCGGGACGAGCCCGGGTCCGCCGACGGTCAGGCCGGTGCTGGGCGGCGCCGGAACAGTGACGTGGCGGACTCCGCCCGGTGACGACGGTCGGTGCCGGGCGGGGTGGCGCCGGCCGGATGGGGCCTGGCAAGGGGCCGATGGCGCCGGCGGGGGCTGGTACCGGGCGGCAGCCGGGACAGCGCCGTCCTCGGGATTCGTGCGGCGTGACGGCGGGCCGGGCCGACGGTGGTGTGCCGCCGGGGCGTCGGCGTCGCGCGCTCCCGTGCGGGCCCCGAGGACCGGCCGATTCTCGGTGGGGCGTCGGTGGTCGGGCCCCGCACCCGCGACCCCGGCCTGTCAGGGGGCGCCGCCGCGCGAGGAGGGCGAACGGCCGGGCGGCCGACGCCCCTTAGGGCATCAGCCCGTGCGCCTCCGCCCCGTCGAAAACCATTCGACGCCTCCCACGGCGTGAGCGAGCATCAGAAGCATGCTCCGGCCCGTCCCTCGCGCGAAGACGCCCGCTCCCGCGGGCGCGCTCAGGGCCGACCTGTCCGGTGACCCGGTCCCCGCGCCCATGCCCTCCGGCATGCCCGTGCCTCCCGGCGCCCCCGTCGGCGCGCCCGCGCCGACGCGACGCTGACCCTTCCCGGATCGTCCCCGGCGGCCCCGTACGGGGAGGGTCGTCCAGGCCGCGGGGCCCATGACGATCCAGTCCGGCGCAGCACCGGAGAACCGGAGTCCGCAGCATGTCACTGTCCCAGCAGGCGTCCACCCGTACGAAGCCGCACCTCAACATCGGCACCATCGGCCACCTCGGCCACGGTAAGACCACCCTCACCTCGGCTATCACCAAGGTGCTCGCGGCCCGCGGCACCGCGGCGTTCGTCCCCGTCACCGGACTCGACCGCGCGCCCGAGGAACTCGCGCGCGGCGGCACCGTACGCGCCGCGCACCTGGAGTACGAAACCGACTTCCGGCACTACGCCCACGCGGACCTGCCCGGGCACGCGGAACGCGTCACCCGGGTGGTCGCCGGGCTGGCCCGGCTGGACGGGGCCGTCCTGGCCGTCTCGGCGGTCGACGGCGTGGAGCCGCAGACCGCCGAACACGTCCTGCTGGCCCGGCGGATGGGCGTCGAACACCTCGTCGTGGCGCTGAGCAAGGCCGACGCCGCCCAGCCGGAGCTGACGGAGCTCGTCGAACTCCGGGTCCGCGAGCTGCTCTCCGCGCACGGCTACCCCGGGGAACTCACGCCCGTCGTCCGGGTCTCCGCCCTGGGCGCCCTGGCCGGCGACCCGCGCGCGACCGCCGGCATCGAGGCGCTGCTCGACGCCGTCGACACCTACCTCCCCGATCCGGCGCGGTGCGACGACGCACCCTTCCTGCTGCCGGTGGAACGGATGCTGGTGCTGCGCGGGGTCGGGGCCGCCGTCACGGGCACCGTGGAACGCGGCAGCGTACGCCTCCGGGACCTGGTCGAGGTGCCGGAGGCGCTGGAACGCACGGTCGTGACCGGCCTGGAGAGCTTCGGCCGCCGACTGGAGACCGCCCGGGCCGGCGACCGGGTCGCCCTGCTGCTCCGCGGGGCGCAGGGGCACGAAGTCCGGCGCGGGGACGTGGTGATCACGCCGGGCAGTGTCACCGTCCACCGGCGCTTCACGGCGCGTCTGCGGGTGCTCACCCCGGCGGAGGGCGGCCGCCGCACCCCCCTCACCACCGGCTGCCGCGCCACGTTCCACTTCCGCACGGCCGCCCTGACCGGCCGGCTCGACCTCGGCCCGCGCGGCCTCGCCCGCCCGGGCGAGACGGCCGGCCTGACCGCCGTCCTCGACCGCCGGACCCCGCTCGAACCGGGACTCGCCTTCGCCCTCCGTGAAGGCGGACGCACCGTCGGCACGGGCGCGGTGACCGCCGTGGCGGAGTGACCGGCCCGCGACCCGGCACCGGACGGCCCCCGGCGCTCGGCACAATAGGGACGTGGACGAACAGATACCCGTGACCCGGGACGTGGACGGCGGCACCGCCAAACTGCTGCCCGACGTCGACCGTGAGCGCGCCTGGCTGCTGACGGTCGACGGCGCGCCCCAGTCGTACGTCGACCTCGGGGACCCCGCGCACCTGGAGTTCGAGTACGCGCGGCGGATCGGGCACGTCCTCGACACCGCCGCCGAGCCGGGCCGCCCGCTCGACGTCCTGCACCTCGGCGGTGGCGCCCTCACCCTGCCGCGCTACACCGCGGCCACCCGGCCCGGCTCCCGGCAGCAGGTGGTGGAGGCCGACCGGGGGATCGTCGAGCTCGTCGCCGAACACCTGCCGCTGCCGGCCGGATCGGGCGTCACCGTCCGCGCCGAGGACGCCCGGACCGCCCTGGAGGACGCCCCGGACGCCTCGGCGGACGTGATCGTCGCCGACGTCTTCGGCGGCTCGCGGGTGCCCGCGCACCTCACCTCCGTCGAGTACGCCCGCTCGGCGGCCCGGGTGCTCCGCCCCGGCGGCCGCTACGCCGCCAACCTGGCCGACGGGGCACCGTTCGATTTCCTGCGGTCCCAGGTGGCGACGTTCGCGGCGGTCTTCCCCCGGCTGTGCCTGATCGCGGAGGCGTCGGTGCTGCGCGGCCGGCGGTTCGGCAACGCGATCCTCGTCGCCTCCGCCGGGGAGCTGCCGCTGGACGCCCTGGCCCGGCGAGCCGCCGCGGACGCCTTCCCGGCGCGGGTCACCCACGGGGACGCCCTGGTCCGCTTCACGGCGGGGGCGGCCCCGGTGGGCGACCGGGACGCGGTCGGCTCGCCGGAGCCGCCGGGCGGGGCGTTCGGGATCGGGTGAGGGCCGCCGCCCGGCGCGTCAGGACAGGGACAACGGCCGCAGCGAGCTCATGATCTTCTTGATGACGTCGTCCGGCAGCTCGTCCTTGACGCCCTTGGCGGAGTACAGCACCCAGGTCACCAGGTCGTTCTCCTTGTTCTTGAACGTCAGGGTGAACGCCTTGCCGTCCGTCGCGCAGGCGTCGGACTTCGCGACCCCGGTGACCGTGGCCGACGAGGTGTAGCCGCTGACGCCGTGGTCACTGGTGAAGGGCTTGGCCTTGGTGCCCGCGAAGTGGCCGGTCTTCTTCTGGTCGAAGGCGGCCCACACCCAGCTCAGGGCCTCGGTCTCGGCGGCGTCGGCCTCGCTCTTCGCGCCCTGCGCGCCCTTGGTTCCGGCGCCGCCCAGGCTGTTGTTGGCCTTGCACACGCCGTCCTTGTAGCTGGCGACGGAGCTCATGCTGATGACCGACTTGCCCTTGTCGTCCAGGAAGCCGGACGACATCCCGGGCTCGACCTTCCAGTCCGCCGGGACGTCGAAGACCGCCAGCCGCTTGGTGCTGATGACGGGCTTCCAGCCGGCGATCACCGGCTTGACCCCGTCGTCGTCCCCGCGGCCGCCGCCCGACGGGTCCGGAGTGGACGAGCCGCCGGGGGACGCGCTCGGCGTGGTGGAGGCGGACGCGGGCGCCGAGGCCGGCGGCTTGGGGTCGTCCTGCGCGGAGGTCTTCTCGCCGTCGTCCTTCAGGACGACGAAGCCGGTGACCACCGCGGCCGCCACCACGGCCAGGGCCGCCGTGACCGCGATGACGGTGGTGCGCCTGCCGCCGCCGTTTCCGCCCGACGGCGGCATCGGGGGGCCCGGCGGGGCCTGGGGAGGCTGAGGCGTCTGAAGGGTCGGAGGTGCCTGCCACTGCGGCCCGCCGGGCTGCCCGGATCCGGCGCCGGCCGGCTGGGCGTAGGGGTTCTGCTGGGGGGAGCCCGGCCCCGGCTGCTGGTACGGGTTGGGCTGCTGGTACCCCGGCTGCTGGTACGGGTTCGGCTGCTGCGGGTTCTGCTCGCCCCCGTTGGCGGGCTGCTGTCCTGGCCACATGGCCGACAACCATAAGGGGCCGAGGTGACAGGTGTGGCCGCCGACCCTTTCCGCCCGCCACTACCGGCTGGTAACTTCGCCGCATGTCTGACACGACCCAGCCCTCGATCGGCGATCTGCTCTCGGCCACCGTCCCCATGGTCCGCACCCTCAACCTCGTCTACGAGGTGACGACCCCCGAGCGCGCGGTGCTGCGCCTGCCGGACCAGCCGGAGTACCGGAACCACGTGGGCGGCCCGCACGCCGGCGCCATGTTCACCCTGGCCGAGTCGGCGAGCGGGGCGATCGTCCTGGCGGCGTTCGGCGACCACCTGTCGCGGATGACGCCGCTGCCCGTCCGGGCCGAGGTCGCCTACAAGAAGATCGCCCGGGGCGAGGTCACCGCCACCGCCGTCCTCGGCCGGCCGGCGGACGAGGTGCTCGCCGAGCTGGACGCCGGCGGTCGCCCCGAGTTCCCGGTGCGGATCTCCCTCACCCGCGAGGAGGACGGGGCGGAAACGGGCGAGATGTCCGTTGTGTGGACGCTGCGTCCGAACAAATAGCCGTTCCCCTCAACCGCTCGCCCCGGAGATGAGTCCTTACCTCCAGTAGGCTTCCGGCGTGCGCCGTCTCGGCGCACGCCGGGAACAGGTCGTCAACCGGGGAGGAACCGGCGTTGCACATCCAGGAGTGGCTCGAATCCGTACCGGCGGTCGCCGTCTACCTGCTGGTGGGCGGGGTCATCGGGCTGGAGAGCCTGGGCATCCCGCTTCCCGGCGAGATCGTCCTCGTGAGCGCCACGCTGATGGCCGCCACCCAGGACCACATCAACCCCTACATCCTCGGGGCCTGCGCCGTCGCGGGCGCCATCGTCGGCGACTCGATCGGCTACCTGATCGGACGCAAGGGCGGCAAGCCGCTGCTGGAGTGGCTCGGCCGCAAGTTCCCCAAGCACTTCGGCCCGCACCACGTCGCCACCGCCGAGCGCTCCTTCACGAAGTGGGGCATGTGGGCCGTCTTCGTCGGCCGCTTCATCGCCCTGCTGCGCATCTTCGCCGGCCCGCTCGCGGGCGTGCTGAAGATGCCGTACTGGAAGTTCCTCATCGCCAACGTCCTCGGCGGCATCGTCTGGGCCGGCGGCACGGTCGCCCTCATCTACACGGTGGGCAAGGCGGCCGAGGAGTGGATCGGCAAGTTCTCCTGGTTGGGCCTGCTGGCCGCCGCGCTCTTCGGCGTCGGCTCCTTCGTCGTGATGCGGATCAAGGCGAAGAAGGCCAAGGCCGAGAGCGAGGCGGAACCGGCCGCCGAGCGGCCGGAGGCGGTCCCGGCGGGCGACTGACCCGCCCCGCGCGACTCCTGTGATCTTCACCCCATCCGGCCCCGGCGCGTCCACGCGCCGGGGCCGTCGGTCTACCGTGCCGGGAACGACGGCGACTCCCTGACGAGGGCGAAGAGGAGCGGACCATGACGACGGAACGGGCGCTGATCACGGGTGTGGGCGGCAAGGAGCCGGCGGTCGACCCGGCGGCGTTCACCGCCCCCACCTCCGTCGTCCTCGGCGACGTCACCCTCGCCCCCGGTTCCGGCGTCTGGTACCACGCCGTCCTGCGCGCCGACTGCGGTCCGATCACCCTGGGCGCCGACAGCAACATCCAGGACAACTGCACCGTCCACGTGGACCCCGGCTTCCCCGTCACCATCGGCGAGCGCGTGACCGTCGGGCACAACGCCGTCCTGCACGGCTGCACCGTCGAGGACGACGTCCTCATCGGCATGGGCGCCACCGTCCTCAACGGCGCCCACATCGGCGCCGGTTCCCTCGTCGCCGCCCAGGCCCTCGTCCCCCAGGGCATGCGCGTGCCCCCGGGCTCCCTGGTCGCCGGCGTCCCGGCGAAGGTCCGACGCGAACTGACCGCGGAGGAACGCGAACACGTCCGCGTCAACGCCGCCCTCTACGTGGAACTGGCGAAGACCCACCGCGAGGCCCTGGGCGGCTGACGGCCCCGCGGGAACCGCCGGGGCGCCGCCGGTGGGGGCAAGATCACAGGGTGGGGCCCGGCCGGTGCGGTGTGGGCTGAGTACGGTGTGCGGGTGCCGAAGTATCGAAACACGTTCTCGTCCGGCGCCGCTTCGGCCTTCGGGGCCTGGCGGCGCCGTGCCGTCTCGCGGGCGGTCCACCGGGGCTGGCGCTGGGTGCAGGACCGCGGTGCGGTGACGGCCGAGCGCCCGGGGCCGTACCGCTTCCGGCGGATCGGGGCGCACACGCGTCTCGCGTTCCCCCTGGGCACCGTGTTCGGGGAGCGGTGGATCGAGATCGGGGACCACTGCATCGTCGGCGAACAGGTCACGCTGACCGTCGGCATGGTGCCCGGCATGGACCTCGGGCCCGATCCGCTGCTGCGGCTGGGCAACGGGGTGGTGCTCGGCCGGGGCAGCCATGTGATCGCCTCGTGCGAGGTGACGATCGGGGACGACGTCTTCTGTGGCCCGTACGTCTATGTGACGAGCGACAACCACTCGTACGAGGACCCCACGCAGCCCATAGGCCGGCAGTGGCCGCGCAGCGCGCCCGTCGTGATCGGCTCCGGCAGCTGGCTGGGCGCGGGGGCGGTGATCCTGCCCGGGGCGCGGCTCGGGCGGAACGTCGTGGTGGCGGCCGGGGCGGTGGTCCGGGGCGAGGTCCCGGACCACGCGGTGGTCGCCGGCGTACCGGCCAGGGTCGTCCGGCGGTGGGACGAGGAACGGGGCTGGACGCCGCCGATGCGGCCCGTGCCGGAGCGCGGGGCGTCGGACGCGTGAGGTGTTCTCCGGCGCGGCCCCCGGTGCGCGTCCTCAGCCCCCTCAGCCCGTCGCGAGCAACACCGTGCCGACCAGCGCCAGTCCCGCGCCCGACGCCTGCACCGAACGCAGCCGCTCGTTGAGCACGCCGCGCGCGGTCAGTGCCGTCACCACCGGGTAGAGCGAGGCGAGGACGGCCGCGACGGTGACCGGGCCGCTGTGGGCGGCCAGGTTGTAGGTGCCGTTGGCGGCCACGTCGGCCAGTCCGACGAAGGCCAGCGCGGGCAGGGCGGGCAGCAGGGCGTTCCGGCCGCCCTCCGGGAGGACCGCGCCGCCGCGCCGCGCGGAGACGAGCAGGGCGCCGCCGCCGACGAGCACATTGCACAGCCGCTGCACGAACAGCGCCAGGAACAGGCCGGTCAGGGTGTGGGACGCCTCGGCGATCAGAGCCATCACCGTGCCGAAGCCGAACGCCGCGACGAGCGTCAGCAGCAGGGTCTGCCGCCGTACCGCGCCGCCGCCCGGACCGCTCGCGAGGACCACGCCGGCCACCGCGACCACGATGCCCGCGACCTGGAGCACGCCGGGCCGTTCGCCGGCCGCGAGGCCGACGCCGAGCGGCACGAGGACGCCGCCGAGCGCGGCGACCGGTGCGACGACGCCCATCGGGCCCTGCGCCAGCGCGCGGTAGAAGAAGAGCATCGCCACCGGGCCGATCACCCCCGCGCCCACCGCGAACCACAGCCGCGGTCCGGCCTCCGACCAGCCGCCGGTGGCGACGACGATCGTGCCCAGCGCGGTCAGGGCCAGTATCTGCGAGACCACGACCACCGTCAGAGCCGGGATACGGCGGGTCAGAAGGCCGCCGCCGAAGTCGGCCAGGCCCCACAGGAGGCTGGTGGCCAGGGCGAAGAACGGTGTCATGGGGTGAACCTCGCAGTGCAGTACAGTGAATGACGCGAACGGGCACACTGTAGTTCACTGCACTGAACCGCGTCATCGAAGATATTGGATGGAACGTGACGGACCTCGACCAGCTCACGCAGTCGCTCGCCCGGAACCTCAAGCACTGGCGCGCCGAGCGGAACTTCACGCTCGACGCCCTCGCCGCCCGCTCCGGCGTGAGTCGCGGCATGATCATCCAGATCGAACAGGCGCGGACCAACCCCAGCGTCGGCACCACCGTCAAGCTCGCCGACGCCCTCGGCATCAGCATCACCACGCTGCTCGATTACGAACACGGCCCGCGCGTCCGGCTCGTCCCGGAAGGCGAGGCCGTGCAGATGTGGTCCACCGGGGCCGGCAGCCACACGTCCCTGCTGATCGGCGCCGAGAGCCCCGGGCCGCTGGAGATGTGGGACTGGCGGGTCGAGCCCGGCGACGAGAGTGCCTCCGACCCGCACCCCGCCGGCACCGTCGAACTGCTCCGTGTGACCGCCGGGGTGCTCACGCTCGTCGTCGACGGGGAGGAGCACACCGTCCCCGCCGGAACGGCGGCGGCGTTCGAGGCCGACGTCCGGCACACGTACCGCAACGACGGGACGGAGCCCGTCACGATGACGATGGTGGTGGCGGTGCCGCCGGTGGCGAGGAAGGAAGCGCGCCTGGACTCCTCCCGCCGCGCGGGGGACGCCTGTTAACGTGCCCCGCATGATCACCCAACGGACCCCCATGGAAGCGTTCGACGACGTCCGGCCCGCGCCCGAGCGGATGGACCTGCTGGTGCCGCCCGTCGCCGCCGCCCTCCGCGCCTGGCCCGGCCCCGGCACCGCCGACCAGGTGCTGCATGTGGATACGGCGCCCGAAGTCGCCGACACGGCCGTGCTGGTGGAGCATTACGGACCCTGGCTGATGGAGCAGTCCGCCAACTGCGTCGTCGTCGCGGCCAAGCGCGGCGGGGAGAGCAGCCTGGCTGCCTGCGTCGTCCTCGGCCACACGCGCGTGGACGTCAACGGCACCGTCCGGCGGCATCTCGGGGCGCGCAAGGCGTCCTTCGCGCCCATGGACGCCGCCCTGGAGGCCACGGGCATGGAGTACGGCGGCATCACGCCGATCGGACTGCCCGCCGACTGGCCGCTGTTGATCGACGCGGCGGTCGTCGCGTCCCCGTATGTCCTCATCGGCAGCGGCAGCCGGCGCGGCAAGCTCATCGTCCCGGGCGCGGCCCTCGCCGGACTCCCGGGGGCGACGGTGCTGGAGGGGCTGGCGGTGGCGGCCGGCTGAGCCGTTCTCAGTGCCGCTCTCAGTGACCGGAACGGGGGAGGAGCGGGCGCGAGACGTCGAGGGAGAGCGCCGTCGAGTGCTCGGCGAACCCCAGGGAGCGGTACAGCCGTTCGGCGCCCGGCGTCGCGTGCAGGTCCACGCGCGTGACGCCCTGCGCGGCGAACCAGCCGAGCAGCGCCTCGGTCGTCGCCCGCCCGAACCCGCGCCCCCGGTACCGGTCGTCCGTGCAGACCGAGAAGACGAACCCGAACCGCCCGGTGGGATGCCCGGGCCCCGGCAGCCGCTGCTCGACCGTCCCGACCGCACACGCGGCGAGGTGCGGCGCGCCGCGTGTGCCGTCGGCCGGATCCCCGTCCACGACGAACGCCCCCAGCCGCGGCGACGGGCCCGACAGCTGCTCCCGCACGATCTCCTCGGCGGTGGCCTCCCACGCGCCGGGGGAGTCCCGCCCGTCCATGGCGGCGAACATCAGGCGGCGCAGCCGCACTATCTCGGCCGCGTCCCCGGGACGGGCGGCACGTGTCGTCTGGATCATGAAACGACGTTAGCGGAGGCCCTCCCCGGCGGACAGCCGGGGGAACTCGATCGCCGGGCAGCGGTCCATGACCATGTCCAGCCCCGCTCCGCGCGTCCGCTCGTACGCGTCCTCGTCGACGACACCGAGCTGGAACCAGACCGCCTTCGCGCCGACCGCCACGGCCTCGTCCGCGACGGCACCCGCGAGCTCCGACCGCACGAACACGTCCACGACGTCCACGGGAAACGGCACCTCGGCCAACGACGCGTACCCCTGCTCCCCACCCACGGCCTCCGCTTTGGGGTGCACGGGCACCACCCGCTTGCCGTACCGGCGGAGCACTTCCGCCACGCCGTAGGCGGCGCGCCGCGTGTTGCTCGAAAGGCCGACCACCGCCCAGGTGTCGCCGGTCTCTTGGAGGATCTTCTTGATGGTGCCGGGGTCCGCGTACATGCTCGGTCAACGAGGAAAGGGGGTGTGGGATTCCCGCCTCGGATCCGGTGGCGGGCTGCCGTGTCGGAGGAAGCTCAGCGGGACCTCCTTTCGCGCGCAGGCATCCGCTGCCTCGATGAGGTCGCGAGCATCGGCGATGTGCTCTTGGAATGCGGAGTCGTGTGCTGCCTCGTTCAGCCATACGGCCAGTACCGTCTTGAGCCGCGGCGAGTACGCGCGGCATTCCGCAGACGTCAATGGTCTGCCGTGATCGTCCGGATGGTCGAGCAGTGGTTCGAAGACGGTGGAGACGTCGTTCCATGAACGGTCGCCTCCAAACCCTTGCATCTCTTCAAGGCGGACCTTTTCGGCGAGGGCCAGTCGTCGGCGAAACCGGGCGAACCCTCCGTACGAGAAGCACGCTTCCGGACCGTCGACCTCATCGTCGGCCGGAAACAGGCACCGCCCCATAGCAACTCACGCGTTCGTGCCCGGTCGACGAGTGGCCGGAGGCGGGCATTCCCGGCGGCACCGGCCGCGTCCCGTACCCGGGCGAACCGGGCCAGGGCGGCCTCGTCCGTGAAACCGATGATCCACCGCACCCCGCCGAACGCCTGGGTCCACAGCCCGCCCGCCGTCATGGGCACCAGCACCACCGACCGCCGGAACTCGCCCACCATGGCCCGTGGATCCCCCGCCCCGGCCCGGCGTTCGGCGATCCGAGCCGCCAGAGCGTTCCCATCCGCCACCCTCAACGCCCCCGTCACAAAAGCCCGTTGACATGCGGTGCCTACCGTAGAACAGGACGCGTCCCGCGGACCGCCGGTTTCGCCGGACCCGCGGGCCACTCCCGGCCCGTCCGCTTCCGGCCGTTCCGCTCCCGGTCCTCTCGCCGCAGCGGCCGGCAGGACGCTCGTATAGCCTGTTTCGGCAGGTCGGAGCCGACGGCCGGGAAAGGGCAGGATGCAGGACGCGTATCGGACCGTGGCCCGTGAAGGGGTGCACGAGATCGAGATCAGCAGGTCGCGCTTCATCTGCGCGCTCGCGCCCGCCGCCACGGAGGAGGAGGCGCAGGCGTTCGTCGCGCGCGTCCGCAAGGAGCATCCGACGGCGCGGCACGACTGCTTCGCGTACGTCCTCGGGGCCGACGGTTCGGTGCAGAAGGCCAGTGACGACGGGGAGCCCGGGGGCACGGCCGGTGTGCCGATGCTGCAGATGCTGGTGCGCCGGGAGATGCGGTACGTCGTCGCGGTCGTCACGCGGTACTTCGGCGGGATCAAGCTCGGGGCGGGCGGGCTGATCCGCGCCTACGGGGGAGTGGTCGGCGAGGCGCTCGACGTGCTGGGGACGGTGACGCGCAGGCGGTACCGGCTCGCCACCGTCACCGTCGACCACCAGCGCGCCGGAAAGCTGGAGAACGAGCTGCGGGCGTCCGGGCGCACGGTGCGCGAGGTGTCGTACGGGGCGGGCGTGACGATCGGGATCGGGCTGCCGGACTCCGATGTGGACGCCTTCCGGGCCTGGCTCGCCGACGCCACGGCCGGCACGGCGGTGCTGGAGCTCGGGGACGAGGCGTACGGGGAGGCGTAGCCGCCGTCCGGGCGGGGCGACTCGGGCCCGCCGTCACGTCACGTCAAGGCCGCCGCCGCGCCCACCCCCGCCGTGCCGACCGCCGCGCACACGAAGGACCAGCGCACGTACGCGTGTTTGCGCCAGGCGATCCGGCTCATGACGACCAGCTCGCGGCTCAGCGCGGGCAGCGGGTCCGCCTCCCGGAGGCGGTACTCCAGCGCGCCGGGCTCCCAGTGGCGCAGGTGCCCGAAGTAGACGAAGCGCTCCTCCGCGGGGCCCGGCACGTCCGCCCGCAGGCTCGGGGCGACGGCGAGGACCGCGCAGGCCAGGCCGACGACGAGGGCCGCGACCCCGGCCCACAGCAGCACCGCCGCCAGCCCTCCCGCGTGGCCGAACCCCCGCCCCGCGCCCGCCGCCAGCCCCAGCACCAGCAGGACCGTCGACTGCACGGTGAGTGCGAACGACGCCTTCGCGTCCGCCTTGCCCGTCCAGTCGGACAGCGCGGCGTGCAGTCTCCAAGCGGTGTCCTGGGGGGATTCCGGCACGGCCACCTCGCTCCTCTCGCGACCCGACGATCGTCCCCCGGCACCGGACGCCCCACGGGAGTCCCGCGGGAAGGTGACCGAAAGGCCGCGAAGACCGGCGGCTTCTCGCCGGTGCGGCAACCACCCCGTACGAGCTGATCGCCCACCGCCGCCGGCCGGGCAGCCTGCCTCCGTGCCTCCGGCGTCGCCGCCGGATGCGAGACTGTGGGGCGGCCCGGACGCCCGGGGCGGGTGCGCCGTACGGCGGTGGCCCGGACGGCCGGGGCCACGACAAGCAGCAGGAACGAGGGGAGCCGAGGAGAGCATGGGGACGGGAGCCGACGCGTGAGACTGCTGCATACGTCCGACTGGCATCTGGGCCGCTCCTTCCACCGGGCCGGCCTCCTGGACGCCCAGCGGGCGTTCCTCGCCCACCTCGTGGACGCCGTGCGCGAGCATGCCGTGGACGCCGTGCTCGTCGCCGGCGACGTCTACGACCGGGCCGTGCCGCCGCTCGCCGCCGTCGAGCTGTTCGACGAGGCCCTGCACCGGCTCGCCGGGACCGGCGTGCCGGTCGTCATGATCTCCGGCAACCACGACTCCGCCCGCCGGCTCGGCGTCGGCGCCGGGCTCCTCGGCCGGGCCGGCGTCCACCTCCGTACCGACCCCGCCGGCTGCGGCACCCCCGTCGTCCTCGCCGACGAGCACGGCGATGTCGCCCTCTACGGCCTGCCCTACCTCGAACCCGCGCTCGTCCGCACCGCCCTCGACGCCCGGGGCGCCGGGCACGCCGCCGTGCTGGAGGCGGCGATGGACCGGGTCCGCGCCGACCTGGCCGCCCGCCCGGCCGGGACGCGGTCCGTCGTCCTCGCGCACGCCTTCGTCGCGGGCGGCGCGGCCAGCGACAGCGAACGCGACATCACCGTCGGCGGGGTCGTCGCCGTCCCGCCGGAGATCTTCCACGGCGTGGACTACGCCGCCCTCGGCCACCTCCACGGCTGCCAGACGATCACCGACCGCGTCCGCTACTCCGGCTCGCCGCTCGCCTACTCCTTCTCCGAGGCGACCCACCGCAAGACCATGTGGCTGATCGACCTCGACGCCGACGGCACGGTGACCGGCGAGCGGATCGACTGCCCGGTGCCCCGCCCGCTCGCCCGGATCCGCGGCCGTCTGGACGAGCTGCTGGACGACCCCGCCCTCGACCGGCACGAGGACGCCTGGGTCGAGGCCACCCTCACCGACCCCGTCCGCCCCAAGGACCCCATGGCCCGGCTGGCCGCCCGCTTCCCGCACGTCCTCAGCCTCGTCCTGGACCCCGAGCGCACCCCCGAGGACCCCCTCGCCTCGTACGCCCTCCGGCTGCGTGGACGGACCGACCGGCAGATCGCCGAGGACTTCGTCGCCCACGTCCGGGGCGAGGGCCCCGACGCCGCCGAGCGCGCCCTGCTGACCGACGCCCTCGACACCGTCCGGGTCACCGCCGCCGAGGGGGAGCGATGAGCCCGCGCCACCCCGAGACCGTGATCACCGGCCGGTACGTCCGCTCCGCCGAACCCGCCGCCGAGGGGGAGCGATGAGACTGCACCGCCTGGAGATCACCGCGTTCGGCCCGTTCGCCGGCACCCAGCACGTCGACTTCGACGAGCTCTCCGCCGCCGGACTGTTCCTGCTGCACGGCCCCACCGGCGCCGGCAAGACGTCCGTCCTCGACGCCGTCTGCTACGCCCTCTACAACGGCGTCCCCGGCGCCCGCCAGAACAGCGGCCCCGGACTGCGCAGCGACCACGCCGCGCCGGACACCCTCACCGAGGTCGTCCTCGAACTCACCGTCGCCGGACGCCGGTTGGAGCTCACCCGGCGGCCCGAGCAGCCGCGCCCCAAGAAGCGGGGCAGCGGCTACACCCGCGAGAAGGCGTACAGCGCCCTGCGCGAGTTCCGCGACGGGCAGTGGCACGGCCTCAGCCGCTCCCATCAGGAGATCGGCGAGGAGGTCAAGCAGCTGCTCGGGCTGGACAGGGAACAGTTCTGCCAGGTCGTCCTGCTCCCGCAGGGCGACTTCGCCCGCTTTCTGCGCGCCGACGACACCGCCCGCGCCGGGCTGCTGGGCCGGCTCTTCGACACCGGCCGGTTCGGCGCCGCCGAGCGGCACCTCGCCGAGCTGCGCAAGGCCGCCGAGACCCGGGTGCGCACCGGCGACGAGCGGCTGCTCGCGCTCGGCCACCGGATGCGGCAGGCCGCCGACGACCCGTCGCTGCCCGAGGTCGGCACCCCCTCGCCCGCCACCGCCACCGCCGCCCCGGCCCGTGCCCGCGCCGGCGTCCCCGCCCCGCGAGCGGCCGAGCCGCCGCTCGCCGCCGGCGCCCCCGGTCTCGCCGCCGCCGTCCTGGAGTGGGCGGCCCTCGCCCGTACCACCGCCCGCGAGCGCCGCGCCGTCACCGCCTCCGCCGTCCGGGCCGCCGAGGACCTCCACGCGCGCACGGCCGAACGCGCCGCCGAGGTCCGCGAACGGGCCCGCCTCCAGCGGCGGTTCGCGGACGCGCGCCGCCGCGCCGACGGGCTGGCGGAGCGGCGCCCCGAACGCGACGCGCTCCGCGACCGGCTGGACCGGGCCCGCGAGGCCGCCGCCGTCGCCCCCGCCCTGGAACTCCGGGCCGAGGCCGAGCGCCGGCACCGCGCGGCGGCCGAAGCCGAACGCCGCGCCCGCGCCCGGCTGCCCGAGGAGCACCGCGAGGCCGGTGCCGACCGGCTCGCCGCCCTCGACCGCGCCCACCGCGAGGAACTCGGCTCGCTCACCGCCGCCCGCCGAGCCGAGGCCCGCGCCGCCGAGGTCACCGCCGAGATCGCCGCCCTCGAACGGCAGGCCCGCGCCGACGAGGAGGCCCTCACCGACGACGCCGACTGGCTGGCCGGCTGGCCCGCCCTGCGCGAGCGGCACCAGCGCCGCCTCGACGCCGCCCACGAGGCCACCGCCCGCGCCGAACAGCTCGGCGCGCGCGTCACCCCCGCCGAGGAACGCCTCGCCGCCGCCCGCCGCCGCGACGAACTCGCCGTCCGGGCCGCGGCGGCGGAACAGGCGGAGGCCGACGCGCGCGACGCGGCCGCCCGCGCCCGCGAGCACTGGCTCGACACCAAGGAACGCCGGCTGCGCGGCATCGCCGCCGAACTGGCCGCCGGGCTCGTCCCCGGCGACCCCTGCACCGTCTGCGGCGCCACCGAGCACCCTGCCCCCGCCCGTGCCGCCGCCGGCCACGTGGACCGCGCCGCCGAGCAGACCGCCGAGGCCGCGTACCGGCGCGCCGAGACCGCCCGCGAGGAGGCCGCCCACCGCCGCGGCCCGCTCCGCGAGGCCCTCGCCGCGGCCCGTGCCGCCGCCGGCGAGGAGGCCACCGCCGAACTCACCGCCCTCGCCGACGCCGCCCGGCGCGCGTACGCCGAGGCGCGTACGGCCGCCGCCGACGCGCCCGCCGCCCGCACCGCCCTCGCCGAGGCCGAGCGCGAGTACGAACGCCGCCGCGACGCCCAACAGGCCGCCCGGCTGCGGATCGCCGCCCGCGCCTCCCACCGCGACGACCTCGAACGCGAACTCGATACTCTCCGCGAGGAATTGACGCGGGCGCGCGGCGGCGAGGAGTCCGTCGCACGGCGCGCCGCGGCGCTGGAGGAGCGGGCCGGGCTGTTCGCCGCCGCCGCCGGGGCCGTCCGCGCCGCCGAGGACGCGGCGACCGCCCTCAAGGGCGCCGACGACCGGCTCGCCGACGCCGCGTACCGCGCCGGTTTCACCACCCCCGCCGAGGCGGCCGACGCCCTGCTCGACGCCGCCCAACTTCGTACGGTACAGGCCCGGTTGGACGCCTGGCGGCAGGAGGAGGCCGCCGTCGCGGCGGCTATGGCCGACGAGGAGACGGTCGCCGCCGCCGGCCTCCCGCCCGCCGCCCCGGAGACGGCGGACGCCGAACTCGCCGCGGCCGTCGATCGGTTGCGGGCCGCCTCCGACCGCGACGCCGAGGCCCGGCGCCGCTGCGACGCCCTCGACAGGCTCTCCGCCGAGGCCGCGGCCGACGTCCGGCGGCTCGCCCCGCTGCGCGAGGAGTACCACCGGATCGCCGGCCTCGCCGCGCTCGCCGCCGGTACCTCCGCCGACAACGAGCTGAAGATGAGCCTGGAGTCGTACGTCCTCGCCGCCCGCCTGGAACAGGTCGCGGCCGCGGCGACCGCCCGCCTGCACCGGATGTCCGCCGGCCGCTACACCCTCGTCCACTCCGACGCCCGCGGCACCGGACGCGGCCGTTCCGGCCTGGGCCTGCACGTCGTCGACGCCTGGACCGGCAACGAGCGCGACACCGCCACCCTGTCCGGCGGCGAGACCTTCTTCGCCTCGCTCGCCCTTGCCCTGGGCCTCGCGGACGTCGTCACGGAGGAGGCGGGCGGCACCCGCCTGGACACCCTCTTCATCGACGAGGGCTTCGGCAGCCTGGACGAGCAGACCCTCGACGAGGTCCTCGACGTCCTCGACTCGCTGCGTGAACGCGACCGCGCGGTCGGCATCGTCAGCCACGTCGCCGACCTGCGGCAGCGCGTCCCGGCCCAGCTCCAGGTGGTCAAGGACCGCTCGGGCTCGGCGATACGGCACCGGACGGCCGGGAGCCGTCGCGCTGAGGATCTTCCGGCCGGCTGAACGCCCGGCGTTCCAGCGGCGACGAGTACACCACGCTCGTCGTCACCGACCCCAGCGCCCCGATCCGCCCCGCCACCTCCTCCAAGTGCCGCATGGACCGGGCGGCGACCTTGATGACGAAACAGTCGTCCCCGGTGACGTGGTGCGCCTCCAGCGCCTCGGGGGTGGTGTCGAGGAGGTCGTGGAACGGCTTGTAGTTGCCGTTCGGATACCGCAGCCGGACGAACGCGAGCACCGGCATCCCCAGCCGCTCCGGCCGGACGACGGCCGTGTACCCCTCGATCACCCCCGCCTCCTCCAGCCGCCGGACGCGCTCGGTCACCGCGCTGGAGGACATGTTCACGATCCGCGCCAGTTCGGCGTATCCGACGCGTCCGTTCTGCTGGAGGGCGTCGAGTATGCGCCAGTCGGTGGCGTCCGGGGAATGATCGGTCATAGGCGGTGTCTAGCAGGGGAACGTCCGGCAGATCAAGGGTTTCGCCGTGGAAGCGGAGACTGCGCTGCACGCCTTCCGCGAGGCCCGTGGGGTTCCGGCGTGGGTGTGCGGCGCTGTGGGCAGCGGGGTGCTCACAGCGCCGCCGCGCCGGTGTCAGCCGGCGGCCTGCTTGCAGGCGGTGTCGGTCCTGGCCGGGCCGACCTGGGCGACCTTGCCCAGCACGGTCTCGCACAGCAGCAGGCCGGCGGTCGGGAGCCCGGTCGAACCGAGGCCGCAGCCGACTTCTCCACCGAGGGTGCTTCGGGCGGGGTTGCCGCCCGCGAGTTCTGCCGCCCGGGTGCCACCTGCCTTGGTGCCGGGCCCTGGCCTTCGCCCGGGCCAGGGCGCGGCGCCGCTCGGCCCCGGTGGCGCGCTGCCACTTCGCGGCCGCCCGGTTGAGGTGCGCCGACTCCTCGGACGCCTCGCGCAGGGCCTCTCGGGCCGCCGTGGTCACCGGCCGCGCCACTTGCTCGGTATGCGGCGGGCCGGGTTCCGTGCCACCGCATGACGTCCGGAGGCTCGTCGAGGTGCGCTTGGTGCCGCTCCGCGACCGTGCCGTTACGGTCGGGGATTCAGTGGCGGTGTGTCGGAGAGACCGGTGAATCAGTGGCAAGGGTCATGATCCGCCGGGGATCGGCCGTTCCCGGCCCGGTGGAGCCCGCATAGATTTCCCCGCATGACGATCACCCCCTTCGCCGGACCCGCCGACTCCGCCGCCTACTTCTCCGCCCGCCTCGCCTTCCACACCGACGTCGCCGACGTCCACGCCGCCCTCACCGCCGGCGCCGCGGGCTTCACCGTCGTCGACTCGCGCTCCACGGCGGCGTGGGATCAGGGACACGTACCCGGAGCCGTCCACCTGCCCACGGCCCAAATCCCCCAGCTGGCCGCGGAGTTCCTCGATCCCGCGCGGCCCGTCGTCGTGTACTGCTGGGGGCCCGGCTGCGACGGGGCCACGCGGGCGGCGCTCGCGCTCGCGACGCTCGGGTACCGGGTCAAGGAGATGCTCGGCGGCATCGAGTACTGGGTGCGCGAGGGGTACGAGGTCGAGACCCGGGAGGGGACGCGCCGGTCGGCGCCCGACCCGCTGACCGCGCCGGTGGACGGCGCCGACTGCGGCTGCTGACGCCGGGCCGGCGGGGATCGCGGTCCCCGAGGGAGAGCGGGCGCCGCCGGGTGGTCAGCGAGTGTCTGCCGGCTCCTCCGCCACAGGAACCGACCGTCCGCTCCGGGCGAGGGCCGCGAGCAGCGGACCGGGATCGTGTCCCTGTGGCAGGTCGCTCACCTGGCCGTCGCCCACCTCCACCACCCGCCACACCCCGTCCTCCCGAAGTGCCATGTCCGTGGTGACGAAACGGCAGCCCAGCGCGGAGACGTACGGCGCCACCGCGTCGAGATCCGGGCGCGGGAGACGTTCCGGGGTGTCCGGGTGGGCGGTCACCAGGGCCGGGCGGCCGTCCACCCACCACACCCGGGCCTCACCGGTCGTCGTGAAGCGCTCGAAGGACCGCAGGACGACGCCGCCCGCCAGGAACTCCCCCTGGAGTTCGACGAACCGTCCGACGACCGCCGCCAGCCGGTCCGTGTCGGCGAGGTCGGGTACGTAACACGCCTCGTCCCACTCGTCCTTGCGCGACTTCACGTGGTCCTTGACCACCACCGGACCGCCGCCGCCCAGCAGGGCCGCTCCCGCCGCCAGCCGCTCCCGGCCCGGTGTCCGCCCGGCCGCCGCCGGGAACCACACGCTACGAGGGGTCACAGGGGCGAACATCCGGTACCAGCCCGGCAGTTCGTGGGCCCGCCGGTAGTCCGCCGGTGGGGTCAGCAGCGTCACCCCGCGCCCGGCCAGGGCCTCCGCCAGCTCCGTGTACCGCGCGGCGGGAATCATCCAGCCCCGGTACCACGCCGCGCCCGCCTCGCGCGGCACGTCCGCGACCGCCCCCGCCGTGTCCCCGGCGAGCAGCGCGTCATGGTCGATCCGTGCGACCGGCAGCCCCTGTTCACCCGCCGCCCGCGCCTCGGCGGCGAAGTGCGGGTCCGTACGGCGGGAGGAGAGCGGGTCGCGGCAGACGAGGAGGAGCGGAGTCATGTGCGGGACTCTACGGGGGTACCGGGAGGGCCTCGACTCCCCTGTGATCCGGGTCACTTGAGAGGGAGTCGTGCGGAGGTGTGGTCTTGGCACGGGGTGGGCAAGGGGGCGAGTTTGCGCTGGTCGGCGCGGTGGCTGCCGGTCGACGGCCCTGATTGGTCTACTCCTCTTCGTGTTCAGATGATCACGCCTCGTAAAAAAGTCGTCATGGGCATACGTGTTCGGGCGTACCCATTCGCGATCCTGCGAGGGAGGACAAACGTTCTCCGGCGCCCGGGACACCGGGGGTTGGGCGTCGCGCCGACTATCTCAAGGACTGCTCATGACTGTTCATGACGCGTTGGACTGGGCGGCCGTGGCCGCCGCCTTGCGAGTGCTCGTCCCGGACGTTCGTGTCCTCGCGCGGCGCATGCTCCGTACCGGCGTACGGATCGGCATCGCCGGTCTGTCGGACGGCATGGTGCGTACCGGTACCTGTACCCGCGCCCGCACCCGCGGCTCCGGCGACGGGCCGGCCCTGGCGCCGGTCCCGCGGGACGAGGAGGGATGACCGTGACCATCCTGCCGTCACCCGACGAGGCCGACGGAGCCGGCGCGGCGCAGCCCCTCCTCCCGCAGGACCTCTCCAGGGAACTCGACGCGCTGCGGGGCGTGCAGTACCGGATGCCGCCGGATCTGGAGGGCTTCTACGACCTCTACGCCCGCGCGCACCTGCGCTACGCCCACACGTTGCTCGGAGACGAGGACGCCGCCAGGACCGTCGTCCGCCGGGTCTACGTCCACCTGGCGCTCAACTGGGTCATGGTGCTGAAAGAGGAGAGCCCCGCGGCGTACGCCTTCTCCTACCTGAAACAGTGCGTGGAGACCCATCTGCGGCTGACGGGCAGCCTGTCGCAGAGCCTGCGCACCGCCGGTCTGCGGCAGGCGGCCCGCGCCACGCTGGAGGCCATGCGCAGGCAGCTGCGGGTGATGGACTCCTCCCTGGGCCTCTTCACCGCCATAGCGGCGCTGCCTCCCCGGCAGTACGACGTCATCGTGCTGCGCTACGTCCTGGGATACCCCTGCTCCCACATCGCTTACGTCATGGGCATCAAGGCGGACACCGTCCGTACCCACCGCCGGCTGGCGAAAGAGCGCATCGCCACCAAACTCGGCCTCTCCACACCGCCGGCAGCCGACGAAGAACTAGAAGAGGAGTGACACCGTGCCGCGCAGCATCGACGATTTCCTGGCCGGAGCCGCCCTGCCCGACCCGTTCTCCGACAGGGACCTAGCCGACCTGAAACACGAGGTCGTCCGCGACGTCACCGAAAGCCTGATGTTCGGCGCCGTTCCCGCGCCCGTCGGGGAGTTCCCGACGTCCCACGGCATGGCGCAGAAGCGACTGCGCGCGCTGGCCGCCTCGTTGCTGCACCGCGACGAGGTCGGCGACCGGCTGCACAGGCTGTGCGACGAGGGCATCGACCCCGAGGGAGCCCTCGACTTCGGGTGTCTGCTCAGCCTCGCGGGGGAGCCCGCTTGCGCCCAGTTCTGGTGGCAGTTCTCCGCCGGGGTCGGCAACGCGCTCGCCGCCTACTGCCTGCACCTGTTCCACCTGGGCCGCGGGGACCTGCGCCACGCCGACCACTGGTTCCACCAGGCCATCACGCTCCCGGGCCACCGCTCCAGCCTCATCGCCGAGGGTGTCACCGCCCCGCAGCCGAACGTCCCCAACGACGCCCTGCGGGCGGCCGTCGGCCGGCTGAAGGCCGACGACGTCGAGGAGTTCGGCCTGGGGCGGGTGCTGCACCCCGATCCCCGGCTCGCCGACCAGATCGGGGAACTCGCCGACGTCCTCTGAGCGCGGGGGCGGGCGGGGCCCCCCGCCCCCCCCCCCCCCCCCCCCCACCCCCCCCCCCCGCCCCCCCCAAAACCCCCCCCCCGCGGGCACCCCCCCCCCGCCCCCCAGGCCCCCCGGGCCAGCAAAAAAGAAAA
>NZ_JBIRQH010000034.1:0-51151 GCF_044333095.1 Streptomyces sp. NPDC021100
CGGACGGACGGCTCGCACCTCGCCAAGGGAGCGATATGCCGACCGCTCAGAGCAGCCCAGACGTTCCACCAGCGTCTTACCGTCGATCGCCGCCCAGAAGCGCGGGCCCGGTTCACCATCGGCCTCCGCGGGTGCCGGGACTCACAGCAGTCCGGTGCCTGATGACCGCCTTGTCCCGGGCCTTGTTTCAGCACTGCGGGACGCGCCCCCGCCGGTGCGGCGACGACGGGGCAGCGCGTGCTCGCTCCGCACCCGGCCGGATCGGTGCACGTCGCGCCGTACGACCATCTGTCCCGCCTCGAAACTCTCACCAGGTCCTCCTTCGCGACGGCCCGCCCGGGACGTCCGGCGGGGGGGCACCACTTCAGCGCGACTCGGCGTAAGGCGTGTCCGACGAGTCGTGTGACGCTGCCACTCAGCGCAGTGCCTATGCGCTGACTCCGAGTAGCAAGCACCGCAGCGCCACGGCAGCTCCCCCACCACTCATTAGGAGGGTTTCAGGGCGAAACCCCTTTCGAGTGGGGAATGTCCGCGAGAGCCTGCGTCGATGGCCTCGTGGACAGTTGAACAGGGGAAACTCGTGAAGCCACGCAATCGACGCGCCATGCTCGCTACGGCATTGGCCGCCATCTTCATGACGGCAGCCCCAGGGGTGGGAGCGGCCGAACCGCAGACCCGCACGGAGACTGCTGTGGCGGCCTCCGCCCTCCGCGCGGTGGGACCGTTCCAGGTCAGAAACCAGGGCACCGGCCGCTGCATGGGCTTCCCGTCCGGTGAGGACCGCGTGCGAGTGTGGGACTGCACCACGGAGGCGTACCAGCTCTGGGACTTGGTCGCCGATGGCCGGGGCCGCTACCACATGGTGAGCCGCAGGGACGGCCGGTGCCTCGCGGGCTACGCGCAGGGCCCGAGCGGCTGGGCGACCTGGCTGTCGACCTGCGACAGCAGCTTCACCAACGTCGACCAGCTGTGGTACGTGGACCCGGCGAACCAGTCCGACCCGGCACGCATCGCGAACCTCTACGGCCGCGTCCTTGAACCCGACCGCGGCTGGAACGGCGTGAACCGGTCGCCGGTCGTGACCAACGACAACCAGGGACTGCCGAATCAGAAATGGACCCTCAAGTACATCCAGTAAGGACCGTCCGTCCATGACCATGCGCGGTCCTCGCCCCGCCCTCCAAGGGGCGGCGCGAGGACCGACCCATCGGACAGGCCGAGACGACCGCTGTGGATGTCCAGGCCGACTCCGCCTATTCCACTGCCCCTTGCAGGCGGTGCTGACCGAGGCCGGGCACCGGCGGCTCATCAAACCGGCCGTGTTGCAAAAGGCCATCACCGGCGGCTTCGCTCCCGACGACTTCCGCATCGACACAGCGGCCGGCACCGTGACCTGCCCGGACGGTCACACCACCGTTCTGCTGCCACCTGGTGGCAAGCACCGCCAGCGCAAGGCATGGTTCACCGCGAAGCAGTGCACCAACTGCCCGCTCAGGTCCCGGTGCACCATCGCCAAAGGCGACCGTGTCGTCACCTGGCGGGCCGCCGTCGAACGGACCATCGCCTGGCTCGTGAACCGGGGCAACCGGCACCTGCCCTGCCGAGGCACCATCAATGGCGAACGCTGGATCCACCACCGGGCCGCCGCCCTCAACCACCACCGACTGATCAACCTCGGACTCCACCATCACGACGGGACATGGACCCTGGCTCCAGCCAGCCCCTGACCAGGCAGAACGGACTGCCCGGCCTATCAACCGCACGCCCCGTCTCCAACATCTTCACTGAAATTTTCTACGACGCGGTATTGCGGAGAGTTCTCTGATCCGCTGCCGTCGGAGTGAGACGGCAGAGAGCGTGGAGCAGGTACCTGAGGATTCCCCGAGACCCAGCATCCTGCCTGGTCAGATCGCGCCCTACTATGCGGCGGCCGCGGATCGCTAGTGATCCGAGTCGGAGATTCGTCGGCAGAAGTGAGCGACATTGTCGAGGATCTCGTCGCCTGTTTTCGTCCAGGCGAATGGTCTGGGGTGCGCGTTCCAGTCGGCGAGCCAGGCGCGGATGTCACGCTCGAGTGCCTGGACGGAGCGGTGGACTCCTCGCTGAGCTTCTTCTGGATCAGCTCGGCGAACCACCGTTCCGCCAGGACGCGCTGGTCGGCGTGAAGTGCAGGCGGAGGCGGGGATGCGCCAGCAGCCACCGCCTGATGTCGGGCGTCTTGTGGGTCGCGTAGTTGTCCAGGATCAGATGCACGTCGAGGTCTGCGGACACTTCCTTGTCGAGCTTGGTCAGGAACTTACGGGAGCCCATGACCTTGCCGATGGCGACCTCGAGGGCCGCGAAGAGAGTGGTCGTGCCGGCCCGGACGTAGTCATGGCTGCGGCGTTCGGGAACACCGGGCACGCGCGGTGGTTTCGGCGAGGGAGCCGGCGGCGGGGACCAGCGTCTCGACGGCGTTGGGGAGAAGGTTCAGGGGCCGGTACCAGTCCCGCATCTCCGCCTCGCCGTACTCGTCGGCCTGCGGCTTGGTGGCGTGTCGGCGCAGGGTCTCCTCGAAGGGGACGTCGTAGTACAGGTAGGTGTGCAGAGCGCTTCGGTCATCGGCCCGTAGTGGGCGGTGTAGAGGATACCTTCGAGAACGACGTGGAAGCCGTGGTCCAGGGCGTAGCGGGCGGTGGTGTCAATCAGTCCGATGTCGGCGCCGTCGGGTGTCGCGCTCGCGGAGCACCACGCGGCGGAGGTTGTCCTGGCCGAAGAGGGCAATGCCCCGGCCGTACTGGTGGCGTAGTTCGGCAGCCACCGCGGTCTTGCCCGAGGCGGAGTTGCCGCGCAGGACGATCAGCCGGGTGTCGGCGCTGCCGACGGGGCTGTCGGCAGTCGCCAAGGGCAGGCTTGTCACCTTGTCGAACGTGTCCGTCGTGTGCCGGCCTGGTGGCGCTGTTGCGAAGGTGACCGTGGCCCCTGGGTCGGCTCCGGCGGCGGACGTGTATCAAGATGGCGGACACGGTGGCCCGTAGGCGATGCCCCCGTCCCTCGTGGCGTCGACCGGTTCGTCCAGGGGGCCACCACTCCACATCCCCGCTTCCGTCAGAGACAGTGCGGGGCGCCGCGGATGAGGCCGGTGGCCGTATTCCGACTGGGGGACCGTGGCCGCACCGTCCGGGAACAGCCCGGTCTGCCGGCTCGGGCCCGGCAGCCGCTCATCGCACGTCCGTCTCCTCGGCCTGTCCAGTGCCCTGCGATCCGGTAGCAGCGCATGGCCGGAATGAACACTGCCGCGTCCGAGCTGCGCAACTGCCCGGCCACGGTTCGCGTCGGTTCCTCGACGAGAAGCACACCCGTAAGGAGAGTGAAGCCGCGGTGGACCTTGACGAAAGGCAGCAGCGAGCGCTCGAGATTCACGATCTGTACGACGAGCTGAACCGCCGCGAGCGGCGCGTCTGGCGACGCGACGAGTTCATGCTGGGCTTTATGGGCGATGTCGGCGACCTGACCAAACTGATCACGGCCGAGGAAGCTGCGGGTGGCCGTTCCGCGTTGGGAAACGAACTGGCTGACTGCCTGTGGTCAGTGCTGGTCCTCGCCCACCTGTACAACGTCAACCTGGCCGGCGCCTTCCGGCTCACGATGACAGAGCTGGAGGAGTCGATCTCGGCGCAACTGGCCGACACCGGTGGGCAAGCGTGATTCCCGCCACGGCAGGAGAGCCTGCGGGTGGGCCACAGCGGCGGCCGATGGATCTCGACGCCTACTCCGCCCGGGCGCAGCGGGGGCCCTGCTTCGTGTGCGCCTTCCTTGCGGGGGATCCGGCCTTCGCTCACGAGACGGTGTTCGAAGACGAGGAGCACGTGGCGTTCCTGGATCGGTGGCCGACGGTGCCGGGGAAGGTTCTCGTGGCGCCGAAGGCGCATGTGGAACATGTGGTGCGTGACCTGGAGGAGGCCGCGTACCTGCGGCTGATGCGGGTGGTGCGCGCCGTGGCACTGGCGGTGGAGCGCGTCTTCACGCCGGAGCGGACGTATCTGCTGTCGCTGGGCAGCCAGTCCGGCAACGCACACGTGCACTGGCATATCGCCGGTCTGCCGGGAGGAATTCCGTATGAGCGGCAGCAGTTCCACGCGTTGATGACCGAGCACGGTGTCCTGGAATACACGACACGGCAGCGGGGAACGATGGCAGCGCGCCTGCGGCAGGAACTCGCCGAGACGCTGTGAACGGGCCCGGAGGATGCAGGTGACCGACGTGACGAAGGCGGGCCTGTTCGATCCCGACGACAGCCTCGTAGATCGCGCCGGCACGTACGCGTGGTGGGCGCCGGAGTTCTCCAGGGAACACGGGGTGCCGCTTGACCGGCTGCTGGCGACGGATCCGGCGTACTCCTGTCGCAGGCCGGCTTCCTTCCCGTTCGTGCGGGACACCTTCGATGTGCCCGGCACCGTCGACGAGCCGCACGTCCGGTACCGGCGCCGCATGCCGCGGCCCATCCATCCTGACCCCAAGATGCGTACGGCGCTCGGAGCGCTGCGCGGGCCCGGGTGGCGGCCTGACGCGTGAGGAGAGCCGACCATGAAAGCCCGTACCGGCACAACGGACACCCGGCTGGTAGTCCTGCGCGGCAACTCCGGCTCGGGCGGGACCACCACCGCCCGAGCCGTCCGCCAGCGGGCCCGGTCCGGGCGGGTGCGTGGACGCCCCGTTCCGGTCCGGGCCGGGTTCAGAGCCTGCATCAGCGGGATGAACAGGGAGCTGTCCCCGCGCCGGCCGGGTGTGGTCGGCAGCCAGGCCAGGGGCCGGCGTGAGCATCAGCCACCATCGCGTGGTCTGCCGCTTCCCGAAGGGCTGCCAGTCGCCGCTCATGTTCCGGCACCGGTCCCGGTCGCAGCTGCCCGGCCGCCGGCCATCGCCGTGGTGCGCCCCGCGCGTGCGTGGCCACGGTTCAGCCGACATCCTCCGTCAGGCCGTCATCGCGGGCAGGCCCGGCGGGGAGAGGTGTCCAGCGGGCAGTGGGGGTGGTCGGGAAGGGCCGGTCAGTGGCGGGCGTCCGTGCGGGGGCGTTGGAGGGTGAAGGTGTCCACCGGTGTCAGGTCGCCGTGGGGGCCGTCGAAGGTGTAGTAGGTGACCCGCATGCGCGTCAGGCCCTCGTGGCGGTCGCCGGGGTCGACGTCGAACGCGGCGAAGCCGCGGTTGTACTTGCGGTCCTGGACGGCCGCCCAGGGGGCCTCCTCGGCGATCCATACCGGTTCGCGGTGGCCGGAGGAGGTCTTGTCGTCCTTCAGGGCGACGAGGACCCGGGCTTGGGGCGTGTCGAAGAGGTCGTCCTGGCTCGTGGCGATGTTCCCGCCCGCGCCGATGACCATGTGGACGGTACCCTTGCCGGTGTCGACCAGGTCGGTGCGGGTGGCCGTCGGTATGGGGGTGCGGGTCTCGTTGGGGAGGGTGCCGCGGACCGGGTGCGAGCGCTCGTAGTGGTGTTCGTGGCCGCTGACGACCAGGTCGACGCCGTACGCGTCGAACAGCGGGCCCCAGGCACGGCGCACCCCCAGGTCGCTGCCGGCGCTGCGGTGGCTGGAGATCATCGGCTGGTGCATGCACACCACGATCCAGTCGATGTCCCGGTCCGCCCGCGCCGCCTTGAGCTCCCGTTCCAGCCAGCGGCGTTGGGCGCCGCCGGAGTAGCCGCTGATGTAGGTGTCGCCGCCGTCCTGGAGTGCCACGTCGTCGTTGGCGAGGCTGATGAAGCGGACCGCGCCGACGGTGAACGCGTACCACATGCCCCGCGTCTCCTCGTCGCCCGAGGTGGAGGAGGGCAGCGCGAAGTAGGTCTGGTAACCGGCGGCGCCGATGGGGCCGTTGCCCTTCTCGTTCTCGTGGTTGCCCGCGCAGGGCATCCACGGGCGCAGCCGGGTGGAGCGGCTGTTGTTGATGAACCAGTCCGCCCAGGTCGCCACCCGGCTCGTGCCCCACGCGCCGGCGATCGCGGCGTAGCAGAGGTCGCCGTTGACGAAGTTGAACAGCGGGGCGACCCGTTCCACGGCGGCGACGATGTCGGCCGAGGCGGGCGAACCGACCTGGCTGCTGGTGTGCAGCGGGAAGCGGTTGACCGGGGAGGGGACGCCGTCCGGGAGGTGGATGACGCGGCGCAGGTTGGGCGTGGCCTGGTCGCCGAAGCTGGTGAAGGTGAAGGCGGCGCGGCCGCGGGGTGCCGTGGTGAACGAGCCGGCCTCGGGGGTCGCGCCGTCGTGCCCGGCGGTGTAGAGGTACGTGGTCGAGGGGCGCAGGCCGGTGATCCGCGCGTGGTGGACGTACACCTCCTCCTTCGACAGCCCGTCGCGGTAGGTGCGGGTCTCGGCCTCGACGGCCCGGCCGCCGTGCCCGCCCGCGGGCGAGCCGAGCCGCACCTGGGGCCGGCGGACGGACTGCGGGGTGATCCAGGAAACGGCCATCTCCGACGACGGGTCCGAGCCGAACTGCAAGTGCACGCCCAGCACCCCGGGCGCGCCCAGCCGGTGCGGCCGGCTCTGCAGCAGTGGCCCGGCGGCCGGCGCCGTCGGCGAGGGGGCGGCCGCCGCTTCTCCTTCACCGGCGGCGGTGGCCACGAAGGAGGCGGCGGCCGCGACCGATGAGCCCTTGAGTACGGATCTCCGTGTGATCGCCATGAAACGCCCTGCTTCCGTGGGGGAGTTGATCAATCAGGGCACTGTAAGCGATGACGCGTTGAGATGCCCATGACGAATTTGTGGGCGCAGTGCGTCCGGTCGGGCGGACGTGAACGGGCACCATGACGTCGCACGCGTCAGCCGTTCGTTCGGGGTGCCGGGGAAGCCGGCCGCGGGCGGCGAGGAGCAGGTCCGTGGCCGGGCTGCCGGGGCGGACGGCGCTCGCGGCGAGCGAAGGTCGCCTTGCCTGATCCCGCCGGGTACCCGGCAGCGCCAGGCGGCGCCTGAGGGCGAGGAAACCGCGGACCAGTTCGTGCGGGGCCTCGGCCCGGCAGGCCATCGGAGCGCCCGCCAGTGGACAGCGGCAGTCCGGGCGGACGACCGGCTCCGTACCGCTGTCAGTACCTCGGCGGCTTCCGCGATCTGGCCGCCCGTCAGGATGCCGGGCGTGCCGGCGGCCGCCGTCGAGATCCGCTCGGAGCCCCCCGCGTCCGCGGCGTGGCCGGGGCGCAGGCGACGCCGGCGCGCAGCGCCCGGAGGGTACCGGCCGTCGCCTTCCCGCACGGGCAACGGAGGAGGTCGGCCGTGGTCGCTTCGAGGAGCGTTCGCCCGGCCGTCGGTGTCAGAGGCCGTTGTCAGTGGTGGGTGAGAAGGTGGGAACACCGAGTCGGAACGAGGGGGAGACGGCCATGTCCGGAACGCAGAACTACATCAATCACGTTGCCCTGGTGCTGGACGCCAGTTCGTCCATGTCGCACCTGAGCCAGAAGGTCGTCGACGTCGCCGACCAGCAGATCGCCTACCTGGCCCGCCGGTCGGAGGAGCTGGACCAGGAGACCCGTGTGACGGTGTACGTCTTCGCGAACGAGGTCGAGTGCGTCATCTACGACAAGGACGTGCTGCGGATGCCGTCGCTGAGGGAGCTGTACCGGGTCGGCGGGATGACGGCTCTGCTGGCTGCCACGCTGAAGTCGCAGCGCGAGCTGGCGCGGACGGCGCAACTGTACGGTGATCACAGCTTCCTGACGTTCGTCCTGACCGACGGGCAGGAGAACGCGAGCCATCACTGTGCGGACGCTCCTTCCGGTGACCGGCGTGAGCTGGTGCGGGCGGTGGCCGGGATGATCGAGACGCAGGAGGACAACTGGACGCTGGCCGTGCTCGTTCCGGACCAGATGGGCAAGCGCGAGGCCATGCAGTGCGGTTTCCCGAAGGACAACATCGCCGTCTGGGACGCCACGAGCACGCACGGCCTGGAAGAGGCCGGGCAGGTCATCCGGGAGGCCACCGAGAAGTTCATGGTGGGCCGCTCGCAAGGGATCCGGGGGTCGCGGGCCGTGTTCTCCACGGGGGCGGAAGCGGTCAATCAGGAGACCATCAAGGCGGCCGGTCTCACTCCGGCGGACCCTTCGGGGTATGAACTGATCCCGGTGGTGCGGGAGATGGCGATACGTGACCGGGTCGTCGAGCACGGCCACGCTTTCCGTACCGGTTGCGCGTTCTACCAGTTGAGCAAGTCGGAGAAGATCCAGGCGCGCAAGCAGATCGCGGTGCTGGAGAAGGAGACGGACCGGGTCTACACGGGGCCGGAGGCGCGCGCGCTGCTCGGACTGCCGGACGTGGAGGTCCGCGTCAGGCCCGACCACAACGACGACTTCACGATCTTCGTTCAGAGCACCAGTGTGAACCGGAAGCTCGTGCCGAACACTCGGGTGCTGGTGATGCTCTGACGGAGGCGGTTACGGGGGGCGTGCACGCGTTGGTACCCACCTGGACCTCTGGACGCAGCGGGCCTCGGCGCGGAGGTGAGCGGCCGGTGGCGGGATGCGCCGCGTCACGCGGGGTCGGGTGTGGGGGGTGTGGGGGCGAGGATGATGCCCCGGCCGGCGTAGAAGCTGCGGCGGTCTTCGCCGGGCGGCCGTTCCTGGATCCGCTCCGGCCTCCGCGGTCGATGTCAGACCCTGGCCTCATCATGGAAGCCGGCCCGAACGCGATGGGTGATGTGCTGCGAAGGAGGGGCGGGAAGCATGACCAACGGTACGGGCGGCTTCCACGCCGCCACGGGTGACGAGGGGCCGTCCGCGCCCGGTCGGAGTCCCGAGGAGCGTGCGGACGCCGTGCGGCAGGCGATGGACGGGCTGCACCGGATTCGCAAGGTGGTGAACCCGCCGGCCGGCAGGCCGTTGTCCGTGCCCGCCGACTGGGAGCGCCTCCAGCCGGTGCGCGCCGTCGCCCTGGCGCTGGAGGCCGCCGGTGTGCCGCCGTCCGCCGTCAGGGCCGACGGCCGGCGTCTGGCGACCGGTTACCGCGTGCGCGCGGAGGGGGGAACGGTCGGCGTCGAGTGGGTCGGTCCGCCCGGCAGCCGTGTGCGGTATCAGCAGCAGGAGGGCCTCCGGCAGTGCGCGGACGTGCTGCGGGGGCTGGGCTGGCAGGCGCTGGAGTACCGGGGGGCGCGGGGGCTGCGCTGGCTGGAGGTCGAGCCGCCGTGATCCTGGGACGAGGCCCTTTGCCCCGCGGGGCCGATCCGGGCCCGGCCCCGCCCCTCCCCCGCGACGGTCGGCGCCGCGACGTCGTCGGTCGTCCGGGCGAGGTCACGAGGGAGTGGTGCGGCGGGGCGGTGGGTCACCGAATAGTGCACGTCGGCGCGGGCGCGCGGTTCCAGTGCATGCGGGACCAGGGCAGGGCGAGTCCGCTCCGGTCGGTCACGTCGCGCGGGGCCAGGTCCGCGATCGGGACGGCCTCGTGGTGGCGGGCGTGGACGGTGTCGGTGTAGCGGTGGCCGGTGTCGGCGGCGATGAACAGGACCGTGCGGTCGGGTGAGCGCTCGCGTTCGTGGCGGGCGGCGAGGTAGCCGGCGCCGGTGGACAGGCCCGCGAAGACCGCGTGCCGTCGCAGCAGGTCGACGCTGCCGGCCAGCGCCGCGTCGAAGGAGATCCAGTGAAGGGTGTCGTACAGCTCGTGCGAGACGTTCCCGAAGGGGATGGAGCTGCCGATTCCGGCGATGATTATCTCGGGGTCCGCGACGTGTTCGGCGCCGAACGTGACGCTGCCGTACGGCTGGACGCCGACGAGCTCGACGTCGGCCGGCCCGTCGGGCCCGTCCCGCAGTCGGCGGGCGAGGGCGCCGGTGGAGGCGCCCGAGCCGACACCGCCGACGATGGTCAGCCCGTCCGCGCCGACCGCCTCCCGGATCCGGTCGGCGATCGGACGGTAGCCGAGGTAGTGGATGTCGTCGTGGTACTGGCGCATCCAGTGATACTCGGGGTGTTCGGCGAGGATCTCGTGGATCCGCTCCACGCGGCGCTTCTGGTCGAGTTTGAGGTCGCTGCACGGCTCCGTCTGTTCCAGCGTCGCGCCGAGGACGGCGAGTTGGACGCGCAGGGTGCGGTCCACGGTCGTCGAGCCGACGATGTGGCACCGCATGCCGTGGCGGTGGCAGGCCAGGGCGAGGGCGTAGGCGTAGATGCCGCTGGAGCTGTCCAGCAGGGTGTCGCCGCGCCGTACGGCTCCGGTGTCGAGCAGGTGACGGACGGCCGCGAGGGCGGAGACCACCTTCATCGTCTCAAAGCGCAGACAGACGAGCCGGTCGTCGAGGCGTACGAGATCGGGCTGGCCGATCGCCTCCGCGATGTGCTGGTCCATGCGGGGTCTCCTTGGCGGTGAGGGAGGTGGTAGAGGTAGTGAAGGTGCGTGTGGTGGGGATGTCGTGGGCGCGCAGGGCGCGCAGGCAGCCGCGTACGCGGTGTCGTACGCCCGGCGCCGCCGGGTCGAACAGCACACCCGCCACCGCGCCGCTGTGCGCGATCTGCACGCCCACCGCCCCGGACCGCCGGGCGACGGCCGTCAGCGCGTCGAACTCCGGGTGCCGGAGCACCCTTTGTCCGCGTGCCGCGCTGGCGGTGGCGACCTCGCCGAGCAGGCGCGCGTCGCCGGTGGCCACCGCGTGGCGCAGCAGCGCGCGGAGCCGTTCGCAGGCCCGGACGTCGTGCTCGTCGGTCTCGTGGGCGGGCAGGGAGAGCGTGTCGACGGGTGCTCCCCCGCCGAGGGCGCAGCCGACCACGAGCAGCGGAGGGAGGGCCGGGCCGAGGGTTTCCAGGATCCGGCCCTCGCGCTGGGCGAAGAGCACCGGGCGGCCGTCGAGCATCAGCGGGTCGCAGGCCCGTTCGGCGCGGACGGCCAGCCGGGCGACCGTCCCGGGTGGCAGCCGCAGGCCGTAGGAGGCCGCGACCGCGCGGACGGCGGCGATGACGTCGCTGGTGGAACTGCCCAGGCCCAGGCCGACCGGTACGTCGCCGGTGAGCCGCAACGTGCCGCCGGCGGGCGGCCGTCCGGACCGTTCCGCGCACGCGGCGACCGCGAGGGCGGCGGCCCGGGCGGCCTTCGTACGGCCGGCGGGGACGACGGTGAGCGCCTCGGGCGGCGTGCCGGGCCGACGGACGAACTCGGCGGTGCTGCCGGGGCCAGCCATGGGGAGGGTGACCAGTCCGGCGCACCGGCGTCCGTCGCCGTCGCGGAAGACGCCCTGGAGGAGTTCGCCGTGGTGGCAGGGGGCGTGCCCGGTGCCGGAGACGGACGGATGACGGGGGGCGGGGCTCATGGCGGGGCTCATGGCGGGGCTCATGCGTCACCCGCCGCCCGGTAGCGGTACAGAACCGTTTCCTCGACGCTGAACTGCGAGTACGGGAACGGTTCGGCGGACAGCGCGGTCACCCCCGAGCCGAGGAAGGCGCGGGCCACGGCGCTGCCGGTCTGCGCATAGACGATCAACGGGACGCCCCGGGAGCGGCAGCGCTCCAGGATGACGTCGAACGAGCCGTTGCTCAGCGTCATTCCGGTGGCGACGACGGCGTCGGCGCGGTCCAGCACCTCGTGCATGTCGTCGGTGACGGGGTCGCCCCACTGGGTGGCCCTGAGGTTGAAGTCGCAGGGCAGTAACCGGCCGCCGCGCTCGCGTATCGCCGCGACCAGCGGGTTGACGACGCCGATGAGGCCGACCGCGGCGCCTTCGCCGGTCTCCAGCAGTCCGGCGACGGCCGTGTCCCGGGCCTTCGCGCGGATCTCCGGGGTGCCCGTGGGGAGGACGACGGCCTCGGCGTCGCCCGCCTCCGCCGCCTCGCGATGCGGGCGGACCCGGGAGAGGTAGGCGTCGAGCGCGGCGATCCGGAGCGGGCGCGGGGCGTCGCGCAGCAGGACGTCGAGCGGTGCGCCGGAGGCGTCGCGGCAGATCGACGGCTCGATCTCGCCCGCCTCGAAGGCACACCCGCCGAAGGAGTCGCCGAGGCGGACGAGGACGTACTGGTTGAGGTAGGTGGTGTCGCCGCCCGCCAGCCGGGTGCCGTGATGGACCCAGAACACGCTGGTCGCGACGGTTTCGGAGGGCAGCGGTCCGTGCTCGCCGGTGAGGGCGGCCGCGATGAGCGCGTCGACGGTGGTGGAGGGGGTGGTGGTGGGACTCGTTTGGTTCATGGGATTCCTTTCGCAGGGTGGGGTGTTAAGCCATCTCGGTGCGCGGCTCGGTGCGGGTTCGTCTGTGCGGGGGCTTCGGGTGTGCGGAGGGCGCGGGGTTTACCGGACGGTCAGGGCATCGGCCGGGCGGTCGGTCCTGGTCACCGGCCCCGGCTCGCCGAGTCCGGTCACAGGGCTCGCCGGGTCGGTCCGGGCACCGGCCTCAACGGGCGGACGGCGGATCGGGATGCGGGCCCGCGGGAGTGGGCCTCCGCGCTCGGGAGATCCGGATGACCGAGTCCCGGCCGATGGGCACGTCACGCGTCGGCGTCCCTGACGTCGTCGTGCCGGTCACCCGCTCCCCGACGTCGATGTGGTCGATGTGTCAGCGTCGACGTCCCCGACGTCGGTGTGCCGGACGGCGACGGCTCCGGCAGCGACGCGTCAAACGTCGATGTCCCGGTGACGGTGTGCCCAACGCCCGCTTCCCCGGCGTCGGCGTCGGCGTGCCGGACGACGACGCTCCGCGATCGGGCGAGCCCAGCATCGGCGCGTCACCCGGCGCCCCCTGCCACCCCGCCCCCTCCCACCGCACGCCGTCCGCCTCCCCCCGGGCCGAGTGGCCCGTGATACGTGACCACCGGTCTGCCGACGGCGTCCATGCCGAGTTCGGCGTCCACCTCGAAGACCTCGGCGAGCCGGCCGGCCGTCAGGACGGCGGTCGGAGGGCCGGTGGCGACGAGGCGGCCGTGGCGCAGGAGGAGCAGCCGGTCGCAGTAGCGGGCGGCGAGGGACAGGTCGTGCAGTGCGACCACGACCGTCTGCCCGGTTCCCGACAGCAGCTCCATGAGCTCCAGTTGGTGCCGGACGTCGAGGTGGTTGGTGGGTTCGTCGAGGAGGAGGGCGTAGGGCTGCTGGGCCAGCGCGCGGGCGATGTGGGCGCGTTGCCGTTCGCCGCCGGACAGCGCCTTCCAGGAGCGGCCCGCGAGTGCGGTGAGTCCGACGCGTTCCAGGGCGGCGGCGACGACCGCGCGGTCGATGGCGTCCGGTCCGCGCCAGCGGCCGCGGAACGGCATCCGGCCCAGGCCCACCACGTCGGAGACCCGCAGCTCGCTGTCCGTGCCCGTCTCCTGTTCGGCGAAGGCGACGTGCCGGGCGATCCGGCGCGCGCTCCAGCCTCGTACGCACACGCCGTCGTACCGGATGGTGCCCGTGTCGGGCGGCCGGAGTCCGGCGAGGCAGCGCAGCAGCGAGGACTTGCCCGAGCCGTTGGGGCCGAGCAGTCCGACGGTCTCGCCGGGAGCGATGTCCACGCCGACGTCGCGTACGACCGGGGTGCCCGCCACCGACCAGGTCAGCCCTTCGGCGGTGATCCTCACAGCTCACCCCTTCTGCGCAGGACGAGGAGGAACAGGGGCACGCCCAGCAGGGCGGTGATCACGCCGACGGGCACCTCGCGGGGCGCGAAGGCGACGCGCGCCACCGTGTCCGTCCACACCAGGAACACCGCGCCGGCCAGCGCGGCGTACGGCAGCAGCACCCGGTGCGCCGGGCCGACGAGGAACCGTACGCCGTGCGGGACGATCAGTCCGACGAAGCCGATGGCGCCGACGGTCGCCACCGCCACCGCGGTCAGGGCGGCCGTGACCACGAGCAGCAGCATGCGCGTGCGCCGTACGCCGATCCCGAGGGACGCGGCGGTGTCGGCGCCGAACGCGAGCCCGTCCAGGGCGTTCGAGCCGAGCCACGCGACGAGCAGTCCGGGCGGGGTGACGAGCGCGCAGGCCAGGACGGTGTTCCAGCGGGCGGGCGCCATCGAGCCGAGCAGCCAGTGGGTGACGGCCCGTGTGGTGTCCGCGTCCGCCGAGGCCATCAGGACCAGGGAGGTCAGGGCGGTGAAGAGCTGGCCGACGACCACGCCGGTGAGGACGATGCGGGTGGAGTCCGGCCCGGTGCGCCGGAGCAGCAGCAAGAGCAGGGCGAAGGCGAGCAGCGCTCCGGCGAGTGCTCCGCCGGTGGTTCCGAGCGCGTTCGCGCCCACACCGAGGACGACGACGGTGACGGCTCCGGTCGACGCGCCCGAGGAGACGCCGAGGAGGTATGGGTCGGCGAGCGCGTTGCGGGTGACGGCCTGGAGCACCGTGCCGCACACGGCGAGCGAGGCGCCGACGAGGGCGGCCATCAGGGCGCGCGGCAGTCTCAGGTCCCAGACGAGGGAGTCCGGCAACGGGGGCGGCGGCTCGACGTCCAGGCCGAGGCGGGCGCCGAGGACGCGGGCGAGGTCGGTCCAGCCCACGTCGGCGGTGCCGATCCGCACGGCGGCCGTGAGCGAGCCGACGAGGGCGGCGACGGAGAGGAGGAGCAACGCGGCGCGGGCGGGCGCGGACCGCTCGCCGGTGCCGGCGGGGGTTTCGACGGTCACCAGGTCCCGGGCCGCCGGAAGCAGCCGGGCCGCCGGCGGCCGCGCGGGGTCGGCCGGCCGGCGCGGCGCGTCCGCCGGCTCCCGCCGGACGGCCGGGTCAGCGGGCGGGCCGGGCATGTCCGACGCCCTTCAGTGCCTCGGCCAGCATGCCCAGGGCGTGCACCGACCGTACGGAGGGGTCGAGTTCGACGCCCGGCACCTCCAGGATCCTGTGGTCGCGGACCGCCGCGAGCCGGGAGACCACGGGGTGTGTGGTCATCGCGGCCCGCTTCTCGGCGGCGCTGTCGCCGGGGCGACCGCGTTCGGAGAGGTCGCCGATGACGATGAAGTCCGGGTTCCGTTTGGCGACCTCCTCCCAGGAGACCTCCGGCCAGTCCTCCTTGACGTCGTCGAAGGCGTTCTTCGCGCCGACTATTCGGCTCATCTCGCTGGGCAGTCCGGTACCGCCCGCCACGTACGGCATGCCGTTGAAGACGGAGTAGAGGTAGACGACGGTGGGCCGGTCCTCGTCCCGGGCGGTCCTGGGGGCGGTCTCCCCCGCCTTGGCGACCGCCGCCCGCTGTTCGGCGGCGAGCCGGTCCGCGCGCCGCTCGGCGCCGAAGACCTTGCCCAGGTTCTCGTAGTCGGAGAAGAGCAGCTCGAAGGGGGACGTGCCGGCGCGTGCGCGCCGCGGGCAGTCGACGGCGCTGACGAAGGTGGGGACTTTGAGGGCGGCCAGTTCCTCGCGGGTGCCGGCCCGGTCCTTGGTGAGGAGGTCCGCGGATCCGGCGACGACGAAGTCGGGCGTCGCGGCGCGGAGTTGCTCACCGGTGGCGATCTTGGGGGCGATGACGGGGACCTTGGCGTACGCGGCCGCGTACCGGGCGGGGACCTTGGTCTTGATGTTGGCGGTGCCGGCCATGCGGTCCTGGAGGCCGAGTTCCAGCAGGGTCTCGGTGGAGGTCTGGTCCAGGGTGACGGTCCGCTCCGGCGGTCCGGCGAAGGAGAGTTGGCGGCCGCAGCTGGTGACGGTGGTCCGCGCGGCGGGATCCCCGGCGGCGGATTCGGCATGCCGCGCGCCGCAGCCGGCGGTGGCGAGGGCGACGGCCAGGGCGCCGGTCAGGGCTGTGCCGAGGCGGGCGGGATGGCGCATGGGGGCTCCGATACGGGAGGGAAGGGTGTGGGCGTTGTCGTGCACGGGACAGGGGTGCCGTGCCGAAAGAGTACCGTAATGGTATTCATTTTCATTAACGAATCCGGGTGCGGTTCGCGGAACCGCCACCCCCACCCCTGAGGAGCGATCACACCATGGCGACCACACCTGCACCGGCGGCGGCCAAGTCGGCCTCCCCTCCCCCGCGTTCGGTCCTCCGGGACCCGGCGTTCCTGCGCCTGTGGGCGGGGACCACCGCCTCCGGCCTCGCGACCTGGGCGCTGCCGTTCGTCCTCGGGCTCGCCGTCCTCCACCGGGACCTCGGCGCCGCCGGACTCGGTCTCGTGCTCGCCGCCCGTACCGCCGGCTTCCTCGTCGCCGTCGCCGTCGGCGGCGTCCTGGCCGACCGGCATGCGCGCCGCGCGGTCGTCCTCTGGTCGGCCCTCGCGGCGGCCGCCGCCGCGCCCCTCCTCGCCGCCGGACTCGGCCGCTCGCTCGTGCTGATGGCGGCCGCCGCCGTCCTCGCGGGTGCCGGACAGGGCGCCTGCCGCCCGGCGTTCCAGGCGCTCACCGCCGAGACCGTCGCCCCGGAGCACCGGCAGCGGGCCAACGCCGCCATGACCCTGACCGTACGGAGCTCCACGCTCGCCGGGCCGGCCCTGGCCTCGCTGCTCGCGGCATTGCTGGACACCCGGACGCTGCTGCTCGGCATCGGCCTGCTGTGGCTGGTGGCCGCGTTCGTCCCGGCCCGGGGCGCCGGTGCGGGCGCGCCCCCGGCCATCCCTGTCGCGCGTCCGGGCTTCCGTGCGGAGTTCCTCGACGGGATACGCGAGGCGCGCCGCCATCCGTGGTTCCTCGCCGGGCTGGCCGGACTCGTCGCGGTCATCGCGCTCGGCTACTCCGCCACCGGCGTCGCGCTTCCCCTGGTCAGCCGGGACCGCTACGGCACGGAGTGGGTGCTGGCCGCGTCCACGACCGCGTACACCGTCGGCGCGCTCGGCGGCGCCCTGGTCGTCGCCCGATGGCAGCCGCGCTCGCAGGGGTGGGCGGCGTTCGCCGGCCTGGCCGCGTACGGCGTCGCTCCGCTGAGTCTGATGCTGCCCGTGCACCCGGTGGCGGTCGTCGCCGCGTACGCGGTCGCCGGGGTCGGGATCGAACTGTTCAACGTGCCCTGGTTCACGGCGACCCAGCGCGAGGTCGCCCCCGACAAGCTGGCGCGCGTCTCCTCGCTGGACTTCCTGGTCTCCTACGGTCTGGCGCCGGCCGGTCTGGCCCTGATCGCCCCGGCCATCGGCGCGTTCGGGGTCACGCCCGTCCTGGCGGTGTGCGCCGCCGCCTGCTTCCTCGTCCCGGCCGCCGCGGCACTGGTTCCCACCGCCCGCCACTTCGCGCGCACGCCGCCGGCGGGGGCGGGGGCGGGCTGATCCTCGGGCTCGCCCAGCCGTGGTCCCCGGCCGTCGTCTTCCGTCGGCCGTCGTCTTCCGTCGGCCGGGGCACACGGGCGCCTTGGTGTCGGTGCGTCAGGCGGCGTGCCCGCTCTGCCAGTGGTGCAGCGGCTTGACCAGGCGGTTCCCGGCCTGGTGGTCGATGGCCTCGGCGAGGCCGTGCAGGAGGGAGGTGAGCATGGCCCGGGTCGTGGGGTCGGTCAGGCGGTGGGCGGGGGCGGGGGCGGCGGAGGGTCGAGGCTGACCCCCTCGCTCCTCGCCGAGTACCTGCGCGCCCAGGCCCCCTGCCTGCCGTTCGAGGTCCTCCAGAGCCAGGGGCCGGCCGCCGCTCTGCCGCGGCTGCTCGCCGGTGACCTCGACATCGCCTTCGGCCGCGTCCACGGCCTCGGGCGGCCGCTTCCCGCCGGGCTCGCCACCCTGCCCGTACGCCTGGAACCGCTCGGCGTCATCCTGCCGGCAAACCACCCCCTCGCGGCCCACGACCGCGTGCCCCTCTCCGCCCTCGCCGACCACCCGCTCCTCGTCCACACCGCCGATGAGGCCGCCGAGTGGCGGGACTGGATCGAAGAGGCCGTCACCGCCTTCAGGCTTCCCGTCGCACTGCGGGTCCGCGGGCACGGGCGCGCCGCCATCCACGCCATGGCCGCCGCCCGCGGCTACCCCTCCTTCGGCCTGACCACCGGGCGGCTCCCCGACGGGCTGACCGCCCGTCCCCTGACCGACCCCGTGCCGCTCTGCCCATGGCACGCCGTCTGACACCCGGCCACCGGCGCGTCACCCGTGCTGGACCGCGCCCTCGCACTCGTCCACACCTACGCCCGGGACCACGGCCGGCACCGCCTCCCCGACCGCGGGTGGTGGCTGCCCGAGCCGGACCACGAGGCCGTGGGCCGGGCGGCGGGGGCGCCGTCGCGCTGAGGGAGACGGGCGCGGGTCCGTCTCATGACCCGTCCCGTACGTCATTTGCCGAGGCTTCTCGCCGCGGCGGCGCGCCGGGCGAGGACCTCGTCCCGGGCGTCCTCCATCTCCCGGAGGGCGGACTTCCGCTCCCGCCGCGTCAACCGGTCCAGGTACAGGTGGCCGTTGAGGTGGTCGGTCTCGTGCTGGAGGCACCGGGCGAAGTAGCCCCTGCCCTCGATCACCAGCGGATCACCGTCCTTGTCACGGCCCCGCACGACGGCGCGGTCGGGGCGGGGTACGACGCGGTAGGGGCCGGGGACGGAGAGGCAGCCCTCGGATTCCTCCACCAGTCGGCGGTGTTCGGCGGGCACCTCGTCCAGGACGGGGTTGGCTATGTGCCCGACGTGGCGGACGCCCCACTCGTCCGTGATGTCCCAGACGAACAGCCGCAGGTCCACGCCGACCTGGTTGGCGGCGAGCCCGGCCCCGTCGGCCGCCTGGTTGGTGGCGAACATGTCGTCGACCAGCGCCGCCAGTTCGGGAGTGCCGAACCGGGTCACCTTCCGGCACGGGCGGTGCAGGACCTCCTCCCCCACCTCGGTGATCCGGCGCACCGCGCCGCGTTGCGCCTCCGGGGCGAGGCGCGGGTACGACGCGACGGGCTCGCCCTGCACGCGTACGCGGCGGTCCCGCGCGGTGTCACCGAAACCAAGGGCCATGAACGATCAACACCTTCCGTGCGTGCCGCCGGCGGGACGCGGGGTGCCGGTCCGGCCGTCTGACGGGTTGCCAGATGCTTTGCAAAGTAGCACCCTTTGCAAAGTGAGTGATCAAAACCCTCGAACCGCACCCGTCGGCCCCCCGCCGGACCGCGCCCCGCGCTCCCTTCCCGACCACCCCGTCCGGATCGCGCTGCTGGACCTCCTGGCCGAGGCCGGCACCCTCACCTCCACCGAGGCCGCCGCCCGCCTCGGCCACAGCTCCGGCCTCTGCTCCTTCCACCTGCGCCAGCTCGCCCGGCACGGCCTCATCGAAGAAGTCCCGCACCAGGGCGGCCGGGCCAGGCCGTGGCGGCTGCGCTGGGGCTCCCCCGAACCTTCCGTCCGGCCCCCGCGGACCGGACGCGACGAACCGGAACCTTTCCCCGCCCTCTCCCGCGGGCTGGAGGACGAGAGCTACCGGCAGTGGCTGACCCACCGGCACCAGGCACCGGCGGAGTGGCAACGGGACGACTCCTTCAGCGCCGTCCTCCACCTCACCCCGGCGGAGGCCGCCGAACTCACCACGTCCGTCCGCCGCTTGTTCGCCGCCTACCGCGACCGCGACCAGGACCCGGCGGCGCGCCCCCAGGGCGCCGTGGCCGTGGCCGCGATCAACCGGCTGTTCCCTCTCGTCGGCGGGGCGTTCCCGGCGGCTTCGGCGGAGGCGGGGGCGGAGTAGCACGGACTCGAACCGTGCGCGTCCGAGACCGGCCTGCCATCGGACGCGCCGCCGCCGGGCGAATCCCCGCCCCATGAGACCGGAGGGTGGGAGGCGGGGACGCCCGCCGGGCGGTTCCGGGTTATGCCAGGCTTCCGCCGTCGATGGTGAGGACGGTGCCGGTGACGAAGGAGGCGGCGGGGTCGGCGAGGAAGAGGACTCCGGCGGCGATCTCCTCGGGGCGGGCGTAGCGGCCCAGTGCGTTGGTGGACCGCTGGAGGTCGGAGGTCGGGCCGTCCTGCGGGTTCATGTCGGTGGCCGTGGAGCCGGCCGCGACGACGTTGACGGTAATGCCCCGGGGTGCCAGGTCCCGTGCGGCGCCCTTGCTGTATCCGACGATCGCCGCCTTGCCGGCCGCGTAGTCGGCGACGCCGGGGAAGGCGGTGCGGGCGGCGAGGTTGGAGCCGATGGTGATGACGCGGCCGTCGTCGGCGAGCAGGCCGGCGGCGGCGCGGATGGCGGCCACGACGCCGCCGACGTTGACCGCGTACTGGCGGTCGAGCGCGGCGGTGTCCGCGGCCGGGTCGCCGACCGTGCCCGAGGCGATCACTCCGGCGTTGTTGACGAGGACGTCCAGCCGCCCGAAGTCCTCGGCGACCGTGGTGACCAGCCGGGCGACCTGCTCGGGGTCCGCCTGGTCGGCGCGGTGGGCGGCGGCCCGGACGCCGAGGGCGGTCAGTTCGCCGACCATGTCCTCGGCCCGGGCGGCCGACGCGGCGTAGGAGATCGCGACGTCCGCCCCCGCCTCGGCGAGCATGCGTGCGGTGGCCGCTCCGATGCCCCTTGATCCTCCGGTGACCAGCGCGACCTTGCCGGTCAGTCGCCGCTCCCGCGGGGCCGGGGTGCTCGTGGCGGGTGTGGCGCTTTTGGTGGGTGTGGTGCTCGTGGGGACCATGGAAAACCCTCCCTAGTTCTGTACCGATCGGTACTGAACGGGGACGCTACCATACCGTTCAGTACAGAACTTGGACGGAGGCAGCCTCATGACGCCCGGACGCCCGCGCGAATTCGACCTCGACGAACGGCTCGACCGCGCCCTGCGCGTGTTCTGGCGGCAGGGGTACGAGGGCACCGCGCTGTCGGACCTCACCGAGGCGATGGGCATCAGCCGGCCCAGCCTCTACGCCGCCTACGGCAACAAGGAGGCGCTCTTCCGGAAGGTGCTCGACCGCTACATGGAGACCGCCCTCCATGTGCGGGAGGCGCTCCGGCAGCCCACCGCCCGTACCGCCGCCGAGACCCTGCTGCGCGGCACCATCGCGGCCACCACCGGGGAGGACGGCCCCGGCTGCCTCATGGTGCACGGGGCCCTGGCCACCGGGGGCGCGTCCGGCGCCGTCCGCGCCGAGGCGGCCGCGCGGCGGCACGCCTCGGAGGACGCCCTGCGCGAGCGCTTCGAGCAGGCCGTCCGCGACGGCGACCTGCCCGTCGGCACCGACGCCGACGACCTGGCCCGCTATGTCTGCCTCGTCTGGTACGGCATCGCCGTCCAGGCGTCCTCCGGTGCGACCTCCGACGACCTGGAGCGCGCCGTCGACATCGCGATGCGGGCCTTTCCGGGGAAGTGAGCGGGCCGCATGCCTCGCGGAAACCGGCGGAGCGCGGCGTGAGTGGGCGGTTTGAGGGGCCGGGCGGCCGCCGCGGCCCCCTGTCTCAGTGGGGCGCGTACGCGGCCCCGAACGCTCTGCGTGCGGCGCGGCGCCACTGGTTGGCGGGCAGGCCCGGGCGCAGGGCCGCGAGCCCGCCGCAGTACTTGGTGAAGGTCGCCGGGCGCTCCCCGTAAGAGTGCAACAGCCGGTCCGCGTCGGTGAGGTGACCGGCCGACTTGGTCTCGACGAGGACGAGGTCCGTGTCGCAGTGCACCGTCCGTCCCGTCCGCAGGTCGCCGCAGACCAGTCCGGCGTCGCAGGTGACGCGTTCGCCGTCGGCCACCAGGGTGGTGCGCAGGTAGTCCGTGGTGACGGACGGGGTGAGCGCGACGGGGGGTTCGATGCCGTAGGCGCGGCGCAGCGTGCCCGCGAGGAAGGATCGGTGGCGGGCGTCGAGCGGGCCGGCGCCGTCCGTCAGGGCGCTGCGGTGTTTGACGGTGTCGCCGCGCCGTCCCTTGAGCTTGATCTCGAACTGCCGCTCGCCCGAGTCCTCGTACACCCGCTCACGGATCTTGAACCGGAGTCTGCGGCCCTGGCGGTGGTCGTGGAAGGAGCGGAGCCCCAGGGTGTCGTAGTAGACGGAGTGGTAGCGGAAGGCGCGCCGCCCGTCGATCGTCAGGGCGCGGAAGGGGCCGCCGGGGCGCCGGGGGTCCGTCAGCCGTTCGGCCAGCCGCAGGAAGACTTCCGTGGGGAGCAGGTAGGACCGGTCGAAGCGGGTGAGGAGTCCGGCGCGTTCGTTGAGTTCGGTGAGGGAGATGGGGGCGGCGGTATCGGCGGCGGCATGGATGCCGCGGACGCCGGCCGTTCGTGTCGCCGACTGTCCGACGCCGCTCACGCCGCCTCCCCGACACGCTGGGCGCGGTGCGCGTTCACCCCGGGGAGCGCCGGCAGGGGCCGGCGGTACCGCACGTCGACGACGGTCAGGTCCCGGACGTAGTCGACGTTCAGCACCGTCCAGTGCACAGGCTCGCCGAGCCTTCGGGCGAGGTCGGCCCGCAGGGTGTCCGGGTCGCCGTGCGCGGTGTCCAGGGTGACGAGCGCCCGGCGCGATCCGGCCAGCAGACGAGGGTGGTCCGCGGCGTGGACGACGAGCAGCAGGACGGCGCTCAACGCCGCGGCCGTCAGGAGTGAGAGGTGCGGCAGCGCGCAGAGCAGGCCGAGGACCATCGCGGTGAAGTAGTAGCCGACCTCCTCCTGCTGCACGGCGTCGGACCGGAGCCTGACCAGGGACAGCACGCCGAACAGCCCGAGCCCCAGCGAGGTCCCGCCGTGGCCGCCGCCCGTCGCGGCGAGGACGTGGACGACGGTGAACAGGCCCGCGTTCAGCGCCAGTAGGGGCGGGACGAGGTCCCGGCGCCCGTGGCGCGGGTGGTAGATACGGAAGGTCAGCAGGCAGACGGCCGCGAGGTCGAGTCCCAGATGGGCGGCGAGGTGCCGCAAAGCGTCCATGGTGGTGCCCCCTTGTGCGCGTTCTCGGTGTGGTGGAACGGGCACCGACGATAGGCGTGACCGCGGTGAACATGCGTTCGGCTGTGGAGAAACGATGCGCCATGGACCGTCCCCCTTAGCGTTCTCCGTCCGGGGGGAAAGAAGACGGAAGGCGACCGCGACGCGCCTCCCGCGCAAGGAAGGTGACTCCCGCACTCGCGCTCCCCGAGCGACCGGGAGCAGGAAGGAAAAGTCATGGAGGAACCGCTGGGCACGGCAGCTCTGATCGTCAACTCACGCGGGGAGTACTTGCTGCACCTGCGGGACGACATCCCCGGCATCTGCGACCCGGGTACCTGGTCGCTGCTCGGAGGGGGCCGGGAGGGCGACGAGGAGACGCCCGAGGCGGCCGTCGCCCGGGAGCTGAAGGAAGAAGTGGGCCTGATTCTGCCCGGGCTCAGGCCGTACGCCGTCGTCCCGGCGCACGTGACGGACGCGACGGACGACCTGATCGCCGTCTTCCTGGGCCGCTGGGACGGTGAGGCCGAGGCCCTGCCCCTCACCGAGGGGATCATGGTGCGCTGGTTCCCGGCCTCGGTGATCCCGCGCCTGGTCATGTGCCCATGGGCCCAGGCCGTCATCGAGCGGTACGAGCGGGAGACGGCTCTCTGAGCGGGGCCGGGTTCCCCGGGTTGTGCGGCCCGGCCGCGCCGGGCGGCACGCCCCGGCTCGCACCGCGCCGAAAGGGGCCTTAGGACGGCGTCGGCCATGACCTGCGCGGTGCAGGGTGCCCCGCACCATCCGGCGTGCGTTGGCCCTTCCGCGCCGGAGTGTCGTGGCCCCGGCGGCGTCGTGCGGCGAGAGGAATCCGCCCGCCGGGAAATCGAGTGCCACGCGGCCCGGGCACGCGCTGTCCCGGCCATCCGGTGACCGTCCCCCCTCCACCCCCGTACCACCGGCCACCGGCCACCAGCCACCAGCCACCAGCCACCAGCCACCAGCCACCAGCCACCAGCCACCAGCCAGAACGAACAGCCGTGGCACCGTCCCCGACTCGGACCCGCCGTCCGCCGCCTGTGCCCTCCGTGCCTCCAGTGCACGACACACCGCCGCCTGCCGACAACCGCGCGCCCGGCGGCGCGTGAGAGCACGGCAGCGCGCCGGGCGGCCGGCCTGCCGTGCGCGCCCCCCATCTGGTGCGCGCTGCCGGTCCTCGGTGGAACGCGCCGCGGTTGGGCATGCATGTGCCTCAGTGAACGGGCCGCTTCCGCTCCCGGATGTGGCTGGTGCGAGCGGGGAGGGTGTGTCATGCGCCGGGTGAGGTCGTGGGTGATGAGGTGCGGGGGTGCGGTCTTGGCCGTGGGGATGGCGGCGGCCGGGCCGTCCACGGCGGAGGCGCACGGGGCGGCGGCGGCCGTCAGCTGCGTGGGGACCAACACCATCGGGTTCTCCCCGGGGCTCGGCCTCCAGGCGAGAAGGACCCGGATCTCCGGGACGGGCACCTACACCTGCACGTCCGCCGAACCGGGATTCGCCTCCGCCACGTCCGTCATCAGGGGCGGCGGTGTGAACGGGTGCTTCGCCTCGGAGGCCACCACGGTGGAGAAGATCACTTGGAGGAACGGGGAGAGGAGCGTGGTGCTCTATCCCATGGGGACTGTCCAGCAGGTGGCCGGGCAGGCGGTCGTGCTGGTGGTCGGCAAGGTGGTCTCGGGCGCGTTCCGGGGGCGGACCGTCGCCTCTCCCGGTGCCCAGCTCACGCTCGACGTGCCGGCGTGCGCCACGGACCGGGGAGTGCGGGAGATCACCGGTCCTTCGACGCTGACGATCCTCTGAGCGCGCCCGACGACTCTTCGAGGGCGCCAGTCGACTCTCCGAACGCGCCCGTCGACCGGCGGCCGTGGCGAACCACCTGACCGAGTACGTACGCGACGTCGTCCCGGGTGCTGCCGGGATTGACGGTGCACATGCGCAGCACCGTGGCACCGTGCACCCGGGTGGTGAGGAGCAGCGCCTCGCCTTCCGCGCACACCGCCCGGCTGATGTACTCCTGTGCGGCGTCGGCGTCCCAGCCGGGCGGGGCGTCGGCCGGGTGGTAGCGGAAGGTGAGGACGGCGAGGCTGGCCGGTGTGACCAGCGTCAGCTCGGGCCGGTTCCTGATCAGGGCCGCCGCGTGCTCGGCCAGGTCCATGCCGTGCTCGATCGCCTGCCGGAAGGCTCCCGCGCCGAAGGTCTTCAACGACAGCCACAGCTTCAGGGCCCGGAGCCCGCGGCTCTGCTGGGGGCCGTAGTCGGAGAGGTTCACCTCGTCGCCCCGGGGGCCGGTGGGGGCCAGGTAGCCGCTGTCCAGGGTGTGGCGTGCCAGGTCGAAGGTGGCGCGCAGCAGCTCCGGGCGGCGTAGGAGGACGCATCCGATCTCGTACGGCTGGAAGAGCCATTTGTGCGGGTCGACGGTGAGGGAGTCGGCGCGGCGCAGTCCCGCGCGCAGCCCGTGGCCGCGGGCGGTGGCGGCCGCCGCCGCGCCGTGGGCGCCGTCGACGTGGAGCCAGAGTCCTTCCCGTTCGCAGAGGTCGGCGAGGTCGTCGAGGGGGTCGACGGCGCCGGTGCCGGTGGTGCCGAGGGTGGCGACGACGGCGAAGGGGCGCAGGCCGGCGCCGCGGTCGTCGGTGACGCGCCGCGCGACCTCCACCGGGTCGAGCCGCAGGGCGCGGTCGGCCGGTACGACGGAGAGGTGCCCGCGGGTGAGGCCCAGGAGGTGCGCGGCGCGGGCGACGGAGGGGTGGGCCTGGGTGGAGCAGTAGAGGCGGGCGCGGGAGCGGTCGTCGCCGAGGTGGTGGTCGCGCGCGACGGCCAGGGCGGTGAGGTTGGCGACGGAGCCGCCGCTGACGAACAGGCCGCCGGCCTCCTCGGGCAGGCCCAGCAGTGCCTTGAGCCAGCCGAGCGTGGTGAGTTCGAGCTGGGTGGGTCCCGCGCCGACCAGCCACGCCCCGGGGACGGAGAGATAGGCGGAGGCGAGGGCGTCGGCGAGGACGGCCGGGAAGTTGCCGGTGGCCGGGGTGAAGGCGAAGCTCCGGGGGTGGTCCAGGCGGGTGGCCTGGCCGAGGGCGTCGCGGGTGACGCGTTCGAGGAGGGGGCGCAGGTCGTCCGTGCCGGTCTCGGGCAGGGGTTCGTCCAGGGCGGCCCGTAGGTCGTCGGGGGACGGGACGCACAGCGGCGGGCGTGCACGGGCGGTGGTGAACCGCTCGATGATGAGGTCGAGCGCGTGGAGGCCCGCCGTGCGCATCGGCCCCTCGGGCAGCCGGAGCAGGGGCGTCGCGGCCTCTCCCGCTCCTCCCGCTCCTCCCGCCTCTCCTGTCCCCGACCGGTCGTGGAAGAAGGTGATCCATTCCCGGGCCTCCGGGTGGAGGCGGGGCCGGGGTTCGAGCGGGGCGACGGGGTGCCGGAACTGGAGCAGGGCCAGCTCCTGGCCGGCCGTGACCGGGCCCGGGCGGGCGACGGCCCAGTACAGGGCCTCGTCGTCGTGGAGTTCGGCCAGGTCCGCAGGCGCGGCGAGCGGGCCTGTCACCGCCCGGCCGGCACGCCGGTAGCGCCCGGCGGGGGCGAGGCGGTGCAGCGTGGTGTCCTCGGGGGCGTGGACGACGAGCTGGCTCGGGCGGCACGGTTCCGACGGCAGCGTCCTCGGCACGGACGGCGGCAGCGCGGGCAGGAGGAAGGAGAGGATGTGCAGCCCCAGCGTGGGCAGGAGTCCCGCCGCGCGCTCGGCGGCCTGGACGAGGGAGACCACGGTCTGAAAACGGGGGTTGACCTCGACGGCCAGGAGCCTGCCGTCCTCTTCGACGAGGTCGAGGCCGTAGACGCCCCGGAAGCCTCGGCCGCGCAGCACCTCGCCCACGCGCCGCGCCGCCTCCCGGGCTCGTCCGTACAGCCCGTCCGGCAGATCGCCGGGGTGTACGAGCCGGTTGCCGCAGTGCGTCCCCCAGGAGGCGGCGAGTTCGGGCAGTCCCACCAACTGGTGGGAGACGGCCGAGACGACGGTCCTGTCCGGTCCGGCGCAGGCCGTGACGGTCAGGGAGATCCCGGGTGCCCGGCGGCTGAGCCGGACCGGCTCGTCCGGCCAGTCGGCGAGGCGGCGGTCGAGGTCGGCCGGGGCGGCGAGCGGAACGGTGCCCCGGCCGATCAGGTTGTTCTCCCTGCGCTGGGCCACGGCCCCGGGCCAGTCGTCGTGCCAGTACGCCTGCGCCGGTTCCCGCCCGGTCGCGGGGACGATCACGCACGGCGGGGTGGCCACTCCCGCTTCCCCGAACAGCTCCAGCACGCTGATCTTGTCCGCCGCCCAGGCGGTCACCCCGGCGTCCGGCGCGAGCAGCCGGTAGCCGTGGGTGCGGGCCCAGGTACGGGCGTTGGGGCCGTGCTCGGGCGCGAAGGAGACGCACACACGACGCCGCCCTGGCGTGCCCCGGAGGCTCGCGGGCGCGGGCGGCGCGGACAACGGCCGGAACGCGGAAACCGGTTCATGGCGCAGCCAGGCCGGTGCCGGGCCGAACGACGCGCTGACGAACGGGCAGTGGTCCAGCCACACGGCCTCGTCGAGCAGGCCGTCCAGCAGCTTCCGGCCGGTGTCCGCGTCGATCCCCTCGAGGTCTCCGGTGTGCTCCGCGGCCGGCTCGCCGCCGCCGACGCCTCCGTTCAGTCCGTGTCGCACGGTTCTTCCTCCCGGGACGGGTGCTGGGGCGAGTGGGCGCGCTGGGGTGAGGCACCGACGGGCGCGTACCGCCCGCATACGCTGCCGTGATGACGGCGATCGCGCCGCGCCATGGCGATGCCGGGCGTGCCGGTTCGCGGAGGATTCCGGCGTACCGGCCGTCGTCGTTCTCGCGGGCGGTCACTCCGCCGGCTTCGCGAGGTCCGCGACGCGGTGGTGCAGGCGGTCCAGATACGGCTCGCTCTCCGGTTTCATCAGGACGCTGCGCAGGACGTGCGTGTCCTCGGCATCGCGTACGACGTGCGGATGGCGCCGGGTGAAGGCGTCCGCGTCGACCCGTGCGACGCTGAGGAAGACGGGGTTCTCCTTGGCTTCCATGCCACGCCGCATCACCTCTCGCGACGCGGTGCCGATGCGGGACAGAGCGGCGGGCTCGGTGCGCGGGTGGTACGTCATGATGTCCAGCTCGGGTCGCTGGTAGAGCTCCAGATAGGGTGTGCCGGCGATCAGATCGGCCCATCGGAGGGCCGCCCGGCGCCCCGCGGCGAGCACTCCGCCCAGCCCCTGCCGGGTGAGCGGCAGCAGCCGGAGCGTCAGCCACAGGGCGGCCGCGGCGGCTCCCGACCGCGAGCACTCCAGGCTGATCTCGCCCAGGTGCGGCCGGGCGGAGGTGAAGTAGGTGTAGGGAGAGTCGTGCCGGTAGAAGCGGGCCACCGTGGGGTCGGCGAAGAGGACCGCGCCGCAGCCGTAGGGCTGGAGCCCGTGCTTGTGCGGGTCGATCACCACCGAGTCGCTCCGCCCGACGGCCCGGAGCGCGTCGGCGGTGTCCTCGTCGAGGAGCGGGTCGTCGGTGAGCAGCGTGAAGAACCCGCCGTAGGCGGCGTCCACATGGACGCGGGCACCGTACCGCCGCGCCAGCGGCACGATGCGGTGCACGGGATCGACCGCGCCCAGCGCCGTGGTGCCGGCGGTGACGACGACGGTGCCTACGTCCCCCGAGGCGAGCAGCCGCTCCAGAGCCGCCACGTCCATCCGTCCCGCGCCGTCGGCCGGCACGGTACGCACCCGCACGCCCAGCAGGTGGCACATCCGCGCGTGCGTGTAGTGGGCTTCGGTGCCGACCGCGACGGAACGCCCGGGCCGGCTCTCCCGGGCGACGAACAGCGCCTCCAGGTTCGCCACGGTGCCGTTGCTGGTGAGGTGCCCGAGAAAGGTCTCCTCCAGGCCCAGCATGGAGGCCAGTTGACCGACGGCCTCCTCCTCCAGGGCGGAGGTGGCGGGGCCGCCGTCCAGCGCGTGGTTGTTGGAGTTGACGAGCATCGCGGCGAGGTACCCGGCGACGGCGGCCGGATGCGGGGGCTTGAGCATCTGTCCCGCGTAGCAGGGGTGGAAGAACGGGTAGCTGCCGCGCAGCCTGCCGGCCAGTTCGGCGAACGCCTCGGCGCAGGCTTCCTCGCCGACCTCCAGGGCCGGGTGGGCCGCGTACTCCTCGTACGACCGGGTCCACGCCTCGAACGCCTCGACCCCGTACGCCAGCCACCGTTTCAGCTCCATGTCCGCCCCCCAGCGCCACAGCCCGATCGGGCAACGGTAGCCACGGCCTCTCCGGACGCGCGGCCCTCGTCCGCGATCTCACCCGAACGGGGAAGCGCACCCCGGGTGTATGTGCGCCGTGACGCGCTCCCCGGCACCCGTCCGATGGCGGTGCGCCGTGCCCTTGTTTCTCGCGCGGGAGGGGGCAACTCCCCGCATCCCCCGGGGTGTCGGAGACCGCTTGCCGACAGCGGACGGCCGTCGCCCGACTCGGATAAGGCGGAGGGCCGACGCGCCCTACGGTTCCGGAAGGAACCGGCGTTCTGGAGGCGTACATGGAGAACTGTCGCGATGCGCGGACGGCCGTGATCGTGGGTGCGGGCGTGGCCGGTCTGGCAGCGGCCATCGCCCTGGCACGCGAGGGATGGCAGGTGGAGATCGCCGAGGCCGGACCGCCGGAGGCGGCTTCCGGTTGGGGGCTGTGCCTCACTGGTCCTTCGCTGCGCGCGCTGGACGAGCTGGGTCTCGCGGACGCGTGTCTGGCCGAGGGCTACGGCATGAGCACGATCACGCGTGTGGACGTGCGCGGTGAGCCCGTGGACGAGGTCCGGTTGCCGCGCCTGATCGGTGCGCGACGGCCGGCGATGGCCGGTATCGCGCGTCCCGCACTGTACCGCGTCCTGCGCGCGGAAGCCGAGCGGCGCGGTGTGGTGATACGCCACCAAGTGACCGTCACCGCGGTGGATCCGGAGCGGGAACCGGTCCGCGTACGGTTGTCGGACGGGACGGTCCGGCACGCCGCGCTGCTCGTGGGCGCGGACGGGATCCGCTCGTCGACGCGGGGCCTGCTGGGGCTGGAGACCTCGCCCGGCTGTCACGGGCAGATGGTCTGGCGGGCTCTGGTACCACGCCCGCCGTGGGCCACCGGGATCCACGAGTTCGCGGGGAAGGCCGGCACCGCCGGTCTCGTGCCCCTCTCGGACGGGCAGGCGTACGTGTTCCTGACGGAGAACGGTGCCGAGCGGAGCGTCCTGCCCGACGCCGAACTCGCCCCGCGTCTGCGGCGGTTGCTGGCACCCTTCCCGGACCGGGTGGAGGAGCTCCGCGCCCTGGTGTCCACGTCGGAATCGGTGGTGCGCCGCCCGGTGCTGACGATGCTCGTGGCGGGCGCCTGGAACCGGGGCAACAGTGTGCTGATCGGCGACGCGGCGCACGCGCCCGCACCGCAGACGGCCGGCGGCGCCGCCCTGGCCGTCGAGGACGGGCTCGTGCTGGCCCGGGAGCTCGGGCGGCACGAGTCCGTCGGCGCGGCGCTCCGGGCGTTCGCCGGCCGGCGCGCGCGAAGGTGCCGGACGCTCGTCGAGACCTCGGTGGCGATCGTTCGCCTGGAACGGGCGCGGCGCCACCACGCGGCGTACCCGCTGGTCGATTCCTGCCACCGGCTGATGGCCGAGCCCGCATGACCGTCCGGCCCGTCGATGCGGAGTCCTGGGCCGGACACCGGCCGACGGGGGCAGCGGACTTCGCGGCCCGGGCGCGCGGGACCGAGCAGCGCGGCGACCGCGAGGGAGCGCCGGAACGAGGCCCCAAGGCGGCCCGGATGTTCCCCGGCGGCCACCTCGGCGAGGGGCCCCGAGGCAAGCGCGGGCCCGGTGGCCATGACCGGCGATGGATCCTGGAGAGATGACCGACACGATCGTGCCGACGCCGCTGCGCAACCACCTCATCACCAGGTCTCGCAACCCCGTGGACCTGCTCGACGCCGCCGCCCGGCTGTTCGGCGGGGCCGTCGCCACATCGCCCCTGGGCGAGCTGAGCGGCGGCGAGCACGAACTGCGCGGCACGGCCGCGCACGACTTCGCGGTGGGCTGCTTCGCCTCGCCGCTCGGTGTGCGCGTCGCCTCGGCCGGGGGCCGTGACGGCGGCTCCTACTTCGTCAACGTCGGGGTGTGCGGGGCCATCTCGGCATCGTGCGAGGGTCTGCGGGCGACCCTCGACGAGTCGACGGCGGGAGTCGCCAACCCCGGGGACACCCAGGAACTGCGTCCCCTGCCCAGCCGGAGGACGCGATTCCTGGGCCTGCGGATCGACGCCGCCCTGGTCCGGCGGGAATTCACCGCGCTGACCGGGCGTCCGCCGGCGTCCACCGTGCGCTTCGACTTCGCCCTCGACCTGGCGGGGTCCAAGGGGCGGACGGTGCGACTGCTGATCCACTCCCTCCTCGAACAGCTCGACTCGGGAGACCCCCTGTTCCAGCGCGCGGAGCTGCGGCGCGGCCAGCTGCGCTGTCTCGTCACCGCCCTGCTCCTGGCCCAGCCGCACTCGCACACCGACGAGCTGCGCGACGGTCCGCGGTCCGGCTTCCCGCGCTCCTTGCGGGCGGCCCTCGCGTACATCGAAGCGAACCTCGCCGAGCGCATCAGCCTCGGCGGCATCGCCGATGCCGCGGGCTGCAGTCCACGGACCCTCAGCGCCGCGTTCCGCGGCCGGCTCGGCCTGCCGCCCATGGCCTACGTCCGCGGCCTGCGGCTCGACCGGATCCGCGAGGACATCCTCGCCTCCACCGACCCGGTCGGCACGATCGCCTACCGGTGGGGCGTCTCGCACCTGGGCCGCTTCGCCGGCGAGTACCGCGCCCGCTTCGGCGAACTCCCCTCCGAGACCGCGGCGCGCGGCTGACCCGGTCTCCGCCCCGCGGACGCCCGCCGACTCCGGTCGCCCTTCTCCTCCGCACGACGGCCGTGGTCCCCGCCCGCGCCGTCGCCATCGCCGCGGAGATCCGCGGCCGGGGCCTGAGCCGCGCGGATGGCGCGGCGGCCGCGACGACGGCCGGCGCCGACCACCTACCTCCGACCACCAGCCTCCGGCGGAGGCCTGAGTGAGCACCGGCCTGGAACGCCCCCCCTCAGGGGCAGGTGACGACCTGCCCCGCCCAGGACATCCCGCCGCCGAAGGCCATCAGCAGGACCGGGCCGCCGCTGGGGAGTTCGCCGCGCTCGGTCAGTTTGGCGAGGGCGAGGGGGACGGACGCGGCGGAGGTGTTGCCGGAGTCGACGACGTCCTGGGCGACCACCACGTGGTCGGGCAGGTCGAGTTGGCGGGCGACGGACTCGATGATGCGCAGGTTGGCCTGGTGGGTGACCAGGCCCGCGAGGTCGGACGGGGCAAGGCCCGCGCGGCGGCACGCCTCGCGGGCGAGGGCCGGGAGTTCGGTGGTGACCCAGCGGAAGACGGTCTGGCCCTCCTGGGCGAAGCGCGGGCGCCAGTCGCCGACGAGCCGGACGGCGTCGGCGCGCGTCGGGTCCGAGCCCCAGACGACCGGGCCTATCCCCTCGTGGCCTGCGGCGCTGACGACGGCCGCGCCCGCGCCGTCGCCGAGCAGGACGCAGGTGCTGCGGTCGGTCCAGTCGGTGACGTCGGACATCTTCTCCGCGCCGATGACCAGGGCGTGGCGGGCGGCGCCGGCGCGGAGGGAGTGGTCGGCGGTGGCGAGGGCGGTGCAGAAGCCGGCGCAGCCGTTGTTGAGGTCGTACGCGACGGCCGAGGGGATGCCGAGGCGTCCGGCGACCTGGGCGGCGGTCGACGGGCAGCGGTCGACGGCGGTGCAGGTCGCCACCGTGACCAGGTCGATGTCGGAGGGCGCCAGGCCGGCCGCGGCGAGGGCCTTGGCCGCCGCGGCGGTCGCCATGTCGGCGACCGACTCCGTCTCGGCGGCGATCCGCCGGGTGGCGATGCCGGTCCGGCGGCGGATCCACTCGTCGCTGGTGTCGACCATGCCCGCCAGGTCGTCGTTGGTCAGGACGCGCGACGGCTGGTAGTGGCCCAGGGCGGTGATACGGGATCCCGGCACGGTCGTTCTCCTTGCTTCGGTCTGCTTCGCCGCGCGTCGGCAGGAAGGGCGGCGCGCCCGGGGTCCGGCCGGGCGAGGCGCCGCCACGCCGGAATATAGCAACCGACCGGTCGGAAGCTAAATGCCGGCCGGATGGCTAGGATGGCCGGATGAGCCCACGCAAGTCCGCCGCCGAAGCCCGCTCCACCCGCCGGCGCATCATCGACCGCGGCATCGCGATCGCCTCGGTGGAGGGCCTGGAGGGGCTGACCATCGGGTGGCTCGCCACCGACCTGGGCATGAGCAAGGCCGGCATCCTCGGCCACTTCGGCACCAAGGAGACCCTCCAGCTCTCCGTCCTGGAGGGCGCCTCCGCGGTCTTCGTCCACGCCGTCTGGCACCCCGCCGCGGACGCCGCGCCGGGCCTGCCGCGGCTGCGCGCCGTGTGCGAGGCGTGGATCGGCTACCTGGAGCACGAGCGCGCCGTCTTCCCCGGCGGATGCCTCTTCACCACCGCCTCCGTGGAGTTCGACGCCCGGGGCGGCCGGGTGCGCGACGCGGTGGTGCGCCTCAGCCGCGTCTGGCGCCGCCGCCTCGCGGCCGAGGTCCGCCACGCGGTCGGTGCCGGCGACCTGCCCGCCGGCACCGACCCCGAGCAGGTGACGTACGAACTCGTCGGCTGCTACCTGGCCCTCAACCAGGAGCTGCAGCTCCTCGCCGACCCGGAGGCCCCCGCCCGTACCCGCCGCGCCCTGGACCGGCTGCTCGCGCCGGGCACCGCGGGCCGTCCGCGGTGACGACGCGGCCGGGACGGATCCGCGCGGAGGCGACCTCGCCTGCCGGCGGAAGTCACCCGCGCACCGGTGAAGATTCCGTGTAACGCCGGACGCCCCCCACCGCGTACAGGGGGAGAGATCGGATCACGGAAGGAAACACGGTGGGGGAAGCACCCGGCGACTACCTGGAGTTCGCGACCGCGCGCAGCGGCTATCTGTTCCGCACGGCATGCCTGCTGACCGGCGGTGACTGGCACCTCGCGGAGGACCTGGTCCAGGAGACCCTCGCCAAGATGTTCCGGTCGTGGCGCCGGATCGACCGCCGGCGGTCGCCCGTCGCCTACGCGCACACCGTGCTGGTACGGACGTTCCTCTCGCACCGGCGGCTGCGCAGTTCGCGCGAGCGTCCCAGCGACTGGTTCCCGGACTCCGCCGGCCGCGCCGACGTCGTGGAGCTGCGGCTGACGCTGCTGGACGGTCTGGCGCGGCTGGCCGCCAAAGACCGCGCCGTCCTCGTACTCCGGTACTGGGAGGACCGGACGGTGGAAGAGACCGCCGCGGCGATGAAGATCTCGCAGGGCGCGGTACGGGTGCGGAGCCTGCGCGCCCTGCGGCGGCTGCGCGAGCTGCTCGGGGACGAGCTGTCCGAGCCGGCCGTCCGCTGACCCGCCCCACTCCCCCTTTCCCACCGCGGATCCACCGAGGTGCCCGGCACCGCCTGCTGCCCGGTCACCGCTGTTCGAGCCGTACGAACGGAGCTGTCCATGCCCCTCGACGACCACGACGACGCGTTGGAGCGGCGGCTGTCCGCCGCCTTGAAGAACGCGGCCGACGCCTGCCCGCCGCCCTCCCCCGGTCTGGTCGACCGCGCCACCGCCCGGGGGCGCCGGCTGCGCCGGGCCCGCTTCCTCCAGGCCGGTGCCGGAGCCGCCACGCTGACGCTCGTCGCGCTCGGCGGCACCCTGCTGCCGGACACCGGCGGGGCCGGCGGAGCCGCGCCGGCCGAGGACGTCCGTCCCGCGGACCCCCGCACCGCGCGGCCGTCCCCCACCCGCGTCAGCGGGCAGGAGATGGTGGCGACGCTCACGAGCCTGCTGCCGAAGGGCGGCACGGTCACGGGCGCGAGCGGGACCGGCTCGGCGGACGTCGGGAAGGCCCTGACCGCCAAGCTCACCTACACCGGCGCGCACGGGGCCACGGCTCTCGACATCGCGATCCGGCGGCCGGCCCCGGGCGACCGGCCGGACGGCTGCCTGCCCGTCCAGGTCCGCCCGTACGACCGGTGCGAGGCACGCGAACTCCCCGGCGGGGGAACGCTGTACACCACCCGGTCCTTCACCCGCCCCACCGGTGACACCGGCCAGCGGCGCTGGTACGCCGAGCTCGTCACCAAGGACGGCGTGTCCCTGCTGCTCCAGGAGTTCGGGGGCGGCGACGAGAAGGCCACGGAGAGCGGCGCCGACCCGGCCCTCACCCTCGACCAGTTGGGTTCGATCGTGCGGAGTCCGGCGTGGCACAAGGCCGTCGACGCCCTGCCGCCGGCCGGCGGCCCCTCCTCGTCCGGGGGGCGCACCGCCTCGGACGGGCGCCCGGCCCGGGTGCTGCTCTCCCTGCTGCCGCCCGGTGGCCGGATCACGGATCTGCACTCCGACGACGCACTCGTCCAACTCGTGTACGACGACGGCCACGGCAAGTCGATGATCGAAGCGGATGTGCAGGACGACATGACGGAGGCGCTGGGCGGCCATATGACCTGCCCGTCCGACGCCGGCGACGACTGCCGCGCCCGGACCCTGCCGGACGGGACCCGGGTCAAGGTCACCCGCACTCCGTCGGAGAAGGGAGGCGACGCCGTCGTCTGGACCGCCGACACCCTCCGCAAGGACGGCCGCCGCGTCCTGGTCCGGGAGATCAATTCCTTCGCGGAGAGCGGTCCGGTCACCCGTGCCGAGCCGCCGCTCAGCCTGGACAGGATCCGGAGCATGGCGCTCGACCGGAAATGGCTCGAGTAGTTCCGGTGACGTAGCAGGCCGTCGGGGCGCCAGTACCACCCTCAAGTCGGATGCCACGTGCAGGGAACGGGACCGCGCCCCGGCACGAGGATCGGTGCCGACACCGATGGGGGGTCAGATGGCGTAGGCGTGGGGCGGACGAAGGGGGCCGCGGGTGCGGTGGAGGGGCCTGGCTGCGCCGGCCGGAACGACGGCGGCGGTGCCGGCCGCTGCGGCGCTCCCGGCCGGCGTCGCGCGGGCCGGGGACGCGGTGGCCGGGGACGCGGTGGAGGCGCGGGTGCCCGCGCGGTACGCGCAGCAGCGGCTGGACTGGCGGCGCTGCGGCAGCGGTTCGGCTTCCTGCCGTGGCCGGCGAAGTACGACGCCGTCTACCACTACGGGCGGACGGCGGAGGAGGTCAAGGCCGGGTGGGAGGCGCGCCGGCGGGCGCCGGCCGAGCACCCGCTGACCGTCGGCACGACCGTCATCGGTCCGAACCAGCTGGACAACGGCACGATCCAGGCCATGTACAGGGCGCGGGAAGGCTTCCCCGCGCTGGCGACGGCGCTCCGCGCGCTCGACCACCGTGCCCTGCCCGGCTCCCGCCTGGTGACCGTCCTGGACGGCGACCACGGCCAATACGCCACGGCAACGCGTGTGTCGACACCATCGTCACCGAGTACCTGCTGACGGGCCGGGCGCCCCGACGCGACACAACGTGCGCGGTCGGCCTCATAGCTTCCTTGGTGCTCTTGGTACCCCTGGAGCCCCCGGTGTCCCTGGTCTGTCCCTCACCCGCCGAGGTGCCCGCGCAGCACCTCCGTATGGCTGTGGGCCGGGTCCTTGGCCGCGGTCAGGAGGGTGACGGGGCCTTCGGCGACGAGGCCGCGCAGGCGCTCGAGGGCCTCGGCCGCCTCGGGCTCGGCGAGTTCGGCCTCGTAGCGGCGGCGGAACTCGTCGAACGTGCCGTCGGGGCCGTGGTACCACCGGCGCAGCTCTGTGGAGGGCGTGAGCTCCTTGGGCCATTGGTCGACGTGCGCGTCCTCCTTGGCGAGGCCGCGCGGCCAGAGGCGGTCGACCAGGACCCGGGTGCCGTCGGCGGGCCGGGGAGGATCGTAGACGCGTCGCACGTGGACGCGGGGGGTGGGTCGCGGGTTCATGGCGGCTCCGTCCTTCCGTCACGGTGGTGCCGTATGCCACGGCTGCCACAGGCCACCCTCCCGGAATCCGGCCGGCCCGCCGCGCTGCCACGACGCGGACCGCGGGAAGGCAGCGGAATCCCGACGGCCCGCGGTGACCGGACACCGCCCATGGCCCAGTGCTGCCATGAGCAACCTCGCTCTTCATCCGGCCCCCACTCCGTGCGGCGGCCGGGAGGACGTCACCGCGCGTCCCGTGCACGAGCTGCTGCGGGCGAAGAGCGTCCCGCTGGGTGAGAGCACCATGGTCCGGCGGCTGCTGCCCGGCATGGGACGGCGCGTGATCGGCGCCTGGTGCTTCGTCGACCACTACGGGCCCGACGACATCGCCGGCCGGCCGGGGATGCAGGTGGCGCCGCATCCCCATGGGTCTGCAGACCGTCAGCTGGCTGCACGAGGGCGAGGTCCCGCACCGTGAAGCCTCGGCAGCCCGCAGACGGTGCGGCCGCGGGAACTGGGGCTGATGACGTCCGGGCGGGCCATCGCCCACTCCGAGGAGTCGCCGCGCGAGCACGCCCGCCTGCTGCACGGCGCGCAGTTGTGGGTGGCCCTGCCCGACGCCGACCGGCACCGGGCGCCCCTGTGGGAGCACCACACGGACCTGCCGCGGGTCCACGGCGGCGGCCTCGACGCCACCGTCATCCTCGGCGAACTCGACTGCGCCCGCTCCCCCGGCACCGCCTTCACCCCGATCGTCGGCGCCGACGTCTCCCTCACCGCAGGCGCCTCCGCACGCCTCCCCCTCACCGCCCGGGCCGGCGCCCTCGTCGGCTACGCACGCGCTTCCGGCGCCAACGGGCCCCGCGAGACCGTGCGCGTCTGACCTGTGCGGATCGCGGACGCGTTGTCAGCTGTGATGGGCACGGCTGTCACACCCCGGACAGGCCAGGCACCGGTTCCTTGTCGAGGCCGAGGTCCGCCTCACCGATGTCGCCGCCAATCACCTCCAGGTGCTCGGCGGCCAGGGCGTGGTAGCGCCGGAGGAGTTCCGGGTCACCACTGGTGAAGGCCGCGTCGAGCCGTACCCAGGGCGGCTCGGCCGCGCTGCCGCGGACCGGACACACCAGCTTGCCGCCGCGCTCCGCGACCCGCTCCAGCCACTCGAGGCACAGAAAGCGCCCAGGTAGCCGTTGGCGCCGGTCAGCAGGGCGGTCCTGGCCGGCGGCAGGGGACGGCCGGCTTGTCGGCCCTCGCCATGGTCGTCTCCGCGTCGAGGAACGCGTCCGGTGTCAGATCGTCCGCCGAGAGCCGTGTCGCACCGGGTCCGTGGACGCTGTCGGCGGTCGGCCGCCGGCGCTCCGACGCCAGGGCCCGCTCGATGTGGCCGGCCACCTGCCGGAGGCGTGTTGACCGGGTTGATGACGACGTCGACGGGGACGTCGATGTGGAAGATCTCCTAGAGCAGCCGGGCGAACGTCAGCGTGGAGAGACTGTCGCCGCCGAGTTCGAGGAAGCGGGTGCCGGGGTGCAGATCTTCCCGCCCGTGTCCGAGCAGCGCTCGGGCGGCCCGGAGCACGGTCTCGGGTACCGGCCGGGCCGGGCCCTCCCGGCACAGCGCCTGGAGTTCGCCGCTCTCGCGCTCGGCCGACTCGGTGTACAGCGCTTCGAGGCGCTCGCCGTTGCGCCTCGTCAGCGCGGGGCGCAGCAGCTTGCGCATGCCGGAGAGCAACCCGTTTCGCGGGCTGAACGGCTCGGTCTCGATGAGGAAGTCCCGGGGAACCTCGTACGGGTTGAGGCCCGCCTCGGTGGTGATGCGTCGTCGAGCCGGGCCGGGCTGCGTCGTGGCGCGCGCCCCGCTCAGCTGATGGCGTTGACGTCGTCCCAGCCCTCGGCGACGACCACCGGCTCGCCGTAGAGGCCGCTCGGATCGGCGGGATCGAAGGTACCGCTGTGGGCATGGGCGACCAGGGTGCCGTCGGCTCGGAGGCCGAGCAGGTCGGGGCGGCCGTTCCCGTTGATGTCGGTGACGTCCACGATCCGCAGGTCGTCCCAGCCGTGGCCGAGGGTGAACCATTCGCCCTCGCCGAGCGGTTCACCGTCCGCGTCGAAACCACGGTCCGCCGGGCGGTGGACGGCGAGGTCGCCGTTGTCGCGGAGGACGAGGAGCTCGACGCGGCCGCCGCCGGTGACATCGGCGGCGCCGAGCGGGATGTCGGTGGGACCGAGCGTGGCCAGCCGGATCGGCGGGGCGAAGCTCTGCAGGCCGTCCACTTCACCGCCGAACGGAATGATGTCGATTCTGGCGGTACCGGCCTGCCGGCCGATGATGTCGGTTTTCCCGTCGTCGTTCATGTCGGCGAGGGCGATGGTGTCGTAGGCGATGTCGGGGAGTTTCCCGCCGATGTGGACGGGGTCGGCCAGGGTGTTCGGCCCGTCGAGTCCGCCACGGTTCAGGAAGATATATCCCTGTTCCTCGATCGTGAGCGCGAAGACGTCGGACCGCCCGTCGCCGGTGAAATCACCGGCACCGACCCACAGATAATGGTCGGGCTGGAGGTCCGCGTGGATCAGAATGCGTTCGCCATAGGTCTTCAGGCCGTCGAGCGCACCGGTTCCCGGATACACGAACAATTCGCTGCCATGCCGGACGAGAAGGTCCTGCCGTCCGTTTCCGGCGAACGAACCGGAATGTCCCGTGTAAGTCAGCATTCTCGCTCCCGCCTCGAAGAGTGATTCTTGCAAGAAGGGTGATTCCCGCAAGTTCCGTTCAACATCTCCCGGAATCCACCCCAGCCGAGCCCGTACTCATTCGGCAGGCATTCCAGGATTGTCACACGGCATCAGACCCCACCCTATGCGGAACGTCGGGAGAGCAAACCCCTAACCCACCCCCTATCCCCCTACCCCCCACACGGTGCCACCGCCTGCGGGCGAATCTCGCACCTCAGAGAGGGTGGTGCGACGTACGCCACGTTTACTTGGCAAAATGCCACCTCTGACCGGTCCAAACAACGGGATCATCCGAAACATCCCCCCTTGTCCGGCGCGGCGATCAGGTTACCAATTCCATACTTGACGGGGTGTAAGTCAGGCCACACCATCGAGAGCACAGCACACAGGGACGCAGACACCGGAGAATTGTGAACGCCGCACCGAATGGAAACACGGAGGACTTGTGAAGCTAGTTGAACGGGGCAGCCAGCTAAAACAATTGCGCTCTCTGTTGACTGCTTGCCTGCACGGCGACGGAGGAGTCGCACTGGTCACCGGGCCGGTGGCCTGCGGAAAGACGAGCCTTGTGAGCGCCTTCGGCGACGACGTCCCGGACCTGGGCGCGCTGCTGCTCCACGCCAGCGCCTCCCAGGCCGAGCAGTACCTCCCCTTCGGCGTGGCCGGCCAGCTCTTCCACACGGCGCCGCTGACGGCGAGCCAGTCGCAGCGGAGTTCCGAGCTGGTGGACGAGTGCGTGGCCGATTCCGGCCGCACGGAGTTCGGGACCATCGAGCGGAAGCACGTCCGGGTCATCCACGAGTTGTGCTCGCTGCTGCTCGAACTGGCCGCTCACGGCCCGGTCGTCATCGTGGTCGACGACATCCAGTACGCGGACCGGCTGTCCCTGCAGTTCCTCTCCTACCTGGCGCGGCGACTGGCCTCCGAGCCCGTGCTGATCGTGCTCAACGAGCGGGCGGTGCTGGAGCCGACGCTCGACTCGTTCCGCGCCGAACTGCTCAGCCATCCGCACTGCCGGCGCATCCGGCTGGGCCCGCTCTCGCCGGCCGGGATCGCGGAACTGCTCGCCGACCGGGTGGGCCCCGGACCGGCCGAGTCCTTGTCCATGGCCTGCGCCACGCTCAGTGGCGGCAACCCGCTGCTGGTGCGCGCCCTGATCGACGACCACGCCGCCGCGGCCCGCCGGCCGGCCGGGCCGCCGGACCGGGACCCGGCCGTGGGCGACGCCTACCGGGACGCGGTCCTGCTGTGCCTCCACCGCTGTGGCCCGGACGTCGTGGCGGGAGCCCGTGGGCTGGCGGTCCTCGGCGACGCCTGCACATCCGTGCTGCTGGCCCGGCTGCTCGGCGTGGAGCCGCACCGGGCCGACCACATCGTGGACGTACTGGGCACGGTGGGACTGCTGGAGGACGGCCGCTTCCGGCACCCGGCGGCCCGGGCCGCCGTCCTCGACAACATCGCCGCGCACGACCGGACCCGGCTGCACCTCCGGGCCGCCGAGCTGCTCTACCGCGACGGGGCACCGGCCCCGGCCGTCGCCGCCCACCTGGTCACCTCCGGTCCGGCCAAAGCCCCGTGGGCGGTGCCCGTGCTCCGCGAGGCGGCCGGCCAGGCCCTGTCGGAGGACGACACCGAGCGGGCGGTCGAGTTGCTCAAGCTCGCCCACCGCGCCTGCTCGGACGACCGGCTGCGCGCCACGCTCGCCACCGAGCTCGCCAGCGTGGAGTGGCGCCTCAACCCCTCGGCGACGGCCCGGTTACTTCCCGAACTCACGACGGCTCTCCACGACGGGCTGCTGCGGGACGCCGACCCGACGGCTCCCATCGTCTCCCTCGTCTGGCACGGCCACTTCGACGAGGCCGCCGACGCCCTGAAGCAACTGCACGAGACGGTCGACGCGGACAGCCCCCGCGCGGTGCACGAGCTCCACGCCCTCCGCCTGTGGGCGAGCGCGTCCTGCCCGGGGCTGCTCCAGCACACGCCGGCGCCGGCCTGGCCGCCGCCCGACCGCGAACCGCCTTTCGAGGCGCCCTCCATGGACATGCGGCTGCGCGCGGCCACCGCCTTCACCTCCGTCCTCCGGAACGATCGCAACGCGGAGGCCCTCGCCGCGGCCGAGCACGTCCTGCAGGGCTGCCACCTGGGGCACGCCGCCCTCGAACCGGTCCGGCTGGCCCTGCTGGCGCTGATCTACGCGGACCGGCTGGACAAGGCCACGCCCTGGTGTGACGCCCTGCTGCTGGAGGCGTCCGCCCGGCGCTCCCCGGCCTGGCAGGCCACGCTGCACGCGATACGAGGCGACATCGCGCTGCGCCTGGGCGACGCGACCGCCGCCGAGGGGCACGCGCGTACCGCGCTCTCGGCCATGTCGGAGCGGAGTTGGGGAGTGGCCGCCGGCGCTCCCCTGGGCACCCTGCTCCAGGCCCTCACCGCGCTGGGCCGGTACGCCGAGGCGGAGGTACTGACCCGGGTGCCGCCGCCGGCGGTGCTGGAGACCCGCTGGGGGCTCGCCTATCTTTACGCACGCGGCCGCTACTACCTGGCGACCGACCGGCTGCGGGCCGCCCTGAGCGACTTCGCCACCTGCGGTGAGCTCATGACCGCCTGGGACATGGACCTGCCGGGCTTCATCCCCTGGCGGGCCGACGCCGCCCGGGCCCTGCTGCGGCACGGGGACGAGGAGGAGGCCCGGCGGCTGGCCGAGGAGCAGTTCGCCCGGCCGGGGGCCCGGCGCGGCCGGACGCACGGCATCGGCCTGCGCACGCTGGCCGCCTGCGGCGAGCTCAGACGGCGTCCCCATCTCCTGCGCCGGGCCGCGGAGGAGTTCCAGGAGCACGGCGACCGGCTGGAGCTGGCGGAGGCGCTCACCGAGCTCAGCGAGGCGCACCATGTGCTCGGCGAGTCGGACCGGGCCCGGATGATGGCGCGCCGGGCCTGGTACACGGCCACGGAGTGCCGGGCGGAGCCGCTGCTGCGACGGCTGTCGGCGAGTCTGACCGAGGAGGTGCCGGAGGTGTCGCCCGACACGGCGGGGGCGACCGCGCTGAGCGACGCGGAACGGCGGGTGGCCACGCTCGCCGCCAAGGGCCACACCAACCGGGAGATCGCCCGCAAGCTCTACATCACCGTCAGCACCGTCGAGCAGCACCTGACCCGGGCCTACCGCAAGCTGGACGTGCGCAGCCGGGCGGATCTGCCGGTGTGGCTCCAGCCGAGCGGTGCGGCGCCCGCCTGACACCCCGGACGGGGTGTGCGGCTCCGAGGCCCGGGTCGGGTGCGGTAACGGCATCGTCGGTCCCCTCAGCCGGCCGGTGCGGTGACGCGGTAGGCGCGGAGGAAGGCACGTACGCCGCTGTCCACGATCCGTTCCACCTCCGCGTCGTCGACGGTCAGGACCCCGAACAGGGAACGGTGGTTGACGCTGCTGGTCACCAGCGCGCCCAGGTGGGCGGCCGCCTCCAGCGGGTCGGGGACGGCGAGCAGGCCGCGTGCGGTGAAGTCGGCCAGCCGCTCGGCGAGGAGTTGTTGCTCGACGCCCGGGGCGCTCCAGCGGTCGAGGAGCACCGGGAAGTGCGGCGCCTCGGTGATGACCAGGCGTATCGCGTCGGCCCGGCCGGCGGAGCGGATGACGGTGGAGCCGAGTTCGCGGCCGAAGGCGACGAGGGCGGGCTCCAGTTGGGCGGGGTCGGTGACGCCGCCGAGGGTGCGGCCCACCATGTCGGTGAACCGCTCGGCGTACGCGGACTCGGTCTCCTCCAGGACGGACAGGAACAGCCGTTCCTTGCTGCCGTAGTAGTCGTAGACCGTGCGCTTGGAGACCCCCGCGCGGGCGGCGACGGCGTCCACGCTGGTGCGGGCGACCCCGTCCCGTACGAAGAGTTCGAGCGCCGCACGGGCGATGGCCGTGCGCTTCTTCGCGGACCCCTGACGCAGCGGCCTGTCACCCGCCGGGCCGCCGCCCACCGGGTGAACTCCCGCGTCCCGTCCATCCGTTGTTCCTGGCTTCACAGAAAGGAGGATACAACAACTACACCACACGGTGTAGAGTCACTCGCATGACAAGCCCGTCCACCGGAGCTCCCTCCTCCACGCACGAGCACCCCCCACCCGACCGGCTGGACCCCACACTCATCAGACTTGGCGTCATCCTCGTCATCGGCGCGATCGCCTCGATGCTCGACGCCACCATCGTCAGCGTCGCGATAGACGGCCTCTCCCGCGAGTTCGACACCGACATCTCCACCATCCAGTGGACAAGTACCGGTTACCTCCTCGCCTTGTCCGTGGTCATCCCGCTCACCGGCTGGGCCGTTGAGCGGTTCGGCGCCCGGCGGGTGTGGCTCTTCTCGCTGGCCGCGTTCCTCGTCGGCTCGGCGCTGTGCGGCGCCGCCTGGTCCGTCGGCAGCCTGATCGCCTTCCGGGTGGTGCAGGGCATCGGCGGCGGCCTGATCTCCCCGGTGATGCAGACCATCCTGGTCCGCGCCGCCGGCCCCAAGCGGATCGGCCGCATCATGAGCATCGTGGCCGTCCCCGGCCATCTCGCCCCGATCGTGGGCCCGTTGGTCGGCGGCGCCATCATGGACACCATAAGCTGGCGCTGGATCTTCTACGTCAACGTGCCCATCTGCCTCATCGCCCTGCTACTGGCGTGGCGCGGCGTCCCGCGCGACCAGGACGACCCGGCGCGGGACGCCCCCCGGCTCGACACCCTGGGGCTCTGCCTGCTCTCACCCGGCCTCGCGGCACTCATCTACGGCCTGTCGCAGACCAGTCGGCCCGAGGGCTTCGGCTCCACCCCGGTGGTGCTGTCCCTGGCGATCGGTGTGGTGCTGCTCGTGGCCTTCGCGGCCCACGCGCTGCGGACCCGCGTCACCCCCGTAATCGACCTGCGGCTGTTCCGTCATCGGCCGTTCACCGTGGCCACCCTGCTGATGTTCCTGGGCGGCATGTCGGTCTTCGGCGCCATGCTGCTGATGCCGCTCTACTACCAACAGGTGCGCGGCAAGAGCGCGTTGGACGCGGGTCTGCTGCTCGCTCCGCAGTCGATCGGCACCATCGTCGCGCTCACCTACGTCGGCAGGCTGACCGACCGCATCGGCGCCCGGCCCATCGTGCTCGCCGGTGTCACCATCGGCGTGGGCGGCACGCTCGCCTACACCCAGGTCCAGCCCGACACCAGCATCTGGCTGCTGAGCGCCTCCCTGCTGATCTGGGGCATCGGCATCGCCGCGTCGATGGTGCCCATCATGAGTGCCGCCTACCAAGGTCTGGAACCCGCCGCCATCCCCCGGGCCACCAGCGCCATCTCGGTCGTCCAGCGGCTGGGCGGCTCCTTCGGCACCGCGGTCCTCGCGGTCATCCTCCAGCGCCAGATCGCCCACCACACCGACGGCGGGCGGCCCGGGCCCGCCGCGCTCACCAAGGCGTTCGACACCACCTTCTGGTGGGTCCTGGGCTTCACCGCCCTCACGATCGTGCCGGCCCTGCTCCTCCCCCGCGCCAGAAAGCAGGAACCAGCCGGCCGTGCGCCGGAGCCCACTGCCGTCCCGGAGTGAGGCACCCGCGCGCCACTGCCCGGCGGTCCGTGAAGGACCGCCGGGCAGTGTGTCGTCACCGGCCGGGTGTTCCGGTCAGCCGTCCGCGCCCGGACCGCCGAACCAGCGCTCCAGCGCGGACCGCAGCCCGGCGTCGTCCGCGGCCGGGCCCGCGCCGCCGGCCGCCCAGCACACATGGCCGTCCGGCCGGACCAGCACAGCCCGGACGTCATGCGCGTCCCCGCCGTCCCGGCCCTCGACCGGCACCGCCGCCACGTGCGAGACCCGGTCCTTACGGCCGCCCAGAGCACCCGCCAGCTCCCGCCGCCCGTCCAGCTCCAGCAGCAGCCCCCGGCCGGAGTGCATCAGGCCGGCGAAGCGCACCGGCTCGCCGTCGACCAGCAGGTCGAGGTCGGGCATCAGGGCACCCACCAGCGGATGTCCGTCGTCGGTCCCGCCGTAGCGGATGGCCAGCCCCGAAGTGAGGCCCGCCAGGTACCGGTTGGTCTCCGGCTGTTCCACGAGCGCGGTCAGCAGGTCGCGCAGCGCCGACATGTCCTGTTCCCGGGAGAGCAGCGTGGACTGCGCCCGGGCCGATCCGAGGACCGCCGCGGCCACCGGGTGGCGCTCGGCTCCGTAGGTGTCCAGCAGGGCGTCCGGCGCCCGGCCCCGCACGACGGCGGCCAGCTTCCAGCCCAGGTTGAAGGCGTCCTGCAGGCCGAGGTTCATGCCCTGACCGCCGATGGGGAACACGATGTGGGCCGCGTCCCCGGCGAGCAGCACCCGTCCTTCCCGGTAGCGGTCCACCTGCCGGCAGGCGTCACCGAACCGGGACGCCCAGAGCAGTTCCTTCAGTTCGGCGGCCGGTCCCCCGACCGCGTGCAGGACGTCCCGCACCTCCTGGTCGGTGATCGGCGCGTCCCGGGGGATCGCCGGGCCGCCCGCCTGCTCGGGATCGGAGAACATCAGCCGGTACACGCCGTTCTCCAGGGGCACCAACGAGAAGTGCGTCTGCCGGCCGCCCCGGCTCAGTGTGATCATTCCGGTCAGCCCGACGTCCGGCACCAGCCGCACGTCCCGCCCGTCCACCGCCGGCAGATCCTGCGGGGGCGCCTCGGGGAACCACTCCTCGGGCGGGCGCACCAGCGTCACATCGGCCGCCACCCGGGTCTGCGGGCCGCCGTCCGTCCCCTCGAAGGCGAGACCGAGCTGCTTCCGCACCCGGCTGCGTGAACCGTCGCACCCCACCAGGTAGCGGCCGCGCAGCCGGCTCTCGCCCTCCGGTCCGCGTACCGTGGCGAGGACGCCGTCCTCGTCCTGGACGAAACCGGTGAGCTCGGTGCCGCGCTCCACGGTGACGCCGTGGTCCCCGCGCAGCCGTTCCTCCAGCAGCGCCTCCACCCGCGACTGCAGCACACCGATCTGCCGCGGGTAGCGGGACCCGAACGGCTCGTTGTCGAGGGCCACGGGGATGCCCGCGAAGAAACTCCGCTTCAGGAAGCCGAGTTCGATGGGATGCTCCTGAAGTCTCGCCAGGAGGCCCCGCATGTCCAGGATCTCCGACGTGCGGGGGTGCAGGTTCAACGCCCTTGACTGTCCGGTGGGTTCGGGCAGCACCTCCACGACGGCCGGCCGGACTCCCGCCAGCGCCAGCTCGTTGGCGAGCAGCAAACCGGTGGGGCCGGCACCGGCAACGATGACGTCCACTTCGAGGACGCCGCCTGATTGGTCGCTCAATTCCCCGCCTCCGCGCCTGGGTCTGCGGTGACCGCGATCGCCACCTCTGCCGTGCCGGACGCTACGCCGCGGGGAAAGCGGCGCTCTACCCCTGCCCGCCCCTAGTCCGCCGCCCCGGATTAGGGGTTGGGCGGGGTGGGAACCGACAGTAGCGTCGCCTCGAATATGTCTTCCATGGGACGAGGTGGCCATGACCGTGCATGCTCCCGAAGCTCCACTGCGCGAACTCACGGACGAGGAGGTGGCCGCCTACCGCGAGGACGGCGCCATCCGGGCGTCCGGGCTGTTCTCCGATGAGTGGGTGACCCGGATCTCCGAGGCGGTCGACCACGTCCTCGCCCACCCCTCTCTGCTGGCCCAGGCGACCGCCGACTTCGCGGAGGGCAAGGCCAACGGCGACGCCTTCATGTGGAAGGCGCACGAGACGTTCCGCGACTTCGTCTTCCGGTCCCCGGCGTCGCGGATTGCCCGCCGGCTCTTCGGCTCCGAGACCGTGACCGCCTTCTACGACCAGGTCTTCGCCAAGCCCCGGGGCACGGCGAAGCCGACGCCCTTCCACGAGGACGCCTCGTCCTTCCCCATCAGCGGGGACCAGGTCTGCGCCCTGTGGATCGCCCTCGACGCGTGCGGGCCGGAGACCGCCGCCCTCACCGTGGTGCGTGGTTCCCACCGCTGGGACCGCCGCCGGGCGCCCGTCACCTCCAGCCTGATGCACCGGGCCATGGGCGCCGGGGACACGACCGCCGCCGACGCCGCGGTCACGGCCGAGGAGCCGGCCCGGGACGTGCTGACCTGGGACGAGAGCGACCTGCTCGGCTGGGACCTGGCCCCCGGCGACGCCGTGATCTTCCACCCGGCCGCGCTGCACGGGGCGACCGGCACCGCACCGGAACACGGCCGCCGGGCCTTCGTCTCCCGCTGGCTCGGCGACGGCGTCACCTTCGCCCCGCAGAAGGGCGTCATGCCCATCCTCTGGGAGACGGGCCTGGCCCCCGGCGACCCGATGGGCGGCCCGCTCTTCCCCCGGGTGCTCCCGGTCCAGGACGACGCCGCCGCCCGGTGGGAGGCCCAGCAACCCGACCGGGAACGGCTGGACGACTTCCTGAAGCTGATCGGCAGAGGCTGACGTAGGCCAGGGGTCGCGCCGCACAGAGAGGAACAGAGAAGAAACAGAGAAGAAGGGGCCGTGGACGGCGAACCGCCCTCGGCCCCTTCTTCTTCTCGCGCTTCTCGCGCGGTGTGGTCTCGCTCAGTCCCCGGCCGGCGCCTCGGCGGCCCGTGAGTCCAGTTCCCCCGCGAGTCCGGCCGCCAGGGCCTCGGGGGTCGGGTGGTCGTAGACGGCCGTCGCGGGGAGGGGCAGGCCCGTGGCGGCGGTCAGGCGGTCGCGGAGTTCGATGGCCATGAGCGAGGCGAACCCCATCTCCAGGAAGCCCTGGCCGACGTCGACGGCCTCCGGTGCCGGATGCCCGAGCACCACGGCCGTGTGGGCGCGCACCAGCTCCAGGAGCGCCTGGTGCCGCTCCGGGCCGGACAGTTCCATGAGCGCCGACGCCGCCGCGGGGGCCGGGGCGTCCGCCGACGGGCCCGGCTCGGCCAGGAACGCGTCGACGAGCCCGCTGGGCCGGGCGCCGGTGAACACCGCGCCGAACCGCGCCCAGTCGACGTCGGCGACGAGGATCGCCCTCCCGTCCTGGCCGGCGGTCCGCAGCAGCGGCCCGAGCGCGTCCTCCGGTTCCAGGGGACGCAGCCCCGCCTCCCGCAGCGCGTCGGCCGACGGGTCGCCGCTCCACGGCCCCCAGGCCACCGAGGTGACCGGCAGTCCGCGCGCCGCCCGGCCCGCGGCCAGGGCCTCGGCGTAGGCGTCCGTCGCCGCCCGCGCCGCCTGGCCGACCCCGCCGAGGATCCCGGCGAGGGACGAGAAGACGACGAACGCGGAGAGGTCGAGCCCCTCGGCGAGCTCGAACAGCAGGTGCGTCCCGGCCCGCCGCCCGGCGACGAGGTCCGCGTACCCTCCGCCGGCCAGGTCCGCGACGAATCCGTCCCGGCTCGTCCCCTCCGCGTGCACCATGGCCTCCGGCGGGTGCTCCGCCAGCAGCCGGGTCAGCGCCTCGCGGTCGTCGGTCCGGCAGGCGGCGACGGTGACGCGGACACCGGACGCGCCGAGTTCCCCGGCCAGCCCGTGCGGGTCCGACCCGTCACCGGTCAGGACGAGGTGCCGGGCGCCGGCGGCCGCCAGCCGGCGGGCGACGTGGGCCCCGGCCCCCTCGGTCCCCCCGGTCACCAGCACGGTGCCACCGGGCGTCCACTCCGGCCCTTCGCCGTCCGGGGCCCCGGCGCGTACCAGCCGGCGGCCGAGGAGCCCGGCCGGCCGCAGGGCCACCTGGTCCTCGCCGGCCGCCTGGCCCGCCAGCACCCGGCAGAGCCGGGACCGGGCTCGCCGGTCCAGGGCGCCGTCGGTGGCCGGCAGGTCGACCAATCCGCCCCAGCGTCCGGGGTGCTCGAGGGCCGCCGCCCGGCCGAGCCCCCACAGCAGCGCGGCCCCGGGCACGGGGGCCGGTTCCGAGGGCGCCACGGCGACGGCCCCCGCGGTGAGCCACCACAGCGGTGCGTCGATGCCCAACTCGTCCGTCGTGGCGAGCAGTTCGGCGGCCCACGCGCCGTCCTCGGGGAACGCGACCAGGGCGGTGGTTCCGTCGCTCCCGTCCGGCAGGGCGGCCTTGAGGGATTCGGCGAGCCGGCTCGCGTCCGCCGTCACCGACCGCACCTCCGCCCCGTGCGCCAGCAGGGCCTCCTTCACCTCGCCCACGCGGCGGGCGCCGGTCCGTTCCGTCCCGGGCCGTCCGGTCTCGGCGACGACGAGGAGGAAGCGGGTGCCGGTGAGCCGGGGCGCGAGCCCGTCGGCCAGCGGTTGCCAGCCGACCCGGTATCGCAGGGTGCCGTCGGGGTCCGCGGCGAGGGTCCGGTTCCGCCAGCCGGACAGGGCGCGCAACGCGTCGCCGAGCCCCCGCTCTCCGTCCACCGGCTCTCCGAGCAGCTCGGCCAGAGCCCCGGCGTCACCGCTCTCGACGGCCGCCCAGAACCGCCCCTCTCGTTCCTGCCGGGACGTGCGGGGCTTCTCGCCTTCCCGCATCCAGTAGTGGTCGCGCGCGAAGGCATACGTCGGCAGGGCCACCGTACGGGCCCCTGCGAACAGGGCGGTCCAGTCCACTCCCGCACCCGCCATATGGGCCTGGGTCACCGCCGTGACCAGCGCCTCGGCCTCCGGCCGCCCCCGGCGTAGCACGGGCGACGACACCACGGCGCGCTCCGGGGACGCGGCGGCCCCGCCCGCCGGTTCCGACAGGCAGTCCCGGGCCATGGCCGCGAGGACGCCGTCCGGGCCCAGTTCGAGGAAGGTGCGGACCCCCAGGCCGGACAGTGTGCGCACACCGTCGTGGAAGCGCACGGTTCCGCGCAGGTGGCGCACCCAGTGGTCGGCGTCGACGGCGCCGGCCACGGCACCCGTCAGGTTGGACACCAGCGGAATCTCCGCCGGCCGGTGTCGGAGCCGGGACGCGACGTCGCGGAACTCTTCGAGGATCCCGTCCATGTGCGGCGAGTGGAAGGCGTGGCTGACCCGTAGTTTCCGGGTCCGGCGGCCCTCGGCCGCCCACTGGTCGGCGATCTCCAGGACGGCGTCGCGGTCCCCGGAGACGACCGTGGCGGCGGGACCGTTGACGGCGGCGACGGACACAAAGCGCTCCAGTCCGAGGAGCGACTGCCGCACCTCCTCCTCGCTCGCGGCGATGGCCACCATGGATCCGCCGTCCGGCGCGGCCTGCATCAGCCGGGCACGCGCCGCGACCAGCGCACAGGCATCGTCCAGATCGAGGATCCCGGCCGCGTGGGCGGCGGCCGGCTCGCCCAGGGAGTGGCCCAGGACGAAGTCCGGGCGCACACCCCACGACTCCAGCAGCCGGAACAGCGCGATCTCCAGGGCGAACAGGGCGGGTTGCGCGAACTCCGTGCGGTCGAGCCGCTCCTGGTCGTCGCCGAAGACGACATCCTTCAGCGACGGTTCCATCCGGCCGCACACCGCGTCGAACGCCTCGGCGAACACCCGGTGGGTGGCGTACAGTTCCCGGCCCATGCCGATCCGCTGGGACCCCTGGCCGGTGAAGAGGAACGCGAGCCGGCCGCCGCCGGCGACCGCCGGGGGAAGGGTGCGCGCGGCGGGTACCCCGTCGGCGAGCCGGGACAGCCCCTCGACGGCGTCCTCGTGCCCGGCTGCGATCACGGCCGCACGGTGCAGGAACGCGCTGCGTGTCGTCACGAGCGAGAGGCCGACGTCGGCCGGACGCAGTCCGGGGTGGGCGAGGAGGTGCTCGCGCAGCCGGGCCGCCTGCCGCCGGACGCCTTCGGCGGAACGCGCGGAGACGATGAGGGGAACGGCCGGGACTGGGTCGGATTCCTCGGCGGGCTGCTCCGCTTGGGGGGTGTCGGGGGCTTGTTCGAGGATGACGTGGGCGTTGGTGCCACTGATACCGAACGACGACACCCCCGCACGACGCGGACGCCCCTGCGGCTCGGGCCACTCCCGGGACTCGGTCAGCAACTCCACCGCACCCGACGACCAATCCACATG
>NZ_JBIRQH010000035.1:0-43203 GCF_044333095.1 Streptomyces sp. NPDC021100
CCCCGGCAACGCCCCGGACCGCCACTCTCCGCTAAAGGGCCGTAACCAGTGCACGCCACCGCGCACCCCGCCGACAAGCACGCACCAGACGGCGCCCGAGGCCACCGCACCGCACACAGCGCACCGCCACGGAGCGCGCTACACCACTGCCGCCTGGCAGCCTCGAACGAACCCTGCTAGAGACCTCGCGGCGCCGACAGCCCGGAGCGCCGGCCCCGTCATACCGAGCCACCGGGGTGACAGCAGCGCCGCTCAGCGACGCTCGACACCTACGCAGATCTCCTCAAACACCCGAAACGGAAATTGGTCCTCTCCCGCTTCCCTGACGACCGGGCTCTCTCTCAGAGTCCGCCACGACAAAACACCAGGTCACAGGCTGGTCGACCACGCTCCGACCACGAGGGGAGGACCTCACAACCCAGGATCCGCTACCCTGTCACTCGTCGGTCGGCACCCCACTGCAAGCACGCGCTCACTCCACCGAGCACAGGCTTCGCATTCCGCCCGACCTGCGGGTTTGACCAACCGGCTCGACTGCCCGGCCACTGGGTTTTCGACAAGGTTTCCTACAAGCCCCCATCTATCTGGTGGGTGGAGAGAATACCTATTTCCTAAAGTTTGCGGCGTTGCCGGCAGAATCCGCCCCGACAGCGCCCTATTAACCCGGTTGTGCAGCGATTGGCGTGCCCGACCGACTACTGAACTGGGGCATGGGGCCCACTCAATCGAGGTCACAGCTGGCCCCGCTCAGGCGACACCTGTTGTGACCTCCAACAACAGTGCGCCGAACGGACAACGGGTACTCGCCGCCAGCCCTCAAGATCAACTACTGGCGGGACTACCTCGGCGAAGCTCATCAGGGCACTGCTGTCCAGGTCCACGGGCGTAGTCCCTTCCGGCCGCGCAGGCAGTCAACACGGTGCTGGGCCTCGGCACGCGCGTGTGCGTGCTCGTCGGCGATCTGCAGTGCGAAGCTGACCATGCGTAGTTCACGGATGCCGGCCAACACCGGGTAGCCGGACCACAAAGTCACATCCACCCCGTAGGCGCGGCGAAAGGCGTCGTACTCGGCCGCTGTGACGGTGGCGGTCGTCAAGTGTTTTACCGCTGTTGAGACCAGGTCCCATTCCGGGGGGCCGTAGCAGACGTTCTCAAGGTCAAGGAGGTAGGCGGTGCCGTCGGCGTCGACGGCGACGTTGCCGTCCCATGCGTCGCCATGCAGGGCGCAGGCCGGGAGGCCGGGTGGGAGCCGGTCGAATTCCTCGGCAAGCTGATCCGCGCGGTTCTTGAGCCAGCTCCGGTCGCCCGGGGAGAGGATGTCGGAGCCGGTGATCTGGTGCCTCGTCTTGGCGAGCGGCGCCAGCGGCGGCAGGTGAAGAGAGGACGGTGGGGTCAGCCGGTGCATCTGCTTGAGGAGCCGGGCGACATCGCCGGCCGTTCCCGGCCGGTGGGGCGGGAGTTCCTCCCAGAAGGTGACCGGTCGACCCTCGACGAGGACAGGCTTGTCCATGACAGCCGGTCGCACGGTGCGGACTCCGCTGTCGGCGAGCCAGCGGGCCACGGCCAGTTCCTTGTCGGCGACGGCTTCACAATCGGGACGGCCGATGCGGGCGACGATACGGCCAGGGAGCCGCCAGATGGCGTTCCCCGCGATACGGATCGGCTCCGCTCCAGCGGAGGGAATGCCTGCTTGGTGGCAGGCAATCTCCAGGAGGCGGCGGGAACAGACGGCTACGGCGCTCATGCGTCGATCGTCTCCTGGATACGCTCGCGCAGTTCCCTGGCCTCCGGTACGGCGCGGTGCCGGTACGCGAAGGTGGCGAGTTCACGAAGCCCCTCCGCCGCACGCCGGGAACGCATCTGTCCGACGTCCTCCAGGGCGAGTTCCGCCATGCCGACGGCCTCACGCGGATCACCGACGGCCATGTGCAGAGCGGCGAGTTTGGTTCGGGACATCGCCCGAGACCGCACGTAGGCGTCGGTGTGCAGCCGCACCGCGGTACTGAAGCGATCCACGGCCGCCGGCTGGTGATGGCCGACGAGGGCGAGATCGTACAGGGCATGTCCGGTATCACCCTGGTGCTGAGCTTCGTCGTAGTAGGTCATCCAGGGCGGATCGTCGGCGGGAACGCGGCGGGAGAATGCCTCGTCCGCTTCCCCAACGGCCCTTAGGGCGGCCTCGACATCACCGAGTTTCGCGAAGGCGCGGGCGCGGGCGGTGTGGAGCATGGCGAGTTCGGTGGCGGTGAGCCGCTCGGGACGCGCGAGGCCCAGTTCCGCGTGGGTGAGCCCGGTGTCCGCGTCACCGAGCCAGACGGCCTGCCGTGCCCGGAAGCTGTAGACCTTCGCACGCAGGTGCCACTCCCCCGCCTCCTCGGCGCAAGCGGCGGCGAAGGCGAACACGCGGCGCGCGTCGTCGTGGGCGTAGGCGTCAAAGTCGGTGGCGCCGACGACCATGCCCAATCTCGCCGCAGCCGCGAAGAGTTGGGGGCGGATTTTTTCGGGGCAGCGGCACTCGAGCAGGGCGGAAGCCCATTTCAGCTGAGCCGTCGCGACTTGGCGGACGATGCCGCCTCCGCCGTAGGCGTTGTCCCAGCCGGAGACGACGTTCGCGGCGTCCAGGATCTGCTCGATGTCCTGAAGGCGGACCACGGAGGGGAGCTGGGCAGGCTCGGTGGGAGCGAGCAGGTGGGAGAACGGAGAAGCCGCTATCGCGGCAACGCCTCCTGCGGTGAAAAGAGAACGGCGGTGCACGTCACTCCAGTTGTCGCCCAGCGTGTCGTCGTCAAGTGACAGCATGACCGCTTGCCGTACACCTACACGATCACGGCCTGCTCCGCCCTCGTTTTTGTACGCATCACGCCGTTGGCTGTCCGCTTCCGCTTCCACATCGGGGCACATCCACTCCAGGATCCCGCCGGTGTCCAGGGCGGCGTCGAGAAGGCGTGCCAGCGGAAGCCGGCACAGCCGCTCGCCCTTTTCGATCTTGCCGATCTGGTTGCCGCTGATGTGGACGAGCGTTCCGAGCTGCGTCTGAGACAGTCTCCGGACCCGGCGCCAGTGGCGTAAGTGGGCACCGAACCGTTCTCTCATCGAACCGGTCGGGTTCAGCTCCTTCGGCGGCTGCGGCATCACGCCTCCCTATTCGTTCGGCCCGCTCATGCGTACCGGGAAGCCGTACGCATCCGCTCCTTTCACGGGCTCGGCGGCGCCCGGCAGTATCCGTGCCAGCCGACAGACCCAGCCCGTACCCGCGTTCAACGGCACGCCCCCCCTTCTCCGCCCTCCGCGGTGAAGCCACGCCCGGAAGTGCCGACGACGGTATCCCATCGTGCCCAAAAACCGCTCACGCTGGAGCCTTCTCATGCCTGATTCCCCCGGCACCGCCGTGTCCGGTCATGTGATGCCCCGACCGGAGCAGGATCACGACCGCTCGGCCGAATCCCCCGCCGGCGCCCGCTACCGGCGCGCCCACGGGGACGCGGCCAGCTGGCCTTCACACGACTACGAGGTCTACTGGGATCTCGCTCGCGCGGTGCCGCTCCCCGACCGCGGCCCCGGGGAGAACGAGTGACCACGTCCCCGGCACTTCTCTCACGATCGGCACGTCACACGGTCCGCTCGGTGTTCCGCGCCAACCTCGCTGAACACGCAGACCCTCAGGACCGCAGTCTCGCCCGGCAAAGCCAGCCCGACAGCGCACGCGTCTTCGTCGGCCACAACGTCAGCCAGCGTTTCGGCGTCCTGGGGCCAGACCGTTGGAAGACCAGCGTCCGCGAGATGTTCCTGCTCTGCTCAACGACCGACGCCCGGAGCACCGGCTCGACGCGCAACGGCAGGGACTGTTGGGCCAGGTTCCGCGCACAGGTCGAGGAGGTCGTCGCGTGAACTCCGTCCTGCCCCCGCTGCCAGTGCGAAACGGCTCCTACGACCGCTGGGTGAACGTCGAACCCGTGCACCGCCTCGACCCCGGAGCCCTACTGGATGTACTGAGCGCGTTGAAGGGCTCCTTCATCAAGGAGGACGTGGACGACGACTTGGAGATGGTCCTCGGCCTGGGCGCCGCACCGCTGGACGTCGAGGACCTGGAGATCGTCGTGCGACGTCTTCTGGGTTGTGTCTGGCCGCTCATCACGCGCGCGCTCGAACTGGCCAGGGGCCACCCGGACAAGGGCCTCGTGCGGAAGGTGGGCCGCGCTCACCACCTTGCCGAACAGGGGTCCGCCCACGGCTTCGTCCCCACGAATCCCTACGCCCGCCGACTTGCCTGTTTGGTGCTCGAACTGCTCGACATGGTGGCCGAAGACGACGGTGCCCCCCTTCCGGACTTCGGCGCCGGCCTCCTCCAGGGCAGGTCGGTATGAAGCCGCCGCCGCGCATTCGTCGGCGCGGACCTGACCGGGACAACGGATGGACCACCGGAAGGCCCGACCACCGCAGCAGCCGGACAGGCCGTTTGGTGGGTACGCGGCCCCCGAAGGCACAAGACGTACCGCGCCACCGTGACGACGCCAGTATGCCTCCGCATCGAAACCGCGTGCCTCGGCTCCGGTCTCCTCCTGGCCGGCTAATGCTCCACCCAGTTGCCGCGTACCTGGCGCTCGTCCTCCGTCGGAGCGTTCGCCAGACCACACCACCGTGACGGGCGAACTTCCCCCGTCCACTGTCCAGGTATCCCTGTCCGGAGCCCTAGTTGATCACAATCACCGACACCGAATGCCCGGCCGGGCATCCAGAGCCCGCTGCCGTTCCCACGCCCCAGCAGCAGGTTCGGGAGAACGTCGCGCGAGCGGCTCACGAACTGCAGCAGATCCTCGGAACCGCCGGCCTCATTGGACCGACGGTCCTGGTAGCCGGCGACCGGCCGCGGATCCGCCTGGACTTCATCGAGGCTGAAACCGCGGACGCCCTCACCCTGCTCGTCCGCAAGAGCCTGAAGCGCGCGTTCAGGACCGCCGACGAGCTGGGAGCCGCTTTCCGGGCTCACCTCCTGGAGATGCCGGAACCGCGCGTGCACCAGGCCAAGATCCGTCTCGGCGAGATCACCCTGCCGACGGCCGACCGGCTTGCGCGGCTGCTCGGCGCGCCGCCGGAGCACCGTGAGCGGGACGTGACCGAGTGGGCCGAGGCCCAGCGGGTCCTCGGCCGGCTCGGTACCGCCTTCACAGCGGCAACCGACGGCGGATTCTTGGATCTCCTCTTCCAACCCGACTGTCTGCGGTGTGACGGCACCGCCGCCGTCGCCCTGGGCGACATCAACGTACGCACCGCCCGAAGGCTCGTGTCCGTCCTCCAGTTCGGAGCGTGCCTGTGACAACGCCACCGCAGCGGCCGGACATCGCCCGCGACCTGATCATCCGGTCCACCAGGGCTCGGGAGTATCGCCGCAGGCTCCATCGCGGACAAGCGAGCGATTCCGAGATCTCCCTGGGCCAGCACGTCGACCACGCCAACGGTCAGGTGCTGCGGCGCCTGGTGAGCGCTCACGGTTGGCCCGGCCGTCGACTCGTCAGCGAAGCCGGTGCCAAGGCGGCCTGGCAGCTCGCCCTGTACGCCGACAGCCTCCAGGACTTCCAGCGACTGGCCTTGCGCCTCCTGGCCACGGCTGTCGAACACGGCGAGGCGACCGTCCAGCAGTGGGCCCATCTGTACGACCGGTGCAGCATCAACGCCGGAGACCCCCAGCTCTACGGCACACAGCGCCGCCTCGGCCCGGCCGAGGTCGAGACGCCGCCGATCCGGGATCGGGAGGACCTCGACGCCCGCCGCGCCAGCGTCGGATTGCCACCGTTCAGACCCACGCAGCCGGCAGTTCGGCTTCGGCCCGGCTGCGGGCCCGAGACCCTTCCGGCCGGCGGTGCTCCGACAGGCCGGGTGCTGGTGGGGGCGACGGTATGACGACCCCGCTCCCGAACGATCCGGCCCCGTTCGACGCGGACGGCCGCCACTCCTCCTGCGAGCACATGCTCGTCGGCCTCTGCCCGGCTTCACCTCACGCTCCGAGGAGAAGGATGAACCGCCAAGCTTCGACACCGCGCGCGTTGCTCCTCGATCTGGACGGCGTTCTCGTCGACACCCGTCCGGTCATGCGGCACGCGTGGCGCGTGGTCCAGGAAACCCACGCCCTCGATCTCCCCTTCGAGGCGTACGAGCGCCACCTCGGCCGTCCCTTCACCGACATCATGGGGCAGCTCGGGCTCGTTGACGCCACGTCGATCCACGAGACCTACTCGACGGCGTCGACGACCGCGTCGCGCCTCGTCAGGGACTTCGCCGGCATTCCCGAGGTTCTACACGCCTTCGCCTCCGCCGAGTGGCGGCTGGGCATCGTCACGTCCAAGCCGTTGGCCCGCGCCGCTCCTCTGCTGCCCCGCCTCGGCGTCCCGTTCGCCACCGTGCGCACCCCGAACGGTGCGGGGCGGGGCAAGCCGGCACCGGATCCCATCCTGCTCGCTCTCATCGACCTCGGCGTTGACCCGGCCGACGCGCTGTACGTCGGCGACACGGCAGTCGACCAGGAGACGGCCCGTCGCGCCGGTGTCTCGTACGTCCACGCCGGCTGGGGCTATGGAACGCCCACCGCCCCCGGCCCCTTCGTCATCGAGTCGCCGACGGGTCTGCTGCCGTTCCTCGACGCGGGCCGCTCCCGTGCCAGGTTTCTGGACGGGGGCGCGGCATGAAGACCGCTTCGCGCAGCGCGCTGGGCCTCGTCCGGAGGGAGTTCCGCGAGCGGCCCCAATGGGCGCTGGTCGGAGAGGGTGCGCTCCGGCGTATGCGGTCCGACCAGATCTCCACGAGGGACTTGGAGGCCCTGTCACTCGACCGCGCCGAGGTGGACGAGCACGTCAACCGGGTCATGGAAGCGCTTGATCAGTACGGTGCAGGGCTCGCGGCGACGTCCGGCGGTGCCGGGTGGCTGTACGTGCAGCACGTGCCGGTGCGGCGCCTGGTGACCCAGCTCGTCCGGAAGTTGGTGGCGCTCAGCGGCTGGGAGCCCTTCGCGGCGGCCCCCGGCTCCCTGGTCCCGGCACCGTACGAAGGTCTGGTCGGGATACGCCCGGACAGTTCGCGGGAGTCGCGGGCGTACACCGTCACCTGGTCCGGCGTCGCCTACGCGCTCGGGGCCCCGGCTCCCCACAATCCTCTCCGTTCCGCGCGGCTCCGCAAGTTGCCCCCGCTTCGCCTCGCTCCGGACCTGCCCAGTCCTCCCGTGTCCGCGCTGCCGGAGGGTGAGGTGGTGGCGCTGTCGTGGTCGTCTCGCCACGCGGAGACATTGCTGCCGGTTCTTGAGGAGCTGGCCCGCAGCGGTCGGCCAAGCCTGCTGCTCGACCTTGCCACGGACCCCTCGGAGCGGTGTTCTGCTCCAGGAGCGGAGGGCATCACCGTCTGTCCGCCCCCGGTCGGCCTCTTCGACCTCGCCGGTGCCGTATCCGAACTCCGCCCTTTGGAACGCGGCGTCGTCCGCGTGAAGGAACACACCGTTCACCTTCCGCGGCTGGTCCGGCTCGCATCCGTGCTCCTGGAGATGCTCGGCGGGTGCACCCAGCCATCGTGGCGGACGGTGGTCCAAGCGGAGTCGTGGCTCGACAGCGTGCTCGGCACCGCCCGGCCGAACACCGTTCTGGTCAGCAACGACACCAGTCCGCTGGGGGCTTTGGCCGTGCACGTGGCGGAGCGCCACGGCATCAACACGGTGCACGTCCAACACGGAGCCTGGACGGCGGAGTCGGTCGCGTGGCCCGCACTGCACAGCCGCGACATCGCCGTCATGGGCCAGCGGGACGTCCCGCTGGCGAAGGCGTGGGCACGCCGCCCTGACGCCGAAGTCCACGTGCTGGGCCAGCCCCGCTTCGACGCGCTCGCCGGACTCCGCCGCGAGCCCCAGCGGCGCTACTTGGAGCGCCTGCTGGCCCCCGGGCGACGGCGAGCCCCTGCCCGTATCGCGGTCTGGGCCTGCCAGCCCTTCGGGCCCGACCGGCTCAAGGCCCAAGCCGACGTCCTCCTAGGCGGTCTACGGAAGGTCGGCGGCTGGGGGCTCGTCATCGCACCGCACCCGGCGCAGAGCATCGATGTCTTCGGCTCCCTACTCGAACGAGACGGCCGGCAACTCGTGGCGGTTGCCGATCCGCGGATCGGTGCTCGGGGCTGTCTGGCCGCTGCCGACGTCCTTGCGAGCGCCTACTCGACGTGCGGCATCGAGGCCGTGCTCGTGGGCGTTCCGGTGCTCGAACTCGGCTTGCCTGGCGAGCGCACGCTCGGCCTCTCCGACCACGGGCTCGCGCAGCGGTGCGGTACGGCCGACCGCGTCGCCGAGGCGCTCGTCGCACTGCGCGGTCCGCGCCCACCGGTCGACCGGACAGCGGTGGACGCGGTCTGCCGTTGGCGTGGTGACAGCGCCGCCGGAGTCGCCCGCCTCATCACCCGCCGCGCCGACGACTGCGCCACGCACTCCCACCCGACCCATCACGATGCCAGCGGCAGCGGTTCTGGGCTGTCGCAGGACAAAGGAGCCTCTGCCCGATGAAACACCTGACCGCCGACAGCGTCGCCGAGCTCTTCGTCGGCGCGGTCGCCCTGGCCAAGAACGGCAAGAAGGCCAGCCCCCGCGGCATGGCGACCCGCGAAGTCCTCAACGTCCAGATGCGGCTGACCCAGCCGCGGGCCCGCCTGCTGTACGCGCCGCCGACGCGCGTCATCAACCCCGCGTTCGCGGTGGCGGAGACCGTCTGGCACCTATCCGGCTCGGACGCCCCGTGGATCTTCGACTACAACTCGCGCCTGCGGCAGTACGCGGATAACGGCGTCCTGCGCGGCGCGTACGGGCCGAGGATGCGGAAGTGGGCCGGCACCGTCGATCAGCTGAGCCGCGTCGTCGAAACCCTGAGGGAGGACCCCGACTCCCGCCGGGCGCTGATCCAGCTCTACGACCCGGCTCAGGACGCCGCGGGGCACAAGGACGTGCCCTGCACCCTGGGGTTCCGCTTCAACCTGCGCGCCGGCCGTCTGCACATGTCGACCACGATGCGCGGTCAGGACGTGTGGATCGGCATGCCGTACGACCTGTTCTTCTACACCGTCCTGCACGAGCTGGTCGCGGGCTGGCTCGGCGCCGAGCTGGGCGAGTACCACCACCACGTGGGCTCGCTGCACATCTACGAAGACCACATCAGCCGAACCGAGGAGCTGTCGGTCACGGCGGGCACGGCCATGCCGGAACTCACCACACCATGGCAGGGCTTCGACGACCTCCTCGCCCGTGTCGAGGCGCGGGACGAGACCGGCCACCAGGGCTGGGACGCGATGGCCGAGACGATGTGTAGCTACCGCCTGTGGAAGGGCGGCCGGCGCGAGCAGGCGCGGCGGGTCGCCTCGCAGATCGACGGGCCGCTGGGCGAGGCGCTGACCGGCTGGTACGACGAACTCAACCGCCGCGCCCGGCCCTCGGACACGCGCGAGACGGCAGGGGCGCGGTGATGAGGACCATGGACCACGTCCCCTCGGTCATCCTCGGCGTGTGCTCCTACACCCACGACTCCTCCGCCGCCCTGCTGGTCGACGGAGAGCTGATCGGCTTCGTCGAGGAGGAACGGCTCTCCCGGCGGAAGCACACCAAGGCGTACCCGTACCACGCCGTCGAGTGGCTGCTGGAGGAGGCCGGACTCACCGCCGCCGACGTCGACGCCGTCGCCTACAACTTCCGGCCCGCCCGCTACCTCGTCGAGTCCCCGGCCGCCCTGCGTCTGGCGCTGTCAGCGACGACGCGCGGCCGGGCGCTGCCGAGGGCACGAGGCTTCCTCAAGGTGGCGACGCGCACCCAGCTGCGGACTCGCGCCCTCGCCCGGCGGTTCCCCTCTGCCCGCGTCTCCGCCGTCCTGCATCACCGCGCCCACCAGCTGGCGGCCTTCGCCGCGTCCGGCTGGAACGAGTCAGCGATCCTCATCATCGATAGCCTCGGCGAGCGGCAGACCACGACCATCGCCCGCGGCCACGACGCACTCCATCCGTCCGCCCGCACCCTGGAGGCGATCAACGACCCCGCCTCCCTGGGTTACGCGTACGGCGCGGTCACCGAGCATCTCGGTTGGCGCCGGGGTGACGAGGAGGGCACCGTCATGGCCCTCGCGGCGCTCGGCGACCCGGCGCCGTTCCGACGGCTCTTCGCCCGCGCGGTGCGCACCACACCCACGGGGTTCGCGGTCGACCCCGCGTACTTCCCGCCCCGCGTGCTGATCTCGGGCTACCCCAGGACGTCTCACCGTTTCATCTCCGAGACGTGCCCGGAGCGCCACCCCAGCGAGCCGCTCCTCGACGTCCACCGGGATCTGGCCGCAGCGCTACAGGAGCGTACCGAGCAGGTGATGCTGCACCTGGCCCGTCGGGCGCGGGTGATCACTGGATCGCGTCGGCTGTGCGTCGGTGGTGGAGTCGCCACGAACTGCGTGGGCATCGGCCGGATCGTCGAGGACGGCATCTTCGATGAGGTCTTCGTCCCGCCCGCCCCCGGAGACGCCGGGACCGCGATCGGGGCCGCCATCGCCGTGCACACCGGCGACCGCGGCAGGCGGCCCGTGTCCGGCGTCGCCCGGGCCTGCTACCTCGGACCCTGCTACCGGCCCAAGGCCCTCGACCTCACGCCGTGGCCCACGCTCCAGGAGAAGACGCTGGGTATCGAGGCCGACGAGTTCCTCGCCGAACAGCTCGCCCAGGGCCTGATCGTCGGGCTCTTCCAGGGCCGGGCCGAGGCCGGTCCCCGCGCCCTCGGGAACCGCTCGATCCTCGCCTCCCCCTTGGAGCCCGGGGTGGTCGAGCGGCTGAACGCCACCGTGAAGTTCCGGGAGTCGTTCCGTCCGTTCGCCCCCATGGTCCCGGCCGAATGCGCCGCCGAGTTCTTCACCCTCGGCCAGGAGGCTCCCTACATGTCGATGGCGTCCGGCGTGACCGACACGACTCGCGAGCGCATACCGGCGATCGTGCACGCCAACGGCACCTCACGACTGCAGACCGTCACTCGGTCGGACAACCCCTTCGTCCATGACGTGTTGCGCGCCTTCGCCCGCCGCACCGGGGTGCCGGTGCTCATCAACACCTCGCTGAACGTCAAAGGCAAGCCGATCTGCGGGACGCCGGAGATGGCCCTGGAATGCCTGGCCGACTCCGGGCTGGACGCCCTGCTGCTGGAAGGCCGGTGGATCACCAAGTGAAGATCGGATACAGCTTCTGGGGATTCCTCGGCAACGGGATCACCGACACCCCCGACGGAGGCCGCAGCCATCGCCGCCCCCTGATCGACGCTCTCCTCGGCCGCGGCCACGAAGTCGTCTTCCTCCAGACCAATCGCGACCTGGTCGAAGCCGGTGACAACCTGGGCAACGCCTACGCCTTCCACGCCGGCACCCCGGCCATCGACGTGTTGTTCCTGGAGTGGCGCTGGGCGATCGAAGGACGCAGCACCACCCCCTGCGGCACCGAAGGGCACACCTGCGACCTGCACCGCCAGAACGAACTACTCGCCCGGTACACCGTGCAGCTGCGGACACCGACCGTGATCTGGGACAAGGACCGCCGGCTCCCGTCCGACAGCACGTGGCGACGTCTGCGTCAGACCACCATCTGCGAGGCCGCTCTCCACCCCACAGCGGGGGCCCAACGCCTGCTCTTCCCGGTCGACGACCGCCTCCTCGCCGAGGCGGATCCACTCACGCTCGCTCTGGGCCCGCGAGACCTGGTCCTCGGGTACGTCGGCAACCAGTACGACCGCGACGAGCACTTCGACCGGTTCTTCGCGCCGGCCGCCGCCCAGTTCGATCACGTGGTCGGGGGGAAGTGGCCCAGGACCAACCGCTGGCCGCACGTCCGGTTCCTCGGGCGGCTCCCCTTCGAGGCCGTAGACGGTGTGTACGGCCGGTCGCTGGCGACCGTGCTCATGCTGCCGGAGCGGTACGCCGCCGTCGGGCAGATGACGCAGCGGATCTTCGAGGCGGTACTCGCCGGCTGCCTCCCGCTCGTCCCTGCCGACATCCGGAGCGCCGACCGTTTCGTGCCCGAGGAGCTGATCATCGGCTCCGGTGGCGAGGTGGTCGAGCGGCTCCTTCATCTCCAGGAAATCGTCGGCACGCGGCAGCACGCGGACTTGATCGCGAGTTGTCTGGATCGCCTGGACCTGTTCCGGCTGAGCAGGCAGGTCGACACGCTGGAAGCCGTCCTGGAAACGGCCACCGGATCCGACACGGTCGACCGGAGGGCGACGTGATCGAGCCGACCGTCCAGGGGACGACGCCTGGACCATCCCAACGTGTCCCTTCGACCGGTCCGACCGGACGGTCGAGCGCCTCTACGCTGGAGCACCATGAAGAAGGTCGCCATCGTCGGCTGCGGAGGCAGCGGCAAGTCGTACGTGGCTCGCGAGCTCGGCAGGCTTCTCGACGCCCCGGTGACGCACTTGGACGCCGCGTTCTACGACGACGAGTGGAACGAGCTGCCCATGGAGAAGTTCGCCGCCCGGCAGCGGGAGCTGGTCGAACAGCCGAAGTGGGTGATCGACGGAAACTACAACTCGACGCTGCGGATCCGGCTCGAAGCGTGCGACACGGTGGTCCTGATGGACGTCTCGACCGTGGCGGCACTGTACGGGATCTTCTCCCGACAGATCCGGCATGGGGCTGGGCACAAGGGCAACGGAGTGCACAACCGCATTCACCGGGGCGTGATCAAGTACGTGGCGACATACCGCCGCAAGATGCGCCCGCGCGTCATGGCCAAGATCGAGGAGTTCGCGGCGGGCCGTGCCGACGTCGTACTGCTGCCCAACCGGCGGCAGACGCGTCGCTGGCTGGAGAAGGTCGCCGCCGAGCACCGCTGAGCGTCCGCCGGCCGCGAGGGGTTGGTGCGGAGTGAGCGCCACCAACCCCTTCCTGGACCCGGCGCGGCAGCCAGAGCTGTACGGCCACGCCTCCCGGCTGGTCGGCCGCTCCAACGCCCTGATGCGGGCGAAGACCTCCGGGCGTCCCGTACCGGACACGATCGCCGAGCTGGTGCGCGACCACCACGAGCGGCCGGGCCGTCTCGGGCTGGCCTTGGACCTGGGCTGCGGTCGCGGCACGAGCACCCTGACCCTCGCCCGGGAACTCCGGCCCAGCCTCGTCGTCGGCCTCGACGCCGCGCCGGCCCTGCTTGAGCTGGCCCGCCGACGCTCCCGTCGGGTGCCCGGACTGCCGGTGAGTTTTCTCCAGGGCGACTTCCATCAACTCCCCGTACCCGCTGGGTCGTGCGACGTCATCGTCGCCGCGTTCTGCCTGTACCACTCGCCGCGCCCTCAGGCGGTCATCGCGGACATCGACCGGGTTTTGGCACCCGATGGCCTGGCCGTGCTCGTCACCAAGGGCCTCGACAGTTACCGGGAGATGGATCAGCTGGTCGCTGCCGGCGGCCTCGACGCGCGTGCCGAGCAGCACGAGAGCCTGTACGCCTCGGCGCACAGCGGCAACCTCGCCCGCCTGGCCGCCACGTCGCTCGACGTACTCGCCGCGGAAGACGAGGAGCACGCCTTCACCTTCGACGGTCACGACCACCTGGCCGACTACCTGGCCACGAGCCCCAAGTACCACCTCTCCCCCGGCCTGTACGGCAATCCAAGTGCGATCGCGGCGGCCTTGCACACGTTCCTGCCCGATCGGCCGTTCACCACGAGCTCTCTCGTCACCTTCGTCGTGGCCCGGCCCCGAGGGGGCCGGCCGTGACCACCCGCCGATTCGTCAAGCACTACGAGACCGCTGGCCGGGCGACATCGGCCGTTCGCCACCACGTCTGGCTCGCCGAGCACGCGCGGCCGATGCGGCTGCCGGCGCTGGTCGCGATCCGGCCGACGAGCCTGGCCTACGAGTGGATCGACGGCCGTTCGGCGCAGCCCGAGGATTTGCTGATCTTGGCCAAGCTCTTGGGCGACGCCCACGGAGCCGCCTGGTCCACCGACCTCCGGTCGGCCGCTCTGCACGCGCCGTACCGCTTGCGGGACGGCACCTCGTTCGACGGTTACCTCGCTCCCCGCCAGGACGCCCTTCGCAGAAGGCTGCGGCAGGGCTACCTGCCGGATCGAGACGCCCTCCACGCAATGCTGACGCTGCTGGAAAAGACCGCGGAGGGACCGGCCGCCTTCTACAAGGACAGCAACCTCCGGAACTTCATCGTCACCGAGGCCGACGACGTCTGCACAGTCGACACCGACGACCTCACGCTGGCGCCGATGGGATACGACCTGGCGAAGCTCATCGCGACGCTGATCCTGACGTACGGGCCGCTGGCCTCGCCGGCCTTGGACTCCGCCCTGTGCGCCTACAACGAGGCCGCCGAACGCCACGATCCCCGGCTCGGCACCACGGACCGCCGGCGGCTCGACGACTTCCTCGCCCTGCACGCCGTCCTCACCGCTCCCTACACCGGCCGCAACGGCTACCGCTTCAGCGAGCCGCCCCGGCCTCGTCCCCGAGGAATCACATGATCACCACCGAACTCGTCTTCGTCCGTCACGGCGAGGCTCAGTGCAACGTCGACGGCCTGGTCGGCGGCCCGAGCACCTGCACCGGACTGACTGACCGTGGATACGCCCAGGTCAAACGCACCACGGTCCGCCTCGCCGCCGAACACCACGTCAAGCCGTTCGACGCGTTGTACGCCGGCCCGCGCATCCGTCTGCGCCAGACCGGCGAGATCATCAGCCAGGCTCTCCGAATCTCTCTGATCATCGACGACCGCCTCGACGGCCCGGCCCACGGTGCGGCCGACGGCAGGCCCTGGGCCGAGGTCAAAACCGCCGCCGACGGCGGACCGCACGCCCATCCGGACACACCCTGGGCCGCCGGGTCCGACACGTGGAACGGCTACCTGGAACGGGCCGCCCGCTCCCTTAAGGAACTCGCCGAACAGCACGAGGGTGAGCGCATCCTGTTCGCCGCGCACGGCGAGACAGTGATCGCCGCGCACACCCTGCTCCTGGGAATTCCACTCGGTTCCCCGGCCGGCTTCACGGTCTCTCACGGGTCCATCACCCGATGGCAGCACCACCTGAACCGGCTCGGCCAGCGGCGGTGGATGCTCGACCGACACAACGACACCGAGCACCTCATCGCCTTGGACCGGGAGGCCGCCTCGTGATCACATCGTTCGACGATCCGCGTGTCGAGCTGGCCCAGAGCCTACTCGGGGAGGTGCGGGTCCTTCCCGACCCGTCGCTTCCGCACCGCCTCCTGCGCCTGTCCGACACCGACGGCCACGAGTTCGTCGCCAAGCAGCACAGCGCACGCGACCGGTACTTCCACGAACTGCACGCCTACGAGGCATGGGGAGCCCATCTGAAGGGCCACGCCCCCGACCTGGTCGGACGCCGGGACTCCACGTACACCCTGCTGCTGACCGCCGTGCCCGGCGTCCGAGTCGACACCGTGTCCCCCGGCTCGCCCGAGGAGGAACGGTCCCACTACGAGGCCGGCCGTGTCCTCGGAAAGCTGCACCACGCCACCTCGGTCCGCCGCAGCGGCGCCGTCGGGACCGAGCTGTCCCAACGGCTCCGGGACTGGATCGCCCGTGCCGACCAGGCCGCTCTCCTCTCCGAGGCCGAGCGCGACCACCTGAGTCACAGTGCGGCCGTCCTGGCGAACACGCGCATGGACAGCGCGGTTTGCCACCTCGACTACCAACCGCGGAACTGGATCCTCGGCGCCTCCTTCTGGGTGTGCGACTTCGAGCACATGCGCAGGGACGCCCGCGTCCGCGACTTCACCCGGCTCGAATTTCGCCGGTGGCAAGCGGCGCCGCACCTCCGGACGGCGTTCTTCGCCGGCTACGGAGCCCGGCTGAACGAGAGCGAGCAGCGCCTGCTGGAGTCCTTCGGCGCGGTCGAGGCCGTCACCGCCCTGGTTCGCGGACACGAGAAGGGCGACCTCGCCCTCAGCGCCCACGGCCGCACTGTTCTGTCCCGACTCGCCTGAGCTTCCGCCCTCCCGTTCCTGGAGACCTTCGTGACACAGCACGCGCCCCAAACGCTCACCGCTGCCCCACGCCGCGCGGTGGTCACCGGCGCCGCCGGCTTCATCGGCTCTCACCTCGCGCACGCCCTCGTCCAGGCCGGCACCGTCGTCGTCGGAGTCGACCGACGCGCCCCTGCCACCGACCGGGCGGCCGCGGCCAATCTCGCCGCTCTTCAGCCGCTCCCCACGTACCTGCACGTCACCGCCGACCTGCTCGACTGCGCGATCGAGCCCCTCCTGGTCGACGCGGACGTCGTCTTCCACCTCGCCGGCGTCCCCGGTGTACGTCCCTCGTGGGGACCGGAGTTCAGCGAGTACGTCGCCTGCAACGTCCTCGCGACCCACCGCGTCATGGACGCGGCCCGCCATATGGGCGTCCCCCGGCTCGTGGTCGCCTCGTCCTCCAGCGTCTACGGCCCCACCGACGGCGGCGCGAGCGTCGAGACCGACCGGCTGCAGCCGGCATCTCCGTACGCGGTCACGAAGCTCGCCGAGGAGCAGCTCTGCCTCGCGCACGCCCGGCACACCCGCTGCCCCGCCAGCGTCGTGGCCCTCCGGTACTTCACCGTCTACGGCCCCCGCCAGCGCCCGGACATGTTCACCCACCGCGCCCTCGAAGCCGCCCTGACCGGCCGGCCTCTCCGCCTGTACGGCGACGGTCACCAGCGCCGCGACTTCACGTACGTCGACGACGCGGTCGCCGCCACCATCGCGGCGGCGGGGGCTCCGGCGACCGACGAGGTGATCAACGTCGGGGGCGGTTCGAACGCCTCCCTGCTCGAAGTGATCAACATCGCGAAGAGCCTCACCGGGCGCGAGATCCGGGTTCGCCAGGAGAACCCGCGCAGCGGCGACGTCCTCACCACCCGCGCCAACCCGCGACGTGCTCACGAGGTTCTGGGGTGGCAGCCCCAGGTCGGCCTCCACAACGGCATGCGGGCTCAGATGCAGGCACTGACCGCCGAGTCCACCGCGTACGGCCACGCAGCATGACCAGCCGGACGATGTAGAGGAGTTGCAGTGGAGAGTCCCGAGAAAGCGCGGCTGGATACCTTCTTCCGGCAGATCACGACGCGGTTCCCCGCCCGTGACCACGTCACCACGCTGGTCATCACGCACCTGCTCCCCGAGCGGCCGGCGTTCCTGCGCGCGATGGCCTCGACGGCCACGGTCGGGGCCATCCTGCCCAAACCCAGGTCCGTCGACATGCCGACGCTGGAGGCTGTCCGGCGCGCCTTCGTCGTCCATGACCTCAGCCGGGAACTCTTCGCCGACTCGACCAGGGCGTTGGAGTTCCTGGAAGCGACGGCTGAGGACCGGAACGTCGTCCTCGTGGACATCGGAGGCTACTTCGCACCCTGCCTCGACACCCTGGTGGAGAAGTTCTCCGGCCGCGTCCTCGGCGTCGTCGAGGACACCGAGAACGGGTATCAGAGGTACGCGGCACTCGAACGGTTGCCCTGTCCGATCGTCTCGGTGGCCCGATCCCCGCTGAAGGACTGCGAGGACCATCTCGTGGGCCGGTCCATCGTCTTCTCGGCCGACGCCTTAGTACGGGCCCGGGGTGACATCCTGACCAGCCGGAACGCCTGCGTCATCGGCTTCGGAAAAATCGGCCGGGCCATCGCTCGGACCTTGCGCGCCCAGGACCTGCGCGTCACCGTGCACGACACCGATCCGGTCAGGAGCGTGCAGGCGCACTCCGAGGGCTTCCGGACGGCCACCTCGACGACCGAGGCGCTCCGAGACGCGGACCTCGTCCTGTGCGCCACCGGGAACCTGGCGCTCCGCCAAGGGGACTTCGCCGCTCTGCGCAACGGGGCGTACCTCGCCTCGGTGACGTCCTCGGAGGACGAGCTCGAACTCGGCAGCCTGAGCGGCCTCTACCAGCGCACTCCAGTCGGCCGGCACCTGACGCGCTACGAGACTACCGGCCACTACTTCTACGTCCTCGCCGATGGCGGCGCCGTCAACTTCGTGCACGGAGCCGCCGTCGGCACCTACATCCATCTCGTCCAAGCCGAGATCCTCGCCGCCACCTCGGCCCTCAGCCAGGGCCGCTTGCAACCCGGGCTCCACGACATGCCCACCACCGACCGCCAGGCCATTGCCCGGATCTGGCTCGACCACTTCGACAGGTGATCCCATGCCGCCGAGTACCACCGCGCCCCGTCGCCACATCGCCGTCATTCCCTGCCGCTGGGGATCCTCCCGGTTCCCGGGTAAGCCCTTGGCGCGACTCGGGGACAAGCCGCTGCTGTGGCACGTCCACCGGCGCTGCCTGGAGGCCCGGCGCCTCGACCGTGTGGTGGTCGCCACCGACGACGCACGCATCGAGAAGGCGTGCCGCGAGCTGCGCGTCGAGTGCGTACTCACCGGGGAACACCGCACCGGCACGGACCGCGTCGCGGAGTGCGCGGAACACCTGCCCGCGGACGCGTATATCAACGTCCAGGGGGACGAGCCTTTCGTCTCCCCCGCCGCGATCGACGCCGTGTCCGAAGCCATGGAGCACCTGGCTCCCGGAACGTCGGCGGTGAACGCGTACACCGAGCTGCACGACGTGGGCACCGTCCTGGACCACAACGTCGTCAAGGTCGTCGTCGACACGGAGCACCGTGCCCTGATGTTCTCCCGGCAGCCGATCCCCTACCCGCGCGGGGACCGGCCGAAGTACCTGCGGCAGCTCGGGCTCTATGGCTTCACCCGAGCAGCCCTCGGCCTGTTCCGGCGACTCCCCCAGGGGCCGCTGGAGCGAGCCGAAGGCGTGGAGATGCTCCGGCTCGTCGAACACGGTCACGCTGTTCGCATGCTCGGTGTCGCGGATGAGGGGATAGCGGTCGACACCCCCGAGGACCTCGCGAGGGCCAGGACACTGCTGCGCTAGGACGTGCTGTATCGCGTCAGGAAGGCGCGTTCGTCCTCGGAGAGGCGGCGGGGTCGGCCGGTGTTGAGGTCGTAAGCGACGATCGCGGTTGTCGCCTCGACGTACAGGCGATCGTCGTCTCGGATTTCGTAGGCTAGTTCGAATGTTGCCGCTGCGCCCTTGGTGACCCAGACGTGCACGTCGACGGGCTCGTCCCGGTAGTTCAGGGGGGCTCGGTAGTCCACTACCGAGCGGGCTACGACGAACGCGTTCCGGCGGCGGCCGTCCTCATCGGTGGCCAGCACTTGTCGGAACATCCTCGTGCGGGCTTCCTCCAGGTACCGGAGGAAGACGGCGTTGTTGATGTGTCCGTTGGCGTCGGCGTCAGCCCATCTCAGCGGGCAGGCGTAGGTGTACCTGTTCATGGGGGTTCGTTTCCGCAAGGAGATCAGACAGCGGCGGGAGGTCGGTCACGCCGACTTCGTGGGTGGCCTGACGCCGGACGGCAGCAGGCCACCCCCCGGTTCAGACCTGCGCGCCCGCGCTTTGGCAGCCAGGCAGGGCGTCCTGGTGAGCCAGCTCCTGTTGTATTTCGAGGAGGAGGCGCTGTTCTTCGTCGAGTTCGCCGAGGAGCTGCTCGACTCGGGACGCGGCGGCTTCGCGGGGAGCCGGCAGGGCGATCCGGGTCAGCATCTTCATCTCGGCTCGGGCCTCGGCCGACATCATCCGCGGTACCCGGGCGATCACCGTGGCGGGAGAGACCTGCGTGACGCCCCATTCTCCGGGCGCTTCCTCGACGGCCCACACCACGTTGCGGCGGGACGGCGAGAGGGTCAGCCGACAGTCGGCCGCGACGAGACGACTGAGGGCGGGCAGCGGAATGCCTCCGCGGCCGGCTTGCTCCGCGGCCTCCTCCGCGCTGTCCACCACGAGGCGGGCGGTGTGGACGTCGGCGGCGCGGCGGCGTTCGGCCTCGGCGATCCGCTCCTGGGCCCGGTCCCGCTCGCGCGGGGTGTTGTGGGTCTCGTGGACCCAGGCGTTGCGCACTCCGCCCAGCGCATCACGCTTGCTGTCCGATTCGGCCTTCGCTTCGACCCAGGTCATGACGACGAATTTGCAGTCAGGCATGACCGCGGGATAGGCCACGTGGCTGACGATCTCGATCGTCCTCCAGCCCAGCGTGGGCACGGTGGCCAGGAAGACATGCCCGTCACGGTGCTCGACCAGGTCGTCGTCCGACTCCCAGATCCGCTCGACCTCGGGGTTCTTTCTGACGTCCTCGATCAGTTCCCGGAGATCCGCGTCATCGCCGTGCGTAGAGAGCGCGAACCGGAGCATCCGCACGAAGACCGTGGCGTGCTTGTGCCAGTCGTGATAGGTGGCGCGTCCCTCGGCGGTCGTGAGAGCCCAGCGGATCAGGTTGGCCCGCGGCTCCATCACCCACGGCCACAGCTCGGCCATGGCCTGGTTGTACGCGAGGATGTTCCAGTTGCGGTCCGACAGGTAGGTGGGGCTGGGCATCTGACCGTCCATCAGCAGTCTCAGCGCGGACGGCACCTCCTGGCGACCTTCCGCCGGCGCCCGAAGATACGTTCCGACGTTGTGAAGGAGCAGGGCGTGGCGCTCTTCTCGGTCGAGCCCCAACGCCTCGGCTAGGGAGTCGCACTGGGCCTGGGTGAAGCGCGGTGTGGCGCCCCGCTCGATGTTGCGGTAGGTCCTGACGCCGATGCCCAGGGCGCGCGCGGCGGTCGGCTGGATGATGCCGGCGGCCTTGCGCCAGCGTTTCAGCATGGCGCCGAAGCCCATGTACTGACCGGCGACTCCGTCGGGACGTACCGCAAGGACCTCCCTCCCCACAGCGTCGTCACTTCTGTCGGATCGCATCTGCGCGACCATCAGCCCTCGCTCTCGTATTGCCGCCGTGGTGAGGCAGACCCGATTTCGGGCATGAAAAAAAGGGGCAGCATAATCGCCGGCCCCCGCCCTGTCGTGTCTGCCTAGACAATACGCAATATTCAAATGATCTTGGCCACCGGCACCACGCGCCACGCAGCCGTCAGGAAAGGCGCGGTTCGGGATTGAACAATCCACTGGCGCCGATCGCCCGGAAACGGACATCTCCCCCCTCCCAGGCGAGCCCGGGCTAGAAATCGGCAAATCCTTGCCGCTTTTCGCCCAGGCCCCCACGACCGGACTAGACCACACACCAAGAATCCCCTCACAGGCATGCGGAACACTCCATTCCCCTTGCCGTACAGGCCACTTGGGCACCAGCAGCAGGTCGACAAGTCGATACTGCACGGCCGCCCCGTGCGGACAAAAGGGTTAAACAGATGCGATTGACGGCCTTGAAGCGCTTGGCTTAAATCCTTCTGACCAGCCGGTTCGGCGTGACGTTGCAACACCAGACAGGGGTCCACGGGTGAAGATCATCTCCGAGGTGCTTGGGAAGGGCTCACCGATGCCCGTGCTCGGACCTCCCGCCCCTCTCCCCGGACGGGCAGGGCGCCGCCCCCGCAGGCCGAGTTGTGGAGGATCTCTTAGCTAAGTCTGGATCTTGAGGCGGCCCCCGCATATGTTCGTCGTCCGCCCGCCGGGCTCCTCGCCCGGTGACAAGGACGATTGGAGCGATATGCGGGGCACGCGGTCCAGCCGGACGGGATAGCCCCCGAAAACAGCGACGGCGTCCGAGAGCTGCAACTCCGGACGCCGAACGCTATGGCACTCCTGCCCCTGCAAAGGGTCGGAGAATTACCCACCTTCACCGCACCGGCCCTTTCCACGGGGCGTACCGGAGCGGCTCACTTCGATGGAGAGTGTCGCATGCCGACTGCTCTGCGCAAAAGGCCGGAGAACACGGCCCGCGCGGCAGCCTGCTTCCCTTCCCCCTGCGTCGAGCGGGGGCTGGCATCTCGCCGGCTCCCCGGACGGCCTGGCGGGGGTGTCGTCTGATGCCCCGGATTCGTACGATCAAGCCGGAGGCTTTCGAGTCCGAGGACCTGGCCTCGGTCAGTGTCACCGCGGAGCGGACCTTCTTCGGTCTGCTGACGCAGGCGGACGATGCGGGACGGTTCCGGGACAACGCGGCGGTCATCGCCGGCCGGCTCTGGGCGCTGCGCCCGGAGCACACGGCCACGCATGTCGCCCGGGATCTGGAAGAGCTGGCCGCCGCCGGCCTGATCTGCCGATACACCGGCTGTGACGGGCGGGCCTGGCTGCACATCGTGACCTGGGATCAGCACCAGAAGATCAGCAAGTCCACCGCCTCCCGGGTGCCGGGCTGCCCCCGTCACCAGAGCAGCCACCGGTGCGGCCGGTGCCAGACGGCGGACTGCCGCAGTTCCAGCAAGCCCACCGCCGCACCCGCGACCGTTCCGGGAGACCTCCGGGAGTCCTCCCGAACCGCTCCGGGAGACCTCCACCAGCCGCTCCGGCCGGCATCGACGCCGGGCGCGCCCTCGGAGGAGGCGCCCCGCGAGGTTCCCGCCCCGGAAACGGGGCACGCCGACGCCGTAGTCGACGGCGCGAAGGAAACCGCAGGTCAAACGGCATTCCAGGAGGACTCCCGGAACACTCCCGGAGACTTCCCGGAGGGCTCCGGGTCTGGATCTAGGATCATGGATCCTGGATCTTTCCTTACGGGGCGCGAGGCGCCCGCGCCCGCCGCCTCCCCCGCATCGGTCTCCGCCAAGGACCTGGTGGCCGAGTACGTCCGGGGCTGCAGCCGACGACCGCCGGAGGACTTCCTGGGCTTGCTGGGCCGCAAGATCAACGTCTTGCTGGACGAGCGGTTCGCGCCGGAGGACATCCGTGTGGCCATGGACCGCCTGCGGGCCAAGGGCCTGCACGCCAGCCTCCTGCCGAGCCTGGTGAACGAGGTCGTGAACGCCGCGCCGGACGCCGGCTCTCCGCCGTCGTCCGCCTCCGGCGCGGGGCCGTGGGCCAGCAACCGCTCGGCCTACACCCCCTACCTCAACCCGACCCAGCCCGAGCCGACCACGTTCGGAGGCCGCCTGTGACGCGCGCCCGACTCGCCGACCCGCAGCTCGCCGTCTTCGACCGCCTGCGTGCCCGGCTGGAGGCGACGCTCGCCGAGCGCGGCATCGAACCCGCCGCTGGTCCGGTGCCGGACTCCCCCGAGCCGATCCCCGCCCTGGAGGCGGCGCAGGCCCGCATCCCCCTCGCCTACCGGGAGGCGATGCCCACCCACCCGGAGGTGATCCGGTGGGTGCGTGCCATCGCCGAGAGCGCCGTCGCCCCGCACGCCGGCGACCTGCACCCGCACTTCGGCAGCACGGGCCGCCGGCAGGTCGCCCACGGCCGGTCGCTGCTGCTGTGGGGCACCACCGGCGTGGGCAAGACCCACGAGGGGTTCGGTGCGATCCGGGCCCTGACCGCCGCGGGGTGCGGCGTGCGGTGGCACGCGACCACGGCCGCCGACCTGTATGCCGAGATGCGGCCCCGCGCCGGGGTGGACCCCGAGTACCTGCTGCGCCGGATCGTCCGCGTGCCGCTGCTGCTCCTGGACGACCTCGGAGCCGCCAAGGGCTCGGAGTGGACCGAGGAAATCAACTTCCGGCTGCTGAACTGGCGGGCGCAGAACCACCTGCCGACGATCATCACCAGCAACCTGCCCCCGGTCCGCCTCCAGGCGATGGACCCGCGCCAGCCGGTGCTGCGCGACAAGGTCGGCGACCGCGTCCTGAGCCGCCTGTCCGGCATGTGCGTGCCGATCGAGTTCACCGGCCCGGACCGCCGCTTCCAGCCCACCTGACCCCGCCTGCCCCCTCCCGGCGCGGACGGCACCGCCCTCCCGCCCGGCCCCCTGCCCCGCCTCACCCGCCCGGTCGCGCGCGATCACCACCCGCCCGCCGGCCGTGAGGCGTACCCCGGAGACCACCTTGCGCTACATCACCACCGACGACGCCCCGCCCACGCCGCTGCGCGGCATCGCCGACCACAGCTGGCACGTGCGCGGCCTGTGCCACGGCATGACGCCCGAGGACGCGGACGAGATCTTCTTCCCCAAGCCGCGGGATCACCAGGCCATCGCCGAGGCCAAGTCCCTCTGCGGCCGGTGCCCGGTCAAGCGCGAGTGCTTCACCCACGCCCTGGACAACGCGATCAAGGACGGGATCTGGGGCGGCCTGACCGAGGCCGAGCGCCGGCCCTGGCACGCGAAGGTCAACGCGCGGCTGGACTACGCCCGGGTTCGCGCCGCCTTCGCCGGCCGCGACGTCCACCTCAGCGACGCCGAACGCGCCGCCGTCACCCGCCACGCCTACGTCCGCGGCTGGACGCCCGAACGCCTGGCCCACACCCTCCAGCTCGACCTCGACTACGCCCGCGACCTGATGCGCGAAGCCGCCCACGCCGTCGCCGACCGCGACCGCTACTGGGACCTCTACGACAGCCAGGACGAACCGACCACCGCCCCCGACCAGAGCCGCGACGACGAGGACGAGGACGAGCCCGCCTCCTCACCCGTCACCCGCCAGGTGCACACCCATGCCCTGATCGCCGCGCTCGGAAAGGCTTCCCAATCCGGAAGTCAAGCGGCATGAGTGACGGGAGGTGTGACGTGGTAGCACCGTCGGTCACGGATAAGGGCCCAAATGACGTTGACGCGTCGGCGTGCGAGGGCGAGGACGGCCTGAACGTGCCGTTTCCCCTCGGCGCGTTTGCGGTCGTAGAACGTGCGGGAGTTCGGGTCGCGCTGGATGCTGATGAGCGCGGAGGTGTAGAAGACCCGTTGAAGGCGCCGGTGGTAGCGCTGAGGGCGGTGCAGGTTGCCGCTGACCTTGCCGGAGTCCCGTGGGGCGGGGGCGAGGCCGGCGAACGCCGCGAGCCGGTCTGGGGTCGGGAAGGCGTCAAGACTGCTGCCGACCGCGGCGAGGAACTCGGCACCGAGGACGGTGCCGATGCCGGGCACGGATTCGATCACTTCGGCGAGTTTGTGTTCGCGAAACCGGCCCTCGATGAGCTTGTCGGTCTCGGCGATCTTCTCGTTGAGGGCCATCACCTCCTTCGCCAGGGTGTGAACCATCTTCGCGATGGCCTTCTCGCCCGTGACCGCGGTGTGCTGGCGTTCGGCGGCTTCGACCGCTGCGGCGGCGAGGGCTTGGGCGCCTCGGACCTTGCGGTTACGCAGCCAGGTGGTCAGCCGGCTGGTGCCCGCGCGGCGGATGGCGGCCGGTGTCTGGTAGCCGGTCAGCAGGATCAGCGGTCCGGTGTTGTCGATGCTGAGAGCGCGTTCGAGGGCGGGGAACATGCTGGTCAGCAGGGCCTTGAGCCGGTTGGTCGTCCGCGTGCGGTCGGTGACCAGGTCGACGCGGCGCTCGGTCAGCAGCCGCAGTTCGACGGTCTCCTCGTCACCAGGCTTGATCGGTTGCAAATCTCGTCGCATCCGGGCCTGATCGGCGATCACTCTGGCGTCGCGGGCGTCGGTCTTGCCCTGGCCGCGGTAGCTGTCGGTCGCCCGGTTGACCGCAAGGCCGGGGATGTAGACGAGCTCCTGGCCGTGGTTGACCAGAAGGGCGATCAGCAGGCCAGGTTCACCTCCGGCCATGTCCAGGGCCCACGTCACCGGAGCACCGTCGGCGAGGTCCAGGGCGTCCCCGAGCAACTGAAGGAGTTCCGGCTCGTCGTTGGCCACCCGTCGCGACAACAGGGTGTTGCCCTCGGAGTCCAGGACCAGTGTGTGGTGGTGGGTCTTGCCGCAGTCGGTCCCCACCCATATCCGGCTCATTGTGCTCCATCGGGTCGTGCTTGCAGTGCGTACCACGGACGACCTCGCCGGCATTGCTCTACACAGCGACAGATTCGCATTTCCCAATCGGCGGCCGAGTCGTCGTGGGGAGCGGGGCGGCCAAGCCTGTCAAGCCACGAACGGCAGCCGCATGAAAGCCACACCCCGCTCCCCTGGGTGCCACAACCCTACGAATGGCTGGGGCAGACCCAGGAAGAAGGTAGAGCCGCATGACCCACCCCAGCACTCCCCCGCCGGTCGCGCCCGTCGGCGCCTGGGACCGCCTGGCCATCGTCGCCCTCGGCTCGGCCGGCTGCGCCCTGAGCTACGACGCCCTGCAGCAGATGGCCGTCGCCATCCACGTCCGCGGATTCTTGACATACCTCTTCCCGCTCGTGATCGACGGCTTCATCGCCTACGGCGTCCGCGCCCTGATCCTCACCCGCACCGCGCCCTGGCACGCCCGCGCCTACGTGTGGACACTCTTCGGCACCGCCACCGCGGCGAGCATCTGGGCCAACGCCCTGCACGCCGTCCGCCTCAACCAGCAGACCGAGCACGGCGGTCTGCGCCTGGGCGACACCGTGGTGGCCATCCTCTCGACGCTCGCCCCGCTCGCCCTGGCCGGCGCGGTCCACCTGTACATCCTCATCACCCGCCACCACCCCCAGCCCACCCCGGCCGGGAACGCGGCAACGGACAGGGACGAAGAACGGCCAGCCCTCGTCCCCGAGCAGGCCGCCGACGGGGACCACCGTCCCCACCGCCTCCACCTGGTCCCCGACTCTGCCGGCGGTCCCCGCACCGACCGGGGCGCGCTGGGGGACGGTCCCGCCGGAATGCCAGCGGGACCGCGTTCCGACAGCGCCGTCCCGAGCGCGGCCGAGGACCGGGACCGTCCCGCCGTCCCCGCGACGCACCCTGCTGACGGGGACCGGACAACGCCACGTCAGCATCCGGCCCCCAGCGACCGGGGACCGAGGAGCGACGCCGTCCCGGACGCGGTCGGGGACGGAACTGCGGTCTCCGCGGGGGACGGGAGCCACGGCGTATCGGTCGCCGCCGTCGGGGACCGGACCGCAACGGGTCCCGCCTGCGGTGGTGAGTCCGCCGGGAAACCGGGGACCAAGTCCAGCGGTCCCCACGAACCCCTGGGGGACCCGGGCGGCGCGGTCCCCGGCACCGGGCAGACCCTTTCCTCCGGGACCGAGCGCACCGGGGACCGTCCCCGACCGGTCCCCGCGAGCCAGGGCGGGGACCAGATCGACTCGGTCCCCGACAAGGCATCGGGGACGCAGGCCACCGGTGACACCTCGGCGACGGGGACCGGGGACCGGTCCCGCAGCAGCGCGGGCAAGCGGTCGCCGCAGCTGACGGAGGACGAGATCGTCCAGCGCCTGCGCCCCCACATCCCCGCCGCCCTGAAGCGGGACGGCAACAGCGAGGTCACCCGCGTCCAGCTGCGGCAGATCATGCGCGCCCAGAACATCGCCATCCGCAACGACCGGCTCACGCCCGTCCTGCAGCGCCTGCGCAACGAGGCGGCCGGCACCACCACGACGACGAGGAGCAGTGCCCGATGAAGACCTGTGAGCGTTTCGCCCGGATCAAGGCCGGTTACGAGCAGGACATCCTGTTCCTGTGCAGTTACGCCGAGCGGAACCCGGGGACCGCGCCGGCGAAGACGAGCGCGAAAAACGCGTTCACGGTCAAGCGGAGCATGGCCCGGGCCCTCAGCCGACATGTCGACCGCTGTCTGCAATGCGGCTGAGCCTGCAAAGACGCAGGTCAACCGTCTACTCGTGACCTGCTTGGTCCCGGGCCCGGCACATGGCCGGGCCCCTGCCCGTGACGAAAGGACCGCTCGCATCCACTCTCGATACCCGCGCACGACCGAGGTGGGCAACGCCGAGGCCAGCGCGGGCGGGCCGGCCTCGGTGGTCGCCCTCAGCGTCGGCATCCAGCACCGTATCCGCACGACCAGGACCCGTATCCGATGACGATCCCGAAGACGCCCGCCACCCCCGCACCGGGTGAGTCGAAGTCCAACTCGACCTGGATGCGAGCAAGTTATCGCAAGAGCATTGCTCCCGGCGGGAGCAATGCTCTTGCGTCCCCCGACCCCGGAGCGGAGGGGGTGGACCGGCACCGGGGGGCGCCGGTCCACCGGGATGCGGCCGAGGGCGAACCGCATCCGGAAGGGGAACAGCAGCACTCCTGTCACACCGCGCGCTGCGCGCACGCCGCGCCCCAGCAGCCGCCCGTGCGCCAGCGTGAGCGCCTGCGTGACGAGAACAAGCGCATGCGCCAGCCCAGTTGCCGTATGAACGACGACGAGTACCAACTCCTGCTGCGCGCCGCGTCCGCCTGCCGCATGAGCGTGGCGAGCTTCCTCGCCCACGCCGCGCTCAAAGCCGCCCGCGACCTCGACCGCACCGCCGCCGAGATCGCCACCGAACGCGAAGTGGTCGGCGAGCTGTTCGCCCTGCGCCGGCACCTCGGCCAGATCGGCAACAACCTCAACCAGGTCGCCAAGGCCACCAACTCCGGAGCCGACGTCCCGCACACCCGCACGGTCCTCGACGCCGTCCACCGCGCCGCCAAGCGCGTGGAGACCTTCACCCAGCACGTCGTGGACGACCAGAGCCACGCCGCATGATCCCCCGAATCCACAAGCGCGGCACCCGCACCCTCGGCCTGCTCTACTACCTCTACGGGCCTGGCAGCCACGAGGAACACATCGACCCGCACCTCGTGGCGGCCTGGGACAGCCTCGCCCCGGACCCCGGCCGCGACCCCCAGGCCACGTATGCGGACCTCCAACGGCTCCTCGACCAGCCGGTCGATGCCCTGACCAGGAGCCGGCGGCCGGCCAAGCACGTGTGGCACCTGTCCGTGCGCGCCGCCCCGGAGGACCCGGTCCTCTCCGACGAGCAGTGGGGCGAGATCGCCCGGCGCATGGTCGCCGCCACCGGCATCGCCCCCGACGGCGACGACGCCGGATGCCGGTGGGCGGCGGTCCGCCACGCCGACGATCACATCCACATCATCGCCACCCTCGTCCGCGAGGACGGCCGCCGGCCCCGCCTCCAGAACGATGCGGGCCGCGCCCAGGCCGAAGCCCGCCTGGTCGAGGCCGACTACGGGCTCAAGCGCCTCAACACCGGGGACGGGACCGCCGCCCAACGGCCCACCAGCGCCGAACGCCACAAGGCCGAACGGCAGCAGCGCGAGCGCACCGCGCGCGAGGAGCTGCGGGAGGCGGTCCGCCGCGCCGTTGCCGGCGCCAGGGGCGAGAGGGAGTTCTTCGACCGGCTGGGCGCCGCCGGCGTGCTCGTCCGGCGCCGCATCGCGCCCTCCGGCGACGTGCTCGGCTACACCGTCGCGCTGCCGGATGACCGCAACAAGGACGGCGAACCCGTCTTCTACTCGGGGACCAAGCTCGCCCCGGACCTCTCGCTCCCCCGCATCCGCGAACGCTGGTCCGCCGACCCCGACCAGGCCACCGGTGCCGCGCCGGGCCGGGAACCTCGTACGGGCGCGGCCGGCCCCGCCGACGCGCGCCGCCGTGCCACCACCGCCGCCTGGCGGGCCATGCTGATCATCGACCGCGGTGACGACGCCTCGGTCGCCGCTCAGATCGCGGCGGCCGGCGAGGTCCTGGACGCGCTCGCCAAGACCTCCGCCGCCCACACCCGCGTCCAACTGCGCGAGGCCGCCTTCGCCTTCGAACGCGCCTCCCGCTCGCACGTCCGGGCCGAGCGCGGCCACGACCGTGCCCTGCGGCAGGCAGCCCGCGACCTGGTCTACAGCCGGCCGGCGCTCGGCCGCGGGGAAGACGGGGCCACCACCGCGATGCTGATCGACATGGCCTTCTTCCTCGTCGCAGCCGCCGCACACTGGCACGGCAAGAAGCAGCACACCCAGCAGGCCGCCGCTGCCCGCCAGGCCGCCGAGCACCTGCGCGCCGCCTACCGAGCAGCCGCCGGGCCCCCCATGGCAGCCCTCCACCAGCGGGGCCGCCACCTCTCCCAGCCCCTTCAGCGGCGGCACGCGGCCACGCTCCGAACGGCCCTGCCCCACCTCGCCGAGCAGGTCCTCGCCGAGACCGGCTGGTACGCCCTGGCCGCCACACTGGCCGACGCCGAAGCCGCCGGCCACGACCCCGCCACCCTGCTCACCGAAGCCGCCGCCCGCCGGGAGCTGACCACCGCCGAATCCATCAGCGACGTGCTGGTGTGGCGGCTGCGCCGCATGGCCGACCTGCCCGCCGACCCCTCCGCGACACCCTCGGTCGGCCAGAACACCCCGAAGCAGCCGGCATCCCACGCCGCTCGCCCCGCCGGAGCTCGTACCGACCGGCGCCGCGGGCGCAGGTGAGTTATGGCATTCGTGAGTTGCAGCAGGTCAAAGGGGTGAGGCACGCTCTGTGCGGCCCACGAGGACGACGTGAGGGAGATAGAGATGTTCGGTCGCAAGCGCGCCATACAGGAACTGCGGGATATCCAGCAGGAGACGGCGCAGTGGCTCCAGGCGCGCCCGGGGTCGCCTTTCTCCGAGGCCCCCGCGCCGGCAGCGGCGTCCGGCCCGGCCGGCGCTCCGGCCGTGGAGGTCGACGACTTCCTGCCGCCGGACCTGCGTATGCCGTCCCGGGAGGAGATCGCCGGGATGATGATGCCCTTCGACAAGCCGCTCGTCATCGACGGCGAGGTCCGCTCCTGCCCGCAGTGCGGCGCCTACCGGGACTGGGTGCTGCTGAGCGTCCGCGACGAGGTGTGGCTGCGCTGCCGCGCCGGCCACGAAACGTTCGAGCCCCGGCTCGACGCCGCCTGGTACAACCGCCATTCCGGCCCGATGGACCGGTGGCACCCCACCCTCGAAGACGGCCTCAAGCATCTCGGCCACTGACCCCCACCTCGTCCGTTCGCCGGCCCTACTGCGGTCCGGCCCGCAGCCAGCCCTTCCGCACCACCCTCGGGGGTCCTCACATGCGCCTTCGCCACGCCGCCACCGTCCTCGGCCTGACCGGCCTCACCCTTCTGACGCTGCCGGGCTGCTCCAGCAGCCACCCCTCACCCGCCGCCCCCGCGGCGTCGTCATCCTCGTCCGCCGCCCGAGCGCACGACGGTGCGAACGCCAGGCCGGCCGCGGCCCCGCCGCTGGCTTCCGCCGCCCTGCGCGAGCGTCTGCTGGACGAGAGCGACCTGGGCCCCGGCTACACCCGTAAGCCGGAGGACACCTCCGACCACGACGACGTCACCGTCACCGGCTGCCCGGCCCTGGAAAAGCTGGGCGGCGACGCGGCGGCCGGCGGCTCCATGAACTTCCCCAACAAGGCGAAGGCGTCCTTCACCTACAACGGCAGCAGCGACTCGGAACTCTCCGAGGAGCTCTACAGCGACACCGAGGCCAAAGCGTCGCACCGGACGCGGCAGATCTTCGACGCCATGACCTCCTGCCCCACCTACCAGGTCGTGGTGGGCAACGCCCCGATCGCCATGACCACGCAGAAGGCGCCCGCCCCGAAGGTGGGCGACGAGCAGTGGAGCCAGATTTTCACCTTCACCGTCGACGGCCGCGCCACCATGGTGAAGCAGACGGCCATCCGCACCGGCACCACCGTCGTGGTCATCTCCGGCTCCCCCGGCCTGGTCGACACCCACCTAGACAAGGCACTCAAGAAGGCCCAGACCGGTCACTGACGTCCGCCCACGCAGACGCCCCTGCCCGATAGCGGGCAGGGGCGTCATTTCTACACGGGCACTGCAGCGGAGAGCCGCCGTCGCGGAAGCAACGGCGGCTTGAGCACCGTGATCATCGGCATCAGCCGGCCGGGAGGACAATGAGCCGGCCCCCCGTGTTCTCGGGCAGCGAGCGGCGTACCACGGGCACCGGTGAGGCGAGGGAGGAGGCGAAGGCGGCGACCAGGTCGTGCGGGATGCTGGTGGTGAAGGTGGCGCACCACAAGTAGCTCTCCCCGAGCACGGGTTCTGCCCATGCCTGCCAGCCGGCCAGGTCGGGGCGGGGGTCGGCATCCTGGACGAGGTCGGGCAGCGGCTCAAGGGAGACGCTGGCGGTGAAGGCCGGATCCGTGGCGGTGGTGGTGGGCCGGTCGACGTCGCGGATCCACCCCTGGGTGGTCAGCGCGGCCAGGACCGTCCCGGGCTCGTCGAAGCCGGCATCGGGTTCGGCGCGGGCGTCGAGGGCGAGGAGGAAGTCCGCTATCGCCTCGTGCGGGGTGCCGATGGTGAAGTAGGCGTTCCACACGGTCATGGCGCTGGCGGGGTGGGCGCGGGCGGAGATCTGCCAGGCCACGGGCAACCCGCCCAGCTCGAAGGGGTAACTGGCCAGGATCCACTCGGCGCCGCGGAGTCCGTCCGGGCTGACGTAGAGCAGGGTGTCGCGGGCGGTGGGCCAGTTTCTCCAGCCGGCGCTGGTGAGGTGGTTGCCGATCTGCTCGGCCAAGTGGCCGTCGTCTCCCGCGAGGTGGCGGGGGCTGACCCAGTAAGCCGGCTCTGCGGAACCGGGGGTGGAGGAGTCGAAGGAAGGGTGCGGGTTCAGGGGCGCCTCCGGAGCGTCGGGATGGTCACTGGCCGTTGTCGACGGGGCGGATCGTGCCGCGCCGCCTTCGCGGCGGTGCGTCGACGGGTTCCTGCCAGGTAAGCCGTACAGCGACGTCGGGCGGGAGGTGTCCGAGCTGCTCAGCCTCTGCGCCCTCGGTGATGAAGACCATTGGCTGCCCGTTCTCATCCGGGGCTTGGATCACGTCGGCGACCTGATGAGCCATGGGGAAGAAGGGGTTGATGGCCAGGCGGACCGTCGCCGAGCGGTCGCACGCGGCCAGGCGGTCGATCAGCTCGCCGACCGTCATCTGCGGGGTGTCCGGGTTCAACTCGATGCTCCCTGCGGTGAAGGGTTCTGGGTCGGACGGGGAAGTGAAGCGCCAGCGGGTGGCGCGATGGCTTCACAGCGGGCGGGACGTGGCCAGGACGCAGGCCACGGTGGCGGCGACGACTTCGGCGGGGGTCTCGGTGTCGAAGGAGACGTGGTAGCCGGGTGCCTTGGCGGTCCCGGTGACGGAAAGGTGCCAGCCCTCACCGTCGCTGCCGGGCCGGCCAGCGGGGAAAAGGCCGAGATAGAAGCGGCCGTCCTTGCTGCCGATGTGAACATCAGCGCGGTCGTCTACGACCAGGTGGAAGTCCTCCGACCCGAATTGGTCCGTCACGAGTTCCGGTCGCCCAGGACCCAGCCGCCACTGGCGCAGTCGCAGCGCGTCAATGCTCGTCGAGAATCCGGGGCGGGATACATCCACGGTCATGGCGCAATCACCTCTCTGACCTGCGGGTTTTTCACGAAGGCGTCTACGTTGACATGCCTCGCCAGCCTTGGCCAGACGTTCCGCGATCTTTCCTGTCTGCCCGAGGCGAACTGCTAGGCCGCGCCGGGCCGACAGCCTTGCCCCTCCCTCCGGGGGCTGGCCACAAGGAGGCTGATCAGCCTTGCTGGACGGGCCCGGCCCATAACGCGATCAGCTCTGAACATGGAGCGACACGCTTCTTGCTGCCGCGCGACAAGGTGTGTGCCATTGCGGTCGTGGGCGCGTTCATCCGCCCGCCGGACGGCACTGTGGGCGGGTGAACGTACAGGATGTGCACACCGCCGTCACGGCGCTGGGGGCGGTCTTTTCAGGGGTGGCGGCCCTCGCTGCGGTCATGGTGGCTCGATGGCAGACCACCTTCGGGCGTCGCCTTGCCCTGGAGTCGATGAGCGCGCAGGCCGCCGTGGAGCGGCGGCAGCGATTGGATGCAGAACGGTGCGAGGCGTGGAAGGCGTTTCTACGCGCTTCGGACGCGTTCGCCGACACGGTATGGAGGCTGAAGGAGTTCGACCCGCGCTCCCGGGCGGAAGAACTGCGCACCAAGAGCCAGGAGCTCACACAGGCGTGTTCGGGACTGCGGGTACTCGGCCCTGACGCCGTCGTCCGGCACGCGGAGGAACTCCGGGGACGGTGCGGGCGCATGGAACGGTACGCGGTCAGGCGTGCCGTTGTCCGATCCGCGTTGGACGCCCTGAAGCGAAGGTGGTGCCCGGGGAACGCGGAGAGGTGTGAGGAACGGTGCGGGGGCAACGACGCGCACGGTTGCGCTTCGTTGGCGCACGAGATGCTCGAAGTCTGGGGCGATCGGGACGAGGACGACCGCCCCGACGACCTCGACCACCTGGAGTACCTAGTCAGGGAGAGCGGCGTCCTTGCGGACGACGGCGCGCCGGCGGAGAGCGGCACGCTGACCGAGGAGGACCTGCAGCAACTTCTGGCCGTCACCCGCAATCCCGTGTCGTGGAGCCTCCTGTCCGCCGAGGACTACTGGTTTCGCCCCCGCACCGGCTATGACGAGGGCCGCAGCGCATTCGTCAGCTCGGTGCACGCCTTTCTGGACGGCACCGGCGAGGCGACGGCAGGGGCCTAAGGACGCTGCGGACATCGGATTGATCAGTTCGCCGAGAAAATCGAACACATGGTCTACTTTTGGAGTGCCACGAACGCTGTTCCCCGATGATCTTGTGCAACTCGATGCCGAATGGGTCCGCACCTACGAGGCCCTCTCCCTGAGACCCGCCACGGCCGGCACCACCCGGTTGAGGCGGCGCCTGATAACCCTTTCCTGCCGCCTGGCCGGTCACTCGTTCTGGGAAGCCGACCGGCCGTCGCCGGCTCGGGTTGAGCTGCGGCGCCGGACGCGCGCCGCCGGCCTGCCGGATACTCGGTGACGAACGCCTCTCAGGCCCAGGCCCGTGTACTGCGCGCCGTGCGCGAGCACATCGCCGAGCGGGGTGAGGCACCAACGGTCCGGGAGCTGTGTCGGCGGGTGGGCCTGTCGAGTACGTCGTCCGTGGCCTATCACCTGGTGCGGTTGGAGGAGATGGGGTTGATCAGCCGGCGGCGAGCCCGTCATCGCTCGATCCGTCTCGACGGTTGATCCGGCGATCACCAGCCGACCGTCTTCCGGGGCACCGACCGCAGTGCAGAAAGGACATGCGACAGCCCCCGGGATCTGAGCAGATCCCGGGGGCTGTGTCAGCGGTTGATCAGGTGATGTCAGCTTTCGGCAGGGTGGTCGTCGGTGCGGCGTCGGCGCAGCGCGAAGATTGCGCCGGCGCCGGCGACGATGAGGAGGCCGGCTCCGCCGAGCAGCCAGGGGGTGCTGTCGGCGCCGGTGTGGGCGAGGGAGCCTTCGGGCGTGGTGGCCGTGGGGGTGCTGGAGGCGGTCTCGTCGGTGGCCGGGGTGCCGGTGGCGGACGGGGAGGGGGCGGTGGTGGTGGGCTTGTGCGGTGCCGGCTTGTCCGACGTCTTATCAGGTGTGGGCTTGCCCGGGGTGGTGGTGTCCGGTGAGGCCGGCGGGGTGGTGGGCGGCTTGGTCGGCTGCGTGTTCGGAGAGTCGGCGAGGGTGACGGTGACCGGTGCGCCGGGCTTCGCGGTGATCTTTGCCGGTGTGGCGTCCAGCTGGTAGCCGGCGGGGGCCTTGGTCTCCGTGGCCGTGTATCCGGTGCCGGTGCGGGAGGTGACGGTGAGCTTGGCCGAGGCTGTGCCGTCCTTGCCGGTGGTCAGGGTGATGGAGTCGCCTTTGTCGGTGGGCGCGATGTTGATGACGGCGCCGGCCAGGGGTTTGCCGGTGGTCTTGTCGGTCTTCTTGACCGTCAGCTCGGCGGGCTTGAACGGGTCGATGATCGTCAACGGGGTGTCCTGGCCGGCGGTGACGATGACGTCCTGGTCCGGGACGAGCTCGTGGAGCGCGCTGCCGGTGGAGGTCTCCTTGAGGCGGTAGACGCCGGGGGCGATGTTGTCGAAGCGCAGGACGCCGTTGCCGTTGGTCTTGCCCTGGAGGGCCTTGGTGCCGTTGACGGTGTCGAGGAGGCTGAACTGCGCGCCTTCGAGGACGGCTCCGCCCGGGTCCTTTTTGGTGATCTTGACGCCTCCGGTCGGTGTGTCCGGCGCGGTATGCGCGGGGGCCGTCGCGGTGGGGGTGGGTTCGGTGGCGTGGGCGGAGGCGGTCGGGGCCCAGGCCAGGGTGCCGGTGACAGCGGCGGCAACAGTGAGGACGGCGGCAGGAAGACAGCGGGCGGAAGGGGTGCGCACGGAGGAACTCCAGGGAGGGGGCAGAGCGCCCGGGAAGGGTGAGGGTGGTCAGCGGGCCCGGCTGGGCCCGGGGAGCGCGGGTGGCGTGGCGACCGGTGAGGGGGCGGCCGGCTGCTTGGCACGGCACGCCCCCGGCGCTGGAGGCGGGGTGCGGGACAGGGCGGTGGCCGTGGCGGCGCCGGGGAACCACACCTGTGCGTACTGTTCGAGCGCGCGGCGCAATCCGCGGACGTCGGCTCCCTTCCAGGGTGGCTCACCGTCGCGCTGCCAGTCGCGGATGCGTGCGTATCCGTCCTGGCCAGGGCGGACCTGTCGAGCGGCATCCCGTCGGGTGAAGGTGTCGTGGTCGGCGAAGGTGAGGATCGCGGTGTCGACCACCCCCCGCTCGGGGTGGATCACTCGCAGGTGCAGGCCGTCGTACTGACCCTCGAAGATGGTGCGCGCGAAGTCGATGCGCAGGCGCAGCGGGGAGCCGGGGACGGGGGTGGCGTAGTAGGTGTTGCCGACGACGGTGTGGTCGTCGAAGGGGAGTTGGAGGTGCTCGGTGAAGAACTGGTGTGCGTGCAAGGACACGATCTGAAGCCTTCCGGCAGACAGGAAGAAGGAGGTCAGCGGCGGAGGCCGGCGGGGTGGCTCGCGGGCGGGGTGGCGGGTCGTGAGGTGGTGCTCCAGCGGGGGACGCTGACCGTGCCGAGGGCCGACGGGCGGCGGCGGGCAGCGGTGCGGCGGACGTCGAGCGGAGTGGGCGCTGGCGGTGGCGGCGGCGTGATGGGGGTGAGCTGAGCGGCCTCGCGCAGGGCGCGGGGCATCGCGGCCTTCCAGCGCGGAAGCGGGGCCGGGTCACCGACAGCCGTAGTGATCGCGGTAACCAGGGGGACGGGGGTATGGGTGGAAGCGGTGGCGTACCAGCCGGCCGCGCCCGGACCGCCCCATAGGTACCAGCGGGCTTCGAGCGTGGTCAGCTCGCGGGCGGGGTCGACCCGGGTGATGGCGTACTCCAGGCCGGCCATGCCGTCGGCGCTTTTCACTTTGATGACGCCCTCGCGTGGTGGCTGCAGTGCCCAGCCGTGGGTGATCAGGGGCGCCACGGCGTCGAACGCCGACGTCCTGCGCGGCGCCGAGCTGGTGAGGTAGGCGTCGGGCCCGTCGGTGTACGCCTGGGCGAGGGCGGTAGTGAAGGCGGTGACGAACTCGGTGGGTACGTTGTTGTTGAAGCACACGCCCCAGTGCGGCTGGGCGAAGACGTCGTCGTAGGCGGAGATCCGCCACAGCCCGTCGTCCTCTCCGTCGGGGAAGTAGCCGAGGCGGACCTTGCCGTAGGGCGCAGCAACGAAGACGTTGCCGTCCTCGTCGTGCCGCATCCGCCAGCCCAGGGCGAGCAGGGGCCGCAGGGCCGGGTCGCCGGTGAACGTGCTGCCGGCGAGATAGCGCGGGGAGACGTAGACGTCCCCGTCGATCTCGAGGTCATCAGACATAAGCACCTAAGAGAGGTCAGGCCGTGGACCGGCGGGGAGGAGCGCACGCTCAGTTGCACAGCGGGGCACCGCCTGGCCGGACCTTCGTGGTGTGCAGGCCGGGAAGGGTGCGCAGCCGGGCAAAGGTCAAGGTGAGGCCGAGCGCCTGGAGTACGGCGCAGGCGGTGACGACGCTGCCCAGCGCGGAGGCCGGGGTGAGGGCGACCAGGATGCCGGCGAGGGGGAAGGGCAGCAGGAAGATCAGGATGGTCAGGCCGAGGGTGGCGCCAAAGGTCTCGGGCGGGATGAGGCGGGAGCGCAGAGTGCGCAGGACCACGGACATGCCGCCTTCGCCGGCCATGAGGACGGCGATCACGATCAAGTAGGCGGTGTAGGTGTGCGCGAGGGTGGCGACCATCAGGCCGGCGCCGCTGACCACCGCGGCAGAGGTGGCGCCCACGGCCCACAGTCCGTACCGCTCGATCGCGGTCCGGCACACGGCGATGGCGAGGAGGGAAGTGAGGGCGGCGGCCGACCAGATCAGACCGACGTCGGCGCTGGAGCAGCCGAGCTGCTGGACCACGATGACCGGGGCGGCGGCCTGCATGAGGCCGACGCCGAGGTTCGCCAGGGTCATGCCCGTCACCAGCCAGGCCAGGGCCGGCAGCGACCGCAAGGTCTCCCACCCGGTCCGCAACCCCGTCATCACCGGAGCCGGTTCGGCCACCGGCTGGCGGAGTCGGCGAGGGGCGAGCGCGGCGGCGGCCAGGGAGAAGCAGGCGAGCGTGACCAGCATGCCAGCGACGCCGGTGTGCTGCAGCAGCAGGCCGGCGAGGGCCGGTCCGGCCAGGGTGGCGACCTGCTCGATGCCCAGGAGCACCGTCTGCATGCGGTGGGCCCGTTCGCCCGCCTCGCGGCTGGCCGCGGCGCCCGCGGTCTCGGCCGCGATGTAACTGAACTCGGTAAGCACACCCGCCACAGCGGCCAGCAGCATGACGGTGGCCGTCGCCGCGAGCCCGGTGGAACAGGCCGGGAGCACCAGGGCGGCGGCCAGAACCACCAACGCCCGGGCCACCGAGGCGTAGCGCAGGACGCGCGTGGTGCCGTACCGGTCCACCATGGCGCCGGCGAGGGCGAAGGCGGAGAGGCGGGGAATCCACTCCAGCGCGAACGCCAACCCGGTCAAGCTCGCGGAGTCGGTGGTGGCCAGCACGAGCAGCGGGATGCCGTACGTGGTCATCGCGAAGGCGCCGGCGTCGGCGGTGCGCGGCAGGTAGATGGCGCGCACGGTGCGGGAGACCGGACGGCGGGCATGCCGTGCCCCGGAGCCAGATCTCAACGAACGCTCTCCCCCTGAGCCCCTGCGGAGAAGCGGCGGGTGAGGCCGACGAGGAGGGAGGGGTTTGCTGACAGCCAGGCGGAGACAACCTCCCGTGGCCGGTGCAGGCTCGGCACCTCGTCGGGCAGCAGGGGGCTCTCAACTGCGTGCGGCGCCTGGTGCGGACCGGCGGTGCTGTCGATCGCGGTGCTCACGAGGAGGCCGTGGCGGAGCAGTGCGAGGGTGTGCTGGACACGGGTGAGGAAGTCGCTGGCCGGCGCGGGCGCCTGCTGGGCGCGGGCCCAGCGGGCGAGGGTGTCGTAGACGTCGGCGAGGTCGGAGCCACGGGCGGTGAGCGCGTAACACGGTTCGCTGCCGTGGCCGGTGCGCAAGAGCTGGTGGGCGCGTGCGATTTCCAGCGCGGAGCGGACCTGGTGGCGCGGTAGGTCGGAGAAGGTCCGTCCGAGCAGGCGGCGGTGGACGGGGCCGTTGTCGTCGATCTCGGTGACCAGCCGGATCAGCCCCGGATGGGAGAGCACAGTGAGGGCACGGGCCGCCTGACCGGCCGGGAGCGTGAGCACGGGGGTGGTCACCGGCGGTGGCCTCCTGCCGGCGGGGCCGCGATCGGGCGCGCGGGTACCTGATGGGAAAACAGGTCGCCAGGCTGCCACCGAGCCGCCGGCCGCTGGGCCGCCGACACCGCAGGCGCCGCGGCAACCTCGGACGCCCGTGATGCCGGCTGGCGCTCGTGGTGGGTGACCCACGTTCCCGTCCGCCCCTGGGACGGGGACAGCGCCGGCCCCCACAGCACGTGGGCGGGGGCGGTGGCCACCTGGCGTCCGGCTGCCCACGCGGACAAGGCGCTGTAAACCGGGGCCAGGGCCTGGCCGGTGGCGGAGAGCCGGAAGACCGACGCGTCGGTGACGTCGACGAGGCCGTCGTCGATGAGCTGGCGCAGCGGCGGGTAGACGGTGCTCAGGTTGTAGCCCGGCATCGCGTCGGCGGCCAGGGACTTGGCGCTGGCGGAACCGCGGGCCTTCAGCGTCCACAGCAGCGGGGTGGCGTGGCGAGGGGTGATCAGGACGAGAGAGTCTTCGACGGTGTCGGCCGCCGCGATGCGCTCCGGTTCCAGTTCGCCGGTCTTGGCGTTGGGCACCAGGTCCTTCTCCAGGTGCGTGTTGCCCCAGGTGGCGATCACGGCCAGGACGGGCATCAGCTCGGCACCGCGGCGGGTGAGGCCGTAGGTGACGTGCCGGGGGGCGTATGCGGTGCGCTCGACCAGGCCGGCCTCGGTGAGCTTGCGCAGGCGGGGGTGGAGCTGGCCGTCGGCGAGCCACGGCAGCTTCGGCTTGATCTCCGCGTACCGCAGGGGCCGTTCGGCGAGCGTCATCAGCACCCAGGCGCTCCAGCGCGGGGCGATCATCTCCAGCGTCTCGGTGACGCGCGAGAGGTCGGTGTGCGTGGTGGGAGGCAGACCGGTGGTGGCCAAAGGAGGGACTCCTGAAGGAAAGGGGGCGGGGCGGTCAGCGGGCGCGGGCGGCGGCAGGTGCCGGTACTGCCGGCGGGGCCGCCGTCGGAACCGTGGTGTCCGCAGCAGGCAGGCGGCGCAGGCTCGCGAGGACCGCGTTGATGCTCTTGGAGTGGGCGTCGCGGACGGCGACGGATTCGGTGATACGGCGGGCGCAGTCGAGGATGTGGCCGGCGTCGAAGTGGCCGATCTCGCGGTCCGCCTCGGTGAGTTGTCGTAGCCGTTCGAGCTGGAAGGCGATGTTCCGCTCAGCGAGGGCGAGGTCGGTATGGCTGCCGAGGAGGGCGGCCAGCATGCTCTCGTGCGCCGTGGCGGCGGCGTGGGCTTCGAGGACGGCCAGCGGCTGCCCGTAGAGCGCTTCGATGCGGTCGGCGACGGCCTGGGACGTGATGTGGGGCAAGCAGCTGTCTTTCACCGACGCCGGGTTGCCGCCGCCCCCGCACGGCCAGGTGCCGGGGCGGCCGGCGGAAGAGCGGTGGTGGCCTTCGGCTGGACCAACTGCACGGGCCGCGGCCGGGCGGGGAGCGATGAGGGCATGGTGCGCAGGAGTTCGTCCAGGGCGACGCGGTAGCCATCGCGGGCGTCCAGCGCCGCCTCCAACCACTGAGCGTCCATCCGCAACTCCTCCGCCGACAGCTCATCCATGTCCCGGTCGGGGCCGGTGGCCTGGTGGACGCGGTCGCGAACCCGGGCGACCTGTTCCTCGGCAAGGGCGAGGAAGCTGCGCAGCTCCATGGCGCGCCGCAGCGCCGCCGGCGCCTCATCGGTGAGCGCCCTTTCGTACAGCACACCGATGACGGAACCGAAGGCATCCTCCAGCCGGCGGTCCTGGCTGCTGGGCTTGGTGATCACGCTCATCGCCTTCCTCCCCGGACCGGGACCGCCGGGGCCGACGGACGGGTCGGCGGGCTGGTCTGCAGCGCCGGCCCCCGGCCGGCGGCCAGGGCGGCGCTGCGCCGGAGGCCGGATCCGTGCCCGGCGGAGTCCGGGAGGTGCCGCACGACCAGGGCGCGGCCGTCCCGGACCGTGACGGCCGCATTCACCCGGTGGGCAGATTCCATCGCCGGATCGTCAAGCGGTACCGGATCCTGGATGAGGACCGCGACGAGGTCGTCCTCGGCTCGCTCCAGCGCCGTCTGGGACTCCGCCAGCAGACCGAACCAGTGCACGACTTCGGTCGCCTGCTGGTTGGCGTGCGGGGCAGCCGTCGCGGCCCGGCGCAACTCGGGCAGGCTCATGTGGAATCGGGTCTCGATCTGCTGGGCGATGACGCCCATCACATCGTCGACGTCGTCGGGCACGGCCAGCTCCTCACAGTGAGTATTCCGACGAGGAAAAGGGGCCCGGCCTGCCCCTCGATAATGCTTTGAGTGGCAGATCCGGCCGCTAGGGATGGGGAATTAGTCCAGACAGACGTAGACCTCGTTGTAGACGTAAGTGCCCGAGACCCAGCCGGTAACGCCCGTCGTCCGGTCGGTGATGTAGCGCCAGCCCCCGCTCGACTTGTGGACGGTGAACTTGTGGCCCCGGTACAGGCTGCCGACGGCGGTGGAGTTGCTGGTGGCCCTGGAGCGGATGGTGACCGCGCTCGCGTCGATCACCCACGGGCCGGTCCGGTGGCAGTAGTCGGACGCGACGGTCGGGGCGGCAGCGGGCGCTGCATGGGCCTGGGCGGTGAAGGCGAACGGCAGGGACAGCGCCCCGAGGACAGCGGCGCGGACAGCGAATCTGGAAGAACGCACGGAGAAGTAACCCCTGGGAAGGTAGAGGGAGATAGGGAGATGCACCCGCCGGAATGCCGGTGGGGCCGATACAAGGGTCTGGAGAAGTCCCGGTTTCGCTAACCGGAGATGGGCTGCTATGTTCCACCCCCTCACGCGAAGCCCGGTGCTTTCCGGCGTCACGGCGCCACGCGGGGCTCCAGCGTCAACGGCTGCGCCCACGCGGCGGTACGGCCGGCGCAGGCCGTGCGGGCGCCGCGGCCACGGGGTTGTGGCGCGCGGGCGGCGGGGCGGTCGGCAGAGGGGCGCCGACGCCGGCGAAGTGGCCCCGAAACCAGTCGGTGGCGGCCTTGAAGGTGGAAAACCCTCCTTCGCGCAGGGTGTGCGTGCCGGCGTCGAGGTCGGCTTCCCTGAGCAGGATCCGGAAGGGCCATGGTTCCCGTTCATCCAGGGCCCGCAGGAGGACCACGATCTCCGGTCGGTCCGCGGTGTCGTCGGTGTAGCTGTGCAGCAGGGCGAAGTGGTCGCCGTCGCTCATCAACCGCTCTTCCAGAAGGCGGGTGGCCGCGTCGGCGGGGCGCGTGCCCGTGCCGTCCTGAAGGTCGATCGCCTCCTTGGGGCAGCCGCGGGCGATCAGCCAGGACTGGGCCATCGCCGGCAGCGGCAGGTCCTTGTCCTCGAAGCGAAACGTACGGGTGGCGGGGTCGCGTTGCAGGTGCAGGGCGACGATCTGCGGGTCGCCCGGGATGACGGCATCGTTGTGGAGAACGTAGAAGCTCTGCTCGTCATTGTCGGTGTGGTGTTCGGCCAGCACCGTGAACTCGTCCTCATCGAGGACGACGTACTCCCAGCGCTGCTCCACGTCGGGGCCTTCAGATGTGTAGCCGCCGAGGCGGAAAATGTCGGGTTCGTGGCGCTGCATGATTGCCTTCGGAAGTCAGGAGTGGCGACCGGTGGCAAGGTGCTGGGACATCAGATTCCCGCGGCACCGGCCAGGTTCGGAGCCACCTGCCGGGCGCGACGGGCGAGGTCGTGCGGCCTCAGCCGGACAGCGCCGTGCGGTCGAAGTCGGTGGGGGTGACGTGTGGCCGGCGGGGACGGAGTGGCAGGTGTCGCGCCGGACGAGCCGGGCGTCGCCCAGCGCTTGAGTCGGTTGTAGGCGAGCCGGTTTTCGGCGGCGGTGCCGAGCGGCAGCCGCCGGGTGAGCAGGTACTCGGACAGCTTGGCGCCCTGAATGATTCCCAGGATCGTGCCAGCATCCGGCGCCCTCGTCTCGGGTCGCCGGCGGAGCAGTGCTCGCGAGCACCGTCTCCGAGGGTCTAGGTGTATTGATCACGAGCGTTGTTGACACTCGCGGGTCTTGATTACGACGAAGACCTCCGGTGTGGTGGAGGTGTCGAGTCTTCACCGCACG
>NZ_JBIRQH010000036.1:0-30613 GCF_044333095.1 Streptomyces sp. NPDC021100
CTCAGACGGCATGGGAGGGTAGGAAGCTGTAGAACCTGTGCACCGTTGCGCCGCAAAGGCCCCGGACTACTACCTCTGCCCCCAGTTCTGACCGGGCGCAGCACAGACGGAAGTCCTCACGGAAGTGGTCCTGCTTGCGGATCTCCGCCATCAGGACGCCGCCGTACGTCACGGTCCGGCTCACCGCGGGCAGGTTGAACTGGATGCCGTCGTGCAGCGCATCGAGCAGGGCCCGAGCGGCCTCGTCCTGCTGCCGGCGTGGCGGACTCCACCATCGTGTCGGTCATGATCAGCTCTTTCCGGTCCTGAAATGGGCCGTCGGCAGTGGAACCTGCCGGGCTTGTGGTGGTCGGCGACGACGGGCCGGGACGTCGGGACGAGTCCTGGCTGGAGGGAGCAGGTGATGCTGCTGGACTTCGACCCGGCGGTGGTGGGGGTCTCCTCCCGGCCGTTCTATGGCTGTTCTGGCCGGCGGCGAACGGGCGGCCTGCCTCGCACGTACCGGACTACTTCGCCCGCCGCGAGGACGGGACGGGTGTGGTCGTCGACGGCCGCCCGGCCGAACGGCGCCGGCCGTGGGATGTGGCGAAATCCGGGGCGACGGAGGGCGGCCTGCGCCGGGGTGGGAGTTTCGGCTGCTGGGTGCCCCGGACGCGGTGGTGGTCCGCAACGTGCGGTGGCTGGCGGGCTACCCGGCATCCCCGGCACCGGGCGGAGGCGGCCGCCGCGCGGCTGCTGGTGGTGTTCGCCGAGCCGTTGGCGCTGATGGACGGCGCCGCGGCGGTCGGTGAGCCGCTGGCGGTGCTGCCGGTGCTGTTTCACCTGCTGTGGTCACACGAGCTCATGCCCCTGCACCTCGGCTCGCTGGTCTGCCCGGGGGTGAGTCGGTGACCGGGGGCGGGGGCTCGGTGCTGTGGCCGGGCGACTGGATCACCTGAGGCGGCAGTGAGCACCAGGTGGTGGCGCTGGCCGGGACGGCGGTGCGGCTGCGGTCGGCCGGCGGGGCGGAGTCGGTGGTGCTGGCCTCGTACTTGATGGCGGCGCCGGATTTCGCCGTCCCCGCACCGCGTACACGATCGAGGAGTGACGGCGCTTCGCTCGCCCTGGGGCACGAGCCGAAGCTCACCGATCCTTTCGGACGGTAGGCGTCACCGTGGGCGCAACCGGTCTGGAGGTGGTCTGCCGCTGGGGCCGGGCCAGTTAGTCACCGGCCGTCGCGTCCCGTCGAAGGGCCATTACGGCGCAACGTCCTACAGGCGGTGCATCGACTCACCCTGAGCGCGGGGCGGGCGGCTGGCCCCATGGCGCCTCCAGCGCCGTGCGCAGGGCATCGGTCTGCTCCCGGCCGATCCGTTCGGCAAGCTGCTCTTCCAGCCGTTCGAGGATGAGGCCGGCCCGGCGGTGTGCACGTTCTCCTTCCGCGGTGCGCCGGATCAGCCGCTGCCGGGCGGAGGCGGGGTCGGGGGTCTGTTCGAGCAGTCCGGCGGCGACCAGGCCGTGCACGGCCTGGTGCGCGGTCTGTCGGGTGACGCCCATGCGCCGGGCCAGCTCCGACACCGTGGTCCCCTGGTCATCCAGCGCGGCGAAGAGCTGTACCTGTGTCGGGGACACGGGTGCGGCTCCGTCTGCTTCCAGGGCTGCCAGCAGTCCTTCTTCGAACCAGCGCCGGGCGTCTCCGAGCAGCTGGGGGAGGTTGCGGCGGATGGATTGCATCTCTTCCTCACGACGGCGGAAAGCGGGACCGGGTCACCTGCGCGGCTTGCCTGCCCGCACCCTTTAATGTCAGGCTACCTGACATTCGTGGTGGGGCAGATCCGAGGAGAAGAAGACATGACCATCGAGTACGCCACCCGCTACCGGCGGGCCTCACGCATACCCGCGGAACCGGGCAAGCCCTACTTCATCGAGAGGGGCGAAGGAGACCGCGCCCACCTGTTCGGCGACCTGATCACCATCTACGCCGGCGGCGAGCAGACCGAGAACACCTTCAACTTCTTCACCGTTGAAGGTCCCAAGGGCGACATCATCCCGGCCCACCTGCACACCGACACCCACGAGGTCTTCTACATCACCGCCGGCGCCGTCCGGCTGTTCGTCGAGGACACCGAGGGCAACCAGCAGGAAAAGCTGCTCACCCCGGGCGACTTCGGCTTCGTGCCCAAGAACTGCCAGCACGCCTACCGCATGGAGCGCCACCACAGCCAGGTCGTCGGCGTCGCCGCCGGCCCCGGCGGCACCTTCGAGCGGTTCTTCGAGAACTTCGGCGCGCCCGCCGAGCAGCTCGGTCTGCCCGCCGAGCCAGTCATCCCGGAACCTCACAAGTTCGCCAGCGTTCCCCAGCAGTACGACGTGCGCTTCCTTCCCGACCACCAGTGGCGGACCGGATGACGGCGGCCGGGCCCCCGCCTTGGGGAACTGATCACCGCGCCGCACCCCGACCGTGCTCCCCTGCCGCCCGCCGATGAAAGAGAGCCCGACGTCCATCAGCTGCGCGGCGTACGTACGCCGGACAGTGCGTAGCCGCGCACCTCGCTCCGGCGCAGCCTTCGGCTGCACCGGACAGTTGCATCCGGGCCTGCTCACCCTGGAGGACTATCTGCGCCGCCACCCCTGGCGGCCCTGACCTGGGCGACGGATCCTGCCTAGGCGGAGGGCTCTGCCGAGTGGGTCAGATTGTCTTCCAGGCGGGCCAGCAGTTCCAGGGCCGCCGCCCGCTGGTCGCCGGTAAGCGGGCCGAGGGTGCGCTCCTCCAGTTCCCGCCAGAGGCGTTCGACTTCGCCGCGCAGGGCGTGGCCGGCCGGGGTGGCCTCGATCAGGCTCGCCCGCTTGTCGGTGGCGCACGGGCAGCGGCGGACGAACCCCGCGCGCTCCAGGCGCCGCACGGTGCGCGTCATGGTGGCGGCGTCGGAGTCGAGGAGCCGGACGAGGTCGGCCTGCCGCTGGGGACCGGCCCCCCACAGTTGCATCATCACCAGTTCCTGGCCGGGATGCAGGCCGACCCGGCGCAGCAGGTGGCCGGCCAGCATGCGGTGCAGCCGCGCCACCCGGAAGATCGCGTGACTGACCGGCCCGGCTTCAGCGGCGCCGGGGACCGGCACCGTCTCCGCCCGCCCCTCCCGCACACTGCGCGTCTCCGTATCCCGGTCACTGGCCGGTCCACTCATCGCTCCACTTCCCATGAATAGCTGTCCGGACAGAATGAGGATAGCTCCTGTCGGCGGCTGATCGCGGTCCGGGCCTGAGAAAGCCGTGGGAGCGGGCGGGACAACGCCTGTGACGGGCATCTCATGTGGGCCGGGGAATCCCAACAGGGCTTAACCTGTTCGAACAGGTAACTCGGTGGAGTGCTGGCCGGGCCCACAGGACAGGCCCCGATGCTTCCGCCGGTCCCCCCCACGAAGGACTTGTGATCATGACTACCGCGTTCGAGCCCTACGATCTGGGCGGCATACGCCTGGCCAACCGCGTCGTGATGGCGCCCATGACCCGCAGCCGCGCCTACGGAGAAGGCGCCGCCCCGACGGAGCTGATGGCGAAGTACTACGCGCAGCGCGCGACCGCAGGGCTGATCATCACCGAGGGCACCCAGCCGTCGGTGGTGGGCCAGGGCTACCCCGACACCCCGGGCCTGCACTCGCAGCGGCAGGTGGCCGCCTGGCGGGCGGTGACCGATGCCGTGCACCGGGAGGGCGGGGTGATCTTCGCGCAGCTGATGCACACCGGCCGGATCGGCCACCCCAGCCTGCTGCCCGACGGCATGATCCCCGTCGGCCCGTCACCGGTGGCCGCCAAGGGCCAGGTCTTCACCCACGAAGGCCCCAAGGACATGGTGGTCCCCGAGGAGCTGACCGAGGCCGACATCCGGCAGACGATCACCGATTTCGCTGACGCCGCGCGCAACGCGGTCGCCGCCGGCTTCGACGGAGTGGAGATCCACGGCGCCAACGGCTACCTCATCCACCAGTTCCTCGCCCCCAACGCCAACCGGCGCACCGACGCCTGGGGCGGGGATGCCGAGGGCCGGATCCGCTTCGCGGTCGAGGTCGCCACCGCGGTCGCCGACGCGATCGGAGGGCACCGCACCGGCATCCGCCTCTCCCCGGGAAAGCCCTACAACGACATCGCCGAGGAGAACCCGGAGGAGACCTACGGCATGCTCGTCTCCCGCCTCGCGCCGCTGGGCCTGGCCTACCTGCACCTGATGGAAGGCCCGGACCGGGACCTCACCCTGCGTCTGCGCAAGGACTGGCCGGCGACGTTTATCCTCAACCCCTTCACCCACCCGCAGCCCACCGGGCCTGAGGCCCTCGCCCTGACCGAGGACGGCACGGCCGACCTCGTCTCCTTCGGAGCGATGTTCCTCGCCAACCCCGACCTGCCCCGCCGCCTGCGTCAGGCGGGCCCCTTCAACACCCCTGATCCGGCCACCTTCTACGGCGGCGACGAGAGCGGCTACACCGACTACCCCGCCCTGCCCGCCTAACCCGCAAGCACCCCGGCCGCATTCCGGGCCGCCGCACGGCGGCCCGGGAGCCGACCCCCACCCCGGAGCCGGCGCCGGACCACCACGACCAGTCTTCTAGGGGCTGTCCGGCCGATTATGTAGCACTGGCCTGCGTCGTCTGCTGGGAACGTAGGGTGTCGGGCATGGCAATGATGACGCAGGTCGACGACCTGGTGGGAGAAGCCGAAAGGCTCGTCCGTGATCAGGTGTGGATTCTGTCGCCGCGCCATCGCGCGGTCATCGTGAAGGCCGCCCTCGATCTGCACGCCGCCGTCGGCGCTCCCCAGATTCAAAAGGCGCTACCTCTGCGTAGCCGCTTGGAACACCTGCGGGAAGCCCTCGCTGCTGTGGCCATCGCTCTTGCTCACGTCCATGGGCATACGGCCTGGTTCCTCGGCGCAGCTGCCACCGCTCTCACTCCGGTCCTCCACTGGCGCGCCCTACCTGCCGATGACGGCCACGCCTTCGGCGCCGTCGCACCGACCCCTCAGCAGTACGCGGAAGCCGAGGAAGCAGTCCGCCGGCTCCAGAGCGCCCTTGCCCACATCGCCTCCGCCTGAGACCACCGGCTCCACTGACGGAACGGCACGAGCGCCCCGGATCGGACACGCGGCCTTGCTTGATGGGGTTCGGTGATCGCCCGGACAAGTCCTAAAGGGGTGAAGGCGGGAGAGGTTCCCGCCGTCGGAGGGAGGGACCGGCTGGTGACGCCGACTGGGCCCTGTACGTCCTGGTCCGCCACGACCTGGTGACCGGCGTTGTCCTGGCGGAGGTCCGCGTCACCGCACTCCGCCAGCAGTAACGGCGGCTGGCTCGCGCGACATCCAGCCCTGCAACACCGCCCTGCGCCAACGAACCGTGTTTCACCCCGGCACGATGATCCTGGCGACTTTGGTGGAGCCGTCCTTGTTGAGCCGGAGCGCTCGGCCGATGTTGCGCACGATCTCCACCTGCGAGCCGCGGGTGTCCGCGAAGCAGATCGAGTTCATTGCCGGATCGTCATGCCCGCTTCACGCCGAGTTCGCGGAGGGCGGCCGGCCCCGACTACACCAGGGCGACGGCCACGGTCTCGCCGGTAGCGTGCTGGGGAACATCGATGCCCCGTGGGCCGGGGACTGGCTCACGGCCGGGGACGCCGACTGGGGGCTGTATGTCCCGGTGCACCGCGACCCGGTGACCGGCGTGGTCCTTGCGCAGGTTCGGGTCACCATCCCGCGCCGCCGGTAGCTGCCCACCGGTGCCGTGACGCGCTAGACCCCGGGCCCTGAGTGAGTGCCCGTCAGCCGGCTTCCCGCGAGGCCGAACGCGACGGATCACCGATGGCCCTGACGGTCAGCAGGGCCACCCAGAGGCCACCGAGCCGGGAGCCTCCTGTGTATGGGGCCGCGCCGCGGCCGTCAGGCGCCCGCCTTCGCGGCGTCCTCGATGAGGTCGGTGACCGGGCCGGGCCGCGAGGCGAGGGAGGCGTGACCGGCGTCCAGTTCGATGGTCTTGCGCGGGTTCATGCGCTGGGCCATGCGGCGTTCGTTGTCCGGGTGGATCATGCGGTCGCCGGTGGAGACCTGGTACCAGGTGGGCTTGGTCCGCCAGGCCGGTGTGGTGACGGTGTCGCCGAAGGTGGAGGCCAGCGGTGCTTTCTGTGTCACGGCCATCACCAGGGCCTCGTCCTCCGGAAGGTCCTGGGCGAAGCTCTCGCGGAATTTCTCCGGCTTGATCCACAGGTAGCCGTCGGAGCGACAGTTCTTGAGAGCTACTCAAGAACTGTCGGAATAATGCAGCCGGAGGAATCACCCTGCTCTGCGGCTTGTCGCGGCCGTCCGCGTCGGGAGTTCTACGGCGTCCGTGAGCGTGGGGTGAGCTGGGAGTCCGGCGCCTGGCGCGAGCGGGGGGCGGGTCGGGCTCTTATGCGCCGTCGTGGCCTTCCAGCGCGCCGAGCATGCCGCAGAACCGGTTGCCGCACGCCTGGACCCGGGCCTCGGCGTATGTCGTCATAAGAGGGGCGGTCGGCCCCGCTCATGGAACTGCCGCGGCGGGACGGCGTGCTCTGAAGAATCCTTGTCGCACGGCACGGACGACCCTTGTTGCCCTTCGCCTCAGCGGCCCGCACTCCGTCGCACATCAGTTCGCGCTGGAGTTCGCCCGGTGGCGGCAAGGATCTGCACGATGCACATCGTCTCCCTGAAGGAGAGGAAACAATGCGCCTGATCGATGCCAGCCAACAGCAGATCGAAGGGCTCTACTGCCCCATCTCACCGTTCCCCGTCAAGGGTCACAACACCTACGACAAGCTGCTCACCTGGTTCAACGGGATCGATCCGCGCGGTGTGCAACGCCATAGGCCCTACGCCGAACTTTGCGCAGAGCTCACCGCCAGCACCTGGCCACTCGGTGATGCGTTGGGCCAAGAGCTGATGGCACGCTGGAGTCTGGCGGCGTACTCCTTCGACGATGTGTACTGCGAGTCGGTGGCCCGCACGGGCGGCGCCGATGAGAATCTTCGCTTCGAGGAAGCCGCCGACTGCGTGCTCGACGTCTACCGACACCCGGGCAGTCCCCCGGCCGTCTCCACCCCTGTGACTCGGGCGATGGGCGACTTCGTGCTCAGTGTCACCCGCCACTACTCCCCTACCGTTGTGGCCTGTTGCGCGGAGGGCTGGGAGAGTTACATGCGCGGTCTGCGCTGGCAGATCGGACTACACGATACGGTGCCCTCCCTCGCGGACTATGTGCGCAACCGGGCGCACAACGCCGCGGCCCCGTTCATTAACGTCTTCGGTGCCGCTATCAGCGGACTGGACCTTGACGACCCGCTGAGGCGCACGCCGACAGTGCAGGCGCTGACTGACTCCGGCTGGTTCCTGACCTTGATCTACAACGACTGGGCCTCCCGCCGCAATGAGGTCGCGTCGGGAACCAACAACATCAATCTGGTCGATGTCATGGCTCACGAGTACCACCTCACCATCGATGATGCCGTGACGGAAACGGTGCGTCTCCACGACCGGATCATGGAGGTCTTCCTGCTCCTGGCCGATCAGTGCCAGGCATCCGGAGGGCCCCTTGCGTACTGGGCGCGGTACATGCGGGCAGCGGTCAGCGGCTTCCTTTCTTTCAGCTCCATGTCCGGACGTTACGAATGGCCGCCACAAAGCTCGCTGGTATTCACCAATCGCCCCCGCCCGGACAGGGCCCTGACACCAGTACCGGAACCGATGCGATGGTGGTGGGATGAAGCTGGCATTCCTTCCACCGCGGCGATGACTGTTCCGCACCCGACTGAATAACGGGAAAGGAAAGCAAGTGTCAGGCTCCCGCGGGACCAGAAGGGGAACCCCGACCAATGACCCGGCCAAGGCCTGTTCCGTTACCCAGCCGACAAGTATCTTTCTGCGGCTGGCCTGTAGCGGGTACAGCGAGTGTGAGTGGAGAGATGGTTGGAATTGCGGGCCAGGCAGTTGGACTGGGCTGTTGCGGGTGATGCGGGAACAGGGTGGTGACGGTCCGCGGGTCCGCCGTCCGTTGGCCGAGCGATTGCTGCTGGTGGACCGTGTGGTTCTGCTCGGGCCTCGCCATGTGCTTCGGGTCTCCGCCGCTGGGGTGTGCCGGATGGTGCAGTAGCTGGGGCTGTTCTTCGGGCTGGAGCCCTACAGGGCTCGAAGGGGTTGGCCTCCTTGATGCGCCCCGAAAACGACCCGGCCGGCCGCTAGCCGAGGGCGAGGAAGAGGACTACGCGGTCTATCGGCGGGTCCGGGCCGCAGAGAACACGTCGTCGGCCGGTTGCGGAACCTTTCGGAATTGCCGGCAGCACGGCGACGGCCTCCATCGCACAGTCGCGGCAATGACCACCTGCACAACCTCGCCCTCGCGCCGTGAACACCCGCCGCTGGTACTGGGTACCGGCCGACAGGTGCGCGCTCGCCGGGCAGCGCACCGGAACGAGCCCTTGACTGTCGCCGTGCGACACGGGCCATAGCCACCGCCAGGCACAAACAATCCAGGCTCCCCAGGCGAACCGCGCGGGGCGTACGGGTATGGGCACACGCCCGGGAGGCGCACACCCGTGCCACCGGCCCACCCGGAAGCCAACAGGTCCAGGCGTGCAGCGAATTCACTACCCGGCCGGATCGAATGCGCCTGTTCAACTGCGTGCCGGCAGGGAAGGTGAGAAGAAAGCAGGCAGGCCGCAGCACTCCTCCAGCCCCGTGCGCTGGAAGACGCCTCGCCGCGTGAGCATTCCCCTGGCCCTGCTGTCCCACATCCCGCATCTCACCCGAACACTCTGTCCGCGCGCACGGCCGGAAACCGCGCCCGGTCTCCGGCAGCCGCGCGGTGATCTCATATACGGCGCTATACCAAGAAGGCCGCCCTGATGGTTGATGACGCTGATTCCATCGCCCCAACCCCACCGCCACCTGGCGTCGCGGCTTTCCGATCCCCCGCACACCGTCCGCCACTGGCACAACAGCTCACCGGCCTGGCCCATGACCTTGCCTCTTTCCTCAGCGCCCGGCAGCGCACACCCCACCCTCCCGCCGCTGGGCGCGCCAAAACCGGCGTTCGCCCGTGGACGCCTACCGGGCCGGAGCCGCGCGCGTGCACCAGCTGATGTTCTGGTGCGAAGACGCCCACATCCCCTTCGTCACCGTATGGGCGCTCCCCCAGGACAACTTCGACCGCGCCCCGAAGGCCGTCGAAGGCATCACCGACGCGGTTCTGAACGGCCTGCGGGCCATGGCTGCCGAAGAACGGTGGCGCATCCGCGCCATCGGCGCCCTGGAAAAACTCCCCGCCGGCCAGGTCCGCGCTCTGCGGAACATCGAAGAAGCCACCGGCCATTTGACGGGCACCACGCTGAACGTGGCCGTCGCCTACAGCGGACGCGACGACATCATCACCGCCGTGCGCGCACTGGCCCGCCAGCAGCCCCCCTCCTGCGAGAACGCGACCGAACAGCACCTGGCCGCGCACCTGTCCACCGTCGGCCAGCCCGACGTCGACCTACTCATCCGCACCTCCGGAGAACGACGCCTGTCCGACTTCATGACCTGGCAGACCGCACAAGCCGAGCTGTACTTCACCGACACCCTCTGGCCCGATTTCAACCACCACGCCTTCCATCAGGCACTGCAGTGGTACGCACACCGAGACCGCCGATTCGGCCGATGCCCCCCGAAGGGGTCCTCTGTGCCCTCGAACATCGACTTCGCCTTCTCCTTCCCGCACCGGTGCAGCCCCGACCTGGATTCCGCACGCGCCCACAACCTCGCCTGGCTCCGCTCCCACCACCTGCTGGACGGTGCCGCGGCGGAACACCGCTATCAGGCCGTGGCCCTGCCCGAAGTCAGCACCTACGCCTACCGAGAGCCCGTGATGCCGACCTCGATGTCCTCACCGACGCCGTCAGCTATACCGCGAGACCTGCTGGACCAACTCGATGCCCACGATCAGCAAGCCCTGAGCCAGGCCCAGTCATTCGTCCACTCCTGCCTAGCCCTGGTAGAGCAGACACCGCTGGGTCTGCGTAAGCCCCATGCCCCAACGCCCCTGCTCAGTGCGCTGGCCGATCTGCTGGAGCGGCTCGCACAAGGGATGTCCCCCCTATGGCAGCGGCGTCTTGCGCAAGGCTTGGGCAATGGCTTCGCTCAAGCCTGGACATGAGATACTTCCGTCCGCACGGCGCCTGCCTGAGCCTGCACACCTACCGCATCCTGGCACGTCGGCTGAAGGCTCTGCTGGGGTTCGCGGAAAGGTCTCGGGCGGGTCGCGGCGCTGGCTACGGTCGGCCCATCGCGGTCAGTCGAAGGGGGAGCCGAGGACGGCTTCGGGACGGCAGATCGAGCAGTTCTCCGCTCCCGGGCGGCCGAGCGCTTCGATGGCCTGGGCGGTGGTCAGCTCGGCCGGGCCGGGCGCGCTGAAGCAGGCCTCGTGGTGGATCACGGTGCGGCGGGGGCCAAGTGCGTTGTGGGGGTAGCGGGGCGTTTGGATCTTCCACCGGGTCCACGAGGGTCACCGTATCGGCGTGGTCGGCCAGCACATGCGCGGCGAGGAGCCCGCTCAGACTCCCCCTGACGAACACGGCGTGCCGCCGCCCCTCACGCCCCTCCGCCCGCAGGCCTTCCGTTGTCTCCGCCACGCTCCACCCCCACTCCCGCCGCCGCGACGCACGTAGCAGCAGCCTCCGTTCCCCCGGGCGGTCACGGTACCGGCCGCGGTGCGGTTTGCGGTGCGGACTAGGCAGTGTCTGATGGCTCTTTGATGAGATCACGGAGCCAGATCACGATGGCGGCGGTGGCCAGGGTGCCGTGGAAGATGTAGTCGCGCTTGTCATACCGGGTCGCGACGGCCCGGTGCTGCTTGAGCTTGTTCACGCAGCGCTCGACGGCGTTGCGCTGGCGGTACTGTGCGCGGTCGAAGGCCGGGGGACGTCCCCCGGCCCGGCCCCGCCGGAGGCGGTTGGCCCGTTGGTCATCCGGCTGGGCGATGGTCGCCTTGATCCCGCGTTTACGCAGGTAGGTGCGGTTGGCGCGGCTGGAGTAGGCCTTGTCGCCGCGGGCCCGGTCCGGGCGGGTGCGTGGACGCCCCGTCCCGGTGCGGGCCAGGTTCAGGGCCTGCATCAGCGGGATGAACAGGGGGCTGTCCCCGCGCTGGCCGGGTGTGGTCAGCCAGACCAGGGGCCGACAGCGGTCGTCGGCCAGTAGATGGATCTTGCAGGTCAGCCCGCCTCTGGAGCGTCCCAGGGCCTCACGGCCCTCCGCCTCCTCTCGGGCCCCGCCCCCTTTTGCGGGTGATCGCCCGGTGGCCGGTGTCGCGCTCCGGCGGCGTGCTGGTGGGCCCGGCAGGTGGTGGAGTCGGCGTTGACCGCCCACGAGCCGTCCGCGTCCCGGGCGGTGGCATCGGCTCCGGCCTGGAGGGCGCGCAGGACCTTTGCCCAGGTGCCGTCAGCCGACCAGCGGCGGTGGCGCTCGTAGACGGTCTGCCAGGGGCCATAGGTTCGGGCAGGTCACGCCAGGGAATCCCGGTCCGGGTCCGGTACAGGACCCCGTTGACCACCGTGCGGTGATCGGCCCATCGGCCGCCCGGCCCGCCCACGTCGGGCAGGAGGCAAGCGATGCGTTCCCATTGAGCGTTGGTCAGTTCATGCCGACGCACCATGCCGGGCTCCTGCCCGGAACGGCAGCAGATCCACCATCCCGGCCAAGAGCCATCAGACACTGCCTAGCGGTGGTGGCGCGCCGGGCGTTCGACGACGACGCAGCGGGTTTCCGACAGGACGGCGACGAGGCTGCCGCAGTTGTTGCTGTGGTCGACGGCGGTGCTGGTGAGGACGCCGGTCAGGACACCGTTGAAGGTGTCGGTGTTGTGGGTGTGGGCGAGGCCGTGGACGGTCTCGTTGCGGCAGTCGCGGAAGGAGAGCAGCCCGACGGAGTCCCGGCAGTTGTTGGAGGAGTCGTCCGCCTGCTTGTTCCGCACCCCGCTCGCCACTCCCGACGCACCCACTACATTCCGGCCACCGTCGTCCGCCGTCGCCGGGCCCGCCAGGGTGAGCAGGGCGGCGGCCACCGAGCCCACCGCGATGCCGGTCCGCAGTAGAGCACGCATCATTCATCACTCCATCACGAGGTTGTTCCATCGCACCACTCTCCGCCGAGTGGCGGATCCATATGACCAACGGCTCACGGTTCATACGAGAAACGGACCACCCCGTCGACCCACCCGAAAGAGGAAACCGCTCCCGGATGATGACAATGGCAGGAGGAGCCCGGCTCCTGCCCGCCTACCGGCTCTCCATGGGAGCGGCACATGACGGACCCCGACCCATCGGCACGGCGCCTGCGCACCCGCGTGGACCTCCACGGCGGCCGCGCCGCCATCCGCCTCACGGGCGAGGTGGACCTCGGCACCGTGCCCGGACTGCGCCGCGCCATCTGCGCCTGCCTCGGACAGCACCACCCGTGCGCCCTGGGCCTGCACTTCGCCGGCGTCAGCTTCTGCGACTGCACCGGCCTCAACACCCTGCTGTGGGCCCTGCTGCGAGGCCGCCCGGCCCCAGCGGCGGCTCAGCGCACGGTGTGCAGGCTCTCCCGCAGATAGTCGTGCACCGCCTCTTCCGGCACCCTGAAGGAGCGCCCTACGCGGATGGCCGGGAGGTACCCGGCGTGTATCAGCCTGTACACGGTCATCTTCGGCATGCGCATGATGGAGGCGACTTCGGCGACGGTCAGCAGCCGCACGGTCAGCTCGGCCCGGGAAGGAAGCGGCGGTGCCGGCACACGGCATAGCGGGGTCCACCGGTCGACGGCCGGGGGGCTGCCGTCCTCGATGACACACTGGCGCTCCCACACGTACTCGTCGCGGTCAAGGACGACGTGAACCGGTGGCGGCTGCGGCACCCCTTGACGACCGGTACCCCACACAACTGGCTGTGCCCACGCCGGATCCTGGCAGTCCAGTGCGTGACGGCGCGCGGTGGACAGGTCGTGGCGCGCGGCCTGCCGCCGTCGGCCGGGGTCCGCCTCGACCGCGGCCTCGAAGAGGACCGGCATCTCCCGGGCCGTCAGCTCACCAGCGCAGCGGTACGACACCTGATCAGCGGGGGTCAGCATGTGCGGTAGAGGACAGGGGGCATGGCGGCGGGCTCCTGGCGGTGGCGGTCTCCGGGTTCAACGACGACGCGCGCTACCGGGGACGGCCTCAGCCGGCCCTGCGGTACTTGGGGTCCGGTCAAGGTGAACTTTGCCGCCTACGAAGCACTCACCGCCCCGCGGCCGGGGGCCAGCACCGCCGCCCTGCGTCGCCGCCTCCTGCGGCTGTCCGTCGAGATCCAGTGGCATCCGCACTGGTCTTCCGGCCCCGGTGCCTCGTCGGCGGGCCGAGTGGAGCTTCGCCGGCTGGCCCGCGCGTCCGTCACCGGCGAGGTGAGCCTGCTGAGCTCGTGACCGCATGTCCACGCGAGACCCGACCGAGGTAGAGGTGGACGTGAGCGCGCGCGAGCCGACGGCGGCGCTACTGGTGGGCGTCACCGGCTCCGGCAAGACCCCGCTCGCCCGCGTCCTCGCCGGCCGGGGTAGGGTCCGGCCGCCCGTGGACGAGGAAGTCCACCGCCTCCACGGCGTCGACCACCCCGAGCTCGCCGAGCACCTGGCCGCCGGGGACGACGTCATCCTCAACCACGGCCTGTGGCTCCACGCCGACCGCAACCGGCGCGAGGACGCCGTACTCGCGCACGCCGACTGAAAGCATCCGCGATCCACAGTAGTGTCTCATTTCTTCCCGCTGGCTAGCAAAAAAGCATGGTTAGCCAGGTAAGCTACAAAGACAACTTTCTTTTTTCTCCGGTCGCGTCCCGGTACGAGAGGCAGAACTCTATAATATGTTTCGTAAGATGCTGTCGCCAAAATGGACCCGGCCTTTGTCCCCTTACACGAATCCAGTGCCCCCCGTAGGGCTGCCTCATAGGCTTTCCCCAATTGCTGTTCTCGTAGCGGTAGGTGGTGTTCCCAGAGGGCATCCCCTCGGTTACTGCTGAAGTGATTCTCTCGGATGAGGGCCAAGTCGTATTCCGTCTTGGCTTTTTGCGCCTGCTCGCGGCAGCCAGTGTCGGCATGAGCAGGTGTCGGGACGGTGAGCGTCATTGCGCCGACAGTGAGCGTGAGCGCAGCGAAGGCGGTCGCAAAGCGGGTGGGCCTTCCAAGATTCATTTTTCTCCCGCAGGCTGGAGTCGTTTGCGCGCCTCGTGGAATCCACGGGAAGCGCATGGATTTTTTGAAGAGCCGCCCCGCCTCCATTGGGGCCGACGGTCGAGAAGGTAGAACAATACAGAAATACCCGCCGACCGGCCATCACGCAATAGCATCAGCCGGCGAAATGTTTCATCCATACGAAACCCAGCAGCACGGACAAACAAACGTTCCCACCGTACGGCGGAGAACGCGCCACTTCACAACCACCCGGTCAGTCAAACCACCCTCATGTGCGGGGCCCCGGCAGGTTTAACCGACACGTCGACGCCTGTGCGAGCGAACATTGCCGTGAGCCTTCACCGCCAGCTTCACGGCGGACGCCCCCTAAACGCCCCCGGCGTTCCGCCGGGGGCGTCCGCGACCGGAACGGAACCACAGCCATGGCCAAACGGCAGCATGGCTACGCCAAGTACAAGATCGGAGGCTGGCGCTGCGCGACCTGCCGCCGGAGCGTCAGCCGCTACAACTACCGGCGGCACATCGCCGTCGTGAACGGCACTTGGCGCCCTCTGGACGGACGCCGAACCAGTACGCGAGCTCGTACAGCGCCTCCTGGCCCAGGGCCTGAGCGAGTGTGCCGTTGCCAACGCGGCCAGCGTGGAACGCAGTCGAGTCCGCGCCCGCACCGCCCGCGTCGGCAGATCCCGCCACGGAATACCAGTCCGCTGCCGGAACAAGATCCCGTTAATCACCCTGCGGTGGCACGTCCACCGCCCGCCCCGCCTACCTCGCCGACCGCCACGTCCTGGCCGACCGCCGCCTGCGCCACACCTGGATGTTCCACACCTCCGGCCGCCCCACCGCCCTCGAAGTCCGCGCCGGGACCATGCGCACCTGGCTCCTCGACCGGTTCACCACGGTCACCACACCCCTCGAAGACCATGCCGCGCAGGTCGGCAGAACCAGCGCCCGCTACCTGATCACGGGCGACGCCCTCGCCGGGACCTGCGCCGTCGGCGTCTACGCCACCCTGATCTGGCTGACCTCCACCGGCCGCGTCCCGCTCGCCGCGGCCGGCACCGCCGTCATCGCCGTTCAGACCAGCCAGCGCTTGCTTACCCAGCTCGTCACCGGCGTCAACGGCGCCTACAAGACCGGCCTCTACCTCGGCGACTGGGCCGACTTCCTCACCGACGCCGACGCCCGCACCCCCACCCCGCTCACCCGGGCGCCCCTGCTCCGCCGCCTCGAGGTCATCGAAGCGCGCGACGTGTCCTTCACCTACCCCGGCGCCACCCGCCCCGCCCTCGACCACGTCAGCGTCCGCATCCGGCGCGGCGAAGTCCTGGCCGTCGTCGGCGCGAACGGCTCCGGCAAATCCACCCTGGCCAAGCTCCTCGCCGGCCTATACGCCCCCACCACCGGCACAGTCACCTGGGACGGAGTCAGCCTCGCCGACGTCGACCCGACCAGGCATGGAGCCGACTGGCCATGCTTCCGCAGGACTTCGCCCGCTGGCCCGTCACCGCCCGCGAGAACATCACCCTCGGCCAAGGCCTCGGCGACGACGAAGCCGTGCTGGCCGCCGCCCGCGCCTCCGGAGCCGACACGGTCCTCCAGGCTCTGCCCGACGGGCTGGAGACCAACCTCGCCCCGTCCTGGTGGGGCGGACGCGACCTCTCCGGCGGCCAGTGGCAACGCATCGCCGGCGCCCGCGCCTTCTACCGCGAGGACGCCGAGCTCCTCATCTGCGACGAGCCGACCGCCGCCCTCGACCCCCGCGGCGAGGAAGCCGTCTACGACCGCATCCGGACCCTGAGCGAGGGCCGCAGCGTCGTCCTGATCAAAAGGGTGCGGGTGAGCGGTGTCGCGTGCGGTCGGCGGGCCGCAGGCCGTTGCGGCTGCGGCCCGCCGAACTCACCACTCGATACGGACGGCGCCCTTGCAGCCCGGCGTGCCGTTCTGCCCCTTCTGGCCCTTTGCGCCATTCCCCCCGTCGTAGGCCACCTGGTTATCCATGGACCGGCCACTTGCGCCCTGGCCGCCGTAACCGCCGTTGCCGCCGCCGGCGCCGTTGCCGCCGTTGCCACCGCAGCCGTAGATACTGCCGTGTACGCCGGGCGCTCCGTGACCGCCGTTGCCGCGGTCGCCGCCCCGGAAGGACATGCCGCCGTAGCCTCCGTCTCGACCGTCGCCACCAGGGTCGCCGGGCTTGCCGTCGCTCCCGCTCTTGCCCGGCGTGCCGCTCACGAGCTTGATCGGAGCGCCGATGCACTTCATGCCCTGCTCGGTCGGACCGCCGCCCGTGCCGCCCTTGCCCGGTCCCGCTGGCGCGCCGCCCTCGCCGGGGTGGCCCTTGCTGGTCTCGCCGTTGTAGCCGCCCTCACCGCCTCCGCCCCCTGGAGCGGCCTGCGCCGCGCCGCCCGGGGCTCCTCCCGGAGCTACGACGTAGGAGACGTAGCCGCGCTTGGGCATGTAGAGAGCGACTTCCGTCTTGTGGAACAGGGGCCTGTCGGTGGCGGGGCCGGCCTGGGGGCTGGACGCGCCGGCCGAGCCGTTGGTGCCACCGCCGAAGGTGGAACCCTTCGCCTTGCCCTCGCCGCCGCCGGACCCTCCCTGGCTGCCGGCGCCGGGCTGCGACGGAGAGAGTCCGCCGACAGGCGTGTTGTCCACGTCGACCGTCAGGGACGTGCCCTTGGACCCGACCGTGATCTTGCACTGCACGAAGGTGCCCGCGCCTCCACCACCGCCGCCTCCGCCACCGCTGCCGCCGGCTCCGGCGCCGCCACCGCCACCACCGGCGGTGCCGCCGGCCTTCGCGCCGCCTCCGCCACCACCCCCTCCGCCACCGCCCGCACCGCCGCTTCCGGCACCGCCACCGCCCCAGGCCGAGATGGTGAGCTCGGTGACACCCTCAGGGATTTTGAATGTATTGCTCCTGGTGAAGAGGCGGTTGCCGTGTGGCTTCTGCGCGGCCTGCGCGGGCGCAGTCAGCGCCCCGGCCAGCATGCTCGTCACGGCAAGACCCGTCCCCACCCATACCGCCGAGCGTGCGCTCATCGGCTGTTCACAGTACGGCACACCAAATTCCTTACGTTCGTGGATGTTGTTCTCGCGGCGGCTACTGCGCCCTCAGGGGGCCGTCACCACCGTTCTGACCGTCGCTTCCCCTAGTGCGGCGCGGCCCAGTGCGGAAGCCTGAGCACCACCGTCGCCGCCTCTGCCGGCTGCGCCGCCTCTGCCGGCTGCGCCGCCTCTGCCGGCTGCGCCGCCCCTACCGACGGCGAAAGTGAGGGTCGAGCCGGGAGTCACCGTGATCGTGCACCGTGCGTGAGCTCCCCCACCGCCCCCACCAGCGTGCCCCCCGGCTCCACCCCGACCCCCGCTGGCCCGTTCGCTGGCGTGCCCGCCACCTCCGCCGCCTGGCCCCAGAGGTCGGCGGTGATGGAGGAAACGCCCTTGGGCACGGTGAAGGTCGACGTTCCTGGGACGGGGAACCACGTGCTGTGGCTGGGCGCGGCTTGTGCGTCAGGTGCGAGGGGAACGGCAAGAGCCAGGGCGGCCAGAGCGGCCAGCACTCCAGACGCCCGGCCGGTGTTAGTGTGCGTCACGACTTCTCCAATTCGACGAGCCGGCCCGGAAGGGGCGGACGAGTGCGAGCAAAGGGTGCTGCGGGTGCCTGGGCGCGTCGCGCCGTCCCGGGCCCGCGGCTACCGCTGGTGCGGCGTGCGGGCCCGGGACGGGCGCTGTGCTACTTCGCGGCAGCGTCGAGAGTGGCTCCAGCACCGGAGGCGACCGCCTGGGCAGCGGAGTTGGCGGTGTCCTTCAGGGTGGTCACCGGGCCCGGCTCCGGCTGCGAGGGCGAGGAACTGGCCGGCGGCTGCTCCTGCGAGGGCGACGAGGAGCCGCTCTTCGGGTCGTACTGATACGTGTTCGTCACCTTGTGCTCCTTGGTGATCTTGCCTGGGGCGGGGAAGGTGATCTGCACGGGCAGACGCGAGGGACCGTCGTCGCCCGGGCCCGCGGCCAGGGCGAGGGTGCCCTGGCCCAGGGTGATCGCCGACGCGGCGACGGCCACCAGGGCGGCCGCGATGCGGTTACGCGCAGAGAACATCGAGCCTTCACTCCTCTTCGACGGGGGCCCTGCGGCGCCGGGGTCGCAGGGAGAAAACGCCGGACCGTAAAGGGCGAGCGGCTGGCACGTGACGCCAGGAAGTGGTGCGGCGCCGAGATTGCTACCGCTCTCCTCTGCGGCCGGTCAAATCGTCGGATCAGACGACAGCGAACGTACGTGCTGACTGGTGGCACGGCGCGCAGCTACGTTCGCCAAATCGGGGAGTTCCACCACTCAATGGCGGGGCGATACCGGCGGCTCGTAACCCAAGGCGTATGGGCGATACGCACGTGGGAGGCTGTAGGTGGGGGCGTGCGACCGGCGGACGCCGATCACAGCACCCGACCAGGTGATGCCCGTCCACACCACGCTCCGCCTCCACCCCTGCGGGGAAGAACGCACGGCCTGCCGGTCCTCTACCGGATGCGCGCTGCCTCGCACGGGGAAGCCCCGGAGCCCGGTACGATTTCGGCTGTTTTGATGTGATGGCGCTACGCGGCCGAGCCGCGCCCTCCACGACTGTGCCCGGGGCCGCCTCACCAGCCGGCCCCGGGCACAACCACTCGCGCCCCGTCCCGGGAGGAGCGGGGCCCGCACATGGGCGAGCCCAGCCCCGACCCCAGAACTCTGGCCACAACTTCTCCATCACTTAAACGGGTTCCGAAGGACTTTCCAACGCGCAGTCAGGCCCGTTTGGTGCCGAACGCATGGTCGGTCGCCTTCTACTGAGCGGCGCTGAGCAGCCCGGATTGCGGCTGGTCGCCGAAGGGCTGCTGACGGGTCCGCATGGAAGGCGCGTGACGGTGGCGACCGGTGCGCGCGTGGTGCGGGCGGTGCACCGCACCGGGTGTATCGCGGTGCGCACCGGCGATGCGCCGCCAGCCTTGGCCGCCCCGGTGCGCACCAGGTGCGCCGCATTCTGCAGCCGCATCGGGTGCGCCGCACCGTCCGCACTGGCGCGATGTCGGGCACGGAGAGTAAGGCGGTGCGGGTGTGCTGGGAGGGTGGCAGACCCCTTGACCAGGGGGTGACGCACTGGATGCGCCACCTTGACCGGATCCGATAGCGAGTGCGAATCCCCTTGACAACGCTCGCTAGGGGCACTGTATGCCCTGGTATGCATCCGCGATGCGCGGTGGTGAGCGACTCTGTCGGTGACCTTGAGATTCCCCAGCGCGATGGCGTGATCGTCGTGTCGGACGACGTCAGAACGTCAGCGGGTGGCGACACGAGATGTCAGTGGTCGGCGACATGAGGTGTGTCAGTAGGCGGTGACGGCTCGGAGAGCATCCGCAGGCTGTACGCGACGTGGTCGGGCAGGACGTCGACGATGTCGCCGCGGGTGACCATGTCGGCGGTGGCGAGGTCTTCGAGGGCTCGGCGTTGGGCGGCGTCGCCGGTGTCGATTCCGCCGTCGACCCAGACGCGCAGGAGGACCTCCGCTTCGAGGGGCTGGATGCAGCCGCGTACGGATGGGGTGAGGTTCTTCCTTCCGGCGATGGCGTCGGCCTGGTCGGGTCGGAGGATGTCGAGTCGCGGGGCGGCGGTGTACCCGTCGGGCGGTACGTCGCGGAGGGTCAGCGCGCCGCCGGCGTCTGGGTGGGCGTGGGCGTGGTCGAGTGCGGCGTCGAGGCGGGGTGCGGACCACAGCAGGGCGGCCGTGATGCCGTCGGCGGTGAGGGGGCCGTCGGCGTGGGCGAGCGCGGTGATCAGGGTGAGGGCGTCGCGGGCGGGGCCCTGGCGTCGCCGGTCGAGGACTTGTTGTTGGCGGGGCCGTTCGAAGAGGTCGTCCGCTCCGGTCATGAGGTCGGCGGGGTGGATGTCGAGGCGGCGGGCGAGTTCGAGCAGGACGCGGACGGGGAGGTCGGGGAGTTCTTCGAGGTCGATCTGGTGCTCGTGGACGCCGAGGAGGTCGGCGAGTTGCCAGGCGGTCATGCTGGCGGCGAGCAGACGCCGCTTGACGAGGTGTGAGGGGTGCGCGCTGCCGTAGCGGTGGCGCTTGGGGCCCTGCTGTCGGGGGGTGCGGCGGCCGAAGGCTGCGTCGTCGCTGATCACAGGCGGCTGCGGATGTCGTCGCTGAGGGGGGGTGAGGTCGAGGCCGCGGTGGTGCATCCATCCGGCCTGCGTCGCGTCGTGCTGGTCCTCGTCGCCGTGGCGGCAGTGGGAGCGGTGGAGCCAGGCCGGGTTGTGGTGGATGCGGTAGCAGGTGCGCATGACGGCTTCGCGCAGGCCGGGCTCGGGGCTTTTGTCGCCGGGGCTGTCGGGGTGGACGAACAGCGGGTCGGAGTTGGTGGCGCCCTGCTGGCGGCGGTAGGCGAGGTGGGCGGCGAGGAGTGGGGCGGCGTGCTCGGGCAGGAGGACGGGCTTGTCGGATTCGAGGTGGAGGACGTCGAGGGCGGACAGTTCGATGGGGCGGTGGCGGTGGCTCTTCCACTTCCACGGCACGGTGAGGAAGCGGGTCTCCTCGGAGATGTACGGACTGCCGGTGACCGGCAGGCGGATGGCGTGGCCGTCGGGGGCTGTGTTGCCGCAGGTGATCAGGCCGAGCCCGGTGGGTGGGTGGGAGAGGTGGATGGACAGGGCGGTGGCGGCGGCGTCTTCGAGGGTGGCGGCGGCGCGGAGCTTGTCGCAGAGGCGGGCGGTGAGCTGGCTGAGCAGGCGGGTGGTGGGGCCGGCGCCGAGGGTCTCGTACTGCCAGCGCAGCAGGTAGCCGCGGAAGAACAGGGCGGTCTGGATTCCGCGGAGCCGGGCGAGGGCGTGGGCCTGGTCGGGAGCGGGGCCGATGCGGTGGTCGCGGAGGTAGAAGGTCAGGCGGGCGGCGAAGGCGCGGGTGTGCCGCGGGCCGCCGGGGCTGGTGTGGTGGCCGGCCAGGCCGTGGCGGGTCAGCCACTGGTCGGCGAGGTGGACCTCGCGGTCGTAGACGGCGCGTACGGCGGTGAAGGTGTTGCCGGGCAGCTTGTCGCGGCAGTGCGCGAGGAAGACGGGGAAGTCCTGCATGGGCAGGACGGGGCCGGTGCCTTCGGCCCACGGGGTTTTCGTGTCGGCCCGCAGATCTCCGGTGAGGACACGCGGCGGGGGCGGCAGCTCGCGCATGAAGGTGCGGAAGTCGATCGCGTGCAGGCGGTACCCGGCGTCGCGGAAGGCGCGCAGCGGGGCGGGCACGTACGTGTCGTTTTCGGTGGTCGGCCAGATCAGCCACACGGTGGCGTGGGCGCGGCGGCCGAGCTCGGCGAGGAGTTCAAGGGCGGCGCCGGGGAGGCGGTGGGCGCGGTTGATGACGACGTGGCGGGTCTGGTCGGCGGTGAGCTGGGCGGCGGCCTGGGCCCAGGCGTCGGAGGAGGGGATGCGGTCGGTGAGCAGGGTGGAGGGGCTGCGGCCGGTGGCGGTGAGGATGTCCAGGGCGAGGTCGCTTATGCGGCCGCCGGGAGTGGGCCGGACGACGAGGCGTCCGGGGCCTTCGACGGCGGCCAGGCGGCGCACCATGCGGTAGTCGTCACCGGGGTTGTCGACCATGACGATGCGGGGCCCGGCAGGCAGGTCTCGGTTGAAGACCGCGGGGGCGGGGGCGGTGTCAGGCATATAGGCCGCCGCCGAGGAGGGTGAGGGCGTTGTCGATGACCTCGGTGTCGATGTGTTCCCGGCCGGCGTCCTGGCAGATGCTGGCGGCGGTATGGGTGAAGGCGGCCCAGTCGCGCATGGTGCCCTGTCCGTACAGCTCGTCGATCTGCCGCAGCAGGGCGTCGTCGGTCCCTTCGTAGATGGGGTGGTAGGCGCGCATCAGGTCGGGGACTTCCTCGGCGGCCAGCGGGCGGAAGGGCAGGCGGCGGAAGACGCGGGATCGGAGCATCGGTTCGCGGGAGAGGACCTCCCAGCAGCCGTCTCCGCCGACGTAGAGGAGGGCAAACTTTGTCTTGGGCTCGTCGTGCAGGTGCCGCAGCAGTTCGATGCAGTCGCTGTTGAGGCGCTAAGCCTCGTCGACGACGACCAGGCGGCGGGGGTGGGCGAGCAGGTCCAGGAGCCGGTTGGTGATGTGGAAGCGGTTGCGGGACTTGGGCACCTCGGTGCCGGTGAGTTCGGCCAGGAGGTGGTCGGCGACCAGGCGCATGGTCGGGCGGGCGGTGAAGGCGAGTGTGGTGACGGCCGGGCCGCCGCGGGCGGCCTGGTCCTCCAGGGCGGCCTCGACCGCGTAGGTCTTGCCGGTGCCGGCCGGGCCGTGGATGACGCCGGTGGCGTTGTTCTTCACGAGGTCGTCGACGATGCGGTGCGCGAGCTGGAAGGTGCCCGTCGGCAGGGTGGCGGCGCCGGTCAGGTCGGCGAAGTGCCGGGGCATTCAGCTCTCCTTCTTCTGGGGGATCGGGGTGATGCCGAGCAGGGAGGTGGAGGAGCGGGCTCGCAGGGCGGCGTCGCGGGCCTGGCGGGTGGCGATGCGGCCGTTCTTCTCGGCGACGAGCCGGGACTCCTGGGCCGGGGTGCCGTCGCCGGTCATGGGCGCGAGTTCGCGGCGGGAGCGCCGGGAGGCGCGGCGGCGTTCCCGGCCGAGACGTTCGGCCTCGGCGCGGGCGTGGGCGCGGAACGCCTCGGTCTGCTCGGCGGTGAGCTGTCCGGTCGGGTACGCGGTGCACAGGTGCTTGCCGCGTTGGAAGACCTCGATCGTGCGGTCGTCGTGCGGCATGTAGCGGATCTCGACTCTCTGGCCGCCGCGGCCGTGGAGTTCGGGCGCGAGGTAGGACAGGGAGCGGAAGTTGATGCCGTCCTTCTGGACGGTGCGCTCGGTGGAGGCGAGCATCAGGTGGCGCAGCTGGTCGGCGGGGATGCGCCGTAGCGGCGCGGTGTCCTCCATCCACGCCTGGAGCGGGGTGCGGCCGGCCAGCATCCGGTGCGGGCGCTCGGTGTTGTACCAGCGGGCCCAGTCGGCGAACCGGTTCACGAACCGCTCGATGCGCAGCGGGGCGCCGGCGGCGCCTTCGGCGGCGCGCTTGGCGGCGACGGAGTCCTTCACCGGCCCGTACAGGGTGCCGCTCGCGTCGCGGGGGCCGCCGGTGAGCCGGGGAGCTGGGAGATCAGCGTCTGCTCGATCGTGAGGTTCAGCCGCTCGACCTTGCCTTTGCGGTGCGGGGCGAACGCGGGCAGTCGGTGCATGACCACGGCCAGGGCGCCCAGGGCCGCCTCGACGTCGTCGGCGGCGAACTCCAGTCCGCGGTCGATGCGTACGCGCTCGGGCACCGCCCCGAACGGGGATACCTGCGGGTCGTGGAGCATCGCCATGCGCATCGCGGTGAACACCGTGGCGGAGGTCGGGGTGATGGCGATGGCCCAGCCGAGCAGGGCGCGGGTGCCGTCGTCCACCACGGTGGTGATCCACGGCGCGAGCGCCGCGCCCTTGGGAGGCAGCACGAGCAGCGGGAGCTGCTTGTGGTCCATCTCCCAGCACCGGCCGCGCGGGGTGTCCGGGCGGCGCAGGTAGACCGCGGCCGCGCGCCGGCCGGACTCGCCGGTCTTCCACGCCGCGCGTTCGGCCGGGGTGAGCTCGGCGGCGAACGCCCGCTGCAACGTCCGCAGGGTCACCGGCCGGGCGCCGGCCCACCCTTCGGCGAGGAACTGCGGCACCGGCGCCCCGGCCGTCGTGCCGTCCCCGGCGAGCACGGCCTGCCGTGCGCGGTGCAGGGCCGCGATGTTGCCCCGGTAGAACGCGAACGCCTCCAGGTCGGTGTCGCTTAGGAGGTAGTGCGTGCGCGGCTGCCGGGCGGGCCGGGCGGCCGGCGGGGACAGCCACCGCCACACCGTCCGCTCGCTCACCCCGGCGCTGCGGGCGACGGTCCGTACGTGCGCGGCCGTCAGCACGCCGTCGGCGCGCAGCTCCTGGAGCCGGGCCACCGCCGTCCGCCGTACCTCTGCCGCGATCTTGGTCACGGAACGAAGTGTCAGTGGGATGTCGCCGCCCCGAACAGCCCTGCGGCACCACCTCCGCTCGAACAGGTGAACCCTGTCCGAACCGGTTGCGGTGAGGCCCACGGTGCGGCTGGTCCGGACCCCGGTGTCCGCCGTCCCGGAATCGGTCGTTTCCGAGACGGCCGCCCGGCGCGACGGCAGGAGCACGGGAGCCGTCCCGAAAGGCGTCCCGGAACCGGTGGACGCGACGCAGAAGCGGGACGGGTATTCGGGACGGGCAGCCTCGCACGGCCGGGCGGGAGAGGAACACGTGAACGGCGACCTGGACGAGATCGACCGGGCCGAGCTCGTCGAGCGCGAGGCATGCCCGCGGTGCGGGGCACCGCCCGGCTCGGTGTGCCGGACGAACTCCGGCGTCGTCGCCGTCGACTACCACACCGGCCGCTACGCGAAGATCCCCGCGCTCAAGTCCGGGCCCGCGATCCGCATCCCGGCCGCGCGCGGTCCCGGCCGCGCCTGGGAGCCCGGCCCCGAACCCGACCCCGCCGTCGGCGCCGCGCCCGCGCGAGCCGGCGACCGCATCGGCTATGCCCGCGTCTCCAGCAAGGGCCAGGACCTCGCCGGACAGGTCCGCCTCCTCAAGGAAGCCGGCTGCGTGCGCATCTACGTCGAGAAGGTCGGCACCCGCGAGAAGATCCGCCCCGAGTACAACGCCGCACTCGCCGACCTGCGCCCGGCCGACACCCTCACCGTCACGATGCTCGACCGGCTCGGCCGCAACATGGTCGAGCTCATCACCTCCGCGCAGGACCTCGCCGAGCGCGACCACCGCCTTCAGATCCTCGGCGGGCCGCTGTCCGGCATCTACGACCCCCAGGGCGCGGGCAAGGTCCTCTTCGTCGTCTTCGCCGCGATGGCGGAGGTCGAGCGGGAGTTCATCCACGAGCGGACCCTGATCGGCCTGGACACCGCCGCCGCGAACGGCAACCACGGGGGCCGGCCCCCGGCCGTCGACGCCGACATGCTCGCCGTCGCCCTGCGCCGCCGCGACGCGAAGGAGTCCGTCACCGCCATCGCCGAGCACCTCGGCGTCGGCCGCTCCACCCTCTACCGGACGCTGGCCGCGTACGACGAAGCCGCCGCGACCACTGCCACACCCCGTGTCGCCGACCACTGAGGAGTATCGCCGAGGTAAGACCGCAAGCCGCCAGTCGTCGATCTTGGGGTTGGAGTCGACTTCATCCGGGCTCGGCGTGGATCGGCCCGAGAAGTTGAGACGCGGGAGCCCCTGCGGCGGGGTTCGCCTACCTCGTAGAGCCTTCGAACTGGGCGAGGATGCGGCTGGCCCGCAGTGCGCAGGGGCGGAGCGAGCCAACCAACCCTCTACGGGATGTACGTATCGCCTACGGCCGTGATCAAGCCCCGGAGTTCAGGAAGCCACCGGCCTCAAGCTCTGCGAATAAGGTCACCCGCAAAGATGTCAACGCTGCGGATAAACCTGCCGGCCCTTCACACGTGAGGGCGGTTTGGTGGACAAGATGTTGGCGGAGTTGCCTGTGGTCCACCGTGTGACGGGAACGTCTGTTTGCGTGTGTCGTCGCATTTCGCTTAGGTGAAACCTTCCGTCAGCTGATGTTATTGCGCGATGGCCGATCGGGAGGTATTTCTGTTCTGCGCCACCTGGAGAGCTTCCTGGAAGTCGTGGGGCCGTCGCTGTTCTTCCAGCCGCATACGGCGCGGCCCCACGGCTCTTCTCGCACACGCGAAAACCCATCCATCAAAAGGAGCCACACGTGTCTCTGGTGCGTATTCGGCCGGCCGTTCTCGCTCTCGCTGTGGCGGGGGCGCTGTTTGCCTGCCCGGCCATCCCGGCGGCGGCGGACGACGGCCCCGACGGCCTGCGTGTTCCCGCGCAGATCACCTACCCGGCACCGGGCAAGCTGACCCAGGAGCACAAGGTGAGCGACACCTACCAGTACGACCCCAAGGCATCCGGCTCCAGCGGCTCCTCGTCAGCGACCTCCTCCGGTTCCTCGGGAAGCGCCTCCCCGTCGGAACCCGGCGCCGTGACCAACCTCAAGGACACCGCGAACTCCGCTGTCCAGTCCATCACCGCCGGCGTCGGAGCCACCGCCAACTCCGCCCTGCAATAGCCCCGCACAGCCTGAACCGGCCACCCGCCACCGCAGTCGTACCGGCGCGGACACCGCTACCCGCCGCTCGGCCCCGGAGCTGCCCCCTCACCCAGACAGACAGCCCGTCAGACTGCCCGTGGCTGCACCACGCCTCCCCGCACGCGCCGTCATCCCCTGCCCCCCGGCCCGGCTGGAGAAATATGAACCCTCCCGTCCTCAGGCGCGTCCTCACCGCCTTCGCCGCGCTCGCACTCACCACCAGCACAACAGTCATCGCCGCCCCGCCATCTGCTTACGCGGCCGAACCAAAAAGCTGCCGCCAGCTTTTACAAAAGGCCGAAAACGCCGTGAACTTGGCCATCATCAAACTCACCGAGGAACGACTCGGCAGGGCCTGGTATGCCCTGCACGATGCGGACGAACGGTGCGATGACCTCACAGACGAACTGCACCGAGCAGAAGGAGCCGAGGCGGCCGCTATTTCTGACTGGGATACGGGGAAGCCCGAAAGCGCAGAAAAAGAACTCCGAGAAGCGAAATTCTTCCTGCGCAAGGCGATCGACAAATCGGAGAAAGACCGCACGTAGCGCTTGCCCGCACCCGCCTTCTGTGTGCGGCCATGCGCCTGACGCTTTCCGGTCAGCCAAAGGAAGCCGTGCGGACCACCTACCGGTGTTGGCCGGCCGAACCCGGGAGCACCCTGTGGGCGACGTCCATCAGTCGAAATCCCTCAAACACAGCCGGTGAAGGGGACTTCGCGAGTCGATCCGCCACCTCGTCCTGCAGGCCCCGGCCCCGGTGATCGCCCGCATGCTCGGCTACAACGACGACACCACAGCCCGCCTCGCCGAAGAGGCCGGAGGAACCTGGCGCCACTACGCTCCCGGCGACCACTCAAGGTGACCACGAGCCCTCACCCGCCGGGGAATACGGAACCCTCGATTACGCGAGGTCGCCAGGTCGACACCCCACTGACAATCTCGTGTCGTCCGACACGTCGGGCAGGCTCGGCCTGGTTTCCAAGGTCGTTCGTCTTCATGAGGTGAGTCGGTGTCGCTGCGTCCTCGTCCCGGCGAGCAAGTCCCTCTCCTGACCGCGCAGATGGCGCGGGCGAGTAATCCCGCCCGGAGGAGGCGCGCCGTGTTCGACGCCAGCGAGATCATGATCTACCACACAAGTGAACGTCGAGCGACGGGGCCGCCGGTGCCGCTCACCAGGTGATGATGACGGCTCCGTCGCCGCCCTTGCTGCTGGTGGTGCCGGCGTGTCCGTCCCTGGCGGGCTGGCGGTGCTCGGACTGTCCGCTTTCGCCGCTACCGCCGTAGCCCCGTAACCGCCGCGGCCGCCGTCACCGCCGTGTCCGTAGAGCTTGTTGTGGGCGCCGACTGCGCCGTGGCCGCCCTTTCCACCTTTGCCGGGGTTGAAGGCAAGGCCGCCGTATCCGCCGTCGCGTCCCTGGCCGCCCAGGTCACCGGGCTCGCCCGGCTGTCCGGGACTGCCCGCGGTACCGTCTACGCCTTCGATGAACAGACCCTTGCACCGCACGTATTCGACGGTAGCGGCACCGCCCGCTCCTGCGGGCCCCTGACCGGGGGGTCGGCCGCCGTCGCCGGGCGCGCCGTTGCTGTACTCGCCGTTGTAGCCGCCTTCTCCGTGCTGTCCGCCCGGGGCGCCGGGCGCGCCCTTGCCCAGGGAACCGCCTGGTGCGATGGCGTAGCCGTCCGCACCCAATACACCGCTGGACGGCAGTCGTGTAGCGATGGAGGAGTTGAAGGAAGGATCGCCTCCCTTTTCGCTGCTGTGGCCGTCGGTGCCATTGGTGCCGCCATGGGTGATGGTGGTTCCCTTGGCCTTGCCCTTGGCGCCGCCGACGGCGGGAGAGCTTCCGGGGCCAGGGCGGACGGTGCTTGCCCCGCCGACGATGACCGACAGCGCCGACTCGGGCTTGACGAGAAAGTGGCACTTGACGAAGGTACCGCCGCCCCCTCCGCCGCCACCGCCACCGGCGGCGCCTCCGCCACCGGGCCCGCCCGGCCCCCACACCGAGACCGTGACGGCTGTGACGCCGCCGGGGATGTCGAAGGTCCGTGTCCTCGGCGTCGTGTAGGTCTTCATGCCGTGAGGAGCGGCGGCCTGCGCGGTCGGGACGGTGGCTGCGGCCAACAGGCTGGTGACCACCACACCGGAAGCCGCCCACACCAACGGCCGAAGGGCCACGAGGCGGCGTCCGGTGCCGGGCACGGAAGCGGTATTGGTCCTGCTCGACATGCACAACTCCTTGCTTCACCGGCCGGTACTAGGCGCGGTGCGGAAAGTGAGAGACGCCGGGGCCAGCAGAGCCGCGACTGCTGTGGCGGACGCCGGGGTCGCCTGGGCAACCGGCGGGACACCTCACGCGGTGTGACGGGCCCCGGAGGGCAGGACCGGCACCCGCGGGCGGGGCGCTTGGTCCTGCCGGGGGGGGAGGGGGAAGGGCGGACACCATGCCGACGCTTACTCCGGGCGGCAGATTTCTACTTCGCGGCGGAGTCGACGGTGCTGGAGGTACCGGAAAGCGCGGACTGCGCGGTGGAGTTGAGGGTGTCCTTGGCTGCGGTGACCGGGCCCGGCTGGGGGGGGCAGGCGCGGGGCCGGACGAGGGTGGCGGCTGCTCCTCCGAGGACGAGGAGGAGCCCCCATTGGCGTCGTACTGGTAGCTGTCGGTGAGCTTGCGCTCCTTGGTGATCTTCCCAGGGGCGGAGAGACGATCGCCACCGGCAGTTGCCCCAGACCCTCACCGTGGTGATCGTCGGCGAGGGCGGTCGGGGCCTGGCCGAGGATAACCGCCGACGCGGCGGCGGTGACGAAAACCGCGACGACGCGGTGACGGGTAGGCATCTCTTTCTCCATGAGGATCAAGCGGGGTGCGGTGGTGCCGTGGCGAAGCGGCCCTCTTCAGGGCTCAGGCCGACACGGGAGAACGCCGGGAAAGTCGCGGTGTCAGGCAGAGTGGTAGCGCCCGCCGACGGGCCGGTCAAATCGTCCGACGAGCATCTTCTTGAACGTTCGCGCCCACAGTGCCCGCACTGGTGTGGATGTCCCGAACTGCCGTCGCCCACCCGTCACTCGGACGACGGAATCGCATTATCCTCTACCGACAGACCTGCCCCTCGACTCGTGGACTGCCTGCCGGGCAGCCGTCCGTGCTCGACCGTGGCCTGAACCGCCTGTCCGCCCTGCTCAGTGCGCATGCCGGCAACATGCGGCCGGCGGTGGCCAGAGCCTCGGCCGACTATGGCCGGGGAGCAAGCCCTTCACGTCCAGGTGACAGCGGTCCATCCGGCCGGGCCGCGCCCCCGTCCGGGCGGCGGGGCATGGTGCTCGGTGATCCCTTCGTTGCCCGGCCCGAAGGCAGCCGCCCGCCACCGACCGACACAGACTGGTCCGGCCGCACTCCCAGCCGATGCCGGAACCCGCGTCCGGGCCCGACATGCCGGCACACGGCCGGTGGCCGGGGCGGTGCGGTCGCGGGTGAAGCCGAGGGCGCGGGCGAAGTCGTTCGTACCTGACGTGCCCACCTGTCGTCGCCGTCCACCACAGACCCGGCAGATTCCGTTGTCGCCGGTACGACGCGGAGGCCCCCGCGCGCTGCGGTGGCTGCGCCGCGAGGCCCTGCGCATCGCTGACGGACTCGACCCGGAACCGGGTACGGCGGCGCGGTCACTGCGCGGCGGCCTCCACAGGTTCGAGATCTCCGTTGAAGCCCGCTGGACCACTCGCCCACCATGAAGCGTGGCGAAGGCGCGAGCCGAGCTGACGCGCCAGATGGAGTTGGCCGACGGGGCTGAGGGCAAAACTTCGCCAGTTCTGGGCCCCCTCCAGGGCCTGACCAACATGGTGACCGAGCTCCGCCGCCGCGAGACCGGCTTCACCTCGCTCCACGAGAACCTCGACACCGCCACTCGCGGTGGTCGGCTCGTCTCCCACGTCTTCGCCGCCCTGTCGAAGACCATCCGCGAACTCATCGTCTCCGGCATCCGCGAAGGCCTGGCCGCCGCCTGCGTCCGCGGCAAGGTCGGCGGTACTTCCCGTACTGCAACTCCTCACACCCGCGCATGGGGCCTGGGCGGGCTGCGTGCGGCCGGGACGCAACTGCCTCCAAGTCCTCAACGCTGGTTGCTTGTCACCTCAGCGGGAAGGGGATGTCCGGAGGGGTATAGGCGGCGGTCGCGTGAATGCTGCGCGGATCGTAGTAGTCGGACATCCTGTACCTCTGACAGGTGAGAGCCCACTCGTAGAATCCCCGGGTCAG
>NZ_JBIRQH010000037.1:0-29137 GCF_044333095.1 Streptomyces sp. NPDC021100
CGGTTACATTCCGAACCCGGAAGCTAAGCCTTTCAGCGCCGATGGTACTGCATGGGGGACCGTGTGGGAGAGTAGGACGCCGCCGAACTAAATTTCAGAAAAGCTCTGGTGTTTGAACCTCGGTTCAGACGCCAGAGCTTTTTTGTTTTCCCAAAGAAATACGGAGTGTCATGCACGGTTAACGTCGTGCCACCATCATGGGAGTATGGGGACAAGGACAGCAGACCTCCTGGCAGCGGCCGGCGTCGGTATCGGTGACGAGGTGATCGTGCCCTCGTACGGCACCACCGACGTAGTCGAGGCCGTACGGGCCGTCGGAGCCGCGCCGGTGTTCGCGGACATCGACGCCTGGAGCTACTGCCTCGCGCCGGCCTCCGTCGCCGAGGCGATCGGGGAACGCACCGCCGCGATCGTCCCCCTGGACGTCTTCGGCCACCCCGCCGACGTGACGGCCCTTCAGGCCCTCGCCGGCGCCCGGCCGTTGCCCGTCATCCCGCACGTCGGACAGCGGCCCGCCGATTCCGCCGAAGCGCTCCAGCGGCGCCGGCACCACGCCGCCTACCTGGACGGCAGGCTGACTGGAGTCCTGACGCCCCGCACCGCGCCCGGCGTCGAACACCGCTACCACTCCTACGTCGTCCGCGTCCCCGGCAACGGACGGCCGGACCGCGACGCCTTCGCGCGGGCCCTGCGGGCGCGCGGCGTGCGGTGCTCCGTACCCGTCACCACGCCCATGCACCGGACGCCGGCGTACGCGCGGGATGTGAGGGACCTGAGCCTCCCCGAGACCGAGCGGGCCGCGGAGCAGTGCCTCGCCCTGCCCGTCGACGCCGGCATGACGCGTCGGGAACTGCGTCATGTGGTGGCCGCCTGCAACGCGTTGGGCGGGCTCCTGCCGTACGACGTCGCCGCCTGACCGGCGGGAAGGCGGCCGGATGGTCAAAAGTACGTCCGAGCATCCGGTATGCTTTATCTCGTTGCCGGCCCCAATAGCTCAGTCGGCAGAGCGTCTCCATGGTAAGGAGAAGGTCAACGGTTCGATTCCGTTTTGGGGCTCCACAAGAAAAGGCCCCCGCCTCACGGCGGGGGCCTTTTCCATACCCCTGAGGGCCCTGGGGCTCACTCCGTCGGCCGCTCCGGCATCCGCATGGCCAGGATCGCCATGTCGTCGGACGGCGGCTCGGCCGCGAAGCGCTCCACCGCGCGGAGGATGCGCGCCGAGACCGCGCCCGCGTTCAGACCCGTGCAGGTCGCGAGGACGTCGGCGAGACCGTCGTCGCCCAGCATGCGCGAGCCCTCGCGGCGCTCGGTGACGCCGTCCGTGACGCACAGCAGGACGTCGCCCGGGTCCAGGGTGACCGGCTGCTCGTACAGCTCCAGGTCGTCCATGACGCCCAGCAGCGGCTGCGGGTCGGCCGCCGGCTCCACCGTGCCGTCCGGGCGCAGCCGCAGGGGGAGCGGGTGGCCGGCGCAGACGACCTTGAGGAGGGCGCTGCCGTCCTCCTGCGGCCACAGCTCGCCGTACAGCAGGGTGAGGAAGCGGCTGCGGGCGCCCTCGTCCAGGATGGCCGCGTTGAGGCGCTCCAGGACCGCGGGGCCGCCGAAGCCCTCCCGGGCCAGCAGGCGCAGGGCGTGCCGGGCCAGTCCGGTGACGGCCGCGGCCTCCGGGCCGGTGCCGCAGACGTCGCCGATGGCGAAGCCGTACGCGCCGTCCCGGATCGGGAAGAGGTCGTAGAAGTCGCCGCCGACCTCGTTGCCCTCGCCCGCCGCGCGGTAGATGACGTCCACCTCGACGCCCGGCACGTCCGGCAGGCCCGGTGGGAGCAGGCTGCGCTGGAGGCTCTGGCTGATCGCCGTGCGCTCGCTGTAGAGGCGGGCGTTGTCCAGGGCCAGCGCGGCCCGGCGGGACAGGTCCTCGGCGAGCTCGACGATCTCCTGGCGGAAGTGGTCGTCGGTCGGCTTGCCGAGGGTGAGCATGCCGATCACGCGGTTGCGGGCCACCAGGGGCAGCACCACGGTCTCGCCGCCGACCGCCGCCGCCGTGGTGAGCGAGACGCCGGGGGCGGGTGAGGATTCCGGGACGTCGGTGAGCCCCACGCTCCGCAGCGAGCTGCGCAGCGCCTCCGAGTGCGCCGCCCGGGCGGGGGCCGTCCAGATGCGGGCGCCGGGGGTGGGGACGGGGTCCGGCGGGGCGACCTTGGCCAGCAGCGCCTTGAGACCGTCGATGAGGTCCTCGTCCTCGTGCAGGACGTAGGAGAGCTCCGGCTCGGAGGACTGGTCGGCGATGGTGTAGACGGCGCACCAGGTGGCCAGGGTCGGGACGGTCATCTGGGCCATCAGGGCCAGCGTCTGGTCCCGGTCCAGGGTGCCGGCCAGCAGGTCGGACGCTTCGACGAGGAAGGACAGCGAGCCGCGGCGCAGCCGTTCGAGTTCGCCGAGGCGGGCGGACTCGACGGCGAGGGCGATCCGGTCGGCGGCGAACTGGAGCCGTAGCGCCTCCTCGTTGCCGTACCGGTGCGGGGCTTCGGCGGCGACGCCGAGCGAGCCGGTGAGGCGGCCCTCGACCTTGAGCGGGACGGTGACGACGGAACGGAGGCCGGTGTCGGTGAGCAGGGGTACGGCCCCGGGGACCGCGTTGAGGTCGTCGTGGACGGAGGGCAGCCGGGCGGAGCCGTAGCGGCCGGTGCCGGCCTCGACGGGGACGCGGGCGAAGCGCTGCCGGGCGGAGGGCAGGCCGGTGGAGGCCCGTACCTCCAGCTCGGTCTCGTCGTCGGTGGCGAGGAGGAGGTAGGCGGCGTCGCCGTCGAGCATGTCGCGGGCGCGTTCGACGGTGCGCTGGAGCAGGCCGTCGAGGTCGTCGGGGGCGGGGGAGCCGATGAAGACCTCGAAGGGGTCGGCGGCGGTGCCGCGGTCCGTCGAGGCGTCGGCGCCGGAGGAGCGCGGCGGGCTCTGCAGCACGGCCCGCTCCTCGTCGCGGACCAGCAGGCAGACCGTCGAGGGCGCGCCCTCGTTGTCGCGGACGCGCAGGTGGGAGGCGTAGACGGGGATGACGCGGCCGTCGGCGCCCCTTATCCCGTACGAGCCCTCCCAGCGGGAGAGGCGGAGGGCCTCGGCGATGCCGGTGGAGGTGCCGGGGGTGTGCGGCCAGGCGGCGAGGTCGGCGAGGGGTTTGCCGGTCACCTGGTCGGCGGTGTAGCCGAAGAGGTGCGCGGCGTCGTCGTTCCAGGCGCTGATGCCGCCGGTGCCGTCGATCTGGACGACCGCGACGCGGACCCGGGGGTCGGCGACGGGGAGGGCCTCGACGGGCAGGGCGGGGCCGGCCGAGCGGGTGCCGGCGGGGCGGTCGTCGAGGTCGAGGCGGAACCAGACCTTCTTCTGGGTGGCGCCGTATTCGACGCCCCAGCAGGCGGCGAGGGCGGTGCAGAGCATCAGTCCGCGGCCGCCCTCGCGGTCCAGGCCGCCGAACTGGCGGGTGGGCGTCTGGAGCGGAAGCTCACGTTCGGGGTAGCGGTCGCTGACCTCGATGCGGACGCCCGCGTCCGTCCTGACGCAGAGGACGTCGGCGGAGGTGCCGGCGTGGACGACGGCGTTGGTGACCAGTTCGCTGGTCAGCACCACCGCGTCGTCGATGACGTCGGGGAATCCCCACCCCTGGAGGGTGTCCCGGACGAAGGCCCGGGCAGCGGCGACCGAGCGCCCGACCGGCTCGAAGGTGGCGGCTGCCCGCGCGGTGATCACAGCACTCCCCATTGGCCTCTCATCGCTCCCCCGAGTCCTGTGCCCGATTCCCATGACGACGATTCGTCCGCCAGGCTAAACCGTCGGCAGAGGGGATGGGGAACGATGGGGGAAGGACGGGGAACGCGAGCGGCGAATCCCGTAGGAAATGCGGGGGTGTGGAAGGGGGGCGGACGGGAGCGGAACCGTACGCGCTTTCCCCTTGGAATCAAGGGGGTGCGGAAGCGGTCGGGGGCCGTGTGGTCTGCGGGGACGGCTTCTGGGTAGGGGGCGTACGGGGAAGAGGAAAGTGCCGTCGGTATGTGCGGTTCCGCCGAAGCTCCGGCAAGCGTGAGTCAGGTTTTCCTGTTCATCTTTAACGAGCTGTCCCGTCACCTGGTTACGCTCTGACGGGCAGCCGCCCCGGTGCGCTTCAGTGAAACACTGGGAAAGCTGGAAGCGAAAACCCCTACGAGGATCAGCGACCCTGCGGGAGGGACACGGTGGAGTCTGGCGGAGCGACGCGGGGCACGAGCGCGCGCGCGAAGGGCGGACGGTCCCGGCCCCAGGGGACGACGGAGGTGGACAGCGCCGCGCTGTACCGCCTGCTGGGGGCGCTGGAGGCGATGCGGGACGGGAACTTCCGGCGCCGTCTGACGATCTCCGGCGACGGGGTGATGTCCGAGATCGCGGCCGTCTTCAACGAGGTCGCGGACCGGAATCTGCAGCTCACCGGCGAGCTGGCGCGGGTGCGCCGGGTCGTCGGGCGGGAGGGCAAGCTCACCGAGCGGCTGGAGGTCGGCTCCTGCGAGGGGGCCTGGGCCGCGGCGATCGACGCCTCCAACGCCCTGGTCGACGATCTGGTGCGACCGGTGTCGGAGGTCGGCCGGGTGCTGTCGGCGGTGGCCGAGGGCGACCTGGAGCAGCGGATGGACCTGCGGTCGCACGCGGCCGACGGTTCGGCGCACCCGCTGCGCGGCGAGTTCCTCAAGGTGGGGCGGACCGTCAACGGGCTGGTGGACCAGCTCTCCGCGTTCACCGACGAGGTGACACGGGTGGCCAGCGAGGTCGGTACCGAGGGCAAGCTCGGCGGGCAGGCGCGGGTGCGCGGGATGTCCGGTTCGTGGAAGGACCTCACGGACTCCGTCAACACCATGGCGTCGCGGCTGACCGCCCAGGTGCGGGACATCGCGCTGGTGACGACGGCGGTCGCCAAGGGCGATCTGTCCCGGAAGGTCACGGTGCACGTGGCCGGGGAGATGCTGGAGCTGAAGAACACCGTCAACACGATGGTGGACCAGCTGTCGTCCTTCGCCTCCGAGGTCACGCGGGTGGCCCGGGAGGTGGGCACCGAGGGGGAGCTCGGCGGCCAGGCCCAGGTGCCGGGCGTCGCGGGCGTCTGGAAGGACCTCACCGACTCCGTCAACCTGATGGCCGGGAATCTCACCGCCCAGGTGCGCGGCATCGCGCAGGTCACCACGGCGGTCGCCAACGGTGACCTGTCGCAGAAGGTGACGGTGAGCGCGCGCGGCGAGATCGCGCAGCTCGCCGAGACGATCAATCAGATGACGGAGACGCTGCGCACGTTCGCCGACGAGGTGACGCGCGTGGCCAGCGAGATCGGCGCCGAGGGGCTGCTGGGCGGCCAGGCGCAGGTGCCGGGCGCGGCGGGGACGTGGAAGGATCTGACGGACTCCGTCAACACGGCGTTCCGGAATCTCACCGGACAGGTGCGGGACATCGCGCAGGTGACGACGGCGGTCGCCAACGGCGATCTGGGCCAGAAGGTCACGGTCGACGTCTCGGGCGAGATGCTGGAGTTGAAGAACACCGTCAACACGATGGTCGATCAGCTCCAGTCCTTCAGTGGCGAAGTGACGCGCGTGGCGCGGGAGATCGGCGTGGAGGGCGAGCTCGGCGGCCAGGCGCAGGTGCCGGGGGCGGCCGGGACGTGGAAGGACTTGACGGACTCCGTCAACACGGCGTTCCGCAACCTGACCGGACAGGTGCGCAATATCGCGCAGGTGACCACGGCCGTCGCCAACGGCGACCTCGGGCAGAAGGTCACCGTCGAAGTGTCCGGCGAGATGCTCCAGCTGAAGAACACCGTCAACACGATGGTGGACCAACTGTCGTCGTTCGCGGACCAGGTGACCCGGATGGCGCGGGACGTCGGCACCGAGGGGCGGCTCGGCGGGCAGGCGCGGGTGGACGGGGTCAGCGGCACCTGGAAGGAGCTGACCGACTCCGTCAACTTCATGGCGGGCAACCTCACCTCTCAGGTGCGGCAGATCGCCCAGGTGACCACGGCCGTGGCGCGCGGTGACCTCTCCCAGAAGATCGACGTCGACGCGCGCGGCGAGATCCTGGAGCTCAAGAACACCATCAACACCATGGTCGACCAGCTCTCGGCCTTCGCCGACCAGGTCACGCGGGTGGCCCGGGAGGTCGGTACGGAGGGCCGGCTCGGGGGTCAGGCGCAGGTGCCGGGCGTCGCGGGCGTCTGGCGGGACCTCACCGACTCCGTCAACGGCATGGCCGGCAACCTGACCGCCCAGGTGCGCAACATCGCCCAGGTCGCGACGGCGGTGGCGCGCGGCGACCTGTCGCAGAAGATCGACGTCGACGCGCGCGGCGAGATCCTGGAGCTGAAGAACACCCTCAACACGATGGTCGACCAGCTCTCCTCGTTCGCCGAGCAGGTGACCCGGGTGGCCCGGGAGGTCGGCACCGAGGGCATCCTCGGCGGCCAGGCCGAGGTGAAGGGTGTCTCGGGCACCTGGAAGGACCTCACCCAGTCCGTCAACTTCATGGCCAACAACCTGACGTCCCAGGTGCGGAACATCGCCGAGGTGACGACGGCGGTGGCCATGGGCGACCTCTCGAAGAAGATCACGGTCGACGCCAAGGGCGAGATCCTGGAGCTGGTCACCACCGTCAACACCATGGTCGACCAGCTGTCGGACTTCGCCGAGCAGGTGACGCGGGTGGCGCGTGAGGTCGGCACCGAGGGGCAGCTCGGCGGTCAGGCGCGGGTCCGGGACGTGACCGGCATCTGGAAGGACCTCACCGACAACGTCAACCTGATGGCCAACAACCTGACCAGTCAGGTGCGCAACATCTCCCAGGTGGCCGGCGCGGTCGCCAACGGCGACCTCACCAAGAAGATCACCGTAGAGGCGCGCGGCGAGGTGGCGCAGCTCGCCGACACCGTCAACACCATGGTGACCACGCTGTCGTCGTTCGCCGACGAGGTGACGCGGGTCGCGCGGGAGGTCGGCACGGAGGGCCGGCTGGGCGGCCAGGCGCGGGTGCCGGGCGTCAGCGGCACCTGGAAGGACCTCACCGAGTCGGTGAACTCGATGGCCTCCAACCTCACCGGCCAGGTCCGCAACATCGCGATGGTCACCACCGCCATCGCCCAGGGCGATCTCACCAAGAAGATCGATATCGACGCCCGGGGCGAGATCCTCCAGCTGAAGACGACCATCAACACGATGGTCGACCAGCTGTCGTCGTTCGCCGACCAGGTCACGCGGGTGGCCCGGGAAGTGGGCACGGAGGGGCAGCTGGGCGGCCAGGCGCGGGTCCGCGACGTGGACGGCACCTGGCGCGACCTCACCGAGTCCGTCAACGAGATGGCCGGGAACCTGACCCGGCAGGTGCGGGCGATCGCCAAGGTGGCGACGGCGGTGACCCGCGGCGACCTGGACATGCGGATCAACGTGGACGCGGCCGGCGAGATCCTGGAGCTCCAGGACAACATCAACACGATGATCGTCAACCTGCGCTCGACCACCCTGGCCAACAAGGAGCAGGACTGGCTGAAGGGCAACCTGGCCCGGATCTCCGGCCTGATGCAGGGCCGCCGGGACCTGGAGGACGTCGCGCAGCTCATCATGAGCGAGCTGACGCCCGTCGTGGACGCCCAGCACGGCGCCTTCTTCCTGGCGATGCCGGCGGCCGAGGGGGAGAGCGGCGAGGACGCGTACGAGCTGCGGATGCTCGGTTCGTACGGCTACTCGATGGGCTCGATGCCGACCTCCTTCCGGCCCGGTGAGTCGCTGATCGGCACCGCGGCCAAGGAGAAGCGCACGATCCTGGTGGAGAACGTGCCCTCCGGCTATCTGAAGATCGCCTCCGGGCTGGGGGAGGCGCCGCCTGCCCATGTGATCGTGCTGCCGGTGCTGTTCGAGGGACAGGTGCTCGGGGTCATCGAGCTGGCCTCGTTCAAGCGGTTCACGCAGATCCAGCGGGACTTCCTCAGCCAGATCGCCGAGATGATCGGCACCAGCGTCAACACCATCAGCGTCAACACCAAGACGGAGATGCTGCTCAGGCAGTCGCAGGAGCTCACCGAGCAGCTGCGCGAGCGGTCGGCGGAGCTGGAGAACCGGCAGAAGGCGCTGGAGATCTCCAACGCCGAGCTGGAGGAGAAGTCCGACCGGCTGGCCCGGCAGAACCGGGACATCGAGGTCAAGAACACGGAGATCGAGGAGGCCCGGCAGGTGCTGGAGGAGCGGGCCGAGCAGCTCGCGGTCTCCATGCGCTACAAGTCCGAGTTCCTGGCCAACATGTCGCACGAGCTGCGCACGCCGCTCAACTCGCTGCTGATCCTGGCCAAGTTGCTGGCGGACAACGCGGACGGCAACCTCTCGCCGAAGCAGGTGGAGTTCGCCGAGACGATCCACGGGGCCGGGTCCGACCTGCTCCAGCTGATCAACGACATCCTCGACCTGTCGAAGGTCGAGGCGGGCAAGATGGACGTCAGCCCGACCCGGATCGCCCTGGTGCAGCTCGTCGACTACGTGGAGGCCACCTTCCGGCCGCTGACGGCGGAGAAGGGGCTCGACTTCTCGGTCCGGGTCTCGCCGGAGCTGCCGGCCACCCTGCACACCGACGAGCAGCGCCTCCTCCAGGTGCTGCGCAACCTGCTGTCGAACGCGGTCAAGTTCACCGACTCGGGGGCCGTCGAACTGGTCATCAGGCCGGCCGGCGCGGACGTCCCGGACTCGATCCGCGAGCAGCTGCTGGAGGCGGGCGCGCTGCGCGACCCGGACGGCGAGCTGATCGCCTTCTCGGTGACGGACACCGGCATCGGCATCGCCGCGAGCAAGATGCGCGTCATCTTCGAGGCGTTCAAGCAGGCCGACGGCACGACCAGCCGCAAGTACGGCGGCACCGGCCTCGGCCTGTCGATCAGCCGCGAGATCGCCCGGCTGCTGGGCGGCGAGATCCACGCGGCGAGCGAGCCGGGCCGGGGGTCCACGTTCACCCTCTACCTCCCGCTCGACGCGGCCGAGCCGGCGGCCGAGGGCTTCCCGCAGCTGCCCGGCGGGGAGAACACCGAGCAGCGGGCCCTGCCGCCGGGCGGCGGGGCGGCCGCGGACCGGCACGGCGGCGAGCCGCCGGCGCGCGGCGCGGCCGGGCTGTTCCTGCGCCGCCGGCGGGCCGCGCAGGCGGCGGCCGGCCAGGGCGCGGCGTCCGCGGGGGCGGTCCCGGCGGGCGGTGCGGACGGGCCGCGGCAGCCGGTGCCGGCCGCGCCGCGGGAGGAGTGGGTCGAGGACGGCGGTACGACGGAGACCCCCGGGTTCACCGGCTCGTTCCACGGCGAGAAGGTGCTGATCGTCGACGACGACATCCGCAACGTGTTCGCCCTCACCAGCGTGCTGGAGCAGCACGGGCTGACGGTGCTCTACGCGGAGAACGGGCGCGAGGGCATCGAGGTGCTGGAGCAGCACGACGACGTGGTGGTGGTCCTGATGGACATCATGATGCCGGAGATGGACGGGTACGCGACCACGGCGGCGATCCGCAAGATGCCGCAGTTCGCCGAGCTGCCGATCATCGCGCTCACCGCGAAGGCGATGAAGGGCGACCGGGAGAAGAGCATCGAGGCGGGGGCTTCCGACTACGTGACCAAGCCGGTCGATACTGATCAACTGTTGACGGTGATGAAGCAGTACATGAGCGCAGAGTGACGGACTCCGGATCGATCCTCCCCGTTTTCCTGACCGGGAGTGGCCGACGAGGTGTGGGACCGCGGCATTCCGGGAACTTTCACGTCCCGTGCCGCGTTTCCGCTACGTGCACAGTGACATCGCGGTGACAGGGTGTGGTGACAGGCGGGGTGCGGCTACCATGACCGGCACAAGGACGGGCGGCGCAAGGGAGTCGTCCCCTGGGGCGGCGCCCGGTGCACTTCCGGGGCGAGGAGGACGGGCCATGGTGCAGAAGGCCAAGATCCTCCTGGTCGATGACCGGCCGGAAAATCTGCTGGCGCTGGAGGCGATCCTCTCGGCGCTCGATCAGACACTGGTGCGGGCATCGTCAGGGGAGGAGGCGCTCAAGGCGCTGCTGACGGACGACTTCGCGGTGATCCTGCTGGACGTCCAGATGCCGGGCATGGACGGGTTCGAGACCGCGGCGCACATCAAGCGCCGGGAGCGGACGCGGGACATCCCGATCATCTTCCTCACGGCCATCAACCACGGCCCGCACCACACCTTCCGCGGCTACGCGGCCGGCGCGGTGGACTACATCTCCAAGCCGTTCGACCCCTGGGTGCTGCGCGCGAAGGTCTCGGTCTTCGTCGAGCTGTACATGAAGAACTGCCAGCTACGGGAGCAGGCCGCCCTGCTGCGCCTCCAGATGGAGAACGGCCAGGGCGCCGGCCGCCCCGCCGTCGGCGAACCCCCGGAGACCGCCGGGCTGCTCGCGGAGCTCTCCGCGCGGCTCGCCGCCGTCGAGGAGCAGGCCGAGGCGCTCTCCAAACAGTTGGACGAGTCGGCCGACGCCGCCGCGGTGGCCACCGCCGCCCACTTGGAGCGCAAGCTCAACGGCCTGCGGCGGGCCCTGGACGCCCTGGAGCCCGGCACGGGCAGTAATGTGCCGCCGGTGGCCTCGCAGAGCTGACGGCCGGAGGCCGGAAGACGTCTGACGGTGTGTCAGCCGTGGTCGTGCCCGGCCATGACACGAACGGACGAACGCCCGGGCCCACGTGTCCCGCCCGCCCGACGACGGTAACCTCGGCACCATGGCCTCACGTACGTCCGGCAAGGGTTCCCAGAGCACGGCGGGCACCAGGCAGCGCACCGGACGCGCCGGGGGAGCCGCCGCCAAGCCGCCCGCCAAGAAGAGCGCGGCGAAACCCGTCCAGAAGCGGCCCGCGGCCCGGCCGGCGCGCAAGGCACCCGCCAAGAAGGCGGCGCCGCCCCGCCCGTCCATGGCCGGCCGCGCCGGCCGCGGCCTGGCGCACGGCGTCGGCGCCCTTTTCCGGGGCGTCGGCCGCGGCGCCCGCAGCCTCGACCCCGCGCACCGCAAGGACGGCGTCGCGCTGCTCCTCCTCGGCCTGGCCCTGATCGTCGCCGCGGGCACCTGGTCGGGGCTGGAGGGGCCGGTGGGCGAGCTGGTGCGGATGCTGGTGACCGGTGCGTTCGGGCGGCTGGACCTGGTCGTGCCGATACTCCTGGGCATCGTGGCGATCCGGCTGTTCCGCCACCCCGAGCGGCCCGAGGCCAACGGACGGATCGTCATCGGCCTGTCGGCCCTGGTCACCGGCGTCCTCGGCCAGGTCCACGTGGCCTGCGGGACACCCGGCCGCGGCGAGGGATCACAGGCCCTGCAGGACGCGGGCGGCCTCATCGGCTGGGCCGCGTCCAAGCCGCTGGTCTTCACCGTCGGCGACGTCCTCGCCGTACCGCTGCTGGTGCTGCTCACCATTTTCGGCCTGCTGGTCGTCACCGCCACGCCCGTCAACGCCATCCCCCGGCGGCTGCGGCAGCTGGCGATACGGCTCGGGGTGCTCGAACCGTACCCCGGTGAGTACGCGGACCAGGCGGCCGAGGACACCGAGGACTATGCCGCCGAGTGGCGCGAGGCGCCGCCCAAGCGCCCCCGCCGTGCCGCCGCGAGCCGGTCCGCCGCGGAGCCGGACGGCGTCGAGGCCGCCGAGCAGGCCGCGCTGGAGGGGCGCAAGCGCGCCCGGAAGACGCCCGCCAAGAAGGCCGGCCCGGACGCCGTGGACCTCGCGGCGGCCGCCGCCGTGGACCTGGACGGCGCGGTGCTGCACGGCGTCCAGCCGTCACCGCTCATCGCCGGGCTCAGCAGCGGCATCCGGCAGGACACCGAGCGGACGCTCCCCGTGCCCTCCGGCCGGGACGACACCGCGCCCACCGTGGCCGTCCCCGACCTCACCAAGCCCGCCCCCGAGCCGCCGGCCGGCCTCCCCCCGCGCGCCGAACAGCTCCAGCTCGCCGGGGACATCACGTACGCCCTGCCCTCCCTGGACCTGCTGGAGCGCGGCGGGCCGGGCAAGGCGCGCAGCGCCGCCAACGACGCCATAGTGGCCGCCCTGACCACGGTTTTCGCGGAGTTCAAGGTCGACGCGGCCGTCACCGGCTTCACCCGCGGCCCGACGGTCACCCGGTACGAGGTCGAGCTCGGCCCCGCGGTCAAGGTCGAGCGCATCACCGCCCTCACCAAGAACATCGCCTACGCCGTGGCCAGCCCGGACGTCCGCATCATCAGCCCCATCCCCGGCAAGTCCGCCGTCGGCATCGAGATCCCCAACACCGACCGCGAGATGGTCAACCTGGGCGACGTGCTGCGGCTGGCGGACGCCGCCGGTGACGGCCACCCGATGCTCGTGGCGCTGGGCAAGGACGTCGAGGGCGGCTATGTGATGGCCAACCTGGCGAAGATGCCGCACGTCCTGGTCGCCGGTGCCACCGGTTCCGGAAAGTCGTCCTGCATCAACTGCCTCATCACCTCGCTGATGGTGCGGGCCACCCCGGAGGAGGTCCGGATGGTGCTGGTCGACCCCAAGCGCGTCGAACTGACCGCCTACGAGGGCATCCCGCACCTGATCACCCCGATCATCACCAACCCCAAGCGGGCGGCCGAGGCCCTGCAGTGGGTCGTCCGCGAGATGGACCTGCGCTACGACGACCTGGCCGCCTACGGCTTCCGGCACATCGACGACTTCAACGCGGCGGTGCGGCAGGGCAAGGTCGAGCCGCCGCCGGGCAGCGGACGCGAGCTGGCACCGTACCCGTACCTGCTGGTCATCGTGGACGAGCTCGCCGACCTGATGATGGTGGCGCCGCGCGACGTCGAGGACTCCATCGTCCGGATCACCCAGCTCGCGCGGGCCGCCGGCATCCACCTGGTGCTGGCCACCCAGCGGCCCTCCGTGGACGTCGTCACCGGCCTCATCAAGGCCAACGTCCCCTCCCGCCTCGCCTTCGCCACCTCCTCGCTCGCCGACAGCCGCGTCATCCTCGACCAGCCCGGCGCCGAGAAGCTGATCGGCAAGGGCGACGGCCTCTTCCTGCCGATGGGCGCCAACAAGCCGGTCCGGCTCCAGGGCGCCTTCGTCAGCGAGGCCGAGGTCGCCGCCGTCGTCAAGCACTGCAAGGACCAGATGGCACCGGTCTTCCGGGACGACGTCACGGTCGGCTCCGCCCGGAAGAAGGAGATCGACGAGGACATCGGCGACGACCTCGACCTGCTGTGCCAGGCCGCCGAACTGGTGGTCTCCACCCAGTTCGGCTCCACGTCGATGCTCCAGCGCAAACTGCGTGTGGGATTCGCCAAGGCGGGCAGGCTCATGGACCTGATGGAGTCGCGCAACATCGTGGGCCCGAGCGAGGGGTCGAAGGCCCGGGACGTGCTCGTCAAGCCGGACGAGCTGGACGGAGTCCTCGCACTGATCCGCGGGGAGACCGCCGGCTGACGGACGGCCGGGGCGGGCGCGCCGCTCCCGGCCGGCTCCCTTCCCGGGATCGCTCCGGCGTTTCCCGGGGCCCGCGTGGTGCCCGCGGGAAGGAGGGACGATGTGCCGCGGCCGGTACGGCAGAGCCGTCTGAGGCCCGGGTCTTCTGATGGCCTACAAAGACCGGCTTCCCGCTTGCCGGACCCTTTTGCGTCCCCCCTAGACTGAACTTCCAGCAGGTGGCTGCACGCTCGAAAGGCGCCCACGTGTCCATCGGCAACTCACCCCCGGAAGACGACCGGCCGTCCGTCGGCCGCGCTCTCCAGCAGGCCCGGATCCAGGCCGGGCTGACCGTCGACCAGATCAGCACGACGACCCGCGTGCGCATCCCGATCGTGCACGCGATCGAACAGGACGACTTCTCCCGCTGCGGCGGGCACGTCTACGCCCGAGGACATATCCGCACGCTGGCGCGCGCCGCCGGCCTCGATCCCACCCACCTCGTCGAGCAGTACGACGCCGAGCACGGCGGGCGCCCCCGGCCGAGCCGGGCGGCCCCGGTCTTCGAGGCGGAACGGATCCGTCCCGAGCCGCGGCGGCCCAACTGGACCGCCGCCATGGTCGCGGCGATCGTCGCCGTCGTCGGCTTCGTCGGGTTCACCCTGTTCAACGGGGGCGCCGGCGGCCGGGACGACGCCGTCGAGGCCGGGCAGGCGTCGGCCAAGCCGTCCAAGGCCCCCGCGAAGGCACCGCCCAACCGGCCGGCCGACGCCAAGCCGGAGCCGTCCGACAGCGCCATCGCCGGCGCCCCGGCCAACAAGGTCACCGTCAAGCTCACCGCCGAACGCGACCAGACCTGGATGTCGGCGAAGGACCACAACGGCAAGCTGCTGGAGGAAGGCGTCCTCCAGCGCGGGGCCTCCAAGACCTTCACCGACAGCAACCGCATCGACCTGGTGCTCGGCAACGCCGGGGCGGTCCAGCTGTTCGTCAACGGCAAGGAGATCAAGAACGTCGGGGACGACGGCCAGGTGCAGCGGCTGAGCTACACCAAGGGCGACCCGGCGGCCGGCTGACCGGGCCCGTTCCCCAGGTCCCGGGGCGGAGAGCCGGTGGGTGACCAGGCTCTCCGCACCGGGCGGCCACTCGGCAGCGGAAGCGGCGCCCGGACAAAGTAGGCTGAGCCCTATGCCCGAACGCCGTACCGTCGCTCTTGTCACACTTGGCTGCGCCCGTAACGAGGTGGACTCGGAGGAGCTGGCAGGCCGTCTGGCGGCGGACGGCTGGGACCTCGTCGAGGACGCCGCCGACGCCGACGTGGCCGTCGTCAACACCTGCGGTTTCGTCGAAGCCGCCAAGAAGGACTCCGTCGACGCCCTCCTGGAGGCGAACGATCTCAAGGATCATGGCCGCACCCAGGCCGTGGTCGCCGTCGGCTGCATGGCCGAGCGGTACGGCAAGGAGCTCGCCGAGGCCCTGCCCGAGGCCGACGGCGTGCTCGGCTTCGACGACTACGCCGACATCTCCGACCGGCTCCAGACCATCCTCTCGGGCGGCGTCCACGCCTCCCACACCCCCCGTGACCGCCGGAAGCTGCTGCCGATCAGCCCCGCCGCGCGGCAGGACGCCGCCGTCGCGCTCCCCGGCCACGCCCAGGAGGCGCCCGCGCCGGCCCCCGAGGACCTGCCCGAGGGCATCGCCCCGGCCTCCGGTCCGCGCGCGCCGCTGCGCCGCAGACTGGGCGCCAGCCCGGTGGCCTCCGTCAAGCTGGCCTCCGGCTGCGACCGCCGCTGCTCCTTCTGCGCCATCCCCTCTTTCCGCGGCTCCTTCGTCTCCCGCCGCCCCTCGGACGTCCTGGGCGAGGCCCGCTGGCTCGCCGAGCAGGGCGTCAAGGAGGTCATGCTGGTCTCCGAGAACAACACCTCGTACGGCAAGGACCTCGGCGACATCCGGCTGCTGGAGACGCTGCTGCCCGAGATCGCGGCGGTGGACGGCCTCGAGCGGGTCCGCGTCAGCTACCTCCAGCCCGCCGAGATGCGGCCGGGCCTGATCGACGTCCTGACCTCCACCGAGAAGGTCGCCCCCTACTTCGACCTGTCCTTCCAGCACTCCGCCCCCGGCGTGCTCCGGGCGATGCGGCGCTTCGGCGACACCGAGCGCTTCCTGGAGCTGCTGGACACCATCCGCTCCAAGGCGCCGCAGGCCGGCGCCCGGTCCAACTTCATCGTCGGCTTCCCGGGCGAGACCGAGGAGGACGTCGCCGAGCTGGAGCGCTTCCTCATCGCGGCCCGGCTGGACGCCATCGGCGTCTTCGGCTACTCCGACGAGGACGGCACCGAGGCCGCCGGGTACGAGCGGAAGAACGACCCCGAGGTCGTCGCCGAGCGGCTGGCGCGCGTCTCGCGGCTGGCCGAGGAGCTGACCGCGCAGCGCGCCGAGGAGCGGATCGGAGAGACAATCGAAGTACTGGTCGACCGCGTGGACGACGAGGACGGCGTGATCGGCCGGGCCGCGCACCAGGCGCCGGAGACCGACGGCCAGGTCAGCCTCCTCACCGAGGGCCTGGACAGCCCGCCGGTGCCCGGACGTATGGTCGTGGCCACGGTCGTGGCGAGCGAGGGGGTCGACCTCGTCGCGGAGCCGGTCCGAGACGGCGGACGCACCGAGGAGGCGGGCAGATGAGCGGAGTCCCGGCATCGGCCGCGGGCCGTCCCGCCGCGGCGCCGGGCGTGCGGCGGGTCAGGCTGTGGAACATCGCCAACATCCTGACCATGGGGCGCCTGTTCCTGGTGCCCGGTTTCGTGCTGCTGATGCTCCACAACGGCGGGTACGACCCGGCCTGGCGCTCGTTCGCCTGGGCCGCGTTCGCCATCGCCATGATCACCGACCTGTTCGACGGACACCTGGCCCGCACGTACAACCTGGTCACCGACTTCGGCAAGATCGCCGACCCGATCGCCGACAAGGCGATCATGGGTGCGGCGCTGCTCTGCCTCTCCGTCCTGCACGACCTGCCCTGGTGGGTCACCGGCGTGATCCTCGCCCGCGAGATCGGCATCACGCTGATGCGCTTCTGGGTGATCAAACACGGTGTGATCCCGGCCAGCCGCGGCGGGAAGATGAAGACGCTCGCCCAGGGCGTGGCCACGGGGATGTACATCCTCGCCTTGGAGGGACCGCTGGCCACCCTCCGCTTCTGGGTGATGGCCGTGGCCGTCGTCTTGACGGTCCTCACCGGTCTCGACTACGTACGGCAGGCGATCGTGCTGCGCCGGAGCGCCCGGGCCGCGGGGTCCGGGCAGTGAGTGCCGGGGTCCCGCGGGAAGCGGAGCGGGCGCTGGCCGCGCTGGTCTCCCGGGGCCGGACGGTGGCGGTGGCCGAATCGCTCACCGGCGGGCTGGTGGCCGCCGCGCTGACCGCCGTCCCGGGCGCCTCGCGCGCGGTCCGCGGCGCGGTCACCGCGTACGCCACCGACGTCAAGCGCGAGGTGCTGGGCGTCGACGGCGGGCTGCTGGCCGCGCGCGGAGCGGTCGACGCCGACGTCGCGCGGGGGATGGCCCGTGGGGTCCGCACGCTGCTGGCCGCCGACTGGGGTCTCGCCACGACCGGCGTCGCCGGACCCGAGCCGCAGGACGGCAAGCCCGTGGGCACGGTCTTCGTCGCCGCGGCCGGCCCGGACGGTACGTGCGCGGTGCGCGAGCTCGCGCTGGACGGCGGCAGGGAAGCGATCCGGACGGAAAGCGTGCGCGCGGTTCTCCGCCTGCTGCTGGACGAATTGACGGAGAACGCGGGGGCAAAGGATACGGAACACAAGGGGGGGAATGGATGTTTGCAGCCCTGAGTGAACACGACATAGCTCCCCGCACGGCCGCACCCCGAGGCGGTACGGTGGGGCGTGAAGGATCCGGATTCGCGGTCCAAGGAGGGAGCCACCGATGATTCTGCTCCGTCGCCTGCTCGGTGACGTGCTGCGTCGGCAGCGCCAACGCCAGGGCCGCACTCTGCGCGAGGTCTCCTCTTCCGCCCGGGTCTCGCTCGGCTATCTCTCCGAGGTCGAGCGGGGGCAGAAAGAGGCGTCCTCCGAGCTTCTCTCCGCAATCTGCGACGCTCTGGACGTCAGGATGTCCGAGGTCATGCGTGAGGTGAGCGACGAGCTGTCGCTCGCCGAGCTGGCGCAGTCGGCGGCGGCGAGCGAGCCGGTACCCGCGCCGATGCGGCCGATGTTCAACCCGGTGTCCGTGACGTCCGTGACCGGCGTTCCCGGCGAGCGCGTGACCATCAAGGCGCCCGCCGAGGCCGTCGACGTGGTCGCGGCGTAGCGCGGGGCGGCGGGGCGGGCCCTTCCGGCCGATCGTCCCTCCGTTTTCGACTCCCCGGTCCCCGCGGGCCCTCGTGGCCCGCGGGGACCGGTGCGTTCTCCGCTTCGTGACGTTTCTCGTTTCGTGACATCTTCCGCTTCGCGGCTGATGGCGGGTATTTCCCGACCTGGCGCATCACTCCGTATTTCCGGCCCGTTTCGAGTCGCTGTGGGATGGTAGGTGCAACGGAGGAAAGCGAAACGACGTCGACGGTGAAGGAGCAGCGCATGTCTGTCGTCAAGAGCCCTCTGTCCGAACAGGACCGCAAGACCGTCGGTGACGCCCTTCAGGGAGCCCTGGTCGATCTGGTGGACCTCTCGCTCGTGGCCAAGCAGGTCCACTGGACGATCGTGGGCCCGCGCTTCCGCTCGGTGCACCTCCAGCTGGACGAGGTCGTGACCACGGCCCGGCAGCACGCCGACACCGTCGCCGAGCGCGCCTCCGCCCTCGGGATCGCCCCGGACGGCCGCGCCGAGACGGTGGCCAAGACCAGCGCCATCGACACCGTGGGCGGCGGCTGGAACAAGGACGTCGACGCTGTGCGCATCATGGTCGAGGCACTGGGCGCGGTGATCTCCCGGATGCGTGAGCGCATCCGCGACACCGACGAGCCGGACCCGGTGACCCAGGACATCCTCATCGGTCTCACGGCCGATCTGGAGAAGCATCATTGGATGTTCCAGGCGGAGAACGCCTGAGCGGGGGCCGGGTGTTGGCCGCCCGCGGACGCGGGGCGGCACGGGTGAGGGCCTTCCGACCGGATGCCGGTCGGGGGCCCTCCGGTCTGTTCGGGGGCTGTTCCGGGAGGTGTAAGGGGGATTGGGGGGACTACGGGGGTGTTTCGGAGGGCGTGAGGTCGCTCGGGTAGGGCTGTGTCCCGCCAGTGCCGACATGCACTCCTTCGGAGGGTTTCGCCGCACGACCACGGTCACGCGCGGTCAGGCCGTGGACCATGATGCCGAGGGTGCCGTCGACGCGGCCGGCGATCCGATCGCCGGACGTGCCGGGTTCCCGGTCCCGGGACACGGAGGGGGAAACCATGCGATCGCGATTTCTCGTCAGGGCACTCGTCGGCCTGTTCGCCGCCGTCGGTCTCGCCGTCGCCGGCCCGGTCGACACGGGCACCGGCCGGGCGGCCGCCGCTCCGTACGCCGCGCCGCCCACCGCTCGGCAGCCGGCGGGCCCGGCTCCCGCCGTTCGGCTCGCGGTGGAGAACCTGGGGCTGAGCGCCGCGCAGGCGCAGAACGTCCAGTGCTGGCTGAGGAAGTACTGGGGATATACCGACGCCCTCGACGGGCAGTTGGGGACCGGCAGTTGGCAGGCGTACCAGAGAGCGCTGCGGCACGACTGGGGTTACACCGGCGCGATCGACGGCGTCGTCGGGAGCGGCACGGTGATGGCGCTGCAGCGGCAGATGCGGGACGCGGGCTGGGGGTACGGCGGGGCGATCGACGGGGTCGCCGGGCCGGAGACCAGGGCCGCGTTCCAGCGGTTCGCCGACGCCTGCGTCAGTGTGTGCCGGCAGGGGATCGTCGTGTGAGGTGAGGCGGTGTGGCGTGCGCTGCGTGGGGGACGGCGGGCCGGGGGCGGATCCGGGCGAGGCGGTGGTGGCGGGAATGCGAGGCCCTAACCTGAGACGCATGTCTGCCGACACCGCGGACGGGCCCTGTCCCGCCGAGGAGATCAACCGCGCCATCCGCGCGTTCCTGACCGACCGCGACGGCCGGCCCCTGACCCCGGCCGAGCGGCGGCAGTACGAGCAGCTGCGGGCGCGGTGGCTGGAGGCCGTGCGCCGGCGCAGGGGGTGCGTGGGGCCTTCGTCTTCGTCCTCGTCCTCGTCTTCGCCCTGAGGGGGCCGTCGGGCCGCGGTCGTGTGGGCCCGGGGACACGCGTGCGGGTGCCTGGGCGGGCCGCTCGGGTGGCGGAGCGCGGCGCGACGGGGTCTCCTGGGGGCATGGACGAGCACCCGGTGATCCGGTTCACGAACGAGCTCATGGTGGTGTCCGAGCTCGATCAGCGTGCCGCCGGCGCGTTCGTGCGCAGTGTCTACCAGGAGGGCGCGCGCGAGGGCGAGCAGCGGGTGATCGTCGAACTGCACCGGCGCGACCGCAGGATCGCGGAGCTCGAAGGGGAGCTGGCGCGGCTGCGCGGTGAGGACGGGGAGACGGCCGGCTGACGGGCGGCGCCCGGTGGGCGCTCCGGCGCGGGGGCGCGGGTTCCGGCGTCCCGCCGAAGGAGGCGGCATGCTCTGGCGCGAGATACGGCGGCGGCGTCCGCTCCTCCGGCTGCTGCCCCTGGCGATGGGCGGGGTGTGGTGGTGGGCGGTCTGCCGCCTCGTCGACGAACCGGAGCGGGCGGGCTCCGTAGAGGGGCTGGTGGTGACCGGGGGGTGGGGGTTGAGCCTGTTGCCCGTGCACTGTGTGCCATGGACGCGGGCGCGGCGGGGCGGGACGCGCGCCCGCAGGGGCGAGGGGCGGGAGGGCCGGGAGGGTCGGGAAGCGGGGGAGTCGGACGAGGGGTGGGAGCGGCAGGAGGGGCGGTAGCCGGGGCGGTCGGCACGGATCCCGGTCACCCGTATGGGTGGAGGGCTACGAGGTGGTGGAGGGGGTGACGACCAGCGTGCGGCCCGCCATCGGCTGACCGGCCGGCCGGCCGTTCGGCCAGGGTTGACTGGGTCTGCCGGGCCTGCCGGGCCTGCCAGGTCCGTGGGGCCGTCCGGGCCGGGCGGGCGCGGTGCTGTTCGGTGCGCCTGGAGCACGTTCCTTCGGGTGGGTGGGCGTGCGGCCCTGCCCGACGGGAACGCCGGGCCCGTCGGGTTCGTCCGGCCGGGCTGGGGCGGCGCTTGGCGTCTGGAACGCGGCCCCTTGGGCGGGTGTTCGGCCTTCTCCGGCGGGTTCGCCCGGGCCCGTGGGGTTCGTCCGGCCGGGCCGGGCGCGGTGCTCGGCGTTCGGAGCGCGGTCCCTTGGGCGGGTGGTGTGGGGCCGCTCAGGCGGCCCGGCCGGGGGCCGCCTGAGCGGTGCGGTGCGGTGTTGTCAGGGGGCTCGCAGCCGCATTCCCTTCGGCGTCGCGTGGAAACCCGCCGACTCCAGCAGCGGACCGAGTGGGGAGCCCAGGGCCGGGGAGCCGTTGATCCGTTCCACGGTGACCGTGCCGAGGGCCCCCGCCCGGGCCGCCCCGGCCAGGGCCTCGGCGGCCTCGCGCAGGCCGGGGTCGTCGGCGTCCGGCGGCTCCGCGCCGTCCCCGCCCGCCGTGTTGGGCCAGGCGAGGAGCGTCTTCCCGCCGCGCTCCATGTACAGGGCGAGCGCGCCGTCGAGGAGGACGACGAGCGAGCCCGCCTTGCGGCCCGGTTTGTGGGTGGCGCCGGACGGCGGGTCGGGCCAAGGGAGCGCGGCGCCGTACGCGTTGGCGGGGTCGGCGGCGGCCAGGACCACCGCGCGGCGGCGGGCCGGGCCCGCCGCGCCGCCTTCGGCGCGCTCACGGGCGGTGGCTACGGCGCGCAGCCGGTCGATCGCGCCCTCCATGGCGAACTGGGCGGCGCCCAGCCCCTCGACGACATAGCCGCGGCGGGCCTGCCCGCTGTCCTCGAAGGCGGAGAGCACCCGGTAGGCGGCGGAGAAACCGCCCGCCACACCCTCGGCGGCGACGGCGCCGCGGGTGACCACACCGTGCCGGTCGAGGAGCGTGCGGGCCAGGGCGTGGGCGCGGTGGGTGGTGTCGCCCTCGGGCCGCGGGAGCAGCGACCAGCGGCCGGCGACGGTCGGAGGGCCGCCGCGGGAGGCGGTGGGGCGGCCGGCGGCGGCGAGGGCGGTACGGGCGGCGAGGGCGCCGTAACGGCCGCGCGGGACCGCCCGTTTGGCGCGGTGCGCGGTGGAGCCGGCCGTCCGGCCCGAGCCGAGGAGCGCGCGCAGCGGGGCGAGCGTGTCGTTGGTGAGCCGGCCCGACCAGGCCAGGTCCCAGACGGCGTCGGCCAGTTGGGCGTCGTTCGGCGGCGATCCGTCGGGCTCCTGGTGCGTCTCCCGGACGCGTTCGGCGATCTGACGGAAGAACAGGCCGTAGCCGCCGGAGAGCGCGTCGAGCACCGCCCGGTGCAGCGGTGTGAGCTCCAGCGGGTGCGGGTCGGGCAGCAGCAGCGGTGCCGTGTCGGCCGGCAGCAGGGAGACCCAGCCGTCCTTGCCGGGGAGCGCGCCGGCGCCGGCCCAGACGACCTCGCCGGCGGCGGTGAGCTCGTCAAGCAGCGCCGGGGAGTAGTCGGAGACCCGCGCGGGCAGGACGAGCTTCTCCAGGGCGGACGCGGGGACGGGCGCGCCCTGTACCTGCTCGACGGCGCGCAGGAGTCCGTCGACGCCGCGCAGCGCGTGGCCGCCGATGTGCTGCCACTGCGGGAGGAAGGCGGCGAGGGCCGTGGGCGGTACGGGCTCCAGCTCCTGGCGGAGCGCCGCGAGGGAGCGGCGGCGCAGCCGGCGCAGGACCGTGGCGTCGCACCACTCCTGGCCGATGCCCGCGGGGTGGAACTCGCCCTGGACGACCCGGCCGCCGGCCGCCAGGCGCTGCAGGGCGCCGTCCGTGACCGCCGGGCCCAGGCCGAAGCGGGCGGCGGCCTGGGCGGAGGTGAACGGGCCGTGGGTGCGGGCGTAGCGGGCGAGGAGGTCGCCCAGCGGGTCCTTCACCGGCTCGGTGAACGCCTCCGGGACGCCCACCGGGAGTGCTGTGCCCAGGGCGTCGCGGAGCCGGCCGGCGTCCTCGATCGCCGCCCAGTGGTCCCGGCCGGCGATCCGTAGCCGCAGGGCGCGGCGGGCGCCGGACAGCTCCTCCGCCCACGCCGGGTCGGCGCCGCGGGCGGCCAGTTCGTCGTCGGTCAGGGGGCCGAGGATCCGCAGCAGGTCGGCCACGCCCTCGGCGTCCTTGATCCGGCGGTCCTCGGTGCGCCACTGGAGCTCGGCCTCCAGCTCGGCGAGGACGTCGGCGTCCAGCAGCTCGCGGAGCTCGGCCTGGCCGAGCAGTTCGGCGAGCAGCCTGGAGTCGAGGGAGAGGGCGGCGGCGCGGCGCTCGGCGAGGGGGGAGTCGCCCTCGTAGAGGAACTGGGCGACGTAGCCGAACAGCAGTGAGCGGGCGAACGGCGACGGCTCGGGGGTGGTGACCTCGACGAGGCGGACCCGGCGGGCCTCGATGTCGCCCATGAGCTCGGTGAGCCCGGGGACGTCGAAGACGTCCTGGAGGCACTCGCGGACGGCCTCCAGGACGATGGGGAACGATCCGAACTCGCTCGCCACCTCCATCAGCTGGGCCGCCCGCTGGCGCTGCTGCCACAGCGGGGTGCGCTTGCCGGGGTTGCGGCGCGGCAGCAGGAGCGCGCGGGCGGCGCACTCGCGGAACCGCGCCGCGAACAGCGCGGAGCCGCCCACCTGTTCGGTGACGACGCCGCCGATCTCGCCGCGGTCGAAGACCACGTCGGCCGCCCCGACCGGCGACTGCTCGGCGTCGTACTCGGTGCCCTGCCGGGTCGGGTCGGTGTCGAGCAGGTCGAGGCCCAGCAGGTCGGCGTCGGGCAGGCGCAGCACGATGCCGTCGTCGGCGTGCATGACCTGGGCGTCCATGCCGTACCGCTCGGCGAGGCGGGCGCCGAGGGCCAGCGCCCAGGGGGCGTGCACCTGGGCGCCGAACGGGGAGTGGACGACGACCCGCCAGTCGCCCAGCTCGTCGCGGAACCGCTCGACGACGATCGTCCGGTCGTCGGGCACGTGTCCGCAGGCGCGGCGCTGTTCGTCGAGGTAGGCGAGGACGTTGTCGGCGGCCCAGGTGTCGAGGCCGGCGGCCGTGAGCCGGGCGCGGGCGTCCTCCGGACCGGCGCCGCCGATCTCGCGGAGGAACGCGCCCAGCTCCCGGCCCAGTTCCAGCGGGCGGCCCAGCTGGTCGCCCTTCCAGAACGGCAGCCGTCCCGGGACGCCGGGGGCGGGGGTGACGAGGACGCGGTCGCGGGTGATGTCCTCGATGCGCCAGGAGGTCGTGCCGAGGGTGAACACGTCGCCCACCCGCGACTCGTAGACCATCTCCTCGTCCAGCTCGCCGACCCGGCCGCCGCCCTTCTTGGGGTCCGTGCCGGCGAGGAAGACGCCGAACAGGCCGCGGTCGGGGATGGTGCCCCCGGAGGTGACGGCGAGGCGCTGCGCCCCCGGGCGGCCGGTGACCGTGCCGGCGACGCGGTCCCAGACCAGGCGGGGCCGCAGCTCGGCGAAGGCGTCGGAGGGGTAGCGCCCGGCGAGCATGTCGAGCACCCCGGTGTAGGCGGACTCCGGCAGCGCGGCGAACGGGGCGGCGCGCCGCACCAGGGCGAGCAGCTCGTCGACGTCCCAGGTGTCCATGGCCGTCATGGCGACGATCTGCTGTGCCAGCACGTCCAGCGGGTTGGCGGGCACGCGCAGCGACTCGATGGCCCCCTGGCGCATCCGCTCCGTGACCACGGCGGCCTGCACCAGGTCGCCCCGGTACTTGGGGAAGACCACACCGGTGGAGACCGCGCCGACCTGATGCCCGGCGCGGCCGACGCGCTGGAGGCCGGAGGCGACCGACGGCGGCGACTCGACCTGGACGACGAGGTCGACGGCGCCCATGTCGATGCCCAGCTCCAGGCTGGAGGTGGCGACGACGGCGGGCAGCCGGCCCGCCTTGAGGTCCTCCTCGACCAAGGCGCGCTGCTCCTTGGAGACCGAGCCGTGGTGCGCGCGGGCGAGGACCGGCGGGGCGCCATGAGCGGCGCCGGACTGGGCCATCAGCTGGGCGGGGGCGTGGTGCTCGGGCAGCGGCTCGCCGGTGGCCCGTTCGTGGGCGATCTCGTTGAGCCGGTTGCACAGCCGCTCGGCCAGCCGGCGGGAGTTGGCGAAGACGATGGTGGAGCGGTGCGCCTGGACGAGGTCGGCGATGCGCTCCTCGACGTGCGGCCAGATCGACGGCTTCTCCCGCTCGTCCCCCTCCTGGACGGGCGAGGCGCCCAGCTCGCCCAGATCCTCCACCGGGACGACCACGGAGAGGTCGAACTCCTTGCCCGACGGCGGCTGGACGATCTCCACCCTGCGCCGCGGGGACAGGTAGCGGGCCACCTCCTCCACTGGGCGGACGGTGGCCGACAGGCCGATGCGCCGGGCCGGGCGGGGCAGGAGGGTGTCCAGCCGCTCCAGGGACAGGGCGAGATGGGCGCCCCGCTTCGTCCCGGCGACGGCGTGCACCTCGTCGAGGATGACCGTCTCCACCCCGGAGAGCGCCTCCCGCGCGGCGGAGGTGAGCATCAGGAACAGCGACTCGGGGGTGGTGATCAGGATGTCCGGGGGCCGGGTGACCAGTGCGCGGCGCTCGGCGGCCGGGGTGTCGCCGGAGCGGATGCCGACCCGGATCTCCGGCTCGGGCAGCCCGAGCCGGACGGCCTCCTGGCGGATGCCGGTGAGCGGACTGCGCAGGTTGCGCTCGACGTCGACCGCCAGGGCCTTGAGCGGTGAGACGTACAGGACGCGGCAGCGCTTGGCGCGCTCGGCGGGCGGCGGGGTGCTCGCCAGCCGGTCCAGCGAGGCGAGGAAGGCGGCGAGCGTCTTGCCGGAGCCCGTGGGGGCGACGACCAGCACGTCCGAGCCCGCGGAGAGGGCCCGCCAGGCGCCGGTCTGGGCGGCCGTGGGCGCGTGGAAGGCGCCCGTGAACCAGGAGCGGGTCGCGGGGGAGAAGCCGTCGAGGGCCGCGTCCCCCGCCGGGGCCGCCGCCGGTTCCGTCGAGTCGGCCGGTTCTTCCGTCATGCCCCCCATCGTGCACCGAGGCACTGACAATGCCCCTGAAGCGCAGGTCAGCCCGGGTCAGTGCTGATCGGCGCAGATCCGGGGGGACGGCAGGGAGGCACCGCGGCCGTGGGCGCGCAGGGTCAGGAGCGCGTCGATGGTGGCCATCGGGCGGCCTTCGAGGGCGGTGCCGGGCGCCCAGGCGCGCCGCCGCAGCGGCCAGCCGCCGTCCTCCTGCTGGGCGGCGGCGAGGTGGTCCAGCGACCGTTCGAGCTCGGCGTCGGTGAACCAGGGGCGGGCCCGGGAGTCGGGGCTCCGCGCGTAGTCGTGCGGGAAGTGTGCCGGGGGCCGGTTCTGCGGGGTGCCCTCGCCCGGTGCGGCGCCGGCCCGGTGCGGGTCCAGCACGGCCAGCCGCTGCTCCCGGACCACCCGGCCGAGCCGGTCCGCGGCGGCCTCGGCCCGCTTGCGATCGGGGACGCCGTCGAGGAAGGCCACGGCCGCCTCGATCTCGTAGGGGTGCGGCCGGCCGCCGAGGGACAGCGCGTCGATCGCGGCCCAGCAGAAGTCCGTGGCGCGGAACAGCCAGGCGTGCCACACGGCGTTGCGGTGCAGCAGGCCCACCACCGGCCCGGTGGTCAGCAGGGAGCCGGTGCCGGCCCGGGCGCCGGCGGCGGGGTGCCAGGGGGCGGCCGGCCAGCCGGCGGACGCGGGGTGCAGGGCGGGCAGGGCGCCGTCGGGGGTGGAGATCGCGGTCAGGAAGCGGCAGACGGCCTCGGCCCGGCGGTCCCCGCAGCGGCCGATCTCGTCCAGGACGCGCAGGGCGTGCGCGGTGTGGTGTGGCTGGCTCACCGGGCCGCGGAGGTCGGGGTCCAGGGCGTGCCCGTAGCCGCCGTCGTCGCCCCGGTAGGCCGTGAGGGCCGCCTCGACGGCGTCGGGGCTGCCGTCGCGGAAGTGGAAGGCGAATCTGCGCTGTTCGAGGACGCGGGCGGTCAGCCAGACGAAGTCTTCGGCGCGGGCTGCGGGGGATGCTCCGGACGGTGCCATGGAACAGACCGTAGGGCCCGGAACGCCGCCGGTCAGCGGCTCGTGCCCGGCTGCACCCGCAGGGGCGGCGGACGGGAGGCGCGCGGTTGACGGGCGGGGGCCGGAGGGCGTCCGGGCGGCGCCTTCCGGGGGCTTTAGGATCACTGGGCTTCGGGGGAGCAGAGGGGGGTCTGTCGTGGACGAGGGACGAGTCGTGCTGTCGGTGGCGAGCGCCGCCGCGGACGGGCGCGCGGCTTCCGTGATCGGGGCCGGGAACGCCGTCGTGATCCTTGGGATCACCGGGCTGGTGCTGTTCCTGCAGTTCCGGGCCCGCCGGGTGCGGGCGGTGATGTTCGTCTGGGTCGCCCTGCTGACGGCCCGCGGCCTGCTGCCCCCGGGGCCCGCGCGGACGACCGCCGCCGGCCTGGTGTTCCTGGCGGTGGGGCTCGTCGTCTCCGCGGTGTTCGGGTGGCTGCGGGGCAGGACCATGCCGCTGTGGCGGGACCGCGACGGGGTGGTGTGGCGCCGGGGCGACGCCGTGACGCTGCGCCTGTGGCTGCTGACCATCGGCGCGCGGTTCGCGCTGACGGGCGTGGAGTACGCGCTGTTCGACGAGCCGTTCGACGGCGGCTCCTTCCTGCTCGGCTTCGGGTTGACGCTGGCCGTCCAGCAGGTGGTCCTGATGCGGCGGGGACGGGCGCTGATCCCCGGTGGCACGGAGCCGCGGGGCGGCCTCGGTCCGGCGGGCGTGCCGGGCTCCGCCGGCTGACGCCTTACCCTGCGTACATGCGGTTGACGGACTTCTGGCGGCGAATGGCCGACCACTTCGGGGCGGCGTACGCCGACTCCTTCGCACGTGATCACGTGATGTCGGAACTGGGCGGCAGGACGGTGCACGAGGCGCTCGACGCGGGCTGGAACGCGAAGGACGTGTGGCGCGCGGTGTGCCGGGCGATGGAGATCCCCGCCGACCGGCGCTGACCGTCGCCGCCTCTCGACTCCGCTTCTCGACTTTGCCTCTCGCCCCCGCCTCCCGGCGCCCGCCCAGACCGCCGTCCGCGCACCGGATCCCCCTTCCCCGACCCGCGTGGCGCGTTTGACACAAAAATCGAACATCCATTCTCATGGACGGACCGGGCCTGTGGGGAGAAGGTGTTTCTCCAGGTCAGCGCGGTGCCCGGGCCCGTTGTCAGTGGCAGGCGCTAGCGTCGTGGACGTGAAGCGATCGACTCAAACGAACCGGGTGGAACCCATGGCAGGCACGGACCGCGAGAAGGCGCTCGACGCCGCACTCGCGCAAATCGAACGGCAATTCGGCAAGGGCGCCGTGATGCGCCTCGGTGAGCGTCCCAACGAGCCCATCGAGGTCATCTCCACCGGGTCGACCGCTCTCGACGTCGCGCTCGGCGTCGGCGGGCTGCCGCGCGGCCGCGTGGTGGAGGTCTACGGCCCGGAGTCCTCCGGTAAGACGACCCTCACCCTGCACGCGGTCGCCAACGCGCAGCGGGCCGGCGGCACGGTGGCCTTCGTCGACGCGGAGCACGCGCTCGACCCGGAGTACGCCAAGAAGCTCGGCGTCGACATCGACAACCTGATCCTGTCCCAGCCGGACAACGGCGAGCAGGCGCTGGAGATCGTCGACATGCTGGTCCGCTCCGGCGCGCTCGACCTGATCGTCATCGACTCCGTGGCCGCCCTGGTGCCGCGCGCGGAGATCGAGGGCGAGATGGGCGACTCGCACGTGGGCCTCCAGGCCCGGCTGATGAGCCAGGCGCTCCGGAAGATCACCAGCGCGCTGAACCAGTCCAAGACCACCGCGATCTTCATCAACCAGCTCCGCGAGAAGATCGGCGTGATGTTCGGCTCCCCGGAGACCACGACCGGTGGCCGGGCGCTCAAGTTCTACGCCTCGGTGCGGATCGACATCCGTCGCATCGAGACCCTGAAGGACGGCACGGAGGCGGTCGGCAACCGCACCCGCTGCAAGGTCGTCAAGAACAAGGTCGCGCCGCCCTTCAAGCAGGCCGAGTTCGACATCCTCTACGGCCAGGGCATCAGCCGCGAGGGCGGCCTGATCGACATGGGCGTCGAGCACGGCTTCGTGCGCAAGGCCGGTGCCTGGTACACGTACGAGGGCGACCAGCTCGGCCAGGGTAAGGAGAACGCCCGCAACTTCCTCAAGGACAACCCCGACCTCGCCAACGAGATCGAGAAGAAGATCAAGGAGAAGCTGGGCGTGGGCGTGAAGCCCGAGGCCCAGGGCGGCGAGCCGGGCGCGGACGCGGCGGGTGCCGCCGCCGAGCCCGCCAAGGCCGTGCCCGCCCCGGCCGTCAAGGCCACGGGGAAGGCCAAGGCCGCGGCCAAGGGCTAGCCGCCCATGACACGGCGAAGCGACTGGCCTGAGCAGGCCGTTGAGCACCGTGCCGGCCGCGGGGACCGCGGCGACCGTACGGGCGGTGGGGGGGGGGGGGGGCCGGGGGGGGGGGGGGGGGGGGGCCGCCCCCCCCCCCCCCCCCCCCGCGGGGCGCGGCCGCGCCGCGCCCCCCCCCGGCGGCGCCCCCCCCCCCCCC
>NZ_JBIRQH010000038.1:0-24624 GCF_044333095.1 Streptomyces sp. NPDC021100
ACATGATCAGGCGGAGGCCGCCTCAGCGTCCGACGAATGCTCAGGTCAGCGACCCAGTTCGAGGCACATTTCGACGCCAGGGGTTAAAGAACAAGCTCAGGGCATCCAGTACGTTCACGGCCGCGCGACGCGCCGCTCACCGGCGGAACCTCACCACCGCTCCCCGCAGCCGTCACCATCCGCGCCGACCCTCCCGGTTCAGCTCGCGCACGCGGGCGCGGAGCTTGTCGGTGGTGGTGGCGCGGCGGTAGCGCACGGGCCGCCAGGTGCGGCCGCCGCCGAAGGGGCGCAGGGTGATCTGCCGGGTCTCCTGATCCCACCCGACGACGACCCCGAACCGGTCGAGCTCGGTGTCGAGAATGAGTTCGAGCGGTTGAGGGATCCAGTCATCGACCACGGTGCACCTCGTCCCCGTGCCGCAGCCCCTCGCGGCGCAGCAGCTCCGCGCGGGCCCAGTCGTGCGCGCGCTCGGCGGCGTGCCGGGCATCGGCGACGCGTGCGCACTCGGGACACGGCACGTGCGGGTTGGGTACGAAGGCGGGCCGGGCTGCGACGCCCAAGTGCAGATGTGTCACGCGCCACCCCCGGCCGGTCCCGGAGCGGCGGGCGTGTCCCGGCCCGGCTCGCGCCTCTGTGGCCGGCCGTCGGCCACCTGCGGCTTCTCGTCGTTCATGTCGCCAGACGCTAGAGAGCAATGCAGGCAGACTCCACGCGGTGTTCGCGCATGTTCTCACCAGGTAGCGGCTTGGTCTCGCATGGTCACACGTCATCCCCGCTGCGCAGTACCACCGAGGTGGCGACCCGTAGATGCTTGACTGATCCGTCGACCGGGAAGGACGTGTTCATGGCACGGAGGCTGCGCTTCAACGGCACCGGAAGTGGCGAAGGTGGCTGCCCGAGCGTGCACGAGGATCTGGACAGCCGGGAGATCATCGTGCACGGACCACCCCTCACCGACTCCGAGGACATCGCTCAACTTCGGCACCTGTCACCCGGGGAGGTACCCATCGTCGTCCCACGCGAGCTACTCGTGGATTTCGGCCCCAAGGAGGTCGAGCGCGTGCCCCGCATTATCTCCCTGGAAGCCTTCGGAAAGCTATTCGAGATCTTCGAGCACAGCGCCTGGCGGCTTGAGACCCGAGCACGGTACGCCTCCGACGAATCCACCGACACATACGCCCAGTTCCTCAATGGCGAGCATCCGCAATGGGACCTCACCACTCCCTGGTCGGTGACCATCCGGAAGAAGACTGCGGGTGGGGCGACAGTCGGCCGAGTGCGCGTTGTCGATGACCCGCCGACTCCGGGGCAGCAATACCTCCTGGCACACGCCGAGAAGAACATCGCGCTCGGCGAAGAGATTCGGCACCTGTGGCGCGTGGACGCCGAACAGCGGAACCTGCCCGCCGAGGACTTCTGGATCTTCGACTCCCGGCTGGTCGCCCTGCTCAACTTCGACGAGGCCGACAACCTCGTCGACGTCGAACTGATCACCGAACCGGCAGAAGTCAACCGGTACGCTCAAGTGCGGGACGCGGCCTGGCATTACGCGGTCGAACACGCGGTGTTCACGGCCGGGCTCGGACTCGCCGAGTAGCCGTTAGCGTGTACCGGTGAGCACCGACTTCCAGCAGGCCCGAGTAGCTCTCGGAGCGCGGCTCAGGGAGCTGCGCACCTCCGGTCCTGACGGTCGGCTCACCGGTACGGCGCTCGCGGAGCGGTTAGGCTGGCCGCACTCCAAGGTTTACAAACTGGAGAACGGGCGCCAGACGGCGACAGCCGAAGACCTCACCGTCTGGGCGGAAGCGACCGGTCAGCCGGCGGTCGCCGACGAGCTGCACTCCCGCCTCAGAGGGCTGGAATCACGCCATCGTTCCTGGCGGCGCCAACTGTCGGCGGGCCACCGCGCCGTCCAGGAAGTGCACAACGCGGCACAGGCGAACTCGGCCGTCCTGCGCGCCTGGGAATCCTCCTGGATTGTCGGGGTCCTCCAGACGCCCGACTACGCCCGTGCCATCCTGACCCGCTTCAGCGAACTCCACCGGTCGAAGCACGACGTCGAAGACGCGGTACGCGCCCGCATGCAACGGCAGTCGGGGCTGTACGACGCGAACAGGCGCTATCACGTGCTGCTCTGGGAGGCGGTCCTGCACACCCGGATCTGCCCGCCCTCCGTGCTCGCGGGCCAGCTCGATCGGCTCCTGGGGATCGTCGGCCTCGACACGGTCGAACTCGGCATCGTGCCGCTCGGAGCGACCCTGAAGGTCCCGCCCGGGGTCGGATTCTGGATCTACGACGACCGCCAGGTGATCGTCGAGACCTGGGACGCGGAGCTATGGCTGGACGACACCGACAGTGTCACCACTCACCTACGCACCTGGTCCGCGCTGCGTGAGTCCGCAGTGTTCGGATCCGAGGCGCAGCGGCTCATCAGTCAGGCGCGGCGCGCCCTGAGCACGTGATCGCCAGAGCTGCTCGGCGCCCCAGGGCCCGGACGTCGGGCCCGCCTCCGCGCCCGGCGCAGGAAAAGCGAGGGCGCCGGCCCTCGCGCATGTGCCAGGCTCACCCGAGCGGTTGCGCGGAAACGGTGCGGAGGGGAGCCCGGGCATGGAGAGGGACGACGAGGCCACGCGGTGCAACCGCCTGAACTGGGACGAGCGCGCCGGGATCCACGGTCAGGACCGCTACTACGACACGGCGGGTTTCCTCGCGGGTGGCAGCTCGCTGCGGGAGGCCGAGTTGTCGCTCGCCGGGGATGTGGAAGGCCGGAAGCTGCTCCACCTCCAGTGCCACACCGGCCTCGACACCCTGAGCTGGGCGCGCCGGGGAGCCGAGGTCACCGGGCTGGACTTCTCCCCGGTCGCCGTCCGGCGGGCCCGTGAACTCGCCGAACGCGCGGGCCTGACAGCCGCCTTCGTGGAAGGGGACGCCCGGCGCCTGCCGCCGGAGTTGCACGGCCGGTTCGACGTGGTCGTCGCGACGTACGGGGTGTTCACCTGGATCGACGACGTGGCTGCCTGGGCGGCCAGCGCCGCGGCGGCACTACGCCCGGGCGGGCGGCTGGTCGTCGTGGACATCCACCCGCTGGCCCAGATGATCGATCGCGCCGACCCGCTCGTCGTCGACGCGTCGTACGCGAACACGGGTCCGCAACACTTCCGTTCGGAGACCAGTTACGCCGATCCGTCGACGCCGCTGCGTCACCAGGAGACGGTCCAGTGGTCGCACTCGCTGGGCGAGATCGTATCGGCGGTCGCCGGGGCCGGACTGGCCGTCGAAGCCCTCGAGGAGTACCTGTCGAGCGACCGCGACGACCGGGAGCAGGTCCTGCAGCAGGGACCGGACGGCCGCTGGCGGCTGCCGATCTGGCCGCACGACCTGCCCGTCCTGTTCGGCCTCGCCGCCGTCAAGCCCGCCTGACGGCCGGCGCCCGCGCGCGAAGAGACGCGCGAAGCGGCAGGACGACGGGCACACCCCTCACGCCCCCACCCCGAGCGCCTCCTCACGCCCCGCGCCGCCCGCGAACGTGCGCCACAGTTCCGCGTACCGGCCGTCCAGCGCCAGCAGTTCGGCATGCGTGCCGTCCTCCACGACCCGGCCCCCGTCCAGGACGACCACCCGGTCCGCCCGCGCCGCCGTCGTCAGACGGTGGGCGACGACGAGCGTCGTCCGCCGCCCGGCCAGGCGGTCCGTCGCCTCGTTGACCAGCGCTTCCGTGGCGAGGTCGAGGGCGGCCGTCGCCTCGTCCAGGAGCAGGATGTCCGGGTCGACGAGTTCCGCCCGCGCCAGGGCGATCAACTGCCGCTGCCCGGCGGAGAGGTTGCGCCCGCGCTCGGCCACCGCATGCAGGTAGCCGCCGTCCAGCGTCGCGATCATCGGGTGCGCACCCACGGCCCGCGCCGCCGCCTCCACCTCCGCGTCGGTCGCGTCCGGGCGGCCGTAGGCGATGGCGTCGCGGACGGTGCCGGGGAAGAGGTAGGGCTCCTGCGGGACGACGCCCAGGCGGTGGTGGTACGCCACCGGGTCCAGGGACCGCAGGTCGTGGCCGTCCACCAGGACCGCCCCCGCCGTCGGGTCGTAGTAGCGGGCGACCATCTTCACCAGCGTGGACTTGCCCGCGCCCGTCTCGCCGACGAACGCGACGGTCTGGCCGGCCGGGATGGTCAGGTCGATGCCGCTGAGGGCCTGGGCGCGGCCGCCGGTGTCGGAGTCGTCCGAGCCGTAGCGGAAGTGCACGCCGTCGAAGACGATCTCCCCGCGCAGCTTCCGCACCGGACGCGGATCCTCCGCCACCGGCGTGGACGTCCGCTCCCGCAGCAGCGCCTGGATCCGGCCCAGCGAGACCGTGGCCTGCTGGTAGCCGTCGAAGACCTGGGAGAGCTGCTGCACGGGGGCGAAGAAGAGGTCGATGTAGAGCAGGTAGGCGACCAGCGCGCCGGTGGTCAGCGTGCCGTCGTCCACCCGGCCCGCGCCGACGATCAGCACGGCCGCCGACGCCACCGACGAGAGGAGCTGGACGAAGGGGAAGTAGACCGAGATCAGCCACTGGCCGCGCACCCGCGCCCGCCGGTAGCCGTCGCTCCGCTCGGCGAACCGGTCGGCGCCCGCCTCCTCGCGGCGGTACGCCTGGACGATCCGCAGCCCGGCGACGCTCTCCTGGAGGTCGGCGTTGACCAGCCCGACCCGCTCCCGGGCGAGTTCGTACGCCTTGACGCTCTGCCGCCGGAAGAAGACCGTGCCGACGACGAGCAGCGGCAGCGTCGCGAAGACCACCAGGGCCAGCTGCACGTCGATGACGAGCAGCGCGACGAGGATGCCGAGGAAGGTGAGGACGGAGACGACGGCGGTGACGAGACCGGTCTGGAGGAACGAGGACAGGGCGTCCACGTCCGTCGTCATCCGCGTCATGATCTTGCCGGTGAGCTCGCGCTCGTAGTAGTCGAGGCCGAGCCGCTGGAGCTGCGCGAAGATCTTCAGCCGGAGGCTGTAGAGGACGCGTTCACCGGTCCGGCCGGTCACCCGGGTCTCGCCGACCTGCGCCGCCCACTGGGCGACGACGACCAGCAGCGCCAGCCCGGAGGCCGCCCACACCGCGCCGAGCGCCATCCGCTCCACGCCCTGGTCGATGCCGTGCCGGATCAGCACCGGCAGCAGCAGCCCGGCGATCGCGTCGACGGCCACCAGCAGCAGGCTCACCGCCAGCGGCGCGCCGAAGCCGCACAGCAGCTGCCGCAGCCCGTACGCCTCCTCGGGGCGGGCGGCCCGCTCCTCGTCGATGTCCGGGGTGTCGGTGGCCGGCGGCAGGGCCGCGACCTTGGCGAGGAGTTCGGGGGTGGCGGGCATGCCGGTGAGGGAGCCGTGCGGATCGTCCGCTTCCGGCAAGCCGTCCCGGTTCCAGAGCGCGGGCGTGACGCCGTCCACGCGGCCGTCCACCGCGTCCTCGACGGTGTCGACGGGCGGTTCCGTGGCGCCCGCCGGGTCCTTGGCGACGCCGCCCAGCTCGTCGGGGTCGGTCAGCAGCCGCCGGTAGAGGGCGCAGCGCTCCTGGAGCTCGTCCGCCGTGCCGACGTCCACCAGCCGGCCGCCGTCGAGGACGGCGATCCGGTCGGCGAGGCCGAGGGTGGACGCCCGGTGGGCGATCAGCAGCGTCGTCCGGCCGGCCATGACGCCGCGCAGCGCCTCGTGGATCTCGTGCTCGACGCGGGCGTCGACCGCCGAGGTGGCGTCGTCGAGGAGGAGCAGCCGGGGGTCGGCGAGGATCGCGCGGGCGAGGGCGATGCGCTGCCGCTGGCCGCCGGAGAGGGTGAGTCCCTGCTCGCCGACCTTGGTGTCGTAGCCCTCGGGCAGCGCGGAGATGAAGCCGTCGGCCTGCGCGGCCCGGGCGGCGGCGCGGACCTGCTCGTCGGTGGCGCCGGGGAGGCCGTAGGCGATGTTGTCGCGGACGCTGTCGGAGAACAGGAAGCTGTCCTCCGGCACCAGGCCGATCGCGGCCCGCAGCGAGGCGTGGGTGAGGTCGCGGACGTCGTGCCCGCCGATCCGGACGGCGCCGGACGTCACGTCGTAGAAGCGCGGCAGCAGCAGGGACAGCGTCGACTTGCCGCTGCCGGAGGCGCCGACGACGGCGACGGTCTCGCCCGGTTCGATCCGCAGGGTGACGCCGTCGAGGACGGGCCGCTTGGCGTCGTAGCCGAACGAGATGTCGTCGAACTCGACGGTCGCGGGCGCGTCGGCGGGCAGCTCGTGGGCGTCGGGGCGCTCGTCGATGACGGGCTCGGTGTCGATGAGTTCGAGGACCCGCTCGACGCCGGCGCGGGCCTGCTGCCCGACGGTCAGGATCATCGTCAGCATCCGCACGGGACCGATGAGCTGGGCGAGGTAGGTGGAGAAGGCGACGAACGTGCCGAGGGTGATCTGCCCGCGCGTCGCCAGCCAGCCGCCGAGCGCGAGCATGGCCACCTGGCCGAGCGCGGGGACGGCCTGGAGGGCCGGGGTGTAGCGGGAGTTGAGCCGGACCGTGCGCAGCCGCCCGGCGAACAGCCGGCGGCTGACCTTCCGGAGCTTGCCGGACTCCTGGGCCTCCTGCCCGAAGCCCTTGACGACCCGGACACCGCCGACCGCGCCGTCCACCACACCGGCGACGGCCGCGGCCTGCCCCTGGGCGTACCAGGTGGCGGGGAAGAGCTTGGTGCGGCTGCGGGAGGCGAGGAACCACAGGGCGGGGGCGACGGCGAGGGCGACCACGGTGAGCAGCGGTGAGAGGACCGCCATCACGACCAGCGAGATCAGGAAGAGGAGGATGTTGCCGATCATCATCGGCAGCATGAACAGCAGGCCCTGGATCAGCTGGAGGTCGCTGGTGGCCCGGCCGACGACCTGGCCGGTGGAGAGCTCGTCCTGCCGCTTGCCGTCCAGCCGGGCTATGGACGCGTACATCTCGGTGCGCAGGTCGTGCTGGACGTCGAGGGCCAGCCGGCCGCCGTAGTAGCGGCGGACGTAGGTGAGGCCGTAGACGACGGCCGCGGCGACGATCAGCAGGGTGGCCCAGGGGGCCAGCGGGCGGTGGTGACCACCGATGACGTCATCGATGATCACCTTGGGTATGAGGGGGACGAGGGCCGTGACGGCCATGCCGCCCAGCGAGGAGCCCAGCGCCAGCAGCACCGCCCGCCGGTACCGCCAGCAGTACCCGGCGAGCCGCCTGGCCCAGCTCGGCCCGTCCGTCCGTTGCTCCGCCTTCGCCGCCTTCTCCACCTGATCCGCCACCCGGGTCCTCCCGCCTCGTACGCCTTACCGAGAGGCGCAAACGCCGGGAGGGGCGGATTTCATCCCGCCGTTACGAACGGGGGCGGCGCCGGGCGCCGCCCCTCCGCTCGATCAGCCCTGCTCGCGAGCCGCCGCGATCTGCCGCGACATGATCGTCGTCAGCTCGTACGCCGTGTGGGACGCGGCCACGGCCGTGATCTCGGCGTGGTCGTAGGCGGGCGCGACCTCGACGACGTCCGCCGAGACCAGGTTGCAGGAGGCCAGGCCGCGCAGGATCTCCAGCAGCTCGCGGGAGGTCATGCCGCCCGCCTCGGGGGTGCCGGTGCCGGGGGCGTGCGCCGGGTCGAGGCAGTCGATGTCGATCGAGATGTACAGCGGGCGGTCGCCGATGCGCTGGCGGAGCTGGTCGGCGACCTCGTCGGCGCCGCGGCGGTAGACGTCCGCGGAGGTGACGATGCCGAAGCCCATCTTCTCGTCGTCGGTCAGGTCCTGCTTGCCGTACAGCGGGCCGCGGGTGCCGACGTGGGAGAGGGCGGAAGTGTCGAGGATGCCCTCCTCGACGGCCCGGCGGAACGGGGTGCCGTGGGTGTACTCGGCGCCGAAGTAGGTGTCCCAGGTGTCCAGGTGCGCGTCGAAGTGCAGCAGCGCGACCGGGCCGTGCTTCTTGGCGACCGAGCGGAGCAGCGGCAGCGCGATGGTGTGGTCGCCGCCGAGCGTCATCATGCGGGCGCCGGTGCCGAGGAGGTCGTCGGCCGCGGCCTCGATCGTCTCGACGGCCTCGTTGATGTCGAACGGGTTGGCGGCGATGTCACCGGCGTCCGCGACCTGCGCGAGGGCGAACGGCGACGCGTCCTGCGCAGGGTTGTAGGGGCGCAGCAGCCGGGACGCCTCGCGGATGGCGTTGCCGCCGAAGCGGGCGCCGGGGCGGTAGGAGACGCCGGTGTCGAAGGGCACGCCGACGACGGCGACGTCGGCCGTGCCGACCTCGTCGAGCCGCGGCAGCCGGGCGAAGGTCGCCGGTCCGGCGTAGCGCGGGATGCGGGACGAGTCGACGGGGCCGCGCGGTTCACGGGGGGCGTCGGTGGTCATGCGGGGAGCCTCTCGGATCGCTGCCTGGGACGTTCCCGAGGGTAGGCAGGGGCCGGGGTTCCGCACATGTACGGAATTGTGCGTCCGGGCTCCCCTTATGGACACCGCGTCCATCGCGGGCGGGGGGAGACCGCGGATCGGCGGGCGGGAAGAATGCACCCATGCCGACGCCGCAGACCGTACCCAGCCGAGCCGAGCTGTTCGACCACCTCGTCCGCACACGCATCGCGGGAGTCGTCGCGACGCCCCGCCAGAACAGCCTCGACCACTACCGCAAGCTCGCGCACGGGGACCGGTCGCACTGGCTGGGCGTGGAGCTGGGCGACCGCTGGAGGGACGAGCAGGACGTGCTGGCCGTCATGGCCGAGCGCTGCGGGGTCAGCGACGACCCCGCGCTGCGGTCCGGTCAGGACACCATCGACCCCGAGCTGACGATCACCGCGCTGGAGCGGGCGGCCTCGTTCCTGCGCAAGGCGGCGGAGGCGCGGCAGCGGGTGCTGTTCGCCACCGGCCACCCCGGCGGCCTGCTCGACGTGCACCGGGCGACGGCCGCGGCCCTGCGCGCCGCCGGCTGCGAGATCGTCTCCGTGCCCGGCGTGCCGCGGGCGGACGAGGGCGCGGTGTACCAGGTCGCGGACGTGGCGGTGTTCGAGCGCGGGGCCACGCTGTGGCACACCCACTCCCCCGCCCCGATGGCGGCGGTCCTGGACGGGCTGGCGCGCGAGGGCCGCCCGCTGCCCGACCTGGTCGTCGCCGATCACGGGTGGGCGGGGTGCGCGGCGCAGTACGGGATCGACACGGTCGGCTTCGCGGACTGCAACGATCCGGCGCTGTTCCTGGCGGAGGCGGAGGGGCTGCTGCGGGTGGCGGTGCCGCTCGACGACCATGTCGTCGATCCTCGGTTCTACGAGCCGGTGACGGCGTACCTGCTGGACGCGGCGGGGTTGCCGGGGGTGGGGTGACCTTCCCCGGTCCCGCCCTTTCACCTTTTCTTGCGGGGGCAAGCCCCCGCACCCCCGAAGCGCCCTCCGGGCAACCGCGCGTAGCGGGGTTTCAGGGGATTGCGGGTCACTCCCCGCAGAAACGGTGAAAGGGCGGGACCGGGGCCAAGTCCCCCACCGCAGTCAGGCTGTCCGCCCGTTCCAGCCCCGGACGCACAGCCACGTACCCCCGTACAGCGCCCCGGCCTCGACGGCGCGCCCGGCGAGGCCGAAGGCGAAGCGGGAGCCGCCGGTCTGATCCACGAGCCACTGGTGCCAGAAGAACATCACCAGGATCGTCAGGACGATGACGACGGCCCCGGCGGCCATCAGCAGGATGTTGCGCACGAATCTCCCCCCTCTTCCGGCCGACGAGCCTACCGAGAACGGATGAGGAAGCGTCAGCCGGTACTGGCCACCGGCCGACGACGGCTGCCGGCCGGTGACGCGACAACGGCCCACGACAACCGTCAGCCGGCAGCAGGCACCGGCCCACGACAACCGTCAGTCCCGCGTACGCGGAATCCGTACCAACCCCTCCTGAATCACCGACACCGCCAGCTCCCCGCCCTCCGTGAAGATCCGGCCGCGGGCCAGTCCCCGGCCGCCCTGGGAGGTGGGGCTCTCCTGGTCGTAGAGCAGCCACTCGTCCGCGCGGAACGGCCGGTGGAACCACATGGCGTGGTCCAGGCTGGCGCCGACGACGTCGCCGACCACCCAGCCGCCGCGGCCGTGGGCGAGCAGGACGGAGTCGAGCAGCGTCATGTCGGAGACGTAGGTGGCCAGGCAGACGTGGAGCAGCGGGTCGTCGGCGAGCTTGCCGTTGGTGCGGAACCACACCTGCGACCGCGGTTCGCGCGGCTCCCCGTACCGGGCGAACGGCGGGTCGCCGACGTACCGCAGGTCGACCGCGGCCCGGGCCTCCAGCAGCCGCTCGACGACGTCCGGGCCCGCGAACCGGTCGGCGTACCGGGGCAGCAGCTCGGCGGCGGTCGGCAGGGTGAGCGGGTCGGGCGCGGGCGGGGCCGGCTCCTGGTGCTCCAGCCCCTCCTCGTGGAGCTGGAAGGAGGCCGAGAGGTGGAAGATCGGCCGGCCGCGCTGGACGGCCACCACGCGGCGAGTGGTGAAGGAGCGGCCGTCGCGGATGCGGTCCACCGTGTAGACGATGGGCGCGCCGGGGTCGCCCGCGCGCAGGAAGTAGGCGTGCAGGGAGTGCGGGAAGCGGTCGTCCGGGACCGTCCGGCCGGCCGCGACCAGCGCCTGGGCGGCGACCTGGCCGCCGAAGACGCGGGGGATCAGGGCGGGCCGGCTGGTGCCGCGGAAGATGTCCTCCTCGATCCGTTCGAGGTCGAGGAGGTCGAGGAGGTCCTGCAGCGGGGCCGGGGCCGGGGGTTCGTTCACGTGCGGTGCCGTTCCGTTCTCACAGTCGTCACAGGCCCATCGACTTGGCGACGATGGAGCGCATGACCTCGCTGGTGCCGCCGTAGATCCGGCTGACGCGGGTGTCGGCGTACAGCCGGGCGATGGGGTACTCCATCATGTAGCCGTAACCGCCGTGCAGCTGGAGGCACTTGTCGATGACCACGGCGGCGCGCTCGGTGGTGAAGAGCTTGGCGGAGGCGGCGTCGGCGGCGCTCAGCTCGCGCGCGTCGTGCGCGTCCAGCGCCCGGTCGACGACGGCCTGCATGGCGTCGACCTCGGCCTTGCAGTCGGCGAGGACGAACTTGGTGTTCTGGAACGAGGCCACCGGCTGCCCGAAGACCGTGCGCTCGGCCACGTACTTCCGCGCGAACTCCACGGCGGCGGCGGACTGCGCGTACGCCGAGAAGGCGATGCCCAGCCGCTCCTGCGGCAGGTTGTGCGCGAGGTAGGAGAACGCCTTGCCCTCCTCGCCGAGCCGGTCGCCGACGGGCACCTTGACGTCGGTGAAGGAGAGTTCGGCGGTGTCGGAGGTCTTCAGGCCCAGCTTCTCCAGCTTGCGGCCGACCGCGTAGCCCTCGGAGCGGGCGTCGACGAAGAGGAGCGTGATCCCGCCGCGCCGGTCCTCGGGGGTGGGCGGCGCGGTGCGGGCGCAGACGATCACCCGGTCGGCGAGCACGCCGCCGGTGATGAAGGTCTTGGCACCGTTGAGGACGTAGTGGCTGCCGTCGGCGGAGAGCTTGGCGGTGGTCTTCATGCCGGCCAGGTCGGAGCCGGTGCCGGGCTCGGTCATGGCGATGGCCGTCATCATGTCGCCGCTGACGAACGGCGGCAGCCAGCGCCGCTTCTGCTCCTCGGTGGCGTACTCCAGCAGGTACGGCAGGACGAGCGCGGTGTGCACGCTGCTGCCGCCGAAGCTGACGGCCGCGCGGGCGCACTCCTCGGTGATGACGGCCTGGTACTTGAAGCTCGTCTCGCCGGCGCCGCCGTACTCCTCGGGGACCTCGATGCCGAAGACGCCCAGTTCGCCGAGCTTCTTGTAGAAGTCGCGCGGCGCCTGCCCGGCCTCGCGCCAGTCGTCGTAGTACGGGACGACTTCCGCGGCGATGAAGGCGCGGATGGTCTCCCGGAACGCCTCGTGGTCCTCGTTGAACACCGTCCGACGCACAACTACCCCCTCGGCGGGGCCGGTTCCGCCGCCCCCGGTCGGCTGAGCGCTTGCTCAGCGAAAGCTACCCGGCGGTCTCCGGGACTGTCCAGATCCCGCCGGAGGCCGGTCGTGTCGGTGACGTGAGCGGCTCTAGAGGCGGACGGGGCCGGTGAGCGCCGAGAGGGCGCCGTGCGCCAGCCGGCGGAGCAGCGCGGCGGTGGCGTCGCGGCCGGGCAGCCCGCCCGCGCGGCCGAGGTGCGGGGTGGAGTTGAGCAGGCCGAACACCGCGTGCACGGCGGCCCGGGCGTCGTCCTCGGCGACCCCGGGGTGCAGCGCGCGCACCACCTCGACCCACAGCTCCACGTACTGCCGCTGGAGCGAGCGGACCTGCTTGCGGTCGACGTCGCGGAGCTGCCCCAGCTCCCGGTCGTGCAGGATGATCAGCGCGCGGTCGTCCAGGGCGAAGTCGATGTGCCCGTCGATCAGCGAGTCCAGTACGGCGGCGGGCCCGGCGTCCGCCGCCTCGGCCGCGGCCCGGCGCTCCCGCCCGCTCGTCAGGAGCCGGCCGCTGATGCCGACCAGCAGCTCGGCGAGCATCGCGTCCTTGCCCGCGAAGTGGCGGTAGAGCCCGGGGCCGCTGATGCCGACCGCGGCCCCTATCTCGTCCACCCCGACGCCGTGGAAACCGCGCTCGGCGAAGAGGCGGGCGGCCTCGCGGAGGATCTGCTCGCGGCGGGTGGGAGCGGGGGCGGCGGGGCCGACAGGGGCGGCGGCGGACGGCCGGGCGGCGGTCTCCGCCACGGGGGCGGATCCGGCCGCTCCGGCGGCTGCGCGGGCGGGGTTCACGGAGGTCACCAGCAAATTGTAGACAGCGCCGTTAGCGGCCGTTAACCTGAAGAGGATCTGTTAACGGTTATTAACCGCAACGGTTGTTCACCGCACGTGGCACGGGAGCAAGGGAGCTTCGAGTCCATGCAGCAGGCACCGGCGCTGACCAGCGCCGCAGATCCGGCGTCCGAAGGCTGGCGCGGCAACGAGGCCGCGCACCGCGAGCTCGTCGCGCGGCTGCGCGAGAAGCTCGCCGCGGCCCGGCTCGGCGGGGGCGAGCACGCCCGCGCCCGGCACACCGCGCGGGGCAAGCTGCTCCCCCGGGACCGGGTGGACACCCTGCTGGACCCCGGCTCCCCCTTCCTCGAACTGGCCCCGCTGGCCGCCGACGGCATGTACGGCGGGGCGGCCCCCGCCGCCGGGGTGATCGCGGGCATCGGCCGGGTCTCGGGCCGCGAGGTGGTGATCGTCGCCAACGACGCGACGGTCAAGGGCGGCACCTACTACCCGATGACCGTCAAGAAGCACCTCCGGGCCCAGGAGATCGCCCTGGAGAACCGGCTCCCCTGCCTCTATCTGGTGGACTCCGGCGGCGCCTTCCTCCCCATGCAGGACGAGGTCTTCCCGGACCGCGAGCACTTCGGCCGGATCTTCTACAACCAGGCCCGGATGTCCGGCGCCGGCATCCCGCAGATCGCGGCCGTCCTCGGCTCCTGCACGGCCGGCGGCGCCTACGTCCCGGCGATGAGCGACGAGGCCGTGATCGTCCGCGACCAGGGCACGATCTTCCTGGGCGGCCCGCCGCTGGTGAAGGCGGCCACCGGCGAGGTCGTCACCGCCGAGGAGCTGGGCGGCGGCGAGGTGCACTCCAAGGTCTCCGGCGTCACCGACCACCTCGCGGAGGACGACGCGCACGCGCTGCGGATCGTCCGCACGATCGTCTCGACGCTCGGCGACCGCGGGCCGCTCCCCTGGCGGGTGGAGCCCGTCGAGGAGCCCAAGGCCGACCCCGCCGGGCTCTACGGCGTCGTCCCCGTCGACTCCCGCACCCCCTACGACGTCCGCGAGGTCATCGCGCGGGTGGTGGACGGCTCGCGGTTCGCCGAGTTCAAGGCCGAGTTCGGGCAGACGCTGGTGACCGGCTTCGCCCGGATCCACGGCCACCCGGTCGGGATCATCGCCAACAACGGCATCCTCTTCGCCGAATCCGCCCAGAAGGGCGCCCACTTCATCGAGCTCTGCGACCAGCGCGGCATACCCCTGGTCTTCCTCCAGAACATCTCCGGCTTCATGGTCGGCCGGCAGTACGAGGCCGGCGGCATCGCCAAGCACGGCGCCAAGATGGTGACGGCGGTGGCCTGCGCCCGCGTCCCCAAGCTGACGGTCGTCATCGGCGGCTCGTACGGCGCCGGCAACTACTCGATGTGCGGCCGGGCCTACTCGCCCCGCTTCCTGTGGATGTGGCCCAACGCCAAGATCTCCGTCATGGGCGGCGAGCAGGCCGCCTCCGTCCTCGCCACCGTCAAGCGCGACCAGCTGGAGGCGCGCGGCGAGGAGTGGAGCGCGGACGACGAGGAGGCGTTCAAGGCGCCCGTCCGCGAGCAGTACGAGACCCAGGGCAACGCCTACTACGCGACCGCGCGGCTGTGGGACGACGGCGTCATCGACCCGCTGGAGACCCGCCGGGTCCTCGGCCTCGCCCTCACCGCCTGCGCCAACGCCCCCCTGCCCGAACGCGACCCGAACGCGCCCGCATACGGCGTCTTCCGGATGTGAGAGGAGACGTGACGATGTTCGAGAGTGTCCTGGTCGCCAACCGAGGCGAGATCGCCGTCCGCGTCATCCGCACCCTGCGCGAGCTGGGCATCCGCTCGGTCGCCGTGTACAGCGACGCGGACGCCGACGCCCGGCACGTCCGCGAGGCCGACACGGCCGTCCGCCTCGGCCCCGCCTCCGCCGCCGAGAGCTACCTGTCCGTCGAACGGCTGCTGGCCGCCGCCGAACGGGCCGGCGCGCAGGCCGTCCACCCCGGCTACGGCTTCCTCGCCGAGAACGCGGCCTTCGCCCGCGCCTGCGCGGACGCCGGCCTGGTCTTCATCGGCCCGCCGGCCGACGCGATCGACCTCATGGGCGACAAGATCCGCGCGAAGGAGACGGTCCGGGCGGCGGGCGTCCCGGTCGTCCCGGGCTCGTCGGGCAGCGGCCTGACGGATGCCCAACTGATCGACGCCGCTCGGGAGATCGGCATGCCGGTCCTCCTGAAGCCGTCCGCGGGCGGCGGCGGCAAGGGCATGCGGCTGGTCCGCGACGAGGCGCTGCTCGCCGAGGAGATCGCGGCGGCCCGGCGCGAGGCGCGCGGCTCCTTCGGCGACGACACGCTGCTGGTGGAGCGGTGGATCGACCGCCCCCGGCACATCGAGATCCAGGTCCTCGCGGACGGCCACGGCAACGTCGTCCACCTCGGCGAGCGCGAGTGCTCGCTCCAGCGCCGCCACCAGAAGATCATCGAAGAGGCGCCGAGCGTCCTGCTCGACGAGGCCACCCGTGCCGCGATGGGCGCCGCCGCCGTCCAGGCGGCCCGCTCCTGCGGCTACACCGGCGCGGGCACGGTCGAGTTCATCGTCCCCGGCGGCGACCCGTCCGCGTACTACTTCATGGAGATGAACACCCGCCTCCAGGTCGAGCACCCGGTGACGGAGCTGGTCACGGGCCTGGACCTGGTGGAATGGCAGCTCCGCGTGGCGGCGGGCGAGCCCCTGGACCTCGCCCAGGACGACGTGTCGCTCACCGGCCACGCCGTCGAGGCCCGCATCTGCGCCGAGGTCCCGGCCCGCGGCTTCCTCCCGTCCGCCGGCACGATCGTCGCCCTCCACGAACCGGAGGGCCCGGGCGTCCGCGTCGACTCCGGCCTGCTCCCGGGCACGGAGGTCGGCACCGACTACGACCCGATGCTCGCCAAGGTCATCGCGTACGGCCCCGACCGCGCCACGGCCCTCCGCCGCCTGCGCGCCGCCCTCGCGGACACGACCATCCTCGGCCTGGAGACCAACACCGGCTTCCTCCGCCGCCTCCTGGCCCACCCGGCGGTGGTCTCGGGCGACCTGGACACGGGCCTGGTCGACCGCGACGGCCCGTCCCTCCTGTCGGACACGGTCCCGGACGAGGTGTACGCGACGGCGGCCCTGACCCGGCAGGCCGCCCTGTCCCCGGCCGCCGCTTCCGCCGACTGGACCGACCCCTTCTCCGTCCCCGACGCCTGGCGCCTCGGCGGCGAGCCCGCCTGGACACCGCACCACCTGCGGGTGCCGGGGCGCGATCCGGTGACGGTCCGGGTCCGGACGACGGTGTCGGGGACCGAGGTGCGGCTGGACGCGCCGGAGGGCGCGGCGGTGCCTGCGGGCCTGGCCGGCGCGGGCGCGGCCACCGGCAGCCGTCCTGACGGCACAGCGGTCGGCGGTCGGTCCGCCGGCGGGTCGGCCGGCACACTCGACGCGGCGGCGGCCACGGGCGGCGCGCCCGGCGGTCGTACGGCCGGCGCGAGCACGACGGAGACGACGGCGCCCGGGCGCCCGGCGCGGCCGGAGCCGGCCGGGGCGACCGGAACCACGGGCGAACCGGCAACGGCAGCCGGGCCGAAGGCGCCGTCAGGTGCGGCCGCCACCCTGCCCGCGCAGCAGGGCAAGGGCGCCGGGGGGTCCGTGGGCCTGCCCCCGGTTTCGGGAAGGGGAGGGGCTGGGGAGCAGCCCGCCGCAGGCGCCCCCCGCCGCGCCCGCCTCTTCCGCACCGGCCCTCACCGCCTCACCCTCGACCTCGACGGCCGCACCACCCCCTTCGTCACCAGCCCCGACGGAACGTGGCTGGCGCACGCCGGCGACACCTGGCACGTCCTCGACCACGACCCCGTAGCCGCCGGAGGCGCGAGCGCCGCCGCGCACGCCGGAGCGCTCACCGCGCCCATGCCCGGCACGGTCACCGTCGTGAAGGCGACCGTCGGGGACACGGTCACCGCCGGCCAGAGCCTGCTCGTCGTGGAGGCGATGAAGATGGAGCACGTCATCGCCGCGCCGCACGACGGCACGGTCACGGAACTGGACGTCACCCCCGGCAGCACGGTCGCCATGGACCAGGTCCTGGCCGTCGTCGCCCCGGATCAGCCCGCCGCCCAGGAGGAAGCATGACGGCCGACGGCCTGCCCATGCCCGTACGGGACCCCGCCCTCCCGGACCGCGTCCGGATCCACGAGGTCGGCCCCCGCGACGGCCTGCAGAACGAGAAGGCGATCGTCCCGGTCGAGGTGAAGGCGGACTTCATCCGCCGCCTCGCCGACGCGGGCCTGCGCACGATCGAGGCGACGAGCTTCGTCCGCCCCGAGTGGGTGCCGCAGCTCGCGGACGCCGAGGAGCTCCTGCCCCTCGTCGACGGGATCGGCGTCCGCCTCCCCGTCCTCGTCCCCAACGAGCGCGGCCTGGACCGCGCCCTCGCCCTGGGCGCACGCGAGGTCGCGGTCTTCGCCAGCGCCACGGAGTCGTTCGCCAAGGCCAACCTCAACCGCACGGTCGACGCCTCGCTCGCCATGTTCGAGCCGGTGGTCCGCCGGGCGAAGGACGAGGGCGCCCGCGTCCGCGGCTACCTGTCGATGTGCTTCGGCGACCCCTGGGAGGGCCCGGTCCCGATCGAGCGGGTCGCGGACGTCGGCCGCCGCCTGTACGAGCTGGGCTGCGACGAGCTGAGCCTCGGCGACACGATCGGCGTCGCCACCCCGGGCCAGGTCACGGCCCTCCTCACGGCGTTCAACGCGGCGGGCGTCCCCACCGATCACCTCGCCGTGCACTTCCACGACACCTACGGCCAGGCCCTGGCCAACACCCTCACGGCCCTGCGCCACGGCGTGACCACCGTGGACGCCTCGTCGGGCGGCCTCGGCGGCTGCCCGTACGCGAAGAGCGCCACCGGCAACCTCGCCACCGAAGACCTCGTCTGGATGCTCCACGGCCTCGGTATCGACACCGGGGTCGACCTCGGCCGGCTCACCGCCACAAGCGTGTGGATGGCCGCCCACCTGGGACGGCCGAGCCCGTCCCGTACCGTCCGCGCCATCTCCCACCAGGAGTCCTGAGCCATGCTGGACCACCGCCTCACCCCCGAGCACGAGGAACTCCGGCGCACCGTCGAGGAGTTCGCCCACGACGTGATCGCCCCGAAGATCGGCGACTTCTACGAGCGCCACGAGTTCCCCTACGAGATCGTCCGCGACATGGGCCGCATGGGCCTCTTCGGCCTGCCCTTCCCCGAGGAGTACGGCGGGATGGGCGGCGACTACCTCGCGCTGGGCATCGCCCTGGAGGAGCTGGCCCGCGTCGACTCGTCCGTGGCGATCACCCTGGAGGCCGGCGTCTCCCTGGGCGCCATGCCGATCTTCCGCTTCGGCACGGAGGAGCAGAGGCGCGAGTGGCTGCCCCGGCTGTGCGCCGGCGAGATCCTGGGCGGCTTCGGGCTGACGGAGCCGGAGTGCGGTTCGGACGCGGGCGGCACCCGCACCACCGCCCGGCTGGACGAGGGCACGGACGAGTGGGTCATCAACGGCACCAAGTGCTTCATCACCAACTCGGGCACCGACATCACCGCCCTGGTCACCGTCACCGCGGTCACCGGCCGTACGCCGGACGGCAAGCCGCTGATCTCCTCGATCATCGTCCCGTCCGGCACCCCCGGCTTCACCGTCGCGGCCCCCTACTCCAAGGTCGGCTGGAACGCCTCGGACACCCGTGAGCTGTCCTTCTCCGACGTCCGGGTGCCGCGCGCGAACCTGCTGGGCGAGGAGGGCCGGGGTTACGCCCAGTTCCTGCGGATACTCGACGAGGGCCGGATCGCCATCTCCGCGCTGGCCACCGGCCTGGCGCAGGGCTGCGTCGACGAGTCGCTGACGTACGCGAGGACCCGGCGGGCCTTCGGCCGGCCGATCGGCGACAACCAGGCGATCCAGTTCAAGATCGCCGACATGGAGATGCGCACCCACACCGCCCGTCTCGCCTGGCGCGACGCCGCCTCCCGGCTGGTGCACGGCGAGCCGTTCAAGAAGCAGGCGGCGCTGGCCAAGCTCTACTCGTCGGAGATCGCGGTCGACAACGCCCGCGAGGCCACCCAGATCCACGGCGGCTACGGCTTCATGAACGAGTACCCGGTGGCCCGGATGTGGCGCGACGCCAAGATCCTGGAGATCGGCGAGGGCACCAGCGAGGTCCAGCGGATGCTGATCGCCCGGGAGCTGGGCCTCACGGGCTGACGCCGGACGGCGGGCCCGGGGGCGGCGCGTACGGCACCCGCCGCCCCCGGGCCCGCGTACCGTCCGCGCCCCCGCCCGGCCTGCCCAAGCCGCCTCCCGCCTGCGAGAATTCGCCCATGGCAGAGATCTTCCAGAAGGACGGCACGTGGACGTTCGACGGGGACGCGATACGCATCGTCCCGGGCCGGGAGCGCGGGGTCCATCTGGTCCGCCAGACGCTGGGTGAGCTGACCGTGCCGCTGGAGGCCGTGGCGGGCATCGCCTTCGAGCCGGGCCGCAAGGCCGGCCGGCTGCGGCTGCGGCTGCGCGAGGGGGCCGACCCGCTGTCCCAGGTGACGCGCGGCCGGATGGCGGACGCCATCGACCCGTACCAGCTCAAGACGGAACCGGACCGGGCCGGCGTCGCCGAGTACTTCGCGGAGGAGGTCCGTACCGCCCTGCTGCTGGAGCAGGTGCCGGACGGCCCGGCGGACCGCTATCTGCTGCCCGGCCCCGCCGTCCCGCTGGCGGTCGGCGCCGGGGACGGCACCGCCTCCTTCGACGGCGAGACGGTCCGGCTGGAGTGGAACTGGGCCACCGACGACGGCAAGGCGTCGGGCGGCCCGCGGGAGCTGGCGCTGGCCGACATCACGGGCGTGGAGTGGCTGCCGAGCATCGGGCTGGAGAACGGCTACCTGCGGTTCGTCGTCCGGGGCGCGCCCTCGAAGACGCCAGCCAAGCACGACCCGAACGCCATCGAGCTCTTCGGCTTCAAGAAGGACGGGCTGATGGCCCTGCTGGGCGCCGCCGTCACGGCCCGGCTGCCGCACCCCTCGGCCCCGGTGCACGAGGTCCCGGCGGCGGCGCCCGCCACGGCCGCCGCGCTCGACCGGGCCCCGTCCGACGCGCCGCCGGCCGACGATCACGACACCCTGCTCCGCCGGCTGCGGGAACTGGGCGAGCTGCACCGCTCCGGGATTCTCACGGACGAGGAGTTCACCGCCGCGAAACAGGCGATTCTCCAGCGTTTCTAAGCAAAACGATCAACACTTTGCCACCACTCTTGCCCGAAATCGGGCAGGATTCTTGCGAAACGCTCCGGAACCCCTCAGTATCAACGGGTGCTCGAACGCCGTATGTCCCATGACGACCTGGTGGACCACCTGGTGCGCAGCACGCCGCTCCAGCGCGGCGAGGCCGCCCGGGTGGTCCTGGACGTCCTGGCGTACTTCGACGAGACGGCCGAGGAGTTCGTCCGCCGCCGCCACCGCGAACTGCAGTCCGGTGGCCTGGCGAACGCGGAGATCTTCGAGCGGATCGCGGCGGAGCTGCCGCACCGCGCGGTCGCCCCGCCCCCGCTCTCGCTGCGCCAGCTGCGGCGCATCGTCTACGGCTGAGACCGTCTACGGCCGAGGCGGACCGGGGTCCGGGACGGAGCGTCCCCGGCAGGACGGCGGCTGCTGCCGCCCGCGGGCATCATCGATCGTTTGTCAGGGAGGGTCATCACCTTATGTGCGGAATCGTCGGTTACATCGGGAAGCGCGACGTCGCCCCGCTGCTGCTCGAAGGGCTGCAGCGACTGGAGTACCGCGGCTACGACTCCGCGGGCATCGCCCTGCACGCGAGCGGCAAGGCCGGCGGCCTGAAGACCGCCAAGGCCAAGGGCCGCGTGCGCGAGCTGGAGGCGCGCCTCCCCAAGCGCTTCAACGGCACCACCGGCATCGCGCACACCCGCTGGGCCACCCACGGCGCCCCCAACGACGTCAACGCGCACCCGCACGTGGACGCCGACGAGAAGGTCGCCGTCGTCCACAACGGCATCATCGACAACGCCTCCGAGCTGCGCGCCAAGCTGACCGCCGACGGCGTGACGTTCCTCTCCGACACCGACACCGAGGTGCTCGCCCACCTCATCGGCCGCTCGCAGGCCGCCACGCTGGAGGAGAAGGTCCGCGATGCCGTCCGGCACATCGAGGGCACCTACGGCATCGCCGTGCTGCACGCCGACTTCCCGGACCGCATCGTCGTCGCCCGCAACGGCTCCCCGGTCGTCCTCGGCATAGGCGAGAAGGAGATGTTCGTCTCCTCCGACGTCGCCGCGCTGGTCAGCCACACCCGCCAGGTCGTCACCCTGGACGACGGCGAGATGGCCACCCTGAAGGCCGACGACTACCGCACCTACACCACCGAGGGCTCGACCACCTCGTCGCAGCCGACCACCGTGGAGTGGGAGGCCGAGTCGTACGACATGGGCGGCCACGACACGTACATGCACAAGGAGATCCACGAGCAGGCCGACGCCGTGGACCGCGCCCTGCGCGGCCGCATCGACGACCGCTTCTCCACCGTGCACCTCGGCGGCCTCAACCTGGACGCCCGTGACGCCCGCGCGGTGCGCCGGGTGAAGATCCTCGGCTGCGGCACCTCGTACCACGCCGGCCAGATCGGCGCCCAGATGATCGAGGAGCTGGCCCGCATCCCCGCGGACGCCGAGCCGGCCTCCGAGTTCCGCTACCGCAACCCGGTCGTGGACCCCGACACCCTCTACATCGCGGTGTCCCAGTCCGGTGAGACCTACGACGTGCTCGCCGCCGTCCAGGAGCTCAAGCGCAAGGGCGCCCGCGTCCTCGGCCTGGTCAACGTGGTCGGCTCGGCCATCGCCCGGGAGACCGACGGCGGCATCTACGTGCACGCGGGCCCCGAGGTCTGCGTCGTCTCCACCAAGTGCTTCACCAACATGGTGGTCTCCTTCGGCCTGCTCGCCCTGCACCTGGGCCGCACCCGCGACCTGTCCGTCGCCGACGGCAAGCGGATCATCGAGGGCCTGCGCAAGCTGCCCGCGCAGATCGAGGAGATCCTCGGCACCGAGGCGGAGATCGAGAAGCTGGCGGCCGAGTACGCCGACGCCAAGTCGATGATGTTCATCGGCCGTGTCCGGGGCTACCCGGTGGCCCGCGAGGCCTCCCTCAAGCTCAAGGAGGTCTCGTACATCCACGCCGAGGCCTACCCGGCGTCGGAGCTCAAGCACGGCCCGCTGGCCCTGATCGAGCCCGCCATGCCGACCGTCGCGATCGTCCCCGACGACGAGCTGCTGGAGAAGAACCGCGCCGCCCTGGAGGAGATCAAGGCCCGCAGCGGCCGCATCCTCGCCGTCGCGCACCAGGAGCAGGAGAAGGCCGACCACACCATCGTGGTGCCGAAGAACGAGGACGAGCTGGACCCGATCCTCATGGGCATCCCGCTCCAGCTCTTCGCCTACTACACGGCCAAGGCCATGGGCCGCGACATCGACAAGCCGCGCAACCTCGCCAAGTCCGTCACGGTCGAGTAGTCACGCCAGGCGGCCCTGCCCGTCACGCCTGACGGCCTTGTCCGTCACTCCAGACGGCTGGGTCCGCCACGCCTGACGGCCCCTCACGGCCGACGGCGCTCCCCGCGCGTGCCACCGGGCGCGCGGGGAGGACCGCCTCCCCGGTGCCGGCGCCGCCCTCGCGCCGGCGGTGATGCCACCGGTCCCGGGAACCGTCACCTCCCGCCCGGCGGCACGTTCGCTCACCGGACTTGTACCCGGGGGAAGCGGCTTTCGCACACCTGAGCAGGCGCGCGCTTCCGCAATGCGGGGCGCGCGCCGAGTCGCATCCGCCGGTGGCGCCGACACTCACCACCCCCATCGGCTACGGGAGTTGGGCATGAGACGGCGGGGGCGCCCCGTACGTCCCGGACACCCCCGCCGTCCCGTACACCTCAGAGACCTCAGGGAATGACCACCACGGGCCGCTGCGCCCGCCGGGCCAGCCGTCCGGCCACCGAGCCGAAGATCCGGCCGACGATCCCATGGGTGGAGCCCACCACGATGGCGTCGGCCGCGTACTCCCGCCCGACCTCCTCCAGCTCGTGACAGATGTCCCCGCCCCGCTCGACGAGGATCCAGGGCACCTCGGAGAGGTGGTCGGCGCAGGCCAGTTCCAGGCCCAGGACCTCGGTGCGATGGTCGGGGACGTCCACGAAGACCGGCGGTTCACAGCCCGCCCAGACGGTCGTCGGCAGCCGGTTGGCCACGTGGACGATGATCAGGCCCGAGCCGGAACGCCGGGCCATGCCGATTGCATAAGCAAGCGCCCGTTCGCTCGACGTGGAGCCGTCGAAACCCACCACGACACCGTGCTGGAACGCGGGATCGCAGGAATGACGTGCTTCTTCCACCGCTTCGGGAAGCGCCGTCTGATCGGCGATCCGCTTGCGGTCCGCGGGTTCGGAGAATTCGTGACCGGCCATCGGTGTCTCGGCGAAGGAAGTCCTCTTGCGGAGGGTCGGCGGTGGGCTGCGGTGGACTGAAGGGACATTTCCCGCTGTACGGGACACCGCGCGGGCGCATGGATGTCAGTACGGCGACAAAAATCCGTCCGGGATTCATCTTTTCAAGGACTTACCCCCCAGGGTACGGCCCCGCCCGCCGGGTGCCCAGAGGCCGGCCCGCCGAACGGGGCCGGAAGACGCCGGCGGCCGCCCGCCTGCGACGGCCGCCCCCGAGGGACGGACGTCCGGACGACGGGTGCGACACGCGGTGTCCCCTCGACGGGTGTGACGGCTGACGGGTGAGCGTTCCCCGGAGCATGCACGAGGGCCGCCCCCAGCGCAATGCCCCGTGTGTCCCTACCCCTGCCCGTTCGCCGAGTGACCCACACGCCGGACCCGCGTTGTACTACCGCCAGCAGCCGCCACCAGGGAGCCGCTCCGTGCCCGGAACCCGCGACGACGCCCACGCCGCCGAACCCGACCGGGAATCGCCCGATCCGGTGAGCGACGTGGTGCGCTGGGCGGCGTTCAGCTGCGCCCTGGTCCCCCTCGTCCTGCTGATGTGCGGCCGGTCCTTCGGCGGGGCGGCCGGCAGCGCCGCCGGCCTCGTGGCCCTCACCTGCGCCTGCCACGTCCTCCTCCGGCGCTCCGAACGGGCCGCCGGCCGCGCCCCGCGGGCTGTCGGCCGGGGTGGCGCGGGCCGCCGGACGGACCGGGGCGAACAGCCCGCCGGAGCACTCGAAGAGGACTTGGGAGAGGCCCTCGCAGGGGCACTCGAACGAGTCGCGCCACCGGTCTCCCCGCACCGCGGTCGGCACGGTCGCACCGGTACCGGTACGCATCGCGGCGCACGCCATCCGGGCGCCAGTACGTACGTCGACTGATTTTTCGTACGCCCACACCCGTATGTTTTCGGCCAACTTCAGGCCGAGGGCCCTCGCTTGGCCTGACCAGCCCCCAACAGCCGGGCGACCAGCAAGGAAAGGACCGCTGAGGGCGGTTGATCCCTACGGCGCGGGGGCAGAGCCGAGAGGCGTACTTTTCAGCGGGGCCTGCAAGTGCAACGCTTCGTGATCGAACGCTTCGCGCCAAGTTGTCATGTCGACATAGAGCCGGATGGTGAACTGGTCACCGCGACTACATCCGACACAGTAGATTCGATCTTGGCCATGACCGGCGGGGGAACCGTTCAGGACCGAGGGGAAACGTGCAGGACCGAGAGGACTCGACCGCCGAGGGGGGCTTAGAGCGTGTCCTATGTGGTGAGGCGTCGTTGTTCACAGCATGGGGCGGGGAACGTGGGACTGGATTGTTCCGGACGGGTTGTGGGAGATCGC
>NZ_JBIRQH010000039.1:0-21521 GCF_044333095.1 Streptomyces sp. NPDC021100
CTCGCCCGCGAGACCCTCTCCGAACAACAGGTAGCCCGCACCGCCTTGGAGGTGATGATCGCCGCTCCTGAGACGCTTCAGTACAGCCGGGGGATTCTGCGCACTCTGGCCGACCAGGATCTCACCCTCCACGCCCAGGTCATCAACGGAACCGGCCGGCAGACGACGGCAGCCACTGCCGGCTCCCCTGCCTTCTGGGCTGCCCTTGCTCTCGCTGTCATCCTCGCCCGCAATGGCAGGAAACGGTGAGACCCGCACCTTCGCCCCCGCTCCCGACGGTCATGAAGGGCAAGCGCCTTGCTGTCGCGCCCCCACAGCCTTTTCTTCTGGCTGGTCGTCATCATCATCCTGTTCCTGATCGCCACCCACCCCGTCGCCAGCGCCCACGCCGTTCTGGCGGTCTGGCGCGCGATCGTCACGCTGTTCACCGGGCTGAAGACCTTCATGAGCGTGCTCAGCGCCCCCCGGTGACCACAGCCGGCCACCGGGCCTCGCTCCCGGCCTCGCCCCTCCCTCCTCTCTCCCCCCCCGGTGCCGCCGCCCCAAGCCCGCGGTTCCTTCCTCTGGCCGGTGGGGGCCCGTCGAGCGGCACCTTCCCGAACGGCTCCCTCGGCTGCCGTCACGACGCACCGAGGGCCTGCGATCAAGGAGTCACCGATGCGAAGTGGTCGCACCCCCCGCACGGCACATCCGGTTCTGACGGCATGCGTCCTGGCGGCGGTCAGCGGATGCGCGTCGTTCAGCGCGACGTACGTCCCTCCGTCCCAGGTCCGCACGGCCTCCGCTCCACCGGCCGTCTCGCGGCCGCCCTTACCTCTGCTCGTGCCCGGCCCGCAGGCTTCGACCCCGGCTTCCTCGCCCCGGGGGACGGCTTCCATGACCCCGTCCTCCGCCACGAGACAGGCACCCGGCCGGACCCCCCTCAGCGCGGAGGCGTCCACCCCGGCGTCAGCAGCCCCGCTCAAGACCTCCGTGCCGCAGCGGCCCCTCGAAACGGGCGGATCCCCGCCGACGGCCGGACTCCCCACCGGAGTTCCGCCCACACTCGGCGGCTTTCAACGCTGTGTCGTCCGCCCGGCGCCCGACGACACGGAGACGGCAGCCCGCCACGACGTGACCGAAGGGCGGCGTGGCACCCGGGTCTGTGAAAGCCCCGGTGCCGAAGCCCCGGCCTCCAGGGCGCCTTGGCCCGGTGAACGGCAGGCCGGTGACGGAGCGGTGGCCGACGCCGTCGATCCATAGGCCTGGCCGGAAGGCCGGCCGGACGGGGACCGGCCAGGCATCCGGGCGTGAGAGCGCGTCTCCCGCCGGATCAACGGCCGGGTTCGGACGGCGACATGTGTCGGGGGTCGTCGGGTACGAGGCAGGCGAACGCTGACGCCGGGCCGGGCGAGGGCGGCCGGGCCCGCGGCTTGACGGTGAGGGCGAGGGGGAAGCGTCCTCCCCTCTCATGCGGTCTTACGGGAGCCTGATCAGATCCTTGGGCGTCGTGGTCAGCAACTCGGGTGGCCTCCCCGCCTTCGGAGAGGTGATGAGGGTGTCGCCGATCAGAACCCCGCCTAGGCCGGTTCGCCGGAACGAGCATGCGGCGACGACTGCCGTACAGGGATCCACCGTGCCCTGGGCATCGAAGTGCGGCTCTTCCCTCGGCTCCAGTCCCAGCCCGTGAACGGTGCACACCGGCGAGGATTCTTCACCTCTCGGTGGAGCGAGAAATGCGGCTCCGGTACGCAGGTGCTCTCGGATTGAGCGCTGGGCTTGAAACGCGGTTCCATAGGTGTCGATCTGCCAAGGCTGCGGGTCGGCACCGATCACGAAAGTCCTGGCTACCTCACAATGATAGCCTCCCCGGATTACCCCCAGGCGGATGGAGAGGAAATCACCTGTCCTGACACGGCGTCTGGTGGGGGTGTGGTCCATGCCGCCGGAATGGGGGCCCGAGCCGGCGGACGCGCGGAACTCGGCGCCGGTTGCCCCCTGATCGGCCACGCGATGCTCAAGCTCAAGCGAAAGATGGGCTTCCGAGCGTCCGAGGACCCAGGTACCCATGAATTCACGGAGAACTTCCCCGGCGACGGCCGCCGCCTTGCGCAGATTGCCGATCTCCTGCTCGTCCTTCACCCTCCTGAAATCCTCCACCGTTGTTTCCAGGCCGATCAGGTGAAGCCCGGGGGCCGTTGCCCGGATCAGCCGGTGGTCGGAGACCGACAGGTGACGTTCTTCGACACGGAGTGACGCCGAGTTGCAGTCCTCCGCCGTTTGGACGGCTGTGACGAGTGCTTTGCCGGTGCCGCAGGAGACCACGGTCATGGCCTGCGTTTCCGGCGGATCCGGCGTGCTTCGACAAGGAGAGTCGGCGGAGGGAATGGGGCGCACCAAGACGTCCCGGTGTGCGGTGAGGAGGAGAACGGACCCCGGCAGGGAACATCCGCTGAGGTACCGCACGTTGGGTGGAGCGGTTATCAGAAGTGCCTCACTTTCGACTGTGACGCACTTGGCGCGCAAGCGGTGCCGTCGCATGGCATACAGCATCCGCGTCCCTCCTCTCCCTTCTCTTTCCTTCTCTTCGTGCGTCCGCGGGTCTTCGTGCCGGTCCCGTGAAATCCGGTTACCGGGCCGGCCTTGTCGTGTGTGGCCCTGTCACCGGACGTGAACGTGGTGTCCGACCAGGCGGTCGAGGTGGTGGTCGTGGGCCAGGCTGCTGGAGGTGTCGGTGTAGCGGGGGATGATGGCCTGGCAGTGACTGGCCTTGCGCAGGTAGTGGGCGCATGCGTCGGCCCAGTTCCGCATTCCTTGCCGGTCGGGTTCGGGAAGGCATGTGGCGTCGGCCAGGGCCGGCAGGAGTGTGGTGACGGCCGTGAATTCGTCGCTCAGGCGCCAGATGCGTTCGACGGCCCGGTCACGTGCCGCGGATGGGGAAAGGCCTTCCGCCTCCCAGGCGAGCACGACGTTGTCGTCGGTGCCGTCGACGCGTTCGCGCTCGACGGAGTAGAGGTCATCGAGGAACACCGTGATGTCGGTGACGATGCCTCGGATACGCCGTATCTCCGGAAGGGCGAGGATGGCGGGCGGGAGTTCCCAGCCGCAAGCGAGCTCAACGAGGTCTGTGTAGGCGTCCATTCCCACGGTCAGGCGGCGTAAGGCCAGACGGTCGGCGAAGAACAGCGGGCGGCCGCGTCGAGTGCGGTGAGCCACCGTCTGGACCACACCGGACCACCACAGTGTCAGGTGGTGACGTTGGCGGCGCATCCAGGTTGCGCTCATATGCCGGCCGAGGTCGGTGAGAAGGTCGACGAGGGCACGGGAGAAGGGCTGGCGCACCGCGGTCGGGGCCGAGGACGGGCACTCGATCGCGGTGGTGATGTGGTCGATGACCCGACAGGTGTCACCCAGCCGATGTCCCAGAGGTGTGCTGTCGAACTGGTCGTCGAACATGATGCCGAAGGTCAGCCATTGTCGATCAGGAGGAGTCGGTCGGCAGGAGCATCGGGGAAACACCAGGCTGTGACGGTGGTGAGGTCGACGTGGTCCCACCAGCCTTGGGCGGTGGCGGTGGGAAGCATGCCGGTGTCGATGGCCCACTGGCGGGTCCGGCCGCGCACACTGTCGGTGTGGGGATTGTGACGCAGGGGAAAAGGCAGTTCGAGCTCGGGCCAGGAGACCGGGAGCTGTCGTGGTGACATGACGCTCTCCTTCTGTTCGGCGGTTGTCAGGCATGGCTCAGCTCTCGCGGGTGGGGGCGGACGGCTCCGGGCATGGGTGCACAGGGCGTCTGGGAAAGGGAAGCTGCCAGTGGACGATGACGAGAGGCGTCTACGTGTGTGCGCAGCGGTTGCCGATGCCTTTGCGGGTTACGGCGCCCCAGACCAAAGGAACGCTGTGCGAGGTTCTTCGGTGTTCCGGCATAAGAGGCCTGGGTTGTAGGCGGGGCAGGGCCTGGGACGAGGTGGATCCGGCAGGGGCGAGTGGGCCGGGGCTTGGCGGCTGCGTTCGTCGGCGATCGGCGACTCCTTGCCGGCCGGCGCCGGCGGCCGGCCCGCCTCCAACGCCGCTGGTGTTGGCTCCGGGCCGATCGAACCCGCGGCGCCGTTGAGATCGTGCGACACCCGCTACGGGCCGGCTCGGTGGCCGCGTCCAGGCCCGCCAGGGCCCCGGCGATGACCGGGTGCGGCGCAGCGACCGCCAGTGTCGCCTCCTTCTGCGCCACGGCCACCGCGCGTGCGTCCGCCCGGTGCGCCTGCTCGACGGGCAACTCGACGCGGCCGACGGGCAGCGGGCAAGGCCGTCACCGTGAACCGGCCGAACCGGGGATCACGATCTCGTGCGGGCTGCCGGGAAACTGCGCACTGGGTCAGCAGAGTGGGGAGCGCGCGGGTCGGGGGCCGTCAGCCTCATGGCCGGCTCCTGTCGGCGCCAGGGTGACGACGGAGCGGAAGGCCGCGGCCGCACTTTCGCACACTCCATCGCTCGGCTTCACCCAGCAGCACCGCCAAGTCCCCCTTGCCCCGCTGCTCCACGGCCGTCTCCAACTGCTCGGCCATGAGCGTGTCGTAGACCGGGCGCTGCACGCTGCGCAGGACGCCGATGGGTGTGTGGTGGAGGGTGTCGGGGTCGGCGAGCCGCGACAGCGCGAACGCCGTCGTCGGGGACGCGGAGTGCGCGTCGTGCACCAGCAGCTGCGCCTCGTTGGCGGGCGTGACCTCGACGACCGTGAGGTCCCCGGTCGCCGGGTCCCGCACCACGCCCTTGGACCCGTCGGCGCCGAAGCGGATCGGCTGTCCGTGCTCCAGCCGGATCACCGCCTCCTGTGCCTGTTCCTTGTCCTTGAGTGCTTCGAAGGCGTTGTCGTTGAAGATGTTGCAGTTCTGGTAGATCTCCACCAGCGCGGTGCCGGGGTGGTCGGCGGCCTGCCGCAGGACCTCGGTCAGGTGCTTGCGGTCGGAGTCGATGGTGCGGGCGACGAACGACGCCTCCGCCCCGATCGCCAGCGACACCGGGTTGAAGGGCGCGTCCAAAGAGCCCATCGGCGTGGACTTGGTGATCTTGCCGACCTCGGAGGTGGGGCTGTACTGGCCCTTGGTCAGCCCGTAGATCCGGTTGTTGAACAGCAGGATCTTGAGGTTGACGTTGCGGCGCAGCGCGTGGATGAGGTGGTTGCCGCCGATGGAGAGCGCGTCGCCGTCACCGGTGACCACCCACACCGACAAATCGCGGCGGGAGGTGGCCAGGCCGGTGGCGATGGCGGGGGCGCGGCCGTGGATGGAGTGCATCCCGTAGGTGTTGAGGTAGTACGGGAAGCGGGAGGAGCAGCCGATGCCGGAGACGAAGACGATGTTCTCCCGGGCGACGCCCAGTTCGGGCATGAACCCTTGCACGGCGGCGAGGATGGCGTAGTCGCCGCAGCCCGGGCACCAGCGCACTTCCTGGTCGGACTTGAAGTCCTTCATGGACTGCTTGGCTTCCGCCTTGGGCACCAGCTTCAGCGCCTCAGACATCGATGGCCTCCTTGAGCACGGTGGCGAGCTGCTCGGCCTTGAACGGCATGCCGCTGACCTGGGTGTGAGAGCGCACGTCCACCAGATACCTGGCGCGCAGCAACAGGGCGAGCTGGCCGAGGTTCATCTCCGGCACCACGACCCTGTCGTAGCGCCCGAGGACCTCGCCCAGGTTGCGCGGGAAGGGGTTGAGGTGACGCAGGTGTGCCTGGGCGACGTGGGAGCCTGCGCCGCGCACCCGCCGTACGGCGGCGGTGATCGGGCCGTAGGTCGAACCCCAGCCCACAACCAGGGTCCGGGCCTGCCCGGAGGGGTCGTCGACCTCGATGTCGGGGACGGTGATCCCGTCGGTCTTGGCCTGGCGGGTGCGGACCATGAAGTCGTGGTTGGCCGGGTCGTAGGAGATGTTGCCCGTGCCGTCCTGCTTCTCGATCCCGCCGATCCGGTGCTCAAGCCCCGGTGTCCCCGGCACCGCCCAGGGGCGGGCCAGCGTCTTCGGATCGCGCTTGTAGGGCCAGAACACCTCGGTGCCGTCGGCCAGCTCATGGTTGGGCGTGGACGCGAACTGCACGCGCAAATCGGGCAGTTCGTCCGGCTCGGGGATCCGCCACGGCTCCGAGCCGTTGGCCAGGTACCCGTCGGAGAGCAGGAAAACCGGCGTGCGGTACGTCAGCGCGATCCGCGCCGCATCCAGGGCGGCGTCGAAGCAGTCGGCCGGCGTCTTCGGCGCCACCACCGGCACCGGCGCCTCACCGTTGCGCCCGTACATCGCCTGCAACAAGTCGGCCTGCTCGGTCTTGGTCGGCAGACCGGTCGAGGGACCACCACGCTGGATGTCCACGATCAGCAGCGGCAGCTCCAGCGAGACCGCCAGACCGATCGTCTCCGACTTCAGCGCCACACCCGGCCCCGACGTCGTCGTCACCGCCAGCGACCCGCCGAACGCCGCCCCCAGCGCCGCACCGATCCCCGCGATCTCGTCCTCCGCCTGGAAGGTGCGCACCCCGAAGTTCTTGTGCTTCGACAGCTCGTGCAGGATGTCGGAGGCCGGAGTGATCGGGTACGAGCCCAGGTACAGCGGCAGATCCGCCTGCCGGGAAGCGGCGATCAACCCATACGACAACGCCAGGTTCCCCGAGATGTTGCGGTACGTACCGGCCGGGAACGCGGAGGCCGCGGGGGCGACCTCGTAGGAGACCGCGAAATCCTCCGTCGTCTCACCGAAGTTCCAACCCGCCCGGAACGCCGCCACGTTCGCCTCGGCGATCTGCGGCTTCTTCGCGAACTTCTTCCGCAAAAACCGCTCGGTGTTCTCCGTCGGCCGGTGATACATCCACGACAGCAACCCCAGCGCGAACATGTTCTTGCTGCGCTCGGCCTCCTTGCGGGAGAGCCCGAACTCCTTGAGCGCCTCGATCGTCAGCGTCGTCAGCGGCACCGGGTGGACGTTGTAGGCATCCAGCGAGCCGTCCTCCAGCGGGTTCGTCGCGTAGCCGACCTTCGCCATCGGGCGCTTGGTGAACTCGTCGGTGTTGACGATGATCTCCGCACCCCGCGGGACGTCCGCGATGTTGGCCTTGAGCGCGGCGGGGTTCATGGCGACCAGGACGTTCGGGGCGTCACCGGGGGTGAGGATGTCATGGTCGGCGAAGTGCAACTGGAACGAGGAGACGCCCGGCAGCGTCCCGGCGGGCGCCCGGATCTCGGCGGGGAAGTTTGGCAGCGTGGACAGGTCATTGCCGAACGAGGCCGTCTCGGAGGTGAAACGGTCACCCGTGAGCTGCATACCGTCACCCGAGTCACCCGCGAACCGGATGATCACCCGGTCCAGGCGGCACAACGTCTTCGTCTGGTGATTCATGGCTGCTTCCGCGGACCCGCAGCATCGTCCGCCGTCCCAGCGGCCTCGGCGCGCAGGTCGCGGCGGAGTTCCTTGGGGAGGGAGAAGGTGATGGACTCCTCGGCGGCCTTGACGGTCTCGACGTCCTCGTAGCCGCGGGCGGCGAGCCATTCGAGGACGCCTTCGACGAGGATCTCGGGAACGGAGGCACCGGAGGTGACGCCGACCGTCGCCACGCCCTCCAGCCAGGTCTCGTCGATCTCCTCGGCGTAGTCGACCAGGTGCGCGGCGCCGGCGCCGGCGCCGAGGGCGACCTCGACGAGGCGGACGGAGTTGGAGGAGTTCTTGGAGCCGACGACGATGACGAGGTCGGCCTCGGCGCCCATCTGCTTGACCGCGGTCTGCCGGTTCTGCGTGGCGTAGCAGATGTCATCGCTGGGCGGGGAGAGGAGGCCCGGGAACTTGTTCTTCAGGGCGCCGACGGTCTCCATGGTCTCGTCGACGGAGAGGGTGGTCTGGGAGAGCCAGACGACCTTCTCGGGGTCGCGCACCTCGACGCCTGCGACGTCGTCGGGGCCGTCGACGAGCTGGATGTGGTCCGGGGCCTCGCCGGAGGTGCCGATGACCTCCTCGTGGCCCTCGTGACCGATCAGGAGGATGTCGTAGTCCTCGCGCGCGTAGCGCACGGCTTCCTTGTGGACCTTGGTCACCAGCGGGCACGTCGCGTCGATCGTGGCGAGCTTGCCCCGCTTGGCCTCGTCGTGGACGACCGGGGCCACGCCGTGCGCCGAGAAGATGACGATGTTGCCCTCGGGCACCTCGAACGTCTCGTCGACGAAGATCGCGCCCTTCTTCTCCAGGGTCTTGACCACGTATTTGTTGTGGACGATCTCGTGGCGCACATACACCGGCGCGCCGTACTGCTCCAGGGCCTTCTCGACGGCGATCACGGCACGGTCCACGCCCGCGCACCAGCCGCGCGGGGAGGCCAGTAAAACCTTTCGGCAGCCTGTTGTCGTCATGTCGACCTCACCGTGGCGGCCTCGGTGATGGTGTGCAGGGTGTGGCGGGCGGTGGTCGGCAGGCGGGAGCGGGACAGGGCGTGGCGGGCCTGCGCGGTGCGGACGCGGATCATGTGTTCGGTCTTGGCGCGGGCGCCGGTGACGATGAGGATGTGCCGGATCTTGGCGGCGTCCTGCTCGCTCAGGTCGGCCCTGCCCAGGAGGGCTTGGAGGAGGGAGCGTTGTGCCGAGTCGGCGTTTTCCCAGGCGATGGCCAGCAGGACGGTGTGCTTGCCTTCGCGCAGGTCGTCCAGGCGGGACTTGCCGGTCTTCTGTGGGTCGCCGAAGACGCCGAGGAGGTCGTCGCGCAGTTGGAAGGCTTCCCCGAGGGGGATGGCGTAGGCGCTGAGGTCTTCCATGGCGGTGCTGGAGGCCCCGGCGAGGGTGGCGCCGATGAGCAGGGGGCGTTCCACGGTGTATTTCGCCGTCTTGTAGCGGATGATCCGCAGCGGGGTTTCGATGCCGTCGTCGTGGCGTCCGGTGGCCAGGAGGTCGAGGTACTGCCCGCACACGACTTCCGTGCGCATGACATCGATGAGGGGAAGGACCGCGAGGAGCCGGTTGGGGGGCAGTCCGGCGGTGTGCAGGAGTTCGTCCGACCAGGACAGGGCGAGGTCGCCGATGAGAATCGCTCCGCCGGTGCCCAGGCGCTCCGCTCCTTTCCTGCCGCGCGCGGGGCGGTGGCGGGAGGCCAGCGCCCGGTGGACGGTGGGCCTGCCGCGGCGGGTGTCGGAGCGGTCCATGACGTCGTCGTGGATCAGGGCGTAGGCGTGGAACAGCTCCAATGATGCGGCGGTCTTGACCATGGCGGCGGCGGTGCCGGCGTCGCCGCCCGCCTCCCAGCCGATGGCACACAGCAAGGGGCGCAGCCGTTTGCCGCCGGCGAAGAGGAAGCCGCGCAGGGTGTCCACGATTTCGTCCGGCATGCGCTGGACGGTCGCGGTGCGCGCCTTGCGTTCCAGGAAGTGCTCCAGGCAGTCGTCGACGGCGCGGCGGATGGTGGCGGGGTCCAGGGGGGTGTCGGTGAGCGCGGTCATGAGGTGGCTGCCTCCTCTGCCTGGGCGTCGGCTGATTCGGTCAGGCGCAGGGCGTGCTCGACGAGGGTTTCGACGATCTTGTTCTCGGGGACGGTGGCGACGACTTCACCGCGGACGAAGATCTGTCCCTTGCCGTTGCCGGAGGAGACGCCGATGTCGGCTTCCCTCGACTCTCCGGGGCCGTTGACGACGCAGCCCATGACGGCGACGCGCAAGGGGTGGGGGAAGCCGTCGAAGGCGGCTTCGACTTGGGTGGCGAGTTTGTGGATGTCGACCTGGAGGCGGCCGCAGCCCGGGCAGGAGACGATCTCCAGTTTCCGCGGCCGCAGGCCGAGCGACTGCAGGATGTGGATGCCCGCCTTGACCTGCTCGACGGGCGGGGCGGACAGGGAGACGCGGATGGTGTCACCGATCCCCTCGGCCAGCAGGATCCCGAAGGCGACGGCCGACTTGATCGATCCCTGGAACGCGGGGCCGGCTTCGGTCACGCCGAGGTGCAGGGGGTAGTCGCAGGCGGCGGCCAGGATCCGGTTGGCGGCGACCATCGTCATCGGGTCGTGGTGCTTGACCGCGATCTTGATGTCGCGGAAGCCGTGCTCCTCGAACAGCGAGCACTCCCACAACGCCGACTCGGCCAGGGCGCGCGGGGTGGCCGTGCCGTGCTTGGCGAGCAGCCGCGGGTCGAGGGAGCCGGCGTTCACCCCGATCCGGATGGGCACCTTCGCGGCGGAGGCGGCCTTGGCGATGTCGGCGACGCGGTCGTCGAAGCGCTTGATGTTGCCCGGATTGACCCGTACCGCGGCGCAGCCGGCGTCGATGGCGGCGAAGACGTAACGGGGCTGGAAGTGGATGTCCGCGATCACCGGGATCGGGGACTTGGCCACGATCGCGGGCAGCGCCTGGGCGTCGTCCTGGGACGGGACGGCGACGCGGACGATGTCGCAGCCGGCCGCGGTGACCTCAGCGATCTGCTGCAGCGTGGCGTCGACATCGGCGGTGAGGGTGGTGGTCATGGTCTGGACGGAGACCGGAGCGCCGCCCCCGACGGGGACATCGCCGACATGGAGTCGCCGGGTGTGGCGGCGCTCCGGCGTGGTGGGGGGCGAGGCGGGCATCCCGAGGTCGGTGGTCATCGCGGCCGCCTCATTCCGTTGACAGGTTTGACGAGGGGAGTGACGTCGTAGGTGGTCAGGTCCGTGCGGGCCCGCAGGATGGAGGCGATGACGCCGTCCGCGTCCAGACCGGCCCGTGCCAGCAGCGCCGGGCGCGTGCCGTGTTCGACGAACGCGTGGGGCAAACCGAGGTTGACGACCGGGGTGGTGACCGCCGCGTCGGTGCACGCCTGCGCCAGCGCGGTGCCGAACCCGCCCACGCGCGTGCTGTCCTCCAGCGTGACGACGAGCCGGTGGCGCGCCGAGAGGTGGGTGAGGACAGGGTTGACGGGAAGGGCCCAGCGGGGGTCGACGACCGTGCAGCCGATGCCTTCTTCATCGCTGAGCTGCCGGGCCGCCATGAGCGCCGCGGAGGCCGTCGGTCCCACGCAGACCATCAGCACGTCCAGGGGGCGGCGGGAGGTGCGGTAGAGGATGTCGACTCCGTCCATCCGCGCCACGGCCTCGATCTCCGCACCGGCGGTGGCCTTGGGAAGGCGCAGCGCCGTGGGACCGTCCTCGGTGTCCACAGCTTCGCGCAGCAGCTCGCGCAGCCGTCCGGCGTCCCTCGGCGCGGCCACCCGCATCCCGGGCACCGGGGCGAGGAGGGCGAGGTCCCACATGCCGTGATGGGAGGGACCGTCGGGGCCGGTGATGCCCGCGCGGTCGAGTACGAACGTCACCGGCAGCCGGTGCAGCGCGACGTCCATCAGCACCTGGTCGAAGGCACGGTTGAGGAAGGTCGCGTAGAGGGCGACCACCGGATGCAAGCCCCCCATCGCCAGGCCCGCCGCACTGGTGACGGCGTGCTGCTCGGCGATCCCCACGTCGAAGACCCGGTCGGGGAAGCGCAGGGCCATCGGGTGCAGCCCCGTCGGCCGGAGCATGGACGCGGTGACAGCGACCACGTCCTGGCGCTCCGCGGCGAGGTGGACGAGTTCCTGGGAGAACACGCTGGTCCAGCTCCGCGAACTGTGCGCCGCCGGGCGGCCGTTGTCGTCCGCGGGGGGAGGGGCGGGGCGGCCGGTCGTCGGGTCGAGGACGCCGACGGCGTGGAAGCAGTCGGCCTCGTCCGCCTCCGCCGGCGGGTAGCCCTTGCCTTTGACCGTCACCACGTGCACGACGACCGGCCGGCTCAGCGAGCGCGCGCTCGCCAGCGCCTCCTCCAGTGCCGGGACGTCGTGGCCGTCGACCGGTCCGATGTAGGCGAGACCGAGGTCGGTGAACACGTTGTGGCCGGCCCTCGGCGCCTCGTCGCCGATGTGCCGCAGGGTGTGCAGGTGCGCGGCCAGGGCGCCGGTGGTCGGGGCGTAGGAGCGGCCGTTGTCGTTGAGGACGACGATTACAGGCCGGTCGGCGGCCGCCGCGATGTTGTCCAGCGCCTCCCACGCCATGCCGCCGGTGAACGCGCCGTCCCCGATGACGGCCACCACCGCCCGCCCGGTGGCGCCGGTCAGGGCGCGGGCCTTCGCCAGGCCGTCGGCGTACGAAAGGGCCGTCGAGGCATGCGAGTTCTCGATGACATCGTGTGGAGACTCGGCACGCGACAGGTACCCCGACAGCCCCCCGGCCTGGCGCAGAGAGGTGAACTGCTCATGACGGCCAGTCAACAACTTGTGGGCGTAAGCTTGATGGCCGATATCGAAAACGATCGTGTCGCGGGGCGATGAGAAGGTGCGGTGCAGCGCGATCGTCAGCTCCACCATGCCCAGGCTCGGCCCCAGATGTCCGCCCGTCGCACACACCGAGTCCACGAGGAAGCGGCGCATGTCCTCGGCGAGTTCCGTCAATCGCCCGGACGGCAGTGCCCGTAGGTCATCCGGGTGGGTGACTGAGGAAAGAAGTGGCGGTACGATTTTCGGCGCAGGAACTGGCTGCAAAGACATCGACTACCCTTTCGGGGAACAGACTTACCAGGCTTGCAAAGGCGTGGGGGACGACGTGCGCAGACTCTCCCCCCTCTTGTCCTGTCGTTGACGCGGCAACAAAGCAGCCAACAGAGGCGAAACCGGTGTGGAACAGCAGGCCCCAAGGGCATCAACGGCCAGACGGAAAGCCCCACGCAGGCTGAGAGAACGCCGAGAAGACGTGAGGCCGGAGATTTCTGAAACCGCCTGCCTGCTCCACTCCAAGCTTCCCCCGAAGCGGAGGTTTGACCAGGCGCATTCCGGTCGGCCGAAGCAAGGTCTGGCTACCGCTCGCACGGGCTCACCACTCGTGACGGTTCACACTCCGTCGTACGCGACCGGCGGTTTCAGGGTCCGCGTACCACCTGGGGCGGCCTCACGGGGCATATCTCGGCGACATGGCCGCGAACCGGGGCACGTTCATGACGAAGCGCCCCCCAGGGGAAGGCGCTCCCCCCTCCTGGCCTGGGCGCACGGCCATGCCTCCCCGGCCGGAGCGTGCGCCTAGCCAGAGTGCCCTCCGCTGTGTCGATATGAAGGGAAGGCCGCCGGCCGCCTCGCACCCGGCACCGTCGGACGACGACCTGCGGCAGCCGGGCGGATTCGGGGCCCGTAACCCAGGGCACTGCTCGCCCTTTCGCGGTGGGAATCTCGCCGCACACGGTTTCACGAGCGCTGCTCCGACGTCGTCCGGCCCTACCCGGAGAACTGTGGCAGCCACCGCGACCGACTGGCGGTGTGACCAGGCGATGCGCCACCAGCCCGTACCAGACCCAGCTCGACCGAATTCCCATGGAAGGGTTCCTGCCTTCCCGCTGCCATCCTGCGGATAAATATCGGAAGGGAAAGCGATGGCCACCAAGGATTCCCATAACCGAAAGACCGGCATCGTCAAACTTCTCGGCGACGTGATCGACGACCTTAAAGACTACACCGATGAATGTCTCGACAAGGCCCGCGACCTCGAGTACGACCTGCGCAAGGCGGTGAGCGACAGCGTCTCGCCGGAGGAGAAGGAGAACGAGGGACGCACGGAAGAAGAAGACGTCCGAGAACTGAAAAGGCAGTTGTCCGAACTCCAGGGGCAGATCGCGCAACTCTCCAGCGTCCTGGCCCACGCGGTGGGGAAGCCCGCCCCAGACGGCGGAAAGTGAACCACTCGCCGGGCGAGGGGGCCCGTTCCTCCCGGGACCCTCTCGCCCGTGCGACCTGCCCGGCTACTGCCGCTGAACGTTCTCACAGCGGGAACCACACCGCGACATCGTGCCTTGGCGCCTCGCCCACACGCCGTTGCGCGGCCTCACCGGTCGCTGCGCCAAGTCCATGAATGAGCGCTCGCCGTGGCGGAGGGCGCGTGGTCGCGGGCTACCGGCAAAGGCGTTGTCGCATCCGGGCGGTACGACGCGTTGAACGACTCGCCTGCGCTGACCGCCGCCGAGCAGACCGTCATCAGGGCCGGATACGCCGCCTGCGAGGCAGGCCCATGTCCTACCGGAGGTCAGGAAATGGGAAGGGGCCCCATGAGCGTTCCGGAGATCACTGTCAAACTCCCGCCGCTGTACTTCCCGATGCCGCTGCGATGCCACCCCAAGGTGGCGCTGCTGGAACAGCGGGGGCTGGACTGGATGGACCGTTTCGGATTCTGCCGTACCCCGGCTCGCCGTGCGCGGGTGGCCGGCACCAAGACCGCCCACTTCTTCGCCTACCTGTGCCCGGACGCCGACCCCGACCTGCTTCAGGCCGCGGTCGACTGGGGTTACCTGATGTTCGTCTTCGACGACCGGCACTGTGACGAAGAATCCTCCGACGACGGGTTCTCCTTTCTCGACCTCTCGGTGCGGATCGTACGGACACTCGAAGCCCCCGACGCGGCTGTGCTTGATCCCCAGCATCCCTTCACCGCACCGGTGCTGGACCTGGCCTGGCGTGTCCACCGCACCGTCAGCCCGACCCTGGTGCGGCGTCTGGCCGACTCCCACCGATCCTGGTATCACGGCGCCGCCTGGGACCTCGCCGCCCGAAGCCGCGCCCTGGTGCCAAACCTGAACGACTACATCTTCACCCGCATGCTCTACGTCGCCAGCTTCACCACCCTCACCTGGTTCCAGCTCAGCGAACCGGACACCATCGCTGACGAGGACCTCTTCGCCCCCGCAGTGCAGTCGTTGACGGAGATGGCCGGCACCGTGGCCGCCATCGACGACGACTTGTACTCCTACGGCAAAGAGCTGTGGTTCACGCGACGCAGCAGCGCCCCCACATTCCCGGGCAACATGATCAACGTGTGTCAGCGTCAGTACGGGCACACCCAGGCTCAAGCACTCGCCGCCACCGCCGCCTTGCGCGACCGGATCGTGGACCGTTTCGTCGAGGTCCGCGACCGGATCCAGCCCACCGCCGGAAGTCCGTTGCGCCGGTACCTGTCAAACCTGACCTGCCTGATCCGCGGCAACTACGAGTGGGGGCTCGCGGCCGAACGCTACAGCGACCCCGACGGGCAACACCCCGGGGCAGTCCAGACGATCGGCGCCCTCGCCGATGCCCCCCACGCCACCGGCGCCCCCGCCGATGCGCCCGGCATCGCCTGGTGGTGGGCGGTATGACCTCGTATCCGCCTGGGCGCGCACGGCCATGCCACTCCGGCCGGCGGGAGACAGATGCCCAGTGCCGGTACGCGCCGGTGGTCGCCGACGCCATCCGAGGAGATCGACGAGACCTGGGTGGAAGGTGTGACGACGGTCGGTGTGACCTCCGGTGCCTCCGTCCCCGAGATCCTCGTCGAAGGCGTCCTGGAATGGCTGGCCGCCCGCGGCTACGAGGACGTCGAAGTGGTGCGCTCGGCAGAGGAACACCAGCGCTTCGCCCTGCCGCACACCTTGTCCTCCCTCCACTCGAAGCCGCCGCGACCAGGAGGTGCCCTATAAAAGGCCCAGTCTCGGCCCTGCCCTTGGCCGCGGCCGTCATCACCACACCGGCCCGGCGGACGCACACCGGTATGCCAAGGAGCACCATGCCTGTCCGGCCGCCGCAGCCGTCTCACCCCAGTGTGTTCATCTCTCCTACAGAGGCGCACCGTCATGGAACCTTCCGGCAAGTGCATCTCGGTCGACCGCAACCCTCACCACGTGTCGCAGGCGGACACCACCCGTCCGGTCCCTTCGCAGGCACCTTCGGTGCCGCAGCACATCGGTGTGATCCTCGACGGGAACAGGCGCTGGGCCCAAGCACACCGCGTGTCGTTGGAAGGGGCCTACGCGGCGGGGGCGCGGCGTGTGGTGGACCTCACCACCTGGTGTGACAGCGTCGGCATCCCCCTGGTGACGGTGTGGGCGCTGTCGCAGGACAACCTCCAGCGCGCCCCCGAGACCGTGGCCCGGATCCTGGACGCGGTCAGCTCAGGGCTTCGCCTGATCGCCGCCGGCCGACGGTGGCGCATCCACCCCATCGGAGATCTGGATCTCCTGCCCCCGGCGCAGGCCGACCGGCTGCTGAAGCTGGCCGACGCCAGCGCCGACGCCACACCGGGAACCCTCAACGTCGCCGTCGCCTACGACGGACGGGCCGACATCGTCGCAGCCGTACGGGAGTTGGTGCGCAGTGGCGACGACCGGTCCCCGCGCCGGATCGGCGAAGCGGATGTGGCGCGGCACCTGTCCACCACCGGTCAGCCCGACATCGACCTGGTCATCCGCACCTCCGGCGAACAGCGGCTGTCCGGGTTCATGCCCTGGCAGACCTCGGAAGCAGAGCTGTACTTCACCGACACCCTCTGGCCGGACTTCGACCGCTCGGCCTTCCACCAGACCCTGCGCTGGTACGCACAGCGCGAACAGCGCTTTGGACGGTGACGAAAATGCCGGCAGTCGTCTTCACTGTTCCGATTCCCCCGCGGATGCACCCCGAGGCGGACCGTATGCGCACGGAGCACAGGCAGTGGCTGCGGGACACGGGGCTGCTCGGGAGCGAGGAAGCCGCACGCAACTACGCGCTCCAGGGAGCCGAGCCCCTTGTGGCGCGGATGTACCCGCAAGTCCCCTACGAGTGCCTGTTGCTGGCGGCTGACGCAATGGGGCTGGCCGTCTTCATCGACGACTACTGCAGCCGGAGCGCCCATCCGGAGCGCACGCGCGCACTCATCGACGCGTTCATCACCCTCACCCATGGAGAACTCACCCATGGAAAACTCGACGAGGAGTCCTTCTCCGGAGGTCCGCTGCGACGGGGGTGGCTGGATGTGTGGGACCGGACGGCTCACGCGATGTCGCGGTCGTGGCAGGAACAAGCACTGAGGTCCTGGCACGACCTCTTCCGCGCCTGGGCTGAGGAGGCCGAGGCACGCGCGGCCGACAACCCGCCGCGGCTGGATGCCTTCTTCGGACTGCGGCGCCGGGGGATCGGGGTGCGGCCTTTCCTGGACATCGCGGAATCCGGCAGCGGCATGGAACTTCCGGCCCACGTCAGGAATCATCCGTGCGTTCAGGAACTCGTCGTTCTCTGCACGGATTTGTGCATCTTCGTCAATGACGCGCACTCCCTGGAGCGTGAGCTGGCAGCCGGGGAGCAGAACAACCTGGTGATGGTGCTGGTACGCGCGCACGACTGGCCCGTCCCGCGCGCCCTGGACGAGTTGCGGCGCATGTTCGACCGTTCCTGCCGAAGGCTGCTGCGACTCGCCACGGAAGGAATCGCCGACCTGTCCCTATCCCTGCGGCTGAGCGGGGACGAGGCCGCACAGCTCGCTCAGTACGTCGACCTCATCCAGTCCTTCGTACGAGGGAACTACGACTGGTCCCTCGAGAGCGCCCGGTACCAGGAGAGGGGGTACGCCAAGACGCCCCGGGCTCTGTATCTGGACGTGCTGGATGCCCGATGGCCCCGTCCGGCCTGCCGCTCAGATCCTTCCACGATGGGCACACGCGCGGACACGCCGCGAAGATCATCTCCCTTGTGGTACATCTTATGGCACCCTTGAGTGCATTTCAGTAAACTCAAGGAGACGCATGCCCGCCGCTCTTGAGAGCCTGCTCAAGACCGCCCCCGTGCTCAAGAGCAGGCCCAGAAGTGATCGGCCCCCAGCCATGACCTGCGGGAACAGGTACCGGAGCCGGAGTCCGAGGAGAGCGGACCGTGCCGGTGAGCAGCCGGTCGCCGGCTCTCTGGCGGCGGGAAGGAACAGGTACCGTCGCCGCTCCTTTCGGCCGGGAAACGGGCCAGCGCGCATTGATCTGGGTGCGCAGTTTCAGGAAGCAGCACATGGCCCGGTCGCGCATGACGACGGTTCGGCCCAAAGCTTCCGCCCGGTCGATGTGCCCCCACCGTCGCCGACAGTACGGTCGATGCGGCCACGGCCTCTTACGCCTGCTGCCGCCGCTTCAAACTTTGAGGAGGAGGAACATGTTCGAGGTCCCGAATCTCACACTTCCGTTCGAGGTCCACAAGCACCCCCGGGAGAAGACCCTCCGCGAGCACGAAAGGAAGTGGCTGGAGGCATCAGGGCTCCTCGAAACCCGGCAGCAGCTCGACCACTACTTGAACATCAGCATGGCGGCATATACGGCGTACATGTGCCCCCACGCTCAGAACATCGAAAGGCTTTCTGTGCTAGTTGAATACAATAACTGGCTGATGCTCTTCGATGACCTGTTCGAACAGGAGACGGCCGGTGATGACCATTTGGAACTGGAGGCAGTCGCCCGGGAGGTGATAGCAATCATGAGCCGGGGTGAATCTAGGCGCGCAACGCCTCCCCCGATGAGCGCCCTCGGCACGCGTCTTGTCGAGCTTTTCAAAAGTATTTGGAAGGGCGTCCATGAACTCGCGCCCTCCGACTGGTCTCGCCGGCACACGCAGTCAGCCATAGAGTTCATGCTGTACAACAGGCCCTCAGACGTTGCTTCCAGGCCCCGCGACTTCGAGGAGTCCTGGCGGCGCAGGCGAATAGCCTTCGGGTGCTTTCCTCTGGCTGAACTCGTCGAGTTCGGCAACGACTCCTATCTACCAGAAGTGATCTTCGAGTGCAGCCCGTTCGGCGATCTCAAACGGGCCTACGGGGATCTCCAGTTCCTCCCGAACGACTTTGTGTCGTTGCGCAAGGAGCTGCAAACGCCTGAGCCGGACAACGTCATCATCCTCCTTCGAGAGCGCTATGGGTGCACCTGGCAGGAAGCCGTGGACAGGGCAGCGCTGATCTTCGATGAAGCACTCGCAGCATTCTCGTCATCAGAGGTAGAGGTTGAGCACTGCCTCCGCGGTCTCGGCATCGACGAAGCAGCGCAGCGGCGTGTCCTCTCCCACATCGAGGAGTTGAAATACTTCTTGGCCGGGTCGCTCCACTGGCACATGCAAAACGCGAGGTACGGCCTTGGCGATCTCTGAGTGCCTGTCGCGGGTCGCCTCCTCCACCACCTGGGCCTTGTCCTGGCGAAGGACTTGGGCCGCCACCTCCGAACGCCGCAGCAGGCTGGGGGGTGACTATGGCCGCCAACTCCTCTTCCCCGGTGAGCTCCTCCACGACCCACACCTTGCCCTCGGCGCTGACCCTGGTCGCCACCGCGGGCCGGCGCAGGAACTGTGGCGGCAAGGAACTGTTCGGTGAGATACGCGAAACGACTGTACAGCCGTGAACCAAGGATGGTGCGCGGGGATTCGCACAACTCCGCCAGTTTGGACGTCACGGCACTGGCCCCGTGCTCGCCGTGCCCGGCCCGGCATATCACCGCTAGACGAGTGATTTCGATGTGGTGGCGGGCAGGGCGGTTTCAATCGGTCTCGGACGGAGCGAAGTTCAGCGCGTAGCCCAGACGTCGGCGGGACTCGTCCTGGTAGCGGATGGAATCAGCTCCGAAGACGTGGCAGGCGGCCATGTAATCGTGCAGGGCGGTGGCGTAGTTGCCGGTGCGCCGGGCGTCGTCTGGGCGCAGGCCCAGTGTGGCGAACACGCGGGGGATGATGGTGCTGAGCTTCTGGAATTCATGGTAGGCGTCGCGGACCATCGTGTGTACCTGCTCGATGGCCTGGATACGGGTGCAACCGGTGTGGTGTTCCAGGACGAGGACAAGGTTGGCCATGTCACCGCGTCGCACCTCGTGCTGCAGGGACTGAACGTCGTTGGACCAGGCAATGATGTCCATCACGAGGTGACGCATCCGCTCGATGTTCGCATTGACGTAGAGATGGGTCAGGAGTTCTTCCTGCCTGGCGCGTTCCATCACTGCGAAGAAGATGGGCAGACTAATGGTGGAGCGTCGAAATACCAGGTAGGTGTCGAGGTCGGGAGGGGCATCGTCCTTGCGGGTCATGGTCTCGGAGACGAGTCCGTTGAGGAAGTCGTGCCAGTTACCGAGATTCCGTTGGCGGAAGCTCTCGGACATGCTTGCGGTGGACCGGAACCACACATCCGCCAGTGCTCGGCCCAGCGGTGTGACAGGGGCCGTCGTAGTGGAGGGGGCAAGTGCGTCTTTGAGTTCTGCGATGGTGTGCTGGGCCAGAGGAAGCTGGTCGCCGGCCGGTCCGTCGAAGTAGTCATCGATAGCCCACAGCACGCAGAAGAGATCAGTGAGTACGTCCAGGTGCTCTCCCCGGCTGCGAGGGGAGCAGGCGGCAGCTAGTCGGCCCAGGCCCAACGCATCGAAGTAGCGTGTGGCTTCGTCGGTGTTGCATAGCAGGTTGAAGCTGCGCATCCATGCCAACCCATGTCGCTGAGTGCGCTGCGCCTCAGCCGGGTCACAGGGTGGAGCAGTCCGGGGAAGGGCAAAGATGTTGCGGTCCGGCACGAGGTCCTCCTTGGCTGTGGCGATGTCAGCGTCCAAAACGGCACGTGCGTGCGGCGAAGGCGTCGAGCGTCTGGCGAAAGTGATGCTCTTCGAATCTTGCGTACCAGTAGCCCATCAAAGCGAGCTCATCCACGGTGAGATCAGGAAAGGTGAAGGCAGCCAGTCAGCCGTAGTCGTTGACCAACGCGCGCTCCAACACCTCCGGATTGGCGGCTAGGCCACAATTATCATCCAGCGTCGTACTCGGGCTTCAGCCTCATCGGCGTAAGCGCCGATACGGACGGGGGGTGTCGGGAAGCCTCAAGGAGGTCTCGACATCGAAGGCGCGTTGAAGCGAGGAACTCACTTCGGAAGCCGACAGATTTATTTAGGAGCCCATTTCTTGGTTGCCGCTGGCTGCTATTCATAATTCTGTCGGCGAGTAACGCCCTGACATATGGCACCGGACACCCCGGTGCTCATACCGTCCTCGTCCTCGCTGAGCGGGATGAGGACGGGCTCACGGCCGAGAAGGTCGGAGGGCGAGATGAGGCGATCGGCAGGAACGGGCTGCGACACGGGCAGGCCGGTCGGATTTGGACAGTGCGCCGCAGCGGGGGCCGACGCTTCCGGTGATACCAGTGGCGTGCTTGGACGACAGTGTGTTTCTCAACTGCCCTTTGGTGCGTGGGTTTGGCATAGGGCCCGGCGCCTCCCGTCGTGCGTCAGTGTGCGGCTCCTGACCCGGTACGGCTTTGGGTGCCGGTCGTCGCCTGGCGGACTGTGCCGCGGCGGGTCGTGACGGTGGCGACCGTCTCCTCGTCGTCCTTGTCGGGCCGGACGGCGTTGCTGATGGCCTTGCGCACATCATGTTCCAGGTCTCGTGCGCGGTCGAGGTAGTCGTCGGTGAAGTCCTTGGCGTCGCGGCGCATCAGCGGCGCCCGCTTGTCGTTGTGGCGCGGTAGCCGCTCCAGGCGTCGCACCTCGCGCTTGGTGGATCGGGCCACGATGGCTCCTTGGGTCAGGTGCGGGGCTGGTGGGCGGCGGCGGTGCGGTCCCAGCTCGCGTCGAGGCGGGTGATGTCGGTGGTGTAGCGGCCGGAGGTGAGGGAGAAGTCGCGGTTGGCCACGACGATATTGCGCATGCCCTGGGCGTAGCGGAGGGCGGCGTTCAGGTGTTGCCCGTCCAGACCCAGGGTGCGGCACAGGCCCGGCAGCCCCTTCTCCAGCTCGGTGAAGCGCGCGGCGATGGCGTTCACCTTGCGCACGATGGCGGCGAC
>NZ_JBIRQH010000040.1:0-18475 GCF_044333095.1 Streptomyces sp. NPDC021100
CCCAGGTTCGACTTCACCGACCCCAGCCACAACGGCCGTTCCGCCGCACGGTCCTTGCCGTACGTCGCCAGCAACGCCTGCGCCTCGATCGGATCACCCAGCGTCGTCCCCGTACCGTGCGCCTCCACCACGTCCACCTCGGACGGCCGGAGCCCGGCCTCGGCCAGGGCCTGGAGGATGACGCGTTGCTGGGACGGGCCGTTGGGGGCCGTGAGGCTGCTGCTGGCGCCGTCCTGGTTGACCGCCGAACCCCGCACCACGGCCAGCACCTTGTGCCCGTTGCGCAGCGCGTCCGACAACCGCTCGACCACGAGCACGCCGACGCCCTCGCCCCAGCCGGTGCCGTCCGCCGCCTCGGCGAACGCCTTGCAGCGGCCGTCGGCGGCCAGGCCGCGCTGCCGGCTGAACTCGGTGAAGGTGTCGGGCGCCGCCATCACGGTGACGCCACCGGCCAGGGCCAGCGAGCACTCGCCGGCGCGCAGGGCGCGGACGGCCCAGTGCAGGGCGACGAGGGAGGAGGAGCAGGCGGTGTCCACGGTGACCGCCGGGCCCTCCAGGCCGAGGCTGTAGGAGACGCGGCCGGAGACGACGCTGCCCGAGTTGCCGTTGCCTACGTACCCGTCGACCTCGTCGGGGACGTGGGTGAGGCGGGCGGCGTAGTCGTGGTACATCACTCCGGCGAAGACGCCGGTCCTGCTGCCGCGCAGGGCGTGGGGGTCGAGGCCGGCGCGCTCGAGGGCTTCCCAGGACGCTTCGAGGAGCAGCCGCTGCTGGGGGTCCATGGCCAGGGCCTCGCGCGGGCCGATGCCGAAGAAGTCGGCGTCGAAGTCGGCGGCGTCGTGCAGGAATCCGCCCTCGCGGACGTAGGTGGTGCCGGGCCGCTCGGGGTCGGGGTCGTAGAGGGCGTCGGTGTCCCAGCCGCGGTCCTCGGGGAACGGGGTGATGCCGTCGCGGCCCTCGTCCAGCAGCCGCCAGAGCTCCTCGGGGGAGGTGACGCCGCCCGGGTAGCGGCAGCTCATCCCGATGACGGCGATGGGTTCGTGCTCCCTGCGCTCGGCTTCGCGCAGCCGGCGGCGGGCCTCCCGCAGGTCGGCCGTCGCCCGCTTGAGGTAATCGAGAAGTTTCTTCTCGCCTTCCACCCAAGAACCCCCTGAACCCGGAACGCGCCCGGTACCCGGTCTGATTGGTCGCCGCCCGCACCGCCCGGGCGGGGCCCGGTGGTTCCGCGGTGCGGCCGTACCGCTCCCGCTGGTACGGCCGTTCCGCCCCCGTGCTCCCGTGTCCCGGCCGTGACGTGCCGGGCCTTCGCCGGCTTCTTCGCCTCCTGCGAGGGGCCGTCCGCGAACTGCGCGTGCCGGGACGGGCGGTCTCCCGGAACGCTACGGGCGGCCTCTCCGGGGCAGCCACCCTTAGCTCCCCCTAGGTACCCCTATCAGGGGCCGCGGAATGGAAACGTCCGGGTGAATCCCGTGTGGCCGGCGGGGGTCGGCCCGGGATCCGGGAGGGCTTCTTCGCGGGCTGCGGGCTCCGTTCGGCTAAGGGCCCCTAGGGGTTGATAGGGGTCCGTCCCACCACCGCACTGCTATAGCGTTCTCGGCATCGGACGCGGCGAAACGTCCGGCGGCCCGATTTCTTCGGAAGCCGCTCGATCCTGGAAGACCGGAAGGCTCGAAGACCGGAAACCCGGGTGACCGGTAAGAGCCGGTAGAGCCGACGGAGCCGGAAACGAAGCCCGGAGGCCCGGAAGCCACGTCAAGGAAGCCGCGAAACAGCAAGCCGCGAAACTTCGATTCGGGGTAGGAAGATGCCCGCGACACCGATCGTCAAAGGAACCGCCCCTTTCGGCGACCACAAGACCTGGTACCGCGTCACCGGTGACCTGGAAAGCGGGCGTACGCCCGTCGTCGTCCTGCACGGCGGCCCGGGGAGCACGCACGACTACCTGCTGAGCCTGGCGTCCCTGGCGGAGGCCGGCCGGCCGGTCGTGCACTACGACCAGCTCGGGAACGGTGGGTCCACCCGGCTGCCGGACCGCGGCACGGACTTCTGGACCGTGGACCTGTTCCGCGAGGAGCTGGACAATCTCCTGCGGCACCTCGGGGTGGCCGACGGCTACATCCTCTTCGGACAGTCGTGGGGCGGGATGCTGGCCGCGGACCACGCCGCCGACCGGCCCGCCGGCCTGCGCGGCCTGGTGATCGCCAACTCCCCGGCCTCGATGCCCCTGTGGCTGCGGGAGATGAAGGTGCTGCGGCAGCGGCTGCCTCCCGAGGTGCAGGAGACGCTGCTGCGGCACGAGGCGGCGGGGACGACGGACACCGCCGAGTACTTCGCGGCCATGCGCGTGTTCTACGACCGGCACGTGTGCCGCGTCCAGCCGTGGCCGCGGGACTACCTGGCGACGTTCATGGAGATCAACGACGATCCGACCGTCTACCACGCCATGAACGGGCCGAACGAGTTCCACGTCATCGGCAGCCTCAAGGACTGGTCGGTCGAGGACCGGATTCCGCACATCGACGTCCCCACGCTGCTGATCAGCGGGCGGCACGACGAGGCGACCCCGGCGACCGTGCAGCCGTTCTACGACCTGATACCGGATGTCCGCTGGGAAATCCTCGAGGAATCGAGCCATGTGCCGCACCTCGAGGAACCCGAGCGTTTCACCTCCGTTCTCACCGCGTTCCTCGCGGAGCTCGACGGTGCCGGAGGAACAGTAATACCGGGCTCGGCGACGGCGATTCCATCCCTGTCCCCGCCCGGGAAATTGACGGAACCCAAGGAAGGAGCGCTCGGGTGACCACCGCTCATGAGATTCGCGCTTATCCGTTCAGCGAACCGGACCGGCTCGAACTCGATCCGATGTACGCCACACTGCGCGCGGAGGAGCCGCTGAGCCGGGTGCAGTTCCCGCTCGGCGAGCCGGCCTGGCTGGCCACCCGCTACCACGACGTGCGCACGGTCCTGGCCGACCCGCGGTTCAGCCGGGCCGTCGCCAAGACCCGGGACCAGCCGCGCACCCACCCCGACGAGCACCTGGACGACGGCCTGGTCGGCATGGACGCGCCGGACCACGCGCGGCTGCGGAAGCTGGTCGCCCGGGCGTTCACCGGACGCCGGGTGGAGCTGATGCGCGACGACACCCAGCGGATCGTGGACGGGCTCGTCGACAACATGCTCGAACACGGCGCCCCGTTCGACATGGTGGAGAACTTCGCCATCCCGCTGCCGGTCACCGTGATCTCCGAGATGCTCGGCGTGCCGGAGGCCGACCGTCCGCGGCTGCGCGGCTGGTCGGAGGCGATGGTCTCCACCACGGCGCTGCCGTGGGAGGAGATGGAGCGCAACGCCAAGGAGCTGTTCGCGTACATCGGGACGCTGGTCGCCGAGCGCCGCCGCAACCCCACCGAGGACCTGCTCGGGGCGCTGGTGAAGACGCGGGACGAGGACGGCGACCGGCTGAGCGAGGAGGAGCTGGTCATGCACGTGACCGGTGGCCTGCTCATCACCGGCACCGAGACGACCGCCTCGCAGATGCCCAACTTCCTCTACGCGCTGCTCAGCCACCGCGACCAGTGGGAGCTGCTGTGCGCCGACCCGTCGCTGGTACCGCGCGCGGTCGAGGAGCTGGTGCGCTGGATCCCGCTGAACTACTCGGCGATGTTCGCCCGGTACGCCCTGGAGGACATCGAGTTCGGCGACGTCACGGTGAAGGCCGGCGAGCCGGTGGTGGGTTCGGTGGCCTCGGCCAACCGGGACCCGGAGATCTTCGAGAACCCGGACCGGCTGGACGTCACCCGCGAGCACAACCCGCACATCGGCTTCGGTCACGGCCCGCACCACTGCCTGGGCGCCCAACTGGCCCGGATGGAGCTGCAGACGGTGCTGACGACGCTGGTGACCCGCTTCCCGACCCTGGACTTCGCCGACGGCGCGGACGGGGTGGTGTGGAAGCAGGGCATGCTGGTGCGCGGCCCGAAGCTGCTGCGGGTGACCTGGTGAGCCGCTGGTCGGTGGAGGTCGACCGCGGTGTCTGCATCGGCGCCTCGGTGTGCGCCAACTACGCGCCGGGGCACTTCGAGCTGGCGGACGGCAAGTCCCGGCCGCGGGCGGCCGTGATCGACCCCGACGACGCGGTGCTCGACGCCGCGGAGACCTGTCCGGTGGCCGCGCTGGCGGTGCGCGACGCCGACAGCGGCGCCCTGCTGGCGCCCGAGGAGTAGCCCTCCCCCGGATCGGCGGTCTCCCCAGGCCGTCACCCCGGTTCCGGCGGTTTGTCCCCCAGACCGCCGGAACCGCCGGTCGCGCGCGCCGTCCGCCGTGTGCCACTCGCCACGCGCCGCTCAGCACCCGCTGCCCTCACCGCCCCCACCGTCCGCCGTCCCGCGCCCGCGCGGCCGGCCGGCGGGGAGCCCCGTCTGTACGTCCTCGCACGTCCGCTTGTCTCGGAAGGACCGCGCACATGACCACCGCGTCCCGGACCGGTACCGCGATGATCTTCCCCGGTATGGGGCCCACCCCCTTCGCGGAGGTCGGGAAGTTCATGGTCGTCAACCCCTTCGCCCGGAAGCTGGTCGCCGCCGCCGACCGGGTGCTCGGCTACTCGCTCGTCGACCGCTACCGCACCACCGAGGGCGACTACAGCGAGTACGCCCAGGTCGCGTTCATGGTCAACTCGCTGGCGCTGGCCCAGTGGGCGCGGCACACGCTGGGCGTCGAGGCCGACCTGTGCACGGGCCCCAGCTTCGGCGAGAAGCCGGCCGCCGCGTTCTCCGGGGCGCTGGACTTCCCCGACGCCGTGCGCGCCACCGCCGCGTTCGCGCGGCTGCTGGAGGACTACTTCGCCACGGAGTACACGGACCTCGTCACCCACTCGTTCGTCCGCGTGCCGCAGGACACGCTGCGCGAGCTGCTCGGGGAGCTGGACGAGCGCGGCGAGACGTACGAGATCTCCTGCTACATCGACGACGACTTCACCATGCTGACGCTGCGTGAGCACAACCTGGAGTGGCTGCCGGCCCGGCTCCGCGCGCTGGGCGGCATGTCGCTGTACACCATGCGTCCGCCGATGCACTGCTCGCTGTTCAAGGGCCTGCGCGACCGGGCCGAGGAGGAGGTCTTCGGCCCGCTGGAGTTCGCCGACCCGGCCGTCCCGGTGATCGCCGACCAGGACGGTGCGCTGGTCACCACGGGCGAGGGGGTGCGCGCCATGATGCTGGACAGCTGTGTGCGCCCGCTGCGGTGGCCGGCGGTCGTGGACGCCCTGCGCGAGGCCGGGGTCGGCACCGTGTGCGTGGCGGGCCAGGACAGCCTGTTCGGCCGGGTGCGGCGCACCACGGACGCCTTCGAGGTGGTCCCGGCGACGCCGCGGCTGGCGCTGCGCCCGCGTCCGCGCCCCGCGAGCGCCTGACCCCTCCCGAAGACATTCCCCTCGCTTTTCCGTACACCGACTCACCGAGAGGCCATCACCATGTGGGACCAGAAGTTCGAGGACCTGCTGCGCGGGTTCCTGCCGTTCCTGGGCGCCGACGAGCAGCTCACGCAGGACACCGGGCTGCGCGACCTGGGCCTGGACTCGCTGGGCATCGTCGAGTTGCTCGCCGCGCTGGAGGACGCGTACCAGGTGCGCTTCCACGACGACGCGCTCAGCCCCGAGACGTTCGCGACGCCCGGCGTGCTGTGGAAGGCGCTGTCCCGGCTGGTCGCGGACCAGGCCGCCTGAGCGGCGCCGCCGCACGTCCCGGAGCGAACCCAGTGAGCAGCAGAGGAGCAGCGGTGGACGCCACGTTGGACAGCACTTTGGACGCGGCGCTGCACGGGCGTTTCCTGCGCGGAGTGGAGCTCGCGCCGCGCAATGACGCGGTGCGGGTCGGCGCCGACGCGATCGGTTACGAGGAGGCGCACGAGCGGGCCCTGGAGTGGGCGGGCGCGCTGTCGGAGGCGGTGGCGGGGCCGCCGGGCGCGGTGGCGGTGCTGGCGGCGAAGGGCGTCCGCGCGTACGTCGGCATCCTGGCCGCGCTGTACGCGGGCGCCACCGTCGTGCCCCTCCAGCCGGGCTTCCCGGTCGCGCGCACCCGCCGGATGATGCGGGCCGCCGGGGTGTCGGCCGTCATCGTGGACGAGGCCGGCTGGGCGCAGCTGCCGGAGCTGCTGGCGCCGGACCCGGACGACGGGCCGGCGTTCACCGCGGAGGACCCGGGCGCGGCGCTGCCGGTGCTCGCGCCCGGCTGTCCGGCGGGTACGCTCCCGGGCGTCGTACGGATCGAGCCGCGTCCGTCCGGCGGGCTGGCGGCGCCGCGGCCGGTGCGGCCGGACGACGCCGCGTACATGCTGTTCACGTCCGGGTCGACGGGCCGCCCCAAGGGCGTGCCGATCAGCCACGGCAGCGCCGCGCACTACTTCGGCCTCCAGGACGCCCGTTACGACTTCACGCCGGACGACGTCTTCTCGCAGACGTTCGACCTGAACTTCGACTGCGCGATGTTCGACCTGTTCTGCGCCTGGGGTTCGGGTGCGACCGCGCTGTGGGTGCCGCCGGGTGCGTACCGGGAGCTGCCGGCGTTCCTGGCGGAGCACCGGATGACGGTGTGGTTCTCGACGCCGAGCGCGATCGGGCTGGTGCGCCGGCTCGGCGGGCTGGCGCCGGGGGCGCTGCCCGGGCTGCGCTGGAGCTTCTTCGCCGGTGAGGCGCTGACCTGCCGGGACGCGGCGGACTGGCAGGTGGCGGCGCCGGGTTCGGCGCTGGAGAACCTCTACGGCCCGACCGAGCTGACGATCACCATCGCGGCGCACCGCTGGGATGCGGAGCGTTCGGAGCGGATCGCGGTGAACGGGGTGGTGCCGATCGGCCGGGTCAACGACGGCCACGAGCACCTGCTCCTCGACGAGGACGGGAAGCCCGCCGATCGGGAGGGCGAGCTGTGCGTGTCCGGTCCGCAGCGGACGTCCGGCTATCTGGACCCGGGCGACGACGCGGGCCGCTTCCTCGGCCACGACGGCCGTGTCTGGTACCGCACGGGCGACCGGGTGCGCCGCATCGGCGGGGACGGCTCCGACAGTGAACTCGCCTACCTCGGGCGGCTGGACGCCCAGGTGCAGGTCGCCGGCTGGCGGGTGGAGCTGCCCGAGGTGGACCACGCGCTGCGCGGCTGTGAGGGCGTCACGGAGGCCGTCACCGTCGACGTGGCCACGGAGGCGGGCACCGAGCTGGCCGTTTTCTACACCGGTTCCGCCGTGCCGCTCTCGGTGTTCGCCCGGCGGCTGCGCCCGGTGCTGCCGCAGGGGATGACGCCCCGTCACTTCTGGCGGCTGGAGGAGTTCCCGCTCAACTCCAACCGCAAGACCGACCGCGGCGCGCTCCGGGCCCGCGCGCGCGAGCTCCTGAGCGAAAACCCCGACCCCCGTACCACCGGCCCCCGTACCACCAGCACGCCGACGACCTGACAGGAGAACAGCGTTGGACAGCACTCCCGGCTTGGACGGCACCACGGGTGCGGCGCGGGGGGTCCCCCTGCGCGACCACCGTCCCGACAGCCTGGTCCACACCCTGCTGGACGAGGCCGTGGCGTTCTCGCCCTCGGCCGCGGCGGTCGCCGACGCCGAGGGGCGGTGGGACTACGCCCGCCTCGACGCGTACAGCCGCGCCTTCACCGACTGGCTGGCGGAGCGGGGCGTCGGCCCGGGTGACCGGCTGGTCGTCCAGCTGCCCACCACCAGGGAGCTGACCGCCCTGTTCTACGGGGCGTCGCGGCGCGGCGCGGTCTTCGTTCCGCTGAACCCGCACATGAAGCCGTACCACCTGCGGTCGGTCCTGGAGAACGCCGAGCCGGCGCTGGTGGTCTGCGCGGAGGGCGACCGGGCGACGTTCGAGGCGGTCACCGGGGCTCCCGTGCACGAGTTCGGCGGGGTGTGGAGCGAGACCGAGAAGATCGCCGACCGCGGGCCGCGTGCGGAGGCGGCGGTGGACGTCGCCCCGGAGGACCCGGCCGTCCTCGTCTACACCTCGGGCAGCACGGCCGCCCCCAAGGCGGTGATCTGCCCGCACGCGCAGATGGTGTTCGCCACCCGGTCGATGGTGCAGGTGCTCGGCTACCGCCCGGACGACGTGGTGTTCTGCCGGTTCCCGATGTCGTGGGACTACGGCCTGTACAAGGTCCTGATGTGCGCGGCCGGGCGGAGCGCGATCGTGCTGGCGGACGGCGAGTCGGACCTGCGGCTGCTGACGGCCGTCCGGGAGAGCGGGGCGACGGTGGTGCCGATCGTCCCGTCGCTGGCCGCGATGATCGCCACGCTGGCGCGCCGGGAGGAGAACCCGGCGCCGCGGGTGCGGATGTTCACCAACACGGGCGCGGCGCTGCCGCTGCCGGTGATCGAGACGCTGCGCGCGGCGTTCCCCGGGGCCCGGGTGGTACGGCAGTTCGGGCAGACGGAGTGCAAGCGCGTCTCCATCATGCCGCCGGAGGAGGACCGGGAACGGCCCGACTCGGTGGGCCGGCCGCTGCCCGGCACGCGGGTCCTGATCGTGGACGAGGACGGCGCGTCCGTGCCCGTCGGCGAGACGGGCGAGATCGTGGCCGTCGGCCCGCATGTGATGCCCGGCTACTGGCGGAATCCGGAGGTGACCGCGCGGACCTTCCGCCGGCACGCCCCGACCGGCGAACTCCGGCTGCACACCGGGGACTACGGCTCGCTGGACGCGGACGGCTACCTGTACTTCCAGGGGCGCCGGGACGACATGTTCAAGCGCAAGGGCATCCGGATGAGCACGCTGGAGATCGAGGCGGCGGCGATGGACGTCCCGGGGGTGCGGGCGGCGGCGGTGCTGCCCCCGTCGGACCGGCACGACCTGGCGCTGTTCGTGGAGTCCGACCTGGCCCCGCACGTCGTCCTGCGCGAGCTCGCGGGCCGGCTGGAGCAGCAGAAGGTCCCGGCGGTCTGCCGGGTGCTCGCCGAGTGGCCCCTGACCCTGCACGGCAAGAACGAGAAGCGGCGGCTCGTGGAGCTGCTCGACGGGAGCGACCAGTGAGCGGGTACGACGAACTGGCCGAGCGGTACGGCACACCGCTGTACGTGTACGACCTGGACCGGGTGGAAGCCGCGCGCGCGGATCTGCTGGACGCGCTCCCCGAGCCGTTCAGCCTGTTCAGCGCGGTCAAGGCGAACCCGCACCCGGAGGTGCTGCGCGCCCTGGCGACCGGCGGCGACCGGGTGTGCCGGGCCGAGATCAGCTCGACGGGCGAGCTGGCCGCCGCCCTGGAGGCGGGCTTCGACCCGGCGGAGTGCCTGTACACCGGGCCCGGGAAGACCGACGGCGAGCTGGCCGCGGCGCTGGCCGCCGGGGTGCGGCTGTTCTCCGTCGAGTCGCTGACGGACCTGGAGCACGTGGGCGCCGCCGCCCGGGCGCACGGCGTGGTGGCCGACTGCCTGGTGCGCGTCAACAGCGCCTCGGCGAGCGCCACCACCAGCATCCGGATGACGGGGACGCCCTCGCAGTTCGGCGTCGACGCGGAGACGCTGGGCGAGGTCCTGCCGAAGCTGCGCGCGGTGCCCGGCACGGAGATCGTGGGGGCGCACTTCTTCCCGCTGAGCAACGCCAAGGACGAGGACAGCCTCGTCGGGGAGTTCCGGCACACGCTGGCCCTGGCCGCGGAGCTGGGGCGCGAACACGGGCTGCCGCTGCGGTTCCTGGACATCGGCGGCGGTTTCGCCGCCCCCTACGCGGTGCCCGGCGAGCGGCCGGTGTACGAGAAGCTGCGCGAGCGGCTGGAGGACACCCTGGACGAGCTGTTCCCGGACTGGCGGCAGGGCACCCCGCACCTCGCCTGCGAGTCGGGCCGCTACCTGGTGGGCGACAGCGGCGTCCTGCTGACCCGGGTGGTCAACATCAAGGAGAGCCGGGGCCGGACGTTCGTCATCCTGGACGCCGGCATCAACACCTTCGGCGGGATGTCGGGCCTGGGCCGGCTGCTGCCGGTGGCCGTGCAGCCGGCGGACGCCGGGCAGGCCGCGGAGACAGCGGACGGCGAGGGGCTGAGCGCCAGCCTGGTCGGACCGCTGTGCACACCGGGCGACGTCCTCGGGCGCCGGGTCGAACTGCCGCGGGTGGAGGTCGGGGACGTGCTGGCGATCCCCAACGCCGGGGCGTACGGCCCGACGGCCAGCCTGCTGATGTTCCTGGGCCGGCCGGCCCCCGCCGAGGTGCTGGTGCGCGGCGGCGAGGTCGTCTCGGCGTCCCGGCTGGAGCACCGCCGCGCCCCGCTGGCGCCGCTCCCGGAGGGCGCCGCGGACGCGGTACCGGGCGGCGGAGGGGCGGCATGACCCCGCCGCCGCGCGACCCGGGCAGGTCGACGGCGTCCGTGACGAGGGGAGCGCCGGCGGTACCGGCCCCGGCGGGCATCGTGCCGGTGGGCACCGGCCGTGCCCCGGCCGGGCGCCGGCAGACGGTCCTGGTCAGCGGTCTCGCCTCCGACTCGCACACCTGGAACCTGGTGTTCCTCCAGTTGCTGATCGAGGAGCTGGGGTACGACGTGGTGAACCTCGGCCCGTGCGTCCCGGACGAACTCCTGGTGCGGGAGTGCCGGGAGCGCACCCCGGCGCTGCTCGTGGTGAGCAGCGTCAACGGGCACGGCCACCAGGACGGCGTGCGGGTCATCAGGAAGCTGCGCGCCGAGCCGGGCCTGGCGGAGCTGCCCGCGGTCATCGGAGGCAAGCTGGGCATCACCGGCGGCGAGGGCACCGACCATGTGGCGGAGCTGATGGAGGCGGGTTTCGACAGCGTCTTCGAGGACGGCGCGCAGGAGATCGCCTCGTTCCGGCGCTTCATCGGCGGCATACCGCGACGGGCCGCGCTGTCGTGAACGGACGCTTCGGCGAGGCACCGGAGAGCGGCCCGCACCGGCGGCCGGACGGCGTGCCCGGATCGGATACGGCTTCCGTACCGGATACCGCCCCCGCCCCCGTCCCGGACGACGCGCCCGCGCGCCGCCCCGCCGGCGACTTCGGCGCGTTCGTCCGCCGGGCGCACCGGGCCGGGCGCCTGGTGGTGCAGCCGCGCATGGGCTTCGGCGATCCGGCCGCCATGCGCGCGGGCCTGCACGCCACCCGGCACGCCGACGCCACCACCGTCGGCACCCTCACCCTGGACAGCTACACCCGGGTCGGGGACCTCGCCGCGATCGAGACGGCGCTGCGCGAGGGGTCGGCCCTCAACGGCTTCCCCATCGTCAGCTACCCGGTGGAGACGACCCGGGCGGTCCTGCACGGGCTGCACGGTGACGACTTCCCGGTGCAGGTCCGGCACGGCTCGGCGGTGCCGTTCGACATCTTCGTCGCCCTGACGCGGGCTGGGCTGAGCGCCACCGAGGGCGGCCCGGTCTCGTACTGCCTGCCCTACGGCCGTACCCCGCTCGACGAGTCGATGCGCAACTGGGAGCGCGGCAGCACCCTGTTCGCGCAGCTCCGCGAGTGGGGGGCCAGCCCGCACATCGAGACGTTCGGCGGCTGTCTGCTGGGGCAGCTGTGCCCGCCGAGCATGCTGGTGGCGGTCAGCGCCCTGGAGGCGGTGTTCTTCCACCGGCTGGGCATCCGCGACCTGTCCGTCAGCTACGCCCAGCAGACCAACCGCGAGCAGGACCGGGAGGCGGTCGCCGCACTGCGCAGGCTCTGCGCGGAGTTGCTGCCGGAGGCCGACTGGCACGTGGTGATCTACGCCTACATGGGGGTGTACCCATACACCCCCGAGGGCTGCTACCGGCTGCTCGGGGAGGCCGCCGAACTCGCGGTCGGCACGGGCTCGGAGCGCCTGATCGTCAAGACCGTCGCCGAGTCCCGGCGGATCCCCACCGTGGCGGAGAACGTCGCGGCCCTGGAGCACGCCGCCCGGGTGGCGCGGACGGCCCCCGGCCCGCCGGCCGGAAACCCGGACCCCGGGGACACCCAGACGTACGCCGAGGCGCGCGCGCTCGTCGACGCCGTCCTCAACAGCCACCCGGACGTCGGGCACGCGCTGCTGCTCGCCTTCAAGCGCGGCTACCTGGACATCCCGTACTGCGTGCACCCGGACAACGCCGGGCGCAGCCGCAGCTACATCGACGACCGTGGCTGGCTGCGCTGGGCCGACACCGGATCGCTGCCCATCGCGGGCCTGGTGGACGGCCGCCGGTCGCGTCCCGTCACCTCGTCCGACCTGCTGGAGGCGCTGTCGTACGTGCAGCGCAGCTACGACGAACCGTTCTGGCCGGACGAGCCCCGGCCCGTCGCGTCCGAACCCGCCGGCCCGCCCGGGGAAGGCCGGCCCCTGCCCTGACCGGCCGCCGGCGCCCGGCACGTCCCGCCCCCGCACGCCCCGAACCACCCGCACGCCCCGCCCGCCCCGTTCCGCCCGCGGAATTCTTTTGGAGAGCACCGAATGACTGAGTCCGAGAACGTTCCCACCCCGTCCGGTGCCGCGTCGGCCGGGACCGCGGGCGAGCCCGGGGGCGCCCCGGAGACCGGGCCGCGGGCGCGGGCCCTCCTGGTGGAGCGGCTCACCGGACGGACCGCCGCCGAGCAGGAGCGCGTGGTGCTGGAGCTGGTGCACGAGCACACCGTCGCCGCGCTGCGCCGCGCCCGCCCGGACACCAAGGGTCCGGTGGACACCGAACGGCCCTTCCTGGAGCTGGGGTTCGACTCGCTGGCCGCCGTGGACCTGCACGCCCGGCTGACCGCGGCCACCGGCCTGGAGCTGCCCGTCACCGCGGTCTACGATCACCCGACGCCGGCGGCGCTCGGCCGCCTCGTCCGCACCCGGGCACTGGGACTCGCTCCCGAGCCGGTCGCGGTGCCGGCCCGGGAGGCCGCGGGCGACGACGACGATCCGGTGGCCATCATCGGCATGGCCTGCCACTACCCCGGCGGGGTGGACTCCCCCGAGGAGTTCTGGACGCTGCTGGCCGAGGGCCGCGAGGTGCTGTCGGACTTCCCCACCGACCGCGGCTGGGACGTCCCCGGCATGTTCGACCCGGACCCCGACCGGCCCGGCAAGTCCTACGTCGACAAGGGCGGCTTCCTGGAGCGGGCCGCCGAGTTCGACGCCGGCTTCTTCAAGATCAGCCCGCGTGAGGCGCTGGCCATGGACCCGCAGCAGCGGCTGATCCTGGAGACCTCCTGGGAGGCGCTGGAGCGCTCCGGCGTCAACCCGGCCTCGCTGCGCGGCAGCCGCACCGGTGTCTTCTTCGGCGCCGAGGTGCACGAGTACGGCACCCGCGTCCACCAGGCGCCGCTGGGCCTCGACGGCTACCTGATGACCGGCAACGCGCCCAGCGTCGCCTCCGGGCGCGTCTCCTACACGCTGGGCCTGGAGGGCCCGGCCGTCACCGTGGACACCGCCTGCTCCGGCTCGCTGGTCTCCCTGCACCTGGCCGCGCAGTCGCTGCGGGACGGCGAGTGCTCACTGGCGCTCGTCGGCGGCGTCGCCGTGATGGGCAGCCCCGGCATGTTCACCGCCTTCAGCCGGCAGCGCGGCCTGGCGCCCGACGGCCGCTGCAAGGCGTTCGCCGAGGCCGCCGACGGCACCGGGTTCTCCGAGGGCGTCGGCGTGTTCGTCGTCGAGCGGCTGTCCGACGCGCGCCGCAACGGGCACCGCGTCCTGGCCGTCGTCCGGGGCTCCGCGATCAACCAGGACGGCGCCAGCAACGGCCTCACCGCCCCCAACGGCCCGTCCCAGCAGCGGCTCATCCTCCAGGCCCTGGCCAACGCGGGGCTGCGTCCGGGCGACGTGGACGCCGTGGACGCGCACGGCACCGGTACCAAGCTCGGCGACCCCATCGAGGCACAGGCCATCCTCGCCACGTACGGGCAGGAGCGCCCCGAGGGCCGGCCGCTGCGCCTGGGCTCGGCCAAGTCGAACCTCGGGCACACGCAGGCCGCGGGCGGTGCCGCGAGCGTCATGAAGATGGTGCTGGCGATGCGGCACGGCGTCCTGCCGAGGACGCTGCACGTGGACGCGCCGTCCTCGCACGTCGACTGGACGGCCGGCGACGTGGAGCTGCTCACCGAGGCGCTGCCGTGGGACACCCCGGACGGCCGGCCGCGGCGCGCCGGGATCTCGGCGTTCGGGATCAGCGGCACCAACGCGCACGTGATCATCGAGGAGCCGCCGGCCGACGACGCGGGACCGGCCGCGGATGAGGAGGGACCGGCCGCCGACGTCACCGGGCAGTCGGGGCTCCCGCTGCTGCTCAGCGCCCGCACGCCCGAGGCGCTCGGCGCCCAGGCCGCCGGGGTGCTCGCGCTGCTGGCCGGCGAGGACGCCCCGGAGCCGGCGGACGTGGCGTACGCCCTGGCCACCACCCGTGCGGAGCTGGAGCACCGGGCCGTGGTCATGGACAGCGGGACCGCCGGACTGCGTGCCCTCGCCGAAGGCGCCGCCGAGGCGGCCGGCGTCGTCCTCGGCACGGTCGCCGGCGGGCGGCTCGCCTTCCTGTTCACCGGGCAGGGCGCCCAGCGGGCCGGCATGGGCCGGGAGCTGTACGAGACGTTCCCGGTGTTCGCCCGGGCGCTGGACGACGCCTGCGGATACCTGGACCTCCAGCTCGAACGCCCGCTGCTGGACGTGCTGTTCGCCCCGGAGGGCTCGGACGCGGCCGCGCTGCTGGACCGCACCGAGTACGCGCAGCCCGCCCTGTTCGCCGTCGAGACGGCACTGTTCCGGCTGGTGGAGTCCTGGGGCGTGCGCCCGGACGTGCTGGCCGGGCACTCGATCGGGGAGATCGCGGCGGCGCACGCCGCCGGGGTGTTCACACTGGAGGACGCCTGCGCGCTGGTGGCGGCGCGCGGCCGGCTGATGCAGGAGCTGCCGGAGGGCGGGGTGATGGCCGCCCTCCAGTGCACCGAGGAGGAAGCCCTCGCCCTGCTCGACGGCGCCGGGGACGCGGCCGTCGCCGCCGTCAACGGCCCGCGCGCGGTCGTCGTCTCCGGTGCGCGGGCCACCGTCGCCCCGATCGTGGACAAGCTGCGGGAGCAGGGCCGCAAGACCTCGATGCTCAAGGTCTCGCACGCCTTCCACTCCCCGCTGATGGAGCCGATGCTGGCCGAGTTCCGGCAGCTCGCCGAGATCCTCGACTACGCCGAGCCGCGCGTCCCGCTCGTCTCCACCGTCACCGGCCGCACCGCCGGCCCGGGCGAACTCACCGCGCCCGAGTACTGGGTGACCCACGTCCGCGAGGCGGTCCGCTTCGCCGACGGCGTCCGCGCCCTCGCCGACGACGGGGTGACGGCCTTCCTGGAGATCGGCCCCGACGCCGTCCTCACCGCCATGGCCGGCGCCGCGCTCCCCGACGACACCGCCGCCGTCTGCGTACCGCTGCTGCGCCGCAACCGCCCCGAGCGGCCCGAGACCCGCGCCGCACTCGCCCGCCTGTGGACCCGGGGGCACGCCGTCGACTGGACCGCGCTCCACACCGGCGCCCCCGCCCGCCGCGTCGACCTGCCCACGTACCCGTTCCAGCGCCGCCGGTTCTGGCTGGAGGCCGCCCCCGACACCGGCGACGTCACGACGCTCGGCCAGGCACCCGCGGGCCACCCGCTGCTCGGCGCGGCCGTCACCGTCCCCGGCAGCGACGCCACCGTCCTCACCGGCCGCATCAGCCCCCGCACGCACGCCTGGCTGGCCGACCACGTGGTGCTCGGCACCACCCTCCTCCCCGGTACCGCCCTCCTCGAACTCGCCCTGCACGCCGGTGACCACACCGGCACACCGCACGTCGAGGAGCTGACGCTCCAGGCGCCGCTGGCCCTCTCGCCGGACGCGCACACCGATCTGCGGGTGGAGGTCAACGCCCCGGACGCCACGGGCCGCCGCGCCCTGACCGTCCACAGCCGTGCGCACGGCGCCACGCACACCGTGCCGTGGATGCTGCACGCCACCGCGACGCTCACACCGGACGCCCCCGTCCCGGCCGTCTCCGACACGGACCTCACCGCGTGGCCGCCGGCCGGCGCCCGGCCGATCCCCCTCGACGGCGTGTACGAGCGGCTCGCGGCCGACGGCTACCTCTACGGACCCGCGTTCCAGGGGCTGCGGGCCGCCTGGCGGCGCGGCGACGAGGTGTTCGCCGAGGTCGCCCTGCCGGAGGACGCCCACCAGGACGCCGCCTCCTACCTCGTGCACCCGGCCCTCCTCGACGCGGCGCTGCACGCCACCGACCTCGGCCGGGACGACGACGGCAGCGGCGGGGGGCAGACCGCCCTCCCGTTCGCCTGGACCGGCGTCAGCGTGCACGCGACGGGGGCGACCTCGCTGCGCGTCGCCGTCACCACCACCGCGCACGACGGTCTGTGCCTGCGGCTCGCCGACCCGGCGGGCCGCCCGGTCGGGACGGTGACGGAGCTGGCCATGCGGCCGGTGACGGCCGACCAGATGGCGGCGGCCCGCGACGGCGCCGACACCTCCCTGCACGTCGTGGAGTGGACCGCCCTGCCGGTCGCCGAGCAGGCCGCGGACAGCGACACCGCCCCCGCCTGGGCGGCGCTCGGCCCGCGGGCCGAGCAGTGGGAGTGGGCCGGCGCCACGGCGTACGCGGAGTTGGAGGACCTGATCGGCGACCTGCCCGACGTCGTCGTCCTCACCTGCGCGGAGGGCCGGAACGGCGACGGCAGTGACGGCGGCGACGGCGTGGACATGCCGCGGCGGGTGCGCGAAGCCACCCGTTCCGCGCTCGGCACGCTCCAGGACTGGCTGGACGACGAGCGGTACGCCGAGTCGCGACTGGTGGTCGTGACGCGTGGGGCGGTCGGGCCGCGCGGTGAGCGGAACGACGACGCGGACCTGGCGGGCGCGGCGGTGTGGGGCCTGGTGCGCGCCGCCCAGGCCGAGCACCCGGACCGCTTCACGCTGCTGGACTGGGACGGGACGCCGGTCCCGCTCCCCCGGCTGACCGCCGCACTGGCGAGCGGTGAGCCGGAACTGGCACTGCGGGGCGGCGGGTTCACCGTGCCCCGGCTGACTCGGGTGACGGGTCAACACCCGGCGGCGGACGGCCGGTCGAGCGGCTTCGAAGGCTGGGATCCCCAGGACGCCGTCCTGATCACCGGTGGCACGGGCGGACTGGGCAGCCTCCTGGCGGAACACCTGATCACCCATCACAGCGTCACCGACATCACGCTCGCCAGCCGTCAGGGACCTGACCACCCTCAGGCGACTGAGCTGGTGGACCGTCTCACCGAGCTCGGCGGGAACATCACCCTCACCGCGTGCGACGTCAGCGACCCCGCCCAGGTCACTGATCTTCTCGCCGGCATCCCGCACCTCAAGGCGATCATCCACACCGCGGGAGCCCTGAACGACGCCACCCTCACCAACCAGACCCCCCACCACCTGCACACCGCCCTCACGCCCAAAGCCGACGCCGCCTGGCACCTGCACCACACCACCCAGCGCCTCAACATCCCCCTCACCCACTTCATCCTCTACTCCAGCGCAGCCGCCACCCTCGACGGCGCCGGACAAGCCAACTACGCCGCCGCCAACGCCTTCCTCGACGCCCTCGCCCACCACCGCCACACCCACCAACTCCCCGCACAATCCCTCGCCTGGGGACTCTGGGACACCGAGCACGGCATGGCCGGGCAGCTCAGCACGGCCGACGTGCAGCGCATGAACAGCGGGCCCCTGCTCTCCCTCACCACCGAGCAGAACCTCGCGCTCTTCGACGCCGCCCTCACCACCCCCCGTCCTGCTCTCCTCCCCATCCGCCTCAACCCCCACCACACTCCGGCTCCGCCGCTCCTGCACACCCTCCACCCGCCCACGTCCACCCGTCCCACCGCGCACACCGCCACCGCGGCGGCCGTGAGCAGCCACCCGGAGGCCGTGGCCCGGCTGGGCAAGCTGGACGCGGTGGAGCGCGAGCGGGCGCTGCTGGACCTGGTGCGGACCCATGTCGCGGAGGTGCTGCACCACGAGAGCGCGAGCGCCATCGACGGCCGGCGGGCGTTCACCGAGATCGGTTTCGACTCGCTCTCCGCCGTGGAACTGCGCAACCGGCTGAACAAGGCGACCGCCCTGCGGCTGCCCGCCACCCTGGTCTTCGACTACCCGACCCCGGCGGCGCTGGCGGAGCACCTGGGCGACAAGCTGTTCGAGGCCGGACCGGCCGCCGACTCGCCCGCCGCCCCGGCCGCCGCCTCCGGCGCGGCACCTGACGAACCGATCGCCATCGTCGGCATGAGCTGCCGCTTCCCCGGCGGCGTCACCACGCCCGAGGAGCTGTGGGAGCTCCTCGCCGAAGGGCGCGACGGCGTCACCCTGTTCCCCGAGGACCGCGGCTGGAACGTCGAGGACATCTACGACCCCGAACCGGGCGTCCCCGGCAAGACCTACTCGCGCGAGGGCGGCTTCCTGCACGACGCGGCGGAGTTCGACGCCGAGTTCTTCGGCATCTCCCCCCGCGAAGCCCTCGGCACCGACCCCCAGCAACGCCTGCTCCTCGAAGCCTCC
>NZ_JBIRQH010000041.1:0-13388 GCF_044333095.1 Streptomyces sp. NPDC021100
GCTCCCGCAGATTGCGGTACCAGTACGCCGCATCCATCGACGACGTGTCATCCAGCCACTCCCCCGTCACCGTCGAGAAGAACGGCACCCGCGACAGGCCGGGGGCGATCCCGGACAGATCCTCGAGAACACGATCGCGGATCCGTTCCACGTGCGCCGAATGGGAGGCGTAGTCCACGGGGATCCGACGCGCCCGTATGTCCCGCTCGGCGCACTGGGCGAGGAACCGCTCCAGCGCCTCGTCGTCCCCCGACACCACCGTCGAGACCGGCCCGTTGAACGCCGCCACCCCCACACCATCAGGCAGCAACGGCACCACGTCGTCCGCCGCCAACGCCACCGACACCATGCCCCCACCACCGGCGATATCCAGCAACGCACGGCTACGCAACGCCACAACGCGCGCCCCATCCTCCAACGACAACACACCCGCCACACAAGCAGCGGCAATCTCACCCTGCGAATGCCCCACCACAGCACCAGGCCGCACCCCGTACGACTCCCACAACGCCGCCAACGACACCATCACCGCCCACAGCACCGGCTGCACCACATCCACCCGCTCCGGCACCACCCCCGACCGCAACACCCCCGTCAACGACCAGTCGACAAACGGCCCCAACGCCGCCTCACACTCCGCAATCCGAGCGGCGAACACCGGCTCCTCATCAAGAAGCCCCACCGCCATCCCCGCCCACTGCGAACCCTGCCCCGGAAACACGAACACCGGCTTCCCCACACCCGCCACACCCATCACCACACCAGAAACCGGCGAACCCTCCGCCACCCCCACCAAACCCCCAACCAAATCCCCCACACCACGCCCCACCACCACAGCCCGCCACGGCAACACCGCACGCGACGACACCAACGACCACCCCACATCCCCCACACCCACCGCATCCCTCAGACCCTCCGCACCCTCCACCCACGACACCAACCGCCCCGCAGCCTCCCGCAACGCCCCAGCACTCCGCGCCGACACCACCCACGGCACCACACCCCCACCAACCCCAGCAGCCCCCACCCCCGAACGCTCAGGCACCACCTCAACCGGAGCCTCCTCAAGCACCACATGCGCGTTGGTTCCACTCACCCCAAACGACGACACCCCCACCCGACGCACACGCCCCGCCTGCTCAGGCCACTCCCGCGCCTCGCTCAGCAACTCCACCGCACCCGACGACCAATCCACATGCGGCGACGGCTCATCCACATGCAACGTCCGCGGCAACACCCCATGCCTCATCGCCATCACCATCTTGATCACACCAGCCACACCCGCAGCCGCCTGCGTATGACCGATGTTCGACTTCAAAGACCCCAACCACAAAGGACGTTCACAGTCCCGTTCCTGTCCGTAGGTGGCCAGCAGCGCCTGCGCCTCGATCGGATCGCCCAGCGTCGTCCCCGTCCCATGCCCCTCCACCACATCCACATCACCCGGCGACAACCCCGCACCAGCCAGCGCATCCCGAATCACCCGCTGCTGCGACGGACCATTCGGCGCCGTCAACCCATTCGACGCACCATCCTGATTCACCGCCGAACCCCGCACCACCGCCAACACCCGATGCCCCAACCGTTGCGCATCCGACAACCGCTCGACGAGGAGGACTCCGGCGCCCTCACCCCAGCCGGTGCCGTCCGCGGCAGCGGCGAACGCCTTGCACCGGCCGTCGGCGGCCAGCCCCCGCTGCCGGCTGAACTCCACGAAGGCGCCCGGCGTGGCCATCAGCGAGACACCACCGACGAGGGCCATGGAGCATTCGCCCCGCCGCAGGGACTGGGTCGCCAAATGCAGGGCCACCAGGGATGACGAACACGCCGTGTCCACCGTCACCGCCGGGCCCTCCAGCCCGAACACATACGCCACCCGCCCCGACACCACACTCGCGGAGGTGCCGGTCAGCAGGTACCCCTCGGTGCTCTCGGCCGCCTGTTGGACGAGGGCCGCGTATTCCTGGCCGCTGACCCCGGCGAACACTCCGGTCCGGCTCCCCCACAGCGACGACGGGTCGATGCCCGCGCGTTCGATCGCCTCCCAGGAGGTCTCCAGCAGCAGCCGCTGCTGCGGGTCCATCGCCAGCGCCTCGCGCGGGCTGATCCCGAAGAACTCCGCGTCGAAGTCGCCGGCGCCACGCAGGAATCCGCCCTCGCGTACGTACGAGGTACCCGGGTGGTCGGGGTCGGGATGGTAGAGCGAGTCGACGTCCCAGCCGCGGTCGTCGGGGAAAGGCGTCATCCCGTCGCGGCCCTCGGCCACCAGGCGCCAGAGGTCGTCCGGCGACGCCACGTCCCCCGGCAGGCGGCAGCTCATGCCGATGACGGCGACCGGCTCGTCATCGGCCACCGTCACGACGGGGACGGCGGGCCCTTCGGCCTCGGCGCCGAGGAGTTCGGCACGGAGGTGACGGGCGAGCGCGCCGGCCGTGGGGTGGTCGAAGACGAGAGTCGCGGGGAGCCGCAGGCCGGTCGCCGCGTTGAGCCGGTTGCGCAGTTCCACCGCTGTCAGCGAGTCGAAGCCCAGCTCCTTGAACGGTTTGGTGGGCTCCACGGTTTCGGGCGAGGTGTGCCCGAGGACGTTCGCGGCGTCGGTGCGCACGAGGTCCAGCAGGATCCGGTGGCGTTCGGGCTCGGCCGCCGCCATGAGCCTGCGGAGGAGGGCCGGCCCGTCCTGGGGTCCGGCATCGGCGGCCGTCGCCGCGACCCGGCGGACGGGGGTGCGCACGAGGCCCTGGAGCAGCGCGGGTACGGCGCCGGTGGCCCGGACGGCGGCCACGTCCAGGTGGACGGGGAGCAGGACCGCCCGGTCGTGGGCGAGGGCGGCGTCGAGGAGCGCCAGGCCGTCCCGGGTGGACAGAGGGGCCAGCCCGGCCCGCGTCATGCGCCGGACGTCGGCGTCGTCGAGGTGCGCGGTCATGTCGCTGCGCTCCTCCCAGAACCCCCAGGCGAGGGAGTGGGCGGGCAGACCGGCCGCGCGACGGTGCTGAGCCAGAGCGTCCAAGTAGGCGTTGGCGGCAGCATAGTTGGCCTGACCCGGAGCGCCCAGAACACCAGCGGCCGAGGAGAAGAGGACGAACGCCGACAGGTCACGGTCGAGGGTCAGCTCGTGCAGATTCCACGCCGCGTCCACCTTCGGACGCAACACCGCCTCCAACCGCTCCGGAGTCAAGGACTCGACGAGACCATCGTCCAGCACACCCGCCGTATGCACCACGGCCGTGAGATCCGGTACGCGCTCCAGCACAGCCGCCAGGGCGTCACGGTCGGACGCATCACACGCCTCGACGGTGGCCTCCCCCGCCCCCAAAGCCGACAACTCCTCCACCAGCTCCGCGGCACCGGGCGCCTCCAGGCCACGACGGCTGAGGAGGACGAGACGACGCACCCCGTGTTCCGTCACCAGGTGCCGGGCCACCAACGCACCCAACACACCCGTCCCACCCGTGATCAGCACCGCGCCCGCCGGGTCCAGCGGCGCCGGAAGCGTCAGCACGACCTTCCCCACATGCCGCGCCTGACTCATGAAACGGAACGCCTCCCGAGCCCGGCGCACATCCCACACCGTCACCGGAAGCGGCTCGAGAACACCCCGCTCGAACAACTCCATCAGTTCGGCCAACATTTCGCCGATCCGGTCCGCGCCGGCTTCCATGATGTCGTAGACGCGGTACCGCACGCCCGGGTGGCGGGCGGCCACTTCGTCGGGGTCGCGCTTGTCGGTCTTGCCCATCTCCAGGAACCGGCCGCCGCGCGGCTGCAACCGCAGCGAAGCATCCACGAACTCCCCGGCCAGGGAGTTCAACACCACATCCACACCACGACCACCCGTAGCCGCCAGGAACCGCTCCCCGAACTCCAACGACCGCGACGAAGCGATGCGCTCGTCGGCAATCCCCATCCCCCGCAGGACATCCCACTTCCCCGGACTCGCCGTAGCCCACACCTCCGCACCCAAATGCCGGGCCAACTGCACCGCCGCCATCCCCACACCACCAGCAGCCGCATGCACCAACACCGACTCACCCGCACCCAGGCACGCCAGATCCACCAACCCGTAATACGCGGTCAGGAACACCACAGGGATGGAGGCGGCCTGCTCGAAGGTCCAGCCCTGCGGCATCTTCGCCAGCATCCGCGCGTCGGCCACCGCCACCGGGCCGATCGACGCGGGGAACATGCCGAACACCCGGTCGCCGGGGGCGAACCGCTCCACCCCCGGGCCGACTTCCAGGACGTACCCGGCGGCTTCTCCGCCAAGGCCCTCCTGGTCGACCATGCCCAAAGTGAGCAGGACATCGCGGAAGTTGATGCCTGCGGCGCGGACGGCGAGCCGAACCTGTCCCGGCTCCAGCGGCCGGTCGGCGGCGGTGGTCTCGACGAACGCCAGCTTGTCCAGGGTGCCGCGTCCGGTGGCCTCCAGCCGCCAGGACGTCGTCCCGCGAGGCAGCGCCGGTGTCTCGTCGGAGGCGGCCCGGGCCAGCCGCGGGACCCGCACCCGGCCTGCGCGTAGGGCGAGTTGCGGCTCACCTGCGGCTACGGCCGCCGGAAGCGCGGCCCAGGAGGCGGCATCGCCGTCGACGTCGGCGAGGACGAACCGGTCCGGGTGCTCCGACTGCGCCGAGCGCACCAGGCCCCAGACGGCGGCGGCTCCGAGGTCGGTCACGGAGGCGCGGTCGTCGGCGGCCACGCCGCCCCGGGTGACGACGACCAGCCGGGAACCGGCGAACGCGTCCTCCGCCAGCCACTTCTGGATCAGCTCCAGAGCTCGGCAGGTGGCACGGTGGACGGCGTCGACATCGCCGTCGCCGGCCGGTTTGCTCCGCCCGTCCTCGGCGTCGTCGTCCTCGGACAGGTGGGCGAGGACCAAGTAGGGAACCGGTGTTCCGGCGGCGACCGCCTCCGCCAGCGCCGTGAGGGAGGGGAAGCCGGCAGTGGCTCCCGCCGCGAGCGCCGCTCGGGCCGGGCTGCCCAAATCATCCGAGTCGTTCAGGCCGTCCGAGTCGTCCGGGAGACCGACCGTGACGTACTCGACGGTCGCCGCCGCACCGTCCGGTGCATGCGGTGCGTCCGGTGCGGGCAGTTCCGTCCAGTCCACCCGGAACAGCGATTCTCCGGCATCCGGGCGGGCCCGCTGGCGGGCCGGGTCGTCCGTGGCGAGCGGGCGCAGGGTCAGGGACTCCACCGACGCGACGGGCCGACCGGTGCCGTCGGCAGCCAGCAGGGACACCCCGCCCGATACCGCCGGTGCCAGCCGGACGCGGAGCGCGGTGGCGCCCACCGCGTGGAGTTCGACGCCGGTCCAGGAGAACGGGAGGTACGCTCCCTCGCCCTCGGCCGCGCCGGGGACGAGACCGGAGGCGTGCAGGGCGGCGTCGAACAGGGCGGGATGCAGCCCGAAACCGGCCGCGTCGCCCTCGGGCAGCGCGGTCTCTGCGAAGACCTCGTCTCCTCGCCGCCACGCGGCACGGAGCCCGTGGAACACCGGGCCGTAGTGCAGACCGAGGCCGGCCAGTTCCTCGTACAGGCTGTCCACGGCGACCGGTGTGGCGCCCTCGGGCGGCCAGGCGGTGAGGTCGAAGCCGACGGGCGAGGGGGTGGGGGCCAGCACACCGGTGGCGTGCCGCGTCCACGACAGCTCGGTCTCGGCTTGTCCGGCGTCCTCGGGGCGGGAGTAGACGGTGACGGCGTGGCGGCCGTCCTTGTCCGGTCCGTCCACGGTGAGGCGTAGCAGGACACCTCCGTGTGCGCCGAGGAGCAGCGGGGCCTGAAGGGTGAGTTCGTCGAGCCGGCCGCAGTGCACTTCGTCGCCCGCGCGCAGGGCGAGTTCGACGAAGGCCGTGCCCGGCAGCAAGGCCGTCTCCCCGACGCGGTGGTCGGCCAGCCAGGGGTGCGAGCGGAGGGAGAGGCGGCCGGTGAGCACGACCTTGTCCCCGGCGGGCAGGGCGAGGACCGCGCCCAGCATCGGGTGCCCGGTGCCGCCGAGTCCGAACCCGTCCGCGTCACCCATGAGTTCGGGGGCGTCGAGCCAGTAGCGCTGGTGCTGGAAGGGGTAGGTGGGCAGGTCGACGCGGCGCGCCCGGGCGCCGGCGAACGCCCGGGACCAGTCCACGTCCACGCCGTTCACGTGCGCCTCGGCGACCGAGGTCAGGAAGCGTTCCATGCCGCCTTGGTGGCGGCGGAGCGAGCCCAGCGCGGCGGCTTCCGCGCCGGCGGCGTCGATGCTCTCCTGGACCCCGACGGCCAGCACGGGGTGCGGGCTGGCCTCGATGAACGTGCGGAATCCCCGGTCGAGCAGGGCCTCGGTGGCGGTGGCGAAGCGGACGGTCTCCCGCAGGTTGCGGTACCAGTACGCGGCGTCCAGGGCGGTGGCGTCGAGCCAGTCCCCTGTGGTGGTGGAGAAGAAGGGCACGTGGGAGGGCCGGGCTTCGACGCCGGCGAGGTCGCGCAGCAGCCGTTCCTCGATCCGCTCGACCTGGGCCGAGTGGGAGGCGTAGTCGACGGGGATGCGGCGTACCCGCACGTCCTGTGCCTCACAGCGCGCCACGAAAGCGTCCAACGCATCGCTCTCACCGGACACCACCACCGAGAACGGACCGTTGACGGCCGCGACCCCCACGCCATCGACCAGCAACGGCACCACGTCGTCCGCCCCCAACGCCACCGACACCATGCCCCCACCACCGGCGATGTCCAGCAACGCACGGCTACGCAACGCCACGACGCGAGCGCCATCCTCCAACGACAACGCACCCGCCACACAAGCAGCGGCGATCTCACCCTGCGAATGCCCCACCACAGCCCCGGGGCGTACCCCGTACGACTCCCACAACGCGGCGAGCGAGATCATCATCGCCCACAGCACCGGCTGCACCACGTCCACCCGCTCCGGCACCACCCCCGACCGCAACACCCCCGTCAACGACCAGTCGACAAACGGCCCCAACGCCGCCTCACACTCCGCAATCCGGGCAGCAAACACCGGCTCCTCATCAAGAAGCCCCACCGCCATCCCCGCCCACTGCGAACCCTGACCCGGGAACACGAACACCGGCTTCCCTGTCCCCGCCGCCACCCCGGTCACCGTTCCGGCGACGGCTCCGCGTTCGGTGCGGGCCAGGCCGCGCAGGGTGGCGGCGATCTCGGCGGTGTCGTGGCCGAAGAGGACGGCGCGGTGGGCGAGGTGGCTGCGGCTGGTCGCGAGGGAGTAGGCGGTGTCCAGGGAGTGGGCGGTGTCCAGGGGGCCGGGGAGCGTGGCCGGCTCGTCGTCGCCGGTCAAGAAGGCGGCCAGCCGGGCGGCCTGGTCCCGCAGGGCCGCCCGGCTGCCGGCGGAGACGACCCAGGGCAGGACGGTCGGCGCGGCGGCCGCAGCCCCGTCGGGCTCCACGGGTGGGGCGGTCTGTTCCGGAGCCGCCTCCGGGGCCGGTTCCTCGAGGATCACGTGGGCGTTGGTACCGCTGATCCCGAACGACGACACGGCGGCCCGGCGCGGCCGGCCCGTCTCCGGCCAGGGCACCGCCTCCGTCAGCAGGGACACCGCCCCGGACGACCAGTCGACCCGGGGGGTGGGCTCGTCCACGTGGAGGGTGCGGGGCAGCCTCCCGTGGCGCATCGCCATGACCATCTTGATCACACCGCCGGCGCCGGCCGCGGCCTGGGTGTGGCCGATGTTGGACTTCAACGACCCCAGCCACAGCGGTCGTCCGGGATCGCGGTCGCGGCCGTAGGTCGCGAGCAGGGCCTGCGCCTCGATGGGATCGCCCAGCGGCGTCCCGGTGCCGTGGGCATCCACGGCGTCCACTTGATCGCTGGCGAGCCCGGCGTTGGTCAACGCCTGGCGGATCAGGCGCTCCTGCGAGGGGCCGTTGGGAGCGGTGAGCCCGTTGCTGGCGCCGTCCTGGTTCACCGCCGTCCCGCGGACGACGGCGAGCACCGGGTGTCCGTTGCGGCGGGCGTCGGACAACCGTTCCACCAGCAGCAGCCCGACCCCCTCGGACCAGCCGGTGCCGTCGGCGGAGGCGGCGAAGGACTTGCACCGGCCGTCCGCGGCCAGCCCTCGCAGCCTGCTGAACTCCACGAAGGCCCCCGGTGTGGACATCACCGTCACGCCGCCGGCCAGCGCGAGCCGGCAATCCCCCCGCCGCAGCGCCTCGCAGGCGAGGTGCAGGGCCACCAGGGACGACGAGCACGCGGTGTCGAGGGTGACGGCCGGGCCCTCCAGGCCGAAGGTGTAGGCCAGCCGCCCCGAGGCGACACTGCCCGAGCTGCCGTTGCCGAGAAACCCTTCGAGCCCGTCGGGTATGGAGTGCAGGCGGGCAGCGTAGTCGTGGTACATCACCCCCGCGAAGACCCCGGTCGAGCTGCCCCTCAGCGACGCGACGGGGATGCCCGCCCGCTCGAACACCTCCCAGGCGGTCTCCAGGAGGAGCCGCTGCTGCGGATCCATCGCGAGTGCCTCGCGCGGGCTGATGCTGAAGAGTCCGGCGTCGAACCGGTCGGCGTCGTAGAGGAAGCCGCCCTCACGGATGTACGTCGTCCCGTGGCGCTCCGGGTCGGGGTCGAACAGCGCGTCGGCATCCCAGCCACGGCCTTCGGGGAACGGGCCGATGCCGTCCGTCTCCTCGGTGACCAGGTGCCACAGGTCCTCGGGCGACCGGACGTCGCCCGGGAACCGGCAGGCCATGGCAACGATCGCGATCGGCTCCCGGTCCTTGGCCTCCACCTCGTGCAGGCGCTGCCTGGCCTGGTGCAGATCGGTGGTGACCCGCTTCAGGTAGTCCCGAAGCTTCTGCTCGTTCGACATCGGCCCTTCAGCTCCTCGCCCGGGACGGTGAACCCGTCGGTCCTGCGTGTGTCGGTCCTGCGTATGCCGGTTCGGTGTGCGTCGGTTCTCTGTGCGCCGGTTCCGTGTGTGCCGGTCCTGTGTGCTTCTGTTCCGCGTGGCCGCTCGTGCCGGCCGGGGTGCTCGGCCGCGCGCGGGCGGCCGCGATTCACCCCGCCCCCAGCTCCGTATCGATGAAGTCGAAGATCTCGTCGTCGCTGGCGGCCTCCAGCCGGTCGGCGACCGCCGCCGGAGCGGTGGCGTCCGCCCCGTCCGTCCCCTCACCCACCACGGACAGCAGTTCGCGCAGCCGCAGCGTGAGCCTCGTCCGGGCCGGTTCGTCGTCGGCGAGCCCGGCCAGGCCCTCCTCGATCCGGTCCAACTCCGCCAGCAGGGGCAGGACGGAAGCGGTGTGGTCGGACACGGTCCGTTCGGCCAGGTAGTCCACCAGGACGGAGACGGTGGGCCGGTCGAAGATCAGCGTGGCGGGCAACGGCAGGCCGATGGCCGAGGTGAGACGGTTGCGGAACTCGACGGCGGCCAGCGAGTCGAACCCCAGCTCGCCGAAGGTCCGGTCCGGGTCGACGGCCGCCGGGGAGGCGTGCCCGAGCACGGCGGCCGCCTGGGCGCGGACGAAGTCCGTGAGCCGGCGCTCGCGTTCCGCGGCCGAGGCCCCCGCCAGTCGCCGCGCCAGCGGGACCTCCGGTTCCACCGGTCCCGTACCGGCCGCCGTGGGCGGCACGAGCCGGTGGAACAGCGGCGGGAGGTCACCCGCGGGACGGGCCCGGAGGGCGGCCGTGTCCAGCCTGATCGGTACGGTCACCGCCCGGCCCGTCGCGAGTCCGGCGTCGAACAGCCGCCGCCCCTCGTCGTCGGTGAGCGGCACGACCCCTGCCCGGCCCATCCGCCGGCGGTCGGCGTCGGACAGCTCGCCGGTGATCCCGCTGTCCGCCGCCCACAGCCCCCACGCCAGGGACACCCCCGGCAGTCCACGCCGGTTCCGCCACTGGGCGAGGGCGTCGAGGAAGGCGTTGGCGGCCGCGTAGTTGGCCTGCCCGGCGGCACCCAGTGTGCCGGCGGCGGACGAGAACAGGACGAACGCCGAGAGCGGCAGACCCGCGGTGAGCTCGTGCAGGTTGAGCGCGGCGTCGGCCTTCGGGCGGAACACCCGGTCGAACCGCTCCGGGTCCAGGGCCTGGAGCGTCCCGTCGTCCACCACGCCGGCGGCGTGCACCACCCCGGTCAGCGGCGCCTCGTCGGGAATCCCGGCGAGGACCGCGGCGAGTGCGGCGCGGTCCGCCACGTCGCACGCCTCGACCTCGACCTCGGCACCCAATTCCGCCAGTTCTTCGACGAGTTCGGGCATGCCGGGTGCCGCCGCACCCCGTCGGCCGACCAGGAGCAGCCGACGGACACCGTGCTCGGCGACGAGGTGCCGGGCGACCAGGCCGCCCAGGGTGCCGGTGGCCCCGGTGATCAGAACCGTCCCCGCCGGATCCCACCGAGTCGTCTCCGCGTCGGGCCGTACGGGCGTCCGCAGCCGGACCAGCCGGGGGACGAACGCGGCCCCGTCCCGCACCGCCGCCTGAGGTTCGCCGGACGCCAGCAGCGAGGTGACCAGCCGCGGCAGGGCGCGGCGGGAGAGGTGGGCGTCGTCCAGGTCCAGGACGGCGAAGCGCTCCGGGTGTTCGGCCTGTGCCGACCGGATCAGGCCCCACAGCGCGGCGGATGCTGGGTCGTCGGCGCCGTCCTCGGGGCGGACGGCCACCGCTCCCCTGGTCACCAGGACGAGCCGGGCGCCGGCCGGCCGTTCGTCGGCGAGCCAGTCCTGCAGCAGCCGCAGCGCGCGGCGGGTGACGTCGCGTACGGCGGCGCGCAGGGCGTCACCCGCGCTGATGGTCGCGTTCGGGCTTGCGTCCGGACCTCCCCCCGGACTGGTGTCGAAGGCGGCGGAGGCGGCGGCAGGGGCGGCGATGGAGGCCAGCACCACGTCCGGCGCTTCGAGGCCCGGTTGCCCCTCGGCCGTGCCGTCCGGGCCGGAGCAGGCCCGCACGAGGACACCGGCATCCGCCAGCGCCTCGGTCAGGCCGAGCTCGTCCGGGCCGAGCACCCCCCACCAGCCGGTGACGGGGGGAGCCGAGGGCAGCCGCCACTCGGTCCAGTCCACCCCGAACAGCGCGTCCGGGTGGTGCCGCGACGGGCCCGCCGCCGCCAGCCGTTCCACCGGCACCGCCCGGGCCAGCAGGGACTCCACCGTCGCCACCGGCGCACCACCGGCATCGGCCACTTCCAGCGACACCGCGCCGTCGCCCAGCCGAGCCAGTCGGACGCGGAGCGCCGAGGCACCCCTGCCGTGCAGGGTGACGCCGTTCCACTGGAACGGCAGGCGCACCGTGCGCGTCTCCGGGTCCCCGGCCTCTCCCCCTTCCCCGGCCGGTTCGGCCGGGGCGAGCGCGGTCGCGTGCAGGCCGGCGTCCAGGAGCGCCGGGTGCAGGCCGAACGACGCGGCATCCGTGCCGGGTGGCAGTTCGACGTCGGCGAAGAGCTCGTCACCGCGCCGCCAGGCCGCGCGAAGCCCTTGGAACACCGGCCCGTAGGCGTAGCCGAGCTCGGACAGGTGCTCGTACAGGCCGTCCACCGCGACCGGTTCGGCGTCCTCCGGCGGCCACTGCCCGGCCCCGGAGGGTGCGGGCGCGGGTGTTCCGCCTGGCGTCAGCACGCCCACGGCGTGGCGCGTCCACGGCACCCCGGTGGGACCGTCGTCCTCGCGGGAGAACACCTCCACCGGGCGAGTCCCCGCCTCGTCCGGCCCGCCGACCACCACCTGCAACCGCACCCCACCGGTGTCCGGAACGGTCAGCGGCGTCTCCAGCGTCAGCTCCTCGATGCGACCGCAACCGGCCTCCCGTCCGGCACGTGCCGCCAGCTCGACGAAGGCCGTGCCCGGCAGCAGGACCGTCCCCAGAACCCGGTGATCGGCCAGCCAGGGAAGCGTCCCGACCGACAGCCGCCCGGTGAAGACGTACTGGTCACCGCTGGACAGCGGTACCGCGGCACCCAGCAGGGGGTGATCCGCCGGATCGAGACCGGCGGCGGACACGTCCGTGCCGGCGGCACCCTCCTCCAGCCAGTACCGCTGCCGCTGGAAGGCGTACGTCGGCAGCTCGACCGCCCGCGCGCCGGGGAACAGGGCCGCCCAATCGATGGCGGCCGCGCCTCGGGTGTGCAGCAGCCCGACAGCGGCGAGCAGCGACTCGGACTCGGGGCGGTCCTTGCGGAGCGTGGGGACGGCGGTGGCGGCGTCGTCCTGAGCGAGAGCGGAGAGGGTGCCGTCCGGGCCGAGCTCCAGATACGTGCGCACACCCTGCGCGCGCAGGGCCTGCACGCCGTCGTGGAAACGGACCGCCTCACGCACATGCCGCACCCAATACCCGGCGTCGAAATCCTCCTGAACACTGCCCGTCAGGTTCGATATGACCGGGATGCCCGGGGTGCCGTACGTCACCGACTCGGCCACCGCACCGAACTCCGCCAACATCGGCTCCATCAACGGCGAATGGAAGGCGTGACTCACCCGAAGCCGCTTCACCCGACGACCGCGCCCTTCCCAGAGCGACGCCAGCGCCGCCACCGACGCCTCATCCCCCGAGATCACCGTGGACGAAGGGCCGTTGACCGCCGCGATGTCCACGCCATCGGTCAGGGATTCGCGCACCTCCGCCTCCGACGCCTCCACCGCCACCATCGCCCCACCAGCAGGCAACGCCTGCATCAACCGGCCCCGCGCCACCACCAACCGGCACGCATCCTCCAACGACAACACACCCGCCACATGCGCCGCCACCAACTCACCCACAGAGTGCCCCATCACAAAATCCGGACGCACACCCCACGACTCCACCAACCGGAACAACGCAACTTCCAGAGCGAACAACGCCGGCTGCGCGAACTCCGTACGATCGAGCCGCTCCTGGTCGTCACCGAAGACGACATCCCTCAGCGGCAACTCCACCCGCTCACACACCGCATCAAACGCCTCCGCGAACACCGGAAAGGCGGCATACAGCTCCCGGCCCATACCGATGCGCTGCGACCCCTGCCCCGAGAACAAGAACGCGGTCTTACCCTCGACCACCGATCCCTCCACCACCAGCGGTGACGTCTCTCCCCGCGCCAAGGCGTCCAGATCCTTCAGAAGTCCTTCGCGGTCGCCAGCCACCAGCACGGCACGACGATCGAAGAATTCCCTCGTCGTCGCCAAGGAAAAGCCGATATCCGTGACCTTCATTCCGGGGTTCCGGTGCAGGAACGAACGGAGATGAGCCGCCTGAGCGCGCAGTGCGCCGTTCGTCTTGGCTGAGAGGACCCACGCGGAATTCCCTCGGTCATCGTCTTCTCGCGGCTCCTCCTCGGGGGTGTCGGGGGCTTGTTCGAGGATGACGTGTGCGTTGGTGCCACTGATACCGAATGACGACACCCCCGCACGACGCGGACGCCCCTGCGGCTCGGGCCACTCCCGGGACTCGGTCAGCAACTCCACCGCACCCGACGACCAATCCACATG
>NZ_JBIRQH010000042.1:0-13169 GCF_044333095.1 Streptomyces sp. NPDC021100
CGCGCCCGGGGGGGGGGGGGGCGGGCGGCCCCCCCCCCCCCCCCCCCCCCCCCCCCCCCCCCCCCCCCCCCCGGCGGGGGTGTGGCCCGCCGGGGGGGGGCGGGGCGCCCCCCCCCCCCCCCCCCCGCCCCTTCACTGGAGAACCCCAATGATCCGCGCCGGACGCCGCGCGTACGTACAGACCAGGGACAAGCTGGCCGAAGCCATGGGCATGCCCATGGGCACCTTCCGCAACAAGAAGCCGTACGCGCGGGAAGACCACCCCGCGCCGATCAGCTCGGACGGTGCCCGGGTCCTGCTGTGGGACAGCGAGCAGACCCTCGCCTACCGCGAGGGCCGGCCCGTGCCCGAGCTGCCCACCACCGACAGCGACGATGACCTGCTGGACCGTCAGGAGGCGGCCGCAGCCGCCGGGGTGTCGCCCAAGACCTGGGACGGATACAAGAAGGACCAGGCGCTCGCGAAGCACATGGTCGACGTCGGGGGAGTGGAGCACTGGCCGCGGCGCGCCATCCGCGCCTACCGGGACCGCCCCGGCCCCCAGGCTCCCGCGGGCCGGCCCACGGGCAGCGGCGACATGGTTCCGCGCGACGCCCTGCCCGGCCGCATCGCCCAGCTGCTCGACGACGACCCGGCCGTCACCATCGCGACCGTCACGGAGGAGCTCGGCATTTCCGCAACGGCAGCGAAGAAAGGCCTCGTCCAGCTCCGCGGAGAGCGCATCGCCGACCTCCTCGAAGCCGAACCCGGCCTGACCCCGGAGCAGGCGGCCGAGCGCCTGGGCTACCCGGCCGCCGTCCAGCGCGCGCCGCTCCGTGCCGCTGCCCTCGAGCAGCGGGCCCGGCAGGCGTACCCCTACCTGCAGAACACCGCCGATGCCCTGGCACAGGAGGGACTTGCCCCCGCGCAGGAAGTCCAGGTCCAGCGCCCGGCCGACGGGGTCCTGGCCGCCGCCGTCGTGCTAGAGAGCGGGCCGGTGCCGGCCCTGGTGTGGGACGAGCGCTACGGGTGGCGCACCGCGGTCAGCCGCCGCCATCCGATCGGCAAGGACACCGGCGCCCCGCCGGAGGGGGACGGCATCCGCTACCTGGGCAGCGGACAGCAGCCCGCGGCCGAAGAGCTCCTGGCCGGTCTTGCCGACGGCCGCAGGGGATCGGTGCGCCCGCGGCGCATCTATCCGGCCGGTCCCGTGGAGTAGACCGCGTTGTGCCGCGCGCTCAGGCCGTGCCGCCCTGGTGCTTCTTGACCTGCTTGAGGACGTGGTCCCGGGTGTAGTCGAGGAACTCGGCGGTGTCGCCCTGAGCGCCGTGGTAGCTCTTCACCTCGGAGCCCACGGCCCGCCAGAACTTCTGCTCGGCCTCCTCGATGGCCTTCTGGGCAGCCTCCAGCGCCTTGTCCCGCTCGGCCCGGGCCTTCTTGAGGCGCTCCACGAGAGCCCTGCGGGCCGCTTCGCGTTCTTCACTGGGCCGTGGGCGTTGCCGGGGCATAGGGGGTCCCTTCGCGGTGCCGTCGGGCTGCGCGCCCTGGTACGGACTGGATGAATGCAGCCTCGGAGACTGCATTGTAGGGGTCTGCATGCGGGGTGGCCTCTGAGCGGGGTGCGGGTACGGGGCCCGGACGGGACGCGGCGTCGGTCCCGCGCACAACTCGCCGACATCTGGGGCGTGTCACCCTACCGATCGTGATGAAAGTGCGGTAGCTTTTTCTTGTCGGGAGTTCGTGGCAGACACCGGCACCGAAAACACACCGCTCACGAGGGAGTCCCCGTGTTCAACACGATGAAGCGCACCGCCCGTCAGAGCTCCACCAAGACCCTGACCGACCTGCTCCGCGCCATGGACGGCCAGTACGCCGTGACCATGACCTACACCGACGCCGACGGCGAAGAGACGGTGCGCACCATCGAGGTCCACGACGTCCTCACCACCCGGGAGGGCCGGATCATCATCCGCACCATGGACCGCCTCCGGGACGAGCGCCGGGACTTCCGCACCGAGCGGATCGCGGCCTACACCGTCCACCGCTCCCGCCACGTCATGACGCCCCCGGCCGCGAAGACGCCGGTCCTGCGCTCCGCCGCCCAGCTCATTGCCCTCGAACTGGGCCGCGACGACTGGAGCCCGAAGCGCATCGCGCTCGCCGCGTGACCCTGTGGGGCCCGCCGCTGGCGGGCCCCACCCCGTCCAGCGCCGCATCCGCAACCGCGCGTCCAGAAGGACCCAAGGAAGGCAGCATGACGACCACGCTTGAGCGCCTGGCCACCGAGCCGAAGCACGACCCGATCATCATCCCGCCCAACGTGTGGTGCGATCTGCTGCACCGCATCGAAACGCTGTGCCCGTGCGGCAGCACGGCAACTGTGGACGTCCGCAAGGGCACCCTGAGCACGCACGAACCGAAGTCGGAGTGGACCCTGGGCGGACAGCGGCGCGCGGTCATCCAGGACGCGTACGGCGTCGGCATCACCTGCCGCTACAGCGGTCGGACCGTCACCCTGGACGCCGCCCTGGCGCGTGACAACGTCCTGACCCCGGCCGAGCAGCACGTTCGTGATCGGACGCAGCGCCTGCTCGAAGCGGGCACCGTGTTCACCGCGCCCGAGGGTTACGCCCTGCCGAAGGTGGTCGCGAGCCTGTTCGCGCTCGCCGAGACCAGCGGCTGGGCCACCGCACAGGCGTGGACGCCGTACGAGGACGGATACACCCTGAACCTCCGGGTCGGCCGGGCGGCCGACGACGGGCTGGGCTGGCAGTACGACCTGTCCTGGTTCTGCGCCCCCGGTGTCGCACGACGGACCCGGTTCGGGCTGAGCCGATCGCCTGACCGCAGGGGCTTGTACGACACCCCATCGGTGAAAGCGATTCGGGGTGTCATCACCGCCAACCCCGTGCCTTAAGGAGGGGCACCGACGAAACCACCGCTGTGCGTCGCCGAGCTGACGGACGTTCTGGTACCTCGGCCTCACCCTGAGCCGCCGCCAGCAGTGACCACCCCACCCGGCCCTTCCCGGGCCCCTCCCGTACTCCGCCAGGGCGGCGGTGCCAGCCGACCGCGATCGGGAACACCAGGCAGTTCCGCTGAACCCGGCCGGGACGGACCCGAAGGCAGGAAGCGCGCGGCCAACTGTCCGTCCCGCCCGATAGAGTTGCTCTGCAGGGCGAGCCGAACGCCCATCCATGACCGCGCGCCCACGTAGCCGGTCGGTTGGAGAAGGTTCTGAGGGATCCGGCGCTCTACACCGTGAGGTATTGATCCGCTCTCGTCGGCGGGTGACGTGGGAACCTGCCAGTTCGGAGCTGATCATGACCAGGCACACCAGTGAGCGCACCGAGGCCCGCGCACTTCAGCGCGCTGAGGGAATCGGCTACCACGAAGCCCTCGACCGCATCCGCGCCGGTGAGCCCAGGGCCGCCGCCGGCACGGTCGTCGCGACGTTCACGCGCGAGAACGCGTGGAGCTTGCTGTGGATGCTGACCGTCCCCGGCCACGGGCCGTACGAGAAGCTGCGGCTGGAGCAGCACTCCTGGGGCGCGGAGGCCGAACGGGATCTCGACCGCGCCCTGGACGTCCGCGGCTGGCAGGCCGCCAGCCCGCTCCCGGCCGACGGACCCCTTCCCCACACCTTCACCGTTCCGGTGCGCCCCACCCCCCGCGGCGAGCGCTGGAAGCAGCGCTGCCGGGCCACGGCCCGCCTGTACGCCGAGGCCGGGCGCGGGTACCACGACATCCAGGAGCCCTACGGCGCAGCGGTCGCCGCCGCCATCGAACGCGCCGGTCTGCCGGTCACGGACTTCTGGGCCGACGCCGGTGAACCGCGCAGCATCGTCATCACCCTCCAGCCGGAATCCCCGGCCGACGGCGGCGAAGACGACGACGGAGAGCCGAGGGAGCTGCTGATCATCTGGACCGATGCCGGCGCCTGGCAGTACGCCTGGATGCGCCCCGACGGCTCCAACGAGTACCCCGACCAGCTCCCGGACTACCCGGGCCCCCTCGCCCTGCCCGAGGACGTGGCCGAGGCTGTCCGCACCTTCCTGCGCCGTGATCCGGCCCTGCCCCTGGAGCGCCCCGACTGGCAGCCGTCGGCCGATTACGCCCCGGACGCCCGCCCGTACGAGGCCGAAGAAGACGACCCCGACCCGGACTTCGAGCGGTCCCTGGCCGCCTACCTCACCCACCCCGACTGGCTGGCCCAGCAGCAGGCCCGACAGCTCTGGGCGGCCGACACCGCCCGGACGGACGCCCCGCAGCGCCCCGGGCGCGCCTGACCCCGGGGCAGCAGCCGACGGCCGCCGCGCAGCAGCGCGGCGGCCCCACGGTGAACTCGTCGCAGATCCCAGCAGCACGCCAGCCCCTCAACCTCCCGGAGTTCCCCGATGCACTCCAGCACGCTTCCCGACCGCGTGAACATGTCCCAGATCGCCGCGATCGCCTGGGTCGGCCGGGCAGCCGTCAAGAACTGGCGCCGGCGCCACCCCGACTTCCCGCCCCAGGTCGGCGGCACCGACGAAAGCCCCGTATTCGTGCGGGCTGTCGCCGAGGCCTGGTTGGACGACCACCACCTCCACCCGCACTACACACCTCCCACCGCCGAGGCCCGCACCGGGTGCACGCTGACAGCCCTGCAGCTCCTCCGGGCGGTCATGCCCGGCGTCCTGGCCGGCGACTTCGCCGACAGCTACGAGGAGTCCGCCGCACCGGAGGGCGCGCGGGCCGCCCTGGCGCGGCTCCGCGACTTCCTCCAGGTCGCCGACCTCGGCACGGAAGTGGCCCCGCTCGTCCTCGAACTGGGACGCCTCGCCGCCTCCGGCATGACGGTGGTGAAGAACGGGAACCGCGAGCAAGTCGAAGGATGGTTCGCCACCCGCACCGGCGCGCTCGAACCGGTCGCGATGAGCGGTGACTTCGGCTTCCGGGCGGACCTGGCAGCGACGGAGATTGCGGCCCTGGCCGCCGGGGCGCTGTGGGAGACGGACAGCGACGGCCTGTACGGGCGGCATGCCCTCGCGACGGCACGCCGGGTGTGGGCGGAGACCCGCGCGGCCGGGGGCGACCCGGGCCGCGCCCGCTACGAGCTGGTGCTCTCCGCGTCGTGGCTCGCTGGCCACACCATCGCGCCGGCCTTCGGCAACGACGAGGCGCGCATCGACCTCTACCTCCATGTGGAGTCGCTCCGGTGCAGCGTCATCGGCGGCACCACAGCCGCACCCTGACACCCGGCCAGTCGCCCGACAGTCAAAGCCGGGATGCCCGGGCGCAGCGCAACGAGGCTGCGCCCGGAGACCTCCGGTGACTTGGGCGGAAGCGGCGTGTTCTCCCACCGGTCGTGATGTAAATGCGGTAGCTTTTTCTTGTCGGTAGGGCTTGTGGCAAAGCCCCCGGCAACCGAAAGCACACCGCGACCAAGGGAGTTCCCCCGTGGCAGAGCTCAGCTGCTTCAGCTCGCTCGACCCCGACGGCCAGATCACCGAGCGGGTCGAAGGCGTCGGCACCGTCCTCGATCTCGCCGAAGCCCTTCGCGGGCCCGTCCCGTACATCACTCTCCGGCTCACCGACGGTGTCGAGCTCCACTACCAGTCCGCCGGGCCCGAACCGCGCAACGCCATCGCCACGGCCCTGGCCGCCCGCTATGGCTTCGACGCCCCCGACATCCGGGGAACCGCCGAGATCACCGGCCCCAGCAACGACAGCGACGTGGCCCAGGGCATGGACCACGAGACGTTCTTCGCCCTGTACGACGCGCTGGCCGCCGTCTGCCAGGACCTCGGCGCCCGCCTCTACAGCACGGTGCGCCCCGACGAATGGGTCTTCGTCCGGCCGACCGACTACGCGCAGGGCGATGTGATCTGGTTCGGGGGACAGCCGCACATCTTCGTGCGCCTGGTCGACTACCCCGCCGAGTGCGAGACCGCCCGGCTGATCCCCGGCGCCCAGTACATCCTGTGCGAGGACGGCTTCACCATGGGCGCCACCGGCTCTTGGTACCCGACCCGCGTCAGTGAGGCCCCGCCCGGCTACTGGCAGCGCACCGGCAACCAGCTCCTGGCCGCCGACAGCTGACGTCCCGCCGGGGGTGGCCGCGCGGCCACCCCGGCCCTCGCGCACGCCCACCACCTGCCGAAGGAGGCCGCATCATGTCCTGCACCCACCGCCCCGACGACCACTTCCCCGGAGAGAGCTGCATCCGGGCAGACGAGGTCAGGCCCGGCGACCGCATCGCCGTACTCGGCGGCGCAGCGCTGGCCGTCGTCCGCGACGCCCGGCCGCACACCGAACCCGGCTGGACCGCCCTGCTGCTCGACACCCCCGCCGACGGGCCCGCAGTCCTGGAGTCCGGCACGCTCCTGCCCGTCCGACGACCCGAACCAGAGCCCGACCCGGAGCCGCTCGACGACGAGCCCGAGGTCAGCGTCACCGTGGAGCTCACCGTGACCGAGGAAGTCGAGTACGTCTTCACCACCCGGGTCGAGGTCCCCGCCAGCATCGCCGCAGACGACGAAGCGCTGCGCGACCACCTCGCCGAGGACGAGGAACTCTGGCTCGACGGCCTGGACCCTTCGGGCGGCAAGGGCATCTACCTCTCCGTCAACGAACGCAGCCTCGACGCCGCGCGCGTCGTCCTGGCCGCCTGACCCATCGGGGCGGCCCGCCGGCACCGCAGCCGAGAGCCGCCCCCCAACCCCCGAGAGAAGGCCTACCGTGAACCACCGCTTGTACGTGCACCTCTGAGAGTGGGATGCCGCCCGTGCCGCGGAAGACGCCGCGGCAGCGGGAGTCATGACGTCTGGTTGCGTTCGGCATCCTCACTCAGTGATGCCTCCCAAGCTCTGCTCACCTCCCAAGCTCGGATCACCTCCACAGCAGCGATCCGAGCGATGACTCCGTTATCCGTAGCGATGTACGTCGGCAGGCGAGTTTCGGGCGTAGGCCGAGCAGACGTGATCTGCTTGGCCGTCAGCTCTTCGACCTGCTCCAGGTTGGCCCCAGACAGGTTCGCCTCGTCCAGAGACGTCCGGTACAGACTCGAACCCTGGTCGAAGTGGGTTTTGATGAGTTTTGCCCGCGTCAAGTCGGCGTTACTCAAGTCCGCACCCTCAAGGTGCCCCCCACGCAGATTGGCCCGCTCCAGCTGCGCTCTGCGCAGGACTGCGTCCTGCAAACTGGCCAACCGTAGGTTGGTGTGTTGCAGGTGGGAATCCTCCAGGATCGCCCGTCGCAAGTTGGCCTCATGGAGGTCTGCCCCGCGCAGGTTCGTACGGGCCAGGTTGAGTCGGAAGGGCTCGTGGCGGTCTTGAGGACGACGGCCCAGCACGGTGAGCGCTGCCTGGACGGGTTCGGTGGGCCGCAGGAGCGTGGCGTCAGGGCGGCGCGGGGTGGCGCCGTGTGGCATTCGGTCCTGCGAGCGTCGGCGTGCGAGTCGCAGGCGGTCATGCGTGTCGGTTTTCGCCGGTGCGGGCGCGTGTTCGCGGACGAATGCCGCGAGCACTTCGACGATTGTTGCGTGGTCCTTCGGCGAGTCCCGCATGATGCGTTCCAGAGCGTAGATCCCGCCGAGCTGTTCCACGGGTTTGTCCGAGGCGATCTGGGTGATGGCTCTGGCGTAGCGGTCAGTGACTTGGCCCTCACGAGTTTGGTGCAGGGTGCGGTGGGTGTAGAGGATGCCGACCGCTGCCAGGGCACCGGCGCCGAGCGCGAGCAGGGCGGTGCGGACTCCCGTCACGGTGGTCGCGACGGGCTGCGAGAGTCCGTTGTTGAGGTATCGGTGGTCGATCCACCAGGGGATTCGCCACAAGGCCACGCCCGCCGCGGCTACTCCGCCGAGCGCGGCCAGCGTGCCACAGCTCCACATGCGCATGCGCCGCTCCCGGCGCCACGAGCTTGTGTCCATGCTCTCTAGCACAACGCGCCTCCGCCGCGTGGGCATTGCGACGCGACGGGACCGTGCCCACGGACTACCTGGAGGGCCGAGCGGCCCTCGGAGCTGTCCGCCGATGCCGAACGGGGCTGCTGGGATGACACCGTCACCCTGCGCCTGTACTGCGCACCGCGCCCCCGCGACGCTGGCTGAACCGGCTCCCGGCTGGCGCACCCATCCTCGGAGCAACGAAGGAACTCCCGTGCCCAGTTACACCGTCGTCTGGGAAATCGACCTGGACGCCCACGACCACACCGACGCAGCCCGCCGGGCCCTCGCCATCCAGCGCGACCCCCGGTCCTGGGCCACCTGTTTCGCGGTCCACGGCACCGCCAGCACGGTGCACGTCGACCTCAGCCCCGACGACCCGGACCCCTCCGGACCCGGCACGCCCGCCCTCACGCTGGCCGCCTGAACCACCGCCCGCACCTGTCTGCGCCCCGGACCCGGCCCAACGCCGCCCCGGGGCGCAGCTGTTGGACGGCGGGGCGCAGCGAAGGGGAGAGGGTTTCTCCCTTCCGGGTGGGGGCGCGGCGCCGTCCTCACCGCCCGGCGGTCCCCGGGTCCGCTGCGCTCCCCCGGGGACCGCCTCTCCGCGTGCCTGGAGCCCGCTCCGCGGCCTCTAGGACCAAGCGCTCCGCGCTCTCACGCACTGCGGGGCATGGCAGCCGGGACATGGCGCTCCGCGCCGTGTCCCTCGCTTCGCGCTGCCCTGCCCCTTGCTCTGGGCCCTCCGCGCCCAGAGGAGGCGGCGCGGCCCGCACCGTGCCCCCACCCGGCTTCGTACGTGCGTGCTGACCTGCGGCAACACGCTGAAGAAGATTCCCGAACCTCCCCCCAGTCGTGATTAAAATGCGGTAGATTTTTCTTGTCGGCGGGTTCGTGGCAGACCCCCGGCGCCGAGAACGCACACCCCGACCAAGGGAGACGTCTATGCCCAGCACCGCGATCGCCCCGGAGACCTTCGCCCTCTTCGTCCAGCCCGACGGGCGTTTCCGGCTGCTCCACTGGGGCACCGTCCGCACCCCGGAGCATGCGCTGTGCTGCGACACGGCCCGGCCGGTCGACCTCACCACGCAGCTGACCATGTGGATCGACCAGGACTACCCGGAGCTGTGCCAGCAGATCAACCGGCCCGCCATGGCTCTGGTCGGCCTCTTCCGGCCGGAGCAGCACCAGCAGCTGCTCACAGGGGACGTCGTCTTCACCGGCACCACGGACGCCCACGGACACGCCCTCGGGCTCACCGAGGCCCAGGCCGTCCTGCTGATCGGACGGTACCTGGAGCGACCCGCCAACCTCCCCCCTCAGCAGCGCCCCTGACACCAGGTCGCTCACCGGTCCCCGGGGAATTCCCGGGGACCGGCCACCGGAATTCCGAACGGAGAAATCACGTGAAGTACACGATCATCGGCGACTGGTACGAAGTTGACCTCTCCTCGTCATTCGCCGTTGTCGCCGAGGGCGACACATTCGAAGAGGCCAGAGAAAATGCCGCGCCCGCCGTCCTGGAGCGCTTCCCCTACCGCGCCGAGGGAGACGACGGCGAGACGCCCGAAACCTTCTGGGGAGGCGACCGCGGCGCGTACGTCGTCGCCGCCTTCGAAGGGGACCTGAGCGCCCAGGCCGTCGACGGCGCGGCATTCGAGCTGATCGCATGACGGCCGCCGCACCCGCACCGGTCCAGACGTACACGGTGATCGGGTTCCGCTTGGACGTCGACCCCGCTGAACTCCTCGTGGCCGCCGTCCTGCCCGGCCCGCTCGCCGACGACGTCATCATCCTGGCCACCAGCGAGGACGACTTCACGCGCTGGGCCATGGAGTTCGACGCGGACGGCGCCGACGAAGCGGCCGCGCAGGCGTACGAGCACTGCCGCAGCGATCCCGACTGGGACTGACGGACAGCGTGCGGCGCCCGTGACCGGGCGCCGCACGGCGGCAGGGAAACCCGGCGCGCCGGATCGCCGAAATCCCCCGCCAGTGACGAAAATGCGGTAGATTTTTCTTGTTGGGTTCGGCGGTGGCAGCCGCCCAACACCGAGGACACACACCCCAACAGAGAGGGCATCACCATGACGGACAAGAGCCTGATCGACGGCGCGACGCACTTCGACGACACCGTGAGCGACGACGCGATGCGCTGGACCCGGACCCCCGAGCCGGAGCCCGAGGCGTCCGCCGCATCCCTCACCGAGGTGTTCGGCGACCCGATCCACGTCTACACCCGCGCCCAGGCCTTCGCCGACGGCTACCTGCGGGCCGTTCCCGAGGGCCTCTGGCGCGAAACCCGCTTCTCCGTCCCTGTGGCCCTTACGGCCGCCGCGTGGGAGGACTGCGTGGCCTGGACCGACGCCGACAGCGACCGCCAGGTCCCGCAGGACGAGATCGGCCGCCTGTGGGATGTGCTCTCCATGACCCGCTGGGCCATCGGCAGGAACCGCAACGGCAGCCGGGTCGACGTCGAGCTGTACCGCGTCCCGCGTGGAGGCCGCGCCCGGACCGCCCGCCATGTGCGGCTGGTCGCCGAGATCGGTCCGGGCGACAACGGCGAGCCGGTGCTGACGATCAGGCAGCCGGACGAGGACTAGCACCCAGGGGCGCAGCCGAAAGGCTGCGCCCCTCCCGGGATTCCAGCGGTGGGGGAGTGGCCCCCCGCCGCGGCCTGGTCTCCGGTCGGTGCGGTGGTGGGAGGAGACGCACCGCGCGTTCCTGGACCAGGGCGAGTGGACCGTCACCGTGTGCGCCGGCGGGACCGACCACACGGCCGTGCGGGAGGCGTTCGCGGCCGGCCTCCCCGGCAGGCGCGACGAGATCCTGGCGGACACTCAGAACCGCATCCCACGCCGCAGCGGAAAGACGGTCAAGACCAACCCGGACACGCCCGAGAAGGTGCGCCGGGACTGGCAGCGGGCCCGCCACAACGGCACGGCCCCGAAGCCCGCCAAGGCCGCGTTCGCGCCCGGCGGCTGGGTGACCTGGACGCATCCGGGCACCGGCGAGACGCTCACGGGCGTGGTGACCGGCTGGCTGCCGGAGCACCACTCGGGCGAGTTCCCACGCCACGCCCGGACGATCGTCCCGGCAGACGGCAGCGAGCCGCTCGTTATGCAGCTCCAGCCGAAGGCCAAGCCGTCCGAAGGCCCGTGGCTCGTCGTCTACGGCATCGGCCAGTCCAGCACCGTCCAGCCGGACTCGGCTCCGAGTTGAGAAAGACCCGGCCAATCGCCGTGTCTTCCCCCCGACGGTGACGAAAGTGCGGTAGATTTTTCTTGTTGGGTTCGGTGGTGGCAGCCGCCCAACACCGAGAACACACCCCACGAGGACGGAGTCCCCCATGACCCACACGCCCGACGCCCTGCTCGTCACGCCTCAGGCGGACTTCGTTCCGATCAACCTGCCCGGGGACACTGAGTCCCGGCTGGTCGTCCTGCGCTCCGTGCTGCGGTGCGACTACGTGGACGTCGTGGCACTCACCAGCCAGCTGGACATGTGGCTCGACGACGAGGGGCTCTACAACCACCCGGTCAACAGGATCGCGACCGCGCTCGCCGCACGCTTCGGCTTCGTCTACCAGGACTATCACGGGCCGGTGCTGCTGACCGGCGGCGCCGACTCCGAAGGCGACACCCTGCCGCTCACCAGGGACAAGCTGCTGGCTCTGCTCGGCATCGCCGAAGAGCTCTGAACCAGCAGGCCGGGCGGCACCTTGGCCGCCCGGCCCGGATCGGCTCCACCGGCGCAGCCATCGGCTGCGCCGTCCCTCCGGCGGCGGGGGAGTGGCACCCCCGCCCCGTCCGAAAGCGCGCACGTGCAACCGAGGAGAGAACCATGCCCGCCATCAGCCCTGTTCCTGAACGCGATCTGACCGCCGCCGCTCCCGGACCGTTGCACGGCAACGCCATCGTGGCGGCGCTCCTGCGCAACGTCTATGGGGGCGACGGCCGCACGCCGGTCGACGCTGTGATCTTGCGGGAGACGACGGACATCCCTACCGCCGGGCGCCGTGCTGGGCAGGCCGCTGCCACGCTCCGGCACACGGCTCGGTGCCCGCGTCCGGTCTCGCCCCGGTGGCTGACCGGCCAGGCGGGCATCCACCAGTCCCGTTCGATCCTCGCGGCCGACGAGGCAGAGTACGCGGCCCAGCAGAGCCGTGCCGCTGGACACAGGTTCCGTTCTACGGCCTTCCGGTGGTGGGTGTTCATCGCGTGCACTAACGCATGGGTGGAAGCCCATCTCCGGGATGCGGCCGCGATCCTGAGTACCCCGGATGCTGATCACGAGGCCGCCCGGGCGTGGATGTTGACGGCGGCGGAGCGTCTTGATTGCGTTTGTGCTGGTGTCGGTCCGTGGTGATGAATTCCGTGAGGAATTCGGGGGTGTTGGCAGGTTTCTGACGGTGTGAAATCCGTCGGGGAATGAGGTTTCTCGGCGAGTGGATAGGGGCCCGAAAGGGCCTCTATTTCTTTTCGTGCTGTTTGTTTAGGCCCATTTTTGGCTTTTAGATATGTGCTGACTCACCGTCAGTTTGACGGTTTTTTGGTTGGGAGTTTCGTCGGGGTCTGGGTGGGGGTCTGGTGTCGGCTCCGGGTGGGTGTCGGGGTTTATCGTGGTGTCTCGGGGGTTGTTCTTTTGGTGGGGTGGTGTTTCCCCTTCGGGGAAATACGGGTGCGCATTGTGTGTGCACGTCCCCGACGGGGTGTCAGGTGTAGGTCAGGGCGCCCGCGAGTCCGGCCGGGAATGTGTCCGGTATCCCTTCTGTGTTGTCTGTTGTGCGGGTCCCGAAGGGTCCCGCGCCCCCGTCCTCCCCGCCCCGTCCTCCGGGTACCCGTGCCACCCGTCCCCGGGCCCCGGCAGGGGCCCGCTCCACACCCCGTCACCACCCGTTCCCACCAAGGCATACCGGCCCTCAGCCCAGACCCTAGCCACACCCCCGTTCTGATACACCCTCCCCTGTCCGGCCCCGAAGGGGCCATCCCCGACCCCCCCACCGGACACCACCCCAACCCCGTGCCCGCCAACGGCGGACACCCCCCCGGCCCCCACCATCCCCCAACCCTCCGTCAGATTCCCCGAAGGGGAATCCGTGAAAACATTTCAGAAACCACGATAAAAACCCGCTTCCTCGAATTCCCGACAGGGAATTCAACCGCCCCGAATTAACCCCCGAAGGGGGTTATCCTAAACCACCCCGAATTCCCCGAAGGGGAATTCCAGCGGAATTCCGCCGAAAGGCGGAATTCAATAGGAGGCGC
>NZ_JBIRQH010000043.1:0-9131 GCF_044333095.1 Streptomyces sp. NPDC021100
ATGAAGCCACGCAGGTCGCAGGCGACGCGGGCCTGCCAGTAGCGGGACATGCCGGTGATCAGGCGGGACCAGACGTCGGCGAGGGCGGCGACCATAGGGGCACGGGTGTGGGTTGCGGCGGCGAGTGGGCCGCCCTCGATGACGGCCAGGCACCCGAGGCAGGTGGGCTCCACGATCTGCGAGGCGTGGCCCTGCCGGTTGTCGAACATGAAGTCGTACAGGCCGAACCAGTAGTTCAAGTCCGACACGACGTCGAGGTCATCGCCCTCGGCGTCGGGGTAGGCCAGGGCGGTGGACTCGGCGAGCTTCATCAGCTTGAAGTCGGCGGCGGCCTGGCCGGAGCCGATCACTGCGAGGGAGCGTAGCCACTCAAGGCTCTGCTGACCGGCGCGCTCGTAGTCCGGATTCACCTTCCCCGGCGGGAACGGGATGTCGAAGACGACGTCCAGCGGCATCAGACGGTCCTGCCTTTCAGGGGAAGTCAGCGAGGATGTCGGCGATATGGCCGGGCCGCTCGGGCGGGATGACCCCGGCCGGGCGGAAGCGGGGCGAAGTGCGCAGCCACTGGTAGGTGCCGGACATGAAGTCCCGCATCGACGCCAGGTAGCACGTGAGCGCCTGCGCCTGGCTGCCGGTCAGGCCGAGTTCGTCCGGCAGCGCTTTGGACCGCGTCTCCAGTTGCCGGAACTCCGCGGTGGCCTGCGCCACGCGGGCCTGGATCGAGCCGATCGCCTCCGGCCGGGACCGGTCGCGCTCCAGGAGCAGCACGAAGTTGTGGACGTCGCCCCGGGCCTGTTCCCGCTCCACCGAGTGCACGTCGTCGATCAGCCACACCACGTCGGTTGCCAGCGTGCGCATCCGGTTCAGGGCTGGGTGCTGGTCGAGCTGAGCGGGAAGCTCGGCGTGGTAGACGCGCTCGGTCAGGTCGAGGTACGGGCCCATGCCGACGGTGGCCCGCCGCAGGCGGGGGTACTCCTCCGCACTCGGCCGGCTGCTCGTGGTGCGGTTGTCGGTCTCGTCGGTGTGCGAGGCGATGTACTCCCGCCAGTTGGCTGCCGCCCGCTCCCGCCATGCCTCCGACATACGGTGGCAAGAGCGACGCCATACGTCGACCCAGGCGCGGGTTGCCGCGGTTTTCGGTTCTCCGGCGCCGGGCGGGCGACGGGTGAGCTGGACGAGTTCTTGGCACACCGCCCGGGTCCGCTCGGGCTGCTTGCCGGTCGGGCCGTCGAACTGGTCGTTGAACAGGGCGGTCCAGCCGACCATGTCCAGCGCGAGGCGCAATTCGTCGGGGTCGGCGCGGTTGTAGGTGTAGGCGGTGGCCTCGCTGATCTGCATGAACAGATACAGCTCCGCCTCGTGGGTGGTTCGGATCAGGCCCTGTTCGCGCAGCCACGCCATGTGCCCGGGGCGGGCCCGTTCCAGGTTGGGGTTGAGGGCGGGGGGAAACGGGATGTCGAACTCGACGCCTTGGGGCATGCCGTCCTTCCGGGCTACCACAACGGCTGCTTGAATACTCAGCGTTCGGTGCTGCCGTTGGGGACGCTGTGGCGTGAGCAGGTGAGGATCCGGGCGTAGTAGCCGTCGTTGATGTGGCTCATCGCCCGAAGGGCGTCCACGAACTCGCGCCCTCCGACTGGTCTCGCCGGCACGCGCAGTCAGCCATAGAGTTCACGCTGTACAACAGGCCCTCAGGCGTCGCTTCCAGGCCCCGTGACTTCGAGGAGCCCTGGCGACGCAGGCGAATAGCCTTCGGGTGCTTTCCTCTGGCGGACTGTGCCGCGGCCGGCCGTGACGGTGGCGACCGTCTCCTCGTCGTCCTTGTCGGGCCGGACGGCCTTGCTGATGGCCTTGCGCACATCGTGCTCCAGGTCGCGTGCGCGGTCGAGGCATTCGTCGGTGAAGTCCTTGGCGTCGTCGAGGACGTTGCCGATGAACCGGGTGATACCGGTGCGGCGGCGCTGTGTCGGCTGATCGCTCATGTGCGGTCCTTCCTGTGCGCCTGGGCAGGGAGCGGGGGAGGAGGGTGTGCCGGCCACGGCGCTCCGCGGCCGGAACGGGCCGGCTGCTTCCATCACGACACGGACCGCACACCGGGTCCAGGCGTGCGGCGGCCCGCATGGCGGCATTCGGGCCGCCAAAAGAAGGAGCAGGCGGCGTGCGGCCTTTCGGCCCGCTCACACCTCCCGTGACGCGCCGCGGTGCCGGTGCACGCGAGACGTGAGGACGCCATCGCGCTCCGGTGCGGGCTATCAAAGCAAGCCGGGTTGTTCACACGGGTGAACAGGCCGCTCACACCGTTGCCTGCCGGCATCGCCGGTGGTCCAACACGCTTCCCCGGCCAGGCGCATGCGCCTGCCGACACGCATTTGCCGTGTTGGAGGCTGGGCATGCGCACCATGGGCGGCAAGCAGAGTCATCCCCCACGCACCGGCACATGCCGCGCTACGGCCGCCGTGGCGCAGTCGCTCCGGCCGCCAGGCACGCGCGCCCGCCTGGTCGGCGACGTCGCCGACGGTCGCCCGAGCCCCCGATCACCCTCCATGCGCGGAGACATCCCATGCAGAGCCCTGCTGAAAGTATGACGAACGTACCGCGTCTTCTGGCGTCCGTGACAGACCCCGACGCCTTACAGGCCCTGCCGGCCGAAGCATTGGGGGAGCTGGCGCGGGACATCCGGCGCTATCTGGTGGCGACGGTGTGCGCCTGCGGCGGGCATCTCGGCCCGAGCCTGGGGGTGGTCGAGCTGACGATCGCCCTGCACCGCGTCTTCCACTCGCCTCGCGACAGCATTCTCTTCGACATCGGTCACCAGGCGTACGTGCACAAGCTGCTCACGGGACGTCAGAAGGGGTTCGAACAGCTGCGCAGGGCCGGTGGTCTGTCGGGGTACTGCTGCCGGGCGGAGTCCGAACACGATCTAATCGAGAACTCCCATGCCTCCACCGCCCTGTCCTACGCCGACGGCCTGGCCAAGGCCCGGGCCCTGGCGGGGAAGCGGGAGCGGGCGGTGGTGGCGGTCATCGGCGACGGCGCCATCACCGGGGGCATGGCGTGGGAGGCGCTGGACAACATCGGCGCCGCCCCCGAGCGCCCGGTGATCGTCGTCCTGAACGACAACGGCCGCTCGTACGCCCCCACCACCGGCGCACTCGCCGCCCGCCTGACCGCGCTGCGGGCCGGGGAAGGGCGACCGTCCGGTGCGGGGAATCCGTTCACCGCGCACGGGTTGGCCTATCTCGGGCCCATCGACGGGCACGACGTCCCGGCGCTGGAGGAGGTGCTGCGGCGGGCCCGGGACCTGGACCGGCCTGTCGTGGTGCACGTCGTCACCGTCAAGGGCAAGGGTTATCCGTTCGCGGAAGCCGACGAGGCGGATCGTTTCCACGCCGTCGGGGTCATCGACCCAGTCACCGGCCGCGCTCCGGCCCCTACCGCCCTGGCCTCTACCAGCCTGGCCCCTGCCGTCCAGCCCACCGCCGTCCCGACTCCCACCGTCCCGGTGGCAGCTGCCTCGGCGGCGGCTGCGCGGCCACCGGGCACCTGGACCGAGGTCTTCGCCGAGGAGCTGCTGACCCTGGCCGGGCAGCGTCCCGAACTGGTGGCGGTGACCGCCTCGATGCTCCGGCCCACCGGCCTGTACCCGATGGCCGTCCGCCATCCCGACCGCGTCTTCGATGTCGGGATCGCCGAACAGCACGCCGTCACCAGCGCCGCCGGCCTGGCCATGGGCGGTCTGCACCCCGTCGTGGCGATCTACGCCACTTTCCTCAACCGCGCCTTCGACCAGGTGCTGATGGACGTGGCCCTGCACCGCCTGCCCGTCACCCTGGTCCTGGACCGCGCCGGGATCACCGGCCCCGACGGCCCGTCCCACCACGGCATGTGGGATGTGAGCCTGCTCGCCCTCGTCCCCGGCCTGCGTCTCGCCGCCCCCCGCGACGCCGCCCGCCTGCGCGAACTGCTGCGCGAGGCCGTCGCCGACGACGAGGGGCCGACCGCCCTGCGCCTGCCCAAGGCCGCGGTGGGAGAGGAAGTGAAGGCACTGACGCGGATGGACGGCCTGGACATCCTCCACCGCGGCCGGGGCCGCTGCCTGGACGTCCTCCTCGTCGCCACCGGCCCCACCGCGACCGCGGCACGGGCAGCCGCCCGGCGCTTGGAGACGGAGACGGACATCGGCTGCACCGTGGCCGACCCCCGCTGGATCACCCCCGTCCCTCCCGCCCTCGTCCACCTCGCCGCCCGCCACCGGCTGGCCGTCACCGTCGAGGACAACACCCGCACCGGCGGCTTCGGCACCCTCTTCGCCCAGGCGTGTACGGACGCCGCGGTAACCACCCCCGTGCACGCCCTCGGCCTGCCGCCGGCCTTCCTCCCCCACGGCTCCCGCCGCGACCTGCTCGCCGAAGCCGGACTGGACGCCGACGGCATCACCTCCGCCGTCCTGCGCGCCCGCGCCGGCTTCACCCCCCACACCAGCCCACCCTCACCGGCCCAGGCCGGCGGCGCGCGGAGGACACGATGACCACCCACCTCGGACTGCCCGCCATGCCCCCCAAGACACCGCGGCGCCGCCCGTCACGGCGGATCCACGTCGGTGACGTTCCCGTCGGGGACGGCGCGCCGGTGTCGGTGCAGACGATGACGACGACGGCGACGGCGGATGTGGACGCGACGCTGCGGCAGATCGCGGAGATCACCGCCGCCGGCTGTGACATCGTGCGGGTCGCGGTGCCCTCGCAGGACGACGCCGACGCGCTGCCCGCCATCGCCGCGAAGTCCCCGCTGCCGGTGGTGGCGGACATCCACTTCCAGCCCCGCTACGTCTTCGCCGCGATCGACGCCGGCTGCGCGGCGGTGCGCGTCAACCCCGGCAACATCAAACGCTTCGACGACCGCGTCGCCGACATCGCCCAGGCAGCGGCGGCGGCGAAGGTGCCGATCCGCATCGGCGTCAACGCCGGCTCCCTCGACCCCCGCCTGCTGGCCAAACACGGCGCCGCCACACCCGAGGCGCTCGTGGAGTCCGCGCTGTGGGAGTGCTCGCTGTTCGAGGAGCACGGCTTCACCGACATCAAGATCGCGGTCAAGCACCACGACCCGATGACCGTCGTCGCCGCCAACCGCCTTCTGGCCGGCGCCTGCGACTACCCCCTCCACCTCGGCGTCACTGAGGCCGGACCCGCCTTCCAGGGCGCGATCAAATCGGCCGTCGCCTTCGGCATCCTCCTCGCCGAGGGCATCGGTGACACCATCCGCGTCTCCCTCTCCGCGCCCCCCGTGGAACAGGTCAAGGCCGGCATCCACATCCTGCAGTCGCTCGGCCTGCGCCCCCGGCAGCTGGAGATCGTCTCCTGCCCCGGCTGCGGGCGGCTGCAAGTCGACATCCACAAGCTCGCCGCTCAGGTCGAAGCCGCCTTCGACGGCTTCCCCCACCCGCTACGGGTCGCCGTCATGGGCTGCGTCGTCAACGGCCCCGGCGAGGCCCGCGAAGCCGACCTCGGAGTCTCCTGCGGCAACGGCAAAGGGCAGATCTTCGTCCGCGGCGAAGTCGTGCGCACCGTCCCCGAACACCGCGTCGTCGACGCCCTGCTGGAAGAAGCCCTCCGCCTCACCGAAACGCACGAGGGCGCAGCGAAAGAGGCCGCGCCTCGAGCGGCAGGAGCCGAGGCCCATGCGGCAGAGAGGGCCGCCTCATGACCGCCGTCACCGAGACGGCCGTGCACCTGACCCGTCTGCGGGACCTCGTCGAGGAGACGCTGCGGTGTTTCGTGGACGCCAAGCGCGCCGCCGCGCGCGAGAGCGACCTGCCGGCCGAGACCACCGAGGCCCTGGCCGACTTCATTCTCACCGGTGGCAAACGCCTGCGTCCGCTGCTGTGTCTGCTCGGCTGGTACACCGCCGCCGATACATTCCCGCCCCCGCCGGTTGTCCGCGTGGCCGCCGCCCTGGAGGTCTTCCATGACTTCTGTCTCATCCACGACGACGTCATGGACCGCTCCGACCTCCGTCGCGGCCATCCCACCGTCCACCGCACCCTGGCCGCCCACCACCACCGGCGGGCTCGCTCCCCGGTCGACGCCGACGAACTCGGCGTCCACGGCGCCGTCCTCGTCGGCGACCTCGCCTTCGTCTGGTCCGACGAACTCCTGCACACCGCCGGCCTCACCCCCGCCCAACAGACCGCCGCCTGGCCCCTGATCGACACCATGCACGCCGAGGTCATCCACGGCCAGTACCTCGACCTCACCCACGCCGGCGCCCCGGCGACCGACCTCGACGCCCCCTTGCGCGTCATCCGCTACAAGACCGCCAAATACACCGTCGAACGCCCCCTGCACATCGGCGCCGCCCTCGCCGGCGCCGGCCCCGCACTACGCGAGGCACTCAGCGCCTACGCCCTCCCGCTGGGCGAGGCGTTCCAGCTCCGCGACGATCTCCTCGGCGTCTTCGGCACCCCCGAGGACACGGGAAAGCCCAACCTCGACGACCTCCGCGAAGGCAAACACACCCTCCTCGTCGCCCACGCCCTGCGCCGCGCCGACCCCCACCAACGCACCCTCCTCCACCAGACCCTGGGCAACCGCGACCTGGACGAGGACACCGCCGCCCGCGTCCGCGACATCCTCACCACCACCGACGCCCGCACCACCATCGAAACCCTCATCCACCACCGCCACCGACAAGCCCTCACCGCCCTCGACACCCTCCCCGCACCACCCGCCGCCCGCCACGCCCTCCACGACATCGCCCTCACCGCCACCGTGAGGACCTCATGACCATCGACCGACGCCGGGTCCTGCTGGCCGCACCCCGCGGAGTCTGCGCGGGAGTCGACCGAGCCATCAAGACCGTCGAGAAGGCCCTGGAGCAGTGCGGCGCGCCGGTGTATGTGCGCCATGAGATCGTCCACAACAAATACGTGGTCAAGACCCTGGAGAAGAAGGGTGCGATCTTCGTCGACGAGACGTTCGAGGTGCCCGAGGGCAACATCGTCATCTTCTCGGCGCACGGTGTCGCCCCGGTCGTGCACGAGGAGGCCGCCCGCGGGAAACTGGCGACGATAGATGCGACGTGCCCGCTGGTGACCAAGGTCCACAAGGAAGCGGTCCGTTACGCGCGCGAGGACTACGACATCCTCCTCATCGGCCACGAGGGCCACGAGGAGGTCATCGGCACCAGCGGCGAGGCCCCGGACCACATCCAGCTCGTCGACGGCCCCGAGGACGTGGCGAACGTCGAGGTCCGCGACCCGGACAAGGTCGTCTGGCTCTCCCAGACCACCCTCTCCGTCGACGAGACGATGGAGACGGTCGGCGCGCTGAAGAACAAGTTCCCGGGCCTCCTCTCCCCGCCCAGCGATGACATCTGCTACGCCACGCAGAACCGGCAGACCGCGGTGAAGCAGATGGGAGCCGAGGCCGACCTGGTCATCGTCGTCGGCTCGAAGAACTCCTCCAACTCCGTGCGCCTGGTCGAGGTCGCCCTCGGCGCCGGCGCCGGCGCCGCGCACCTGGTCGACTACGCCGAGGAGATCGACGAGACATGGCTGGAGGGCGTGGCGACGGTCGGTGTCACCTCCGGTGCCTCCGTCCCCGAGATCCTCGTCGAAGGCGTCCTGGAATGGCTGGCCGCCCGCGGCTACGAGGACGTCGAAGTGGTGCGCTCGGCAGAGGAACACCAGCGGTTCGCCCTGCCACACAGCTTGTCCTCCCTCCACCCGAAGCCGCCGCGACCGGGAGGTGTCCCGTAAATAGTCCAGTCTCGGCCCCTGCCCTTGGCTACGACCGTCATCACCGCACCGGGCCCGGCAGCCGCACACCGGTATGGCAAGGAGCACCGTGCCTGTCCGGCGGCCGCAGCCGTCTCACCACCGTGTGTTCATCTCTCCCACAGAGGCGCACCGTCATGAAACCTTCCGGCAAGTGCATCTCGGTCGACCGCAACCCTCACCACGTAGCGCAGACGGCCACCACCCGTCCGGTCCCTTCGCAGACACCTTCGGTGCCGCAGCACATCGGCGTGATCCTCGACGGGAACAGGCGCTGGGCCCAAGCGCACCGCGTGTCGTTGGAGCGGGCCTACACGGTGGGGGCGCGGCGCGTGGTGGACCTCACCACCTGGTGTGACAGCGTCGGCATCCCCCTGGTGACGGTGTGGGCGCTGTCGCAGGACAATCTCCAGCGCGCTCCCGAGACCGTGGCCCGGATCCTGGACGCGGTCAGCTCAGGGCTTCGCCTGATCACCGCCGGCCGACGGTGGCGCATCCACCCCATCGGGGCTCTGGATCTCCTGCCCCCGCCGCAGGCCGACCGGCTGCTCCACCTGGCCGACGCCAGCGCCGACGCCACACCGGGAACCCTCAACGTCGCCGTCGCCTACGACGGACGGGCCGACATCGTGGCAGCCGTAAGGGAGCTGATGCGCAGCGGTGACGAGCGGCCCCCGCGCCGGATCAGCGAAGCGGATGTGGCGCGACACCTGTCCACCACCGGCCAGCCCGACATCGACCTAGTCATCCGCACCTCCGGCGAACAGCGGCTGTCCGGGTTCATGCCCTGGCAGACCGCCTACGCCGAGTTCTTCTTCACCGACATCAGCTGGCCCGACTTCTCCGCCGCGGCCTTCGCCTCCGCGCTCGACGCCTACCGCACACGTCAGCGCCGCTACGGACGATGACATCGCCCGACGCGCGGAAGAGACGGCAAGACACAGGACCGAAAGAGACCCCCGCAACGCCGCTCGGTATCCGTACAGCCGACCGGCCATCGGCCGAAGGGGGAAGGGACGCGTGGTGCGGCACGATCAAGGCACATCTGGACACGGTCGGTCAGCCGCTACCGGACCTGGCCATCCGTACCTCCGGCGAACAGCGTTTCGCTACGGACACTGAGACCGCCGTCATGGACGGTGACCGATTTGCCTCCCATTCACCCTCTGAGGCTCTTCCGTCGCCGCAGCCGCAGCATGCCTTCCTGCGGGCTACTCATCCGCACCTCCGGCGAGCAACATCTGCCCGGTCTCACCCCCCCCGGGGGGCCACCCGTGCCGAGCTGTACCTCCAGCCTGCGCCCAGGCTGCACCGGCGCCGATTTCCACCAGGCTTCCGCTTCACTAGACGCACGCGT
>NZ_JBIRQH010000044.1:0-8392 GCF_044333095.1 Streptomyces sp. NPDC021100
TTGGACGACGGTGTGGTGGAGTCGCTGACCTCCGAGCGTGTGGCGTCGGTGTTGCGTCCGAAGGTGGACGCGGCGTGGAATCTGCACGAGCTGACCCTCGACCGTGACCTGTCGGCGTTCGTCCTCTTCTCCTCGGCTGCCGGTGTCCTCGGTGGCCCGGGGCAGGCCAACTATGCGGCTGCGAACGCTTGTTTGGATGGTTTGGCGCGGTTCCGTCGGGCGGCTGGTTTGCCGGCGCAGTCGTTGGCGTGGGGTCCTTGGGCTTCGTCGGGTGGGGGGATGGCCGGCGGGTTGGGTGGGGTGGATGTGGGCCGGATGGCTCGGGCGGGGCTGGTGCCTTTGTCCGAGGGTGAGGGGCTGGCCGCGTTCGATGCCGCCCTTGCCCGTCCGGAATCCGTCCTGCTGCCTGTGCGCCTGGATGGCGACACCCTCCGCACCAATCCCCAAGCCACCCCACCACTGCTGCGCGGACTCGCCGGTGCGCCGGTCCGCCGAACCGTCGTCCCGGACCGAGGCGCCGACGGGCTCAGGCCGCGGCTGGAAGCTCTCTCCGGCGCGGAACGCCAACGTGCCGTGCTCGATTTCGTGCGCGGCGAAGTGGCGGTCGTCCTCAACCTTCCGGACCCGGATTCCGTCGAGCCGGGCCGGGCCTTCAAGGAGCTGGGCTTCGACTCGCTGACCGCCGTCGAACTGCGCAATCGACTCAATGCCGCCACAGGGCTCCGCCTTCCGGTCACCGTCGTCTTCGACCACCCCCATGCGGAGGCGCTGGCCAGGTGGCTGCTCGCCGAAATGCTGCCGGATGCGCCGTCGGCCGAGCGGTCGCTCTTCGAGGCACTGGACAGCGTGGAGAGGGCCCTTTCCAGCGTGGCCTCGGACAACACCACGCGGGCCAAAGTGGTCGTCCGGTTGCAGTCGTTGCTCGCCAAGTGGTCCGACCCGGGCAGTGCGTCGCGCGGCGGTACGGCCGACGAGGCGGTCGACGTGCTGGAATCCGGCACGGACGAGGAGATTTTCGCGCTCATCAACGAGGAGCTGGGCCGGTCGTAGCGGTAAGGGCGGCCCCGGCCGCCCCGCACCCGGTTTTGGCTGGTGGCAGGCGGTTCTGTTGGGGTTTCTAGGGGCCCGGGTAGGGGTTGAACCCCCCTGGGGCCTCCCATAGCTTTCGGTCAGGTCTGGTGAAGTGCCCAATGGCTCGCCCCGGTGGTCGCCGGCCGGGGAGTCATTGGCCTGCCCTGAATAGGTGGCGTGGAATGGCTAATGAAGAGACTCTTCGCGATTACCTCAAGTTGGTAACGGCCGACCTGCGCCAAACCCGCCAGCGTGTCAGGGAAATGGAAGAGGCCGAGCAGGAGCCCATCGCCATCGTCGCGATGAGTTGCCGCCTACCGGGCGGTGTGCGCCGCCCGGAGGATCTGTGGCAGTTGGTGTCGAGCGGTACCGACGGCATATCGGAATTCCCCGAGGACCGCGGCTGGGACCTCGCCTCGCTCTACGACCCGGACCCCGAGAGCACCGGCACCTTCTACACCCGGCACGGTGGATTCCTGCACGACGTCGCCGATTTCGATCCGGCCTTCTTCGGAATATCCCCGAGGGAGGCGCTGGCGATGGACCCCCAGCAGCGACTGCTGCTGGAAATCGCCTGGGAGGCGTTCGAGCGGGCCGGCATCGACCCCGCCGCCATGCGGTCCAGCCTCACCGGCGTCTTCGTCGGCCTGACCGGCCAGGACTACGCGCCGCGCCCCGAGGAGGCGGGCGAGAACCTCGTCGGGCACATCATGACGGGCAACACCGCCAGCATCGCGTCCGGCCGGCTCGCGTACACCTTCGGGCTGGAGGGACCGGCGGTGACCGTCGACACGGCGTGCTCCTCCTCCCTGGTGGCCCTGCACCTGGCCGCCCAGGCCCTGCGCCGCGGCGAGTGCTCCTACGCACTCGCCGGCGGCGTCACGGTCATGGCGGCCCCGGGCGCGTTCATCGAGTTCAGCCGGCAACGGGGTCTGTCCGCCGACGGACGGTGCAAGTCCTTCGCGGCGGCGGCGGACGGCACCGGCTGGGCCGAGGGCGCCGGGCTCCTGCTCTTGGAGCGCCTGTCCGAGGCACGGCGGAACGGGCACGAGGTGCTGGCCGTACTCCGTGGCTCGGCCGTCAACCAGGACGGTGCGAGCAACGGCCTGACCGCCCCCAACGGACCCGCCCAGCAGCGCGTCATCCTCCAGGCCCTCGCCAACGCCCGGGTCTCACCCGCCGAGGTGGACGCCGTCGAGGCGCACGGCACCGGCACCCGGCTCGGAGACCCCATCGAGGCGCAGGCGCTGTTGGCCACGTACGGACAGGATCGGCCGGCCGACCGTCCGCTGTGGCTCGGCTCCCTGAAGTCCAACATCGGCCACGCTCAAGGCGCCGCCGGTGTGGCGGGCGTGATCAAGACGGTGCTGGCGATGCGGCACGGCCTGCTGCCCCGCACCCTGCACGTGGACGAGCCGACCCCCCACGTGGACTGGTCGTCCGGCGCCGTCTCCCTGCTGACCGAGCCCGTCCCCTGGCCCGAGACCGGACACCCCCGGCGGGCCGGCGTCTCGTCCTTCGGCATCAGCGGCACCAACGCGCACGTCATCCTGGAGGAGGCCCCCGCCGGCGAGACGGCGACCGGGGACCCCGCGGCCGACCCGGCACCGGCAACCGGCACCGGCCCTCTTCCCTGGCCGCTCTCGGCCCGCAGCGCCCAGGCACTCCGCGCCCAGGCCCGGCAACTGGCCGACCACATCGCCGAACACCCCGGTCTCCGGCCTCTGGACGTCGGCTACTCACTGGCCACATCACGGGCTCACCTCGAACACCGGGCCGTCCTCCTTCCCACGGACGGAGCCGAGGGCCCGGACGGATGGCGAGAGACGCTTCTCTCGCTCGCTGCCGACGAGGCCACCCCGTCCGTCGTCCGGGGGACCGCCGGCGCGGGGCTGACGGCCTTCCTGTTCTCGGGGCAGGGGTCGCAGCGCATCGGTATGGGTCGGGAGCTGTATGGGGCGTTTCCGGTGTTCGCGGAGGCGTTTGATGCGGTGTGTGAGCGGGTGGAGTTGCCGCTGAGGGATGTCGTCTTCGGTGATGACCAGGAGCGGCTCGATCGGACGGAGTTCGCGCAGCCCGCTCTGTTCGCGGTTGAGGTGGCGCTGTTCCGGTTGGTGGAGTCGTGGGGTGTGCGCCCGGACTTCGTGATGGGGCACTCTGTAGGTGAGTTGGTGGCGGCGCATGTGGCGGGTGTGTTGTCGTTGGAGGATGCGTGCCGGTTGGTGGTGGCGCGGGGACGGTTGATGCAGGCACTGCCCCCCGGCGGGTCGATGGTGGCGGTGGAGGCGTCGGAGGCGGAGGTCCGCGAGTCCCTGACCGGCGGTGTGGACATCGCGGCGGTCAACGGCCCCTCGTCCACGGTGATCTCGGGGGATGAGGCGTCGGTAACGGCGCTGGCGTCGCTCTGGGAGGAGCGCGGTCGTCGGGTGAAGCGGCTTCGGGTGAGTCACGCCTTCCACTCCCCGCTGATGGAGCCGATGCTGGCGGAGTTCGGTGCGGTGGCCGAGTCGGTGACCTACGGCACCCCGGGCATCCCGGTGGTGTCGAACCTGACGGGCAGTGTCCACGAGGATTTCGACGCCGCGTATTGGGTGCGGCATGTGCGTGAGGCGGTCCGTTTCCACGACGGCGTGCAGGCCCTGCGCGCGCAGGGTGTGCGCACGTATTTGGAGCTCGGCCCGGACGGCACCCTCTCCGCTCTCGCCCAGGACGACGCCGCCACCGCCGTCCCCACCCTCCGCAAAGACCACCCTGAACCGGCGGCGTTGTGGCAAGCCCTGGCCGCCGCCCACGCACGCGGGGTGGCGGTCGACTGGGCGGCCGTCCACACCGGACGCGGAGCGCGCCGCGTCGACCTGCCCACCTACCCCTTCCAACGGCAGCGCTACTGGCTCGACGCCCCGACGTCCCTCCGTGACCTGGCCGGCTTGGGCCAGCGTTCCGCCGGGCACCCGCTGCTCGGGGCGGTAGTCGGGCTGGCCGACGACGACGCCCTGCTCTTCACGGGTAGGCTGTCGCTCGATTCCCACCCCTGGCTGGCCGACCACGCCGTACTCGGCCGCGTCATCGTGCCCGGCACCGCCTTCGTCGAGCTCGCGCTGCACGCGGCCGACCAGGTCGGCTGTGACCAGGTGGACGAGCTGACGCTTGAGGCGCCCCTCCTGCTTCCCGAAGGCGGCGGCGTCCACCTCCAGCTCGTCGTCGGCGCCGGGACGGAACCGGGATCCCGCCCGTTCACCGTCTACGCCCGGCCGGAACTCCCGGCTCCAGGCGGTCGGGGCGACGGACCGGCCGACGAATCACCCTGGACACGGCACGCCACCGGCGTCCTGAGCACCACCGATGTGCCGGAGCCCGGGCCGGAGGACGACGCCTTCACGGTCTGGCCCCCGGCGCAGGCGGAACCGGTCGACATCGACGGCTTCTACGACGAGCTGCGCGCACTCGGTTTGGACTACGGTCCGGCGTTCCGGGGACTGCGCGCGGCCTGGCGACAGGGCGGGGCTCTCTACGCGGAGATCGCGCTGCCCGACGGGATGGCGACCGACCGGTTTGGCCTGCACCCGGCCCTGCTCGACGCCGCCCTCCACCCGGTGGCGTTGGACGCGGACCAGGACGCCGACATACGGCTTCCCTTCACATGGACCGGCGTGCGTCTGTACGCGTCCGAGGCGGCGGCACTGCGCGTGCGGATCTCGGCCGATGCCGACGGCACCGTCACCCTCTCGGCCGGCGATGAGAGCGGACGGCCGGTGGCCTCGGTCGCCTCCTTGCTGCTCCGGCCGGTCGCACCGGACCACCTCCGGGCGGCGGGCTCACCCGGGCGAGGGCGGTACCTCTATGCGATCGAGTGGGTGCCGGCGCCCGCGCCCACCGACGCGACAGCCGGTAACGGCGGCACCTCCTGCGTCGAGATCACCGACCTCGATGCCCTGCGAGAGACCCTCGCCGAGGCGACCGCCGTTCCCGAAGCCGTGCTGGTACGGGTGGCGGACGGCGACGACGCCGATCCCGCGGACCCGGTGTCCCGCGTCCACCGGATGTCCCGCCGGGCCCTGTCCTTGGTGCAGGACTGGCTGGCCGATGAGCGGTTCGCCTCCTCGCGGCTGGTGTTCGTCACGCAGGGCGCGATGACCGTAGGAGCCGGCGAACGCGTGGTGGACCCCGCCGCCTCCGCGGCCTGGGGGCTGGTCCGTTCCGCACAGTCGGAGCACCCCGGACGGTTCGTCCTGCTGGACACCGACGACCGCGACACATCGCGAGAGGCCCTCCCGGCGGCGTTCGGGAACGCTCCCGAACAGGTCGCCGTGCGCGACGGCGAGGTCTTCATCCCCGAGGCGGTACCCGCCGGGTACGACGGCCTCCTCGCCCTCCCGCCCGAGCCGGCCTGGCGCCTCGGCACGACGGAGAAGGGCATCCTGGAAAACCTTTCCCCACTGCCCTCCGACACGGCCGACCGCCCCCTGCAACCGGGTCAGGTCCGCATCGCCGTGCGAGCCGCCGGGCTCAACTTCCGTGACGTGCTGATCACACTCGGAATGTATCCGGGCGACGCCGCGATGGGCGTCGAGGGCGCCGGCATCGTCGTCGAGGTGGGCTCGGACGTCGGCGAACTCGTCGTGGGTGACCGAGTGTTCGGCGTCATTCCCGACGCGTTCGGCACCTACTCGGTGGCCGACCACCGCATGGTCGCGCGGATTCCCGACGGCTGGTCGTTCGCCCAGGCCGCATCGGTTCCCCTCGTCTTCCTGACCGCGTATTACGGGTTGGTGGATTTGGGGGGTGTGCGGTCGGGTGAGTCGGTGTTGGTGCATGCGGCTGCTGGTGGTGTGGGGATGGCGGCGGTGCAGTTGGCCCGGCATTTGGGTGCGGAGGTGTGGGTTACGGCGAGTCCGGGGAAGTGGGATGTCCTGCGGGGGATGGGGATTGCCGATGAGCGCATCGCCTCCTCTCGGTCGTTGGAGTTCGGGGAGCGGTTCCTGGCGGCTACGGGTGGTCGTGGTGTGGATGTGGTGTTGAACTCGCTGGCCGGGGAGTTCGTGGACGCTTCGTTGCGGGTGTTGGCGCGCGGCGGCCGGTTCCTGGAGATGGGCAAGACCGACATCCGCGATGAGGGAACGGTCGCGGACGCCTACGCCGGTGTGGCCTACCAGGCCTTCGACTTGATCGAGGCGGGTCCGGAGCGGATCGGTGAGATGTTGGCCGAGCTGGTGGTGCTGTTCGAGGGGGGTGTTCTTGAGCCGCTTCCGGTGACGGTGTGGGATGTGCGCCGGGCTCGGGAGGCGTTCCGCTATATGAGTCAGGCGCGGCATGTGGGCAAGGTGGTGCTGACCTTGCCCGCGCCGCTGGACCCGGCGGGTGCGGTGCTGGTCACTGGTGGGACGGGTGTGCTGGGTGCGTTGGTGGCCCGGCACCTGGTGACGGAGCACGGGGTGCGTCGTCTCGTCCTTGTCAGCCGTCGTGGTCTTCAGGCGCCTGGTGCTGTGGAGTTGGTGGAGGAGTTGTCGGCTTTGGGGGCGGGGGAGGTCGCTGTCGAGGCGTGTGATGCGTCCGATCGTGAGGCCCTGGCGGCGGTGCTGGAGCGGGTACCGGGTCTGACGGCCGTGGTGCATGCGGCGGGGGTGTTGGACGACGGTGTGGTGGAGTCGCTGACCTCCGAGCGTGTGGCGTCGGTGTTGCGTCCGAAGGTGGACGCGGCGTGGAATCTGCACGAGCTGACGCTCGGCCGTGATCTGTCGGCGTTCGTTCTCTTCTCTTCGGCTGCCGGTGTCCTCGGTGGCCCGGGGCAGGCCAGCTATGCGGCTGCGAACGCGTGTTTGGATGGTTTGGCGCGGTTCCGTCGGGCGGCTGGTTTGCCGGCGCAGTCGTTGGCGTGGGGTCCTTGGGCTTCGTCGGGTGGGGGGATGGCGGGCGGGTTGGGTGGGGTGGATGTGGGCCGGATGGCTCGGGCGGGGCTGGTGCCTTTGTCCGAGGGGGAGGGGCTGGCCGCGTTCGACGCCGCCCTTGCCCGTCCGGAATCCGTCCTGCTGCCCCTGCGCCTGGACAGCGACACCCTCCGCACCAACCCCCAAGCCACCCCACGGCTTCTGCGTGGACTGGTGAAGGGAGGAGCCGGCCGGCGTACCGTCCGCCGGGACGTGCCGTCCTCCGACACCGCGTCCTCTCTCGTCATGCGGTTGGCCGGGCTCCCGGTGCCCGAGCAGCAGCAGGTGCTCCTGGGGCTGGTCCGGACCGAGGTGGCGAGCGTGCTCGGGCACTCCTCGGCCGGTTCGGTGGAGGACACCCAGACCTTCAAGGAACTGGGCTTCGACTCGCTGACCGCCGTCGAACTGCGTAACCGGCTGAACGCCGCCACCGGCCTGCGACTCGCTTCCACCCTCGTCTTCGACTACCCGACACCACAGGCCCTGATCGAGCACCTGCGCACCACACTCACGGGAGCAGAGTCGGCGGGGAAGCGGGTCGACACCCCCCTGACCAGTGTGGACGACGACCCCGTCGTGATCGTCGGTATGGCATGCCGCTACCCAGGTGACGTCCGGTCCCCGGAGGACCTGTGGGAGCTGGTGGCCGAGGGGCGGGACGCCATCTCCGGCTTCCCCTCGGACCGCGGCTGGGACCTGGAGGCCCTGTACTCGCCGGATCCCGAACGGCCCGGCACCTCGTACGTCACCCAGGGGGGCTTCCTGCACGACGCGGCCGAGTTCGACGCCGACTTCTTCGGGATCGGCCCGCGCGAAGCGGCCGCCATGGACCCACAGCAGCGGTTGATGCTGGAGGTGTCCTGGGAGGCGTTCGAGAGGGCGGGCATCGACCCTTCCTCGCTGCGGGGCAGCCGGACGGCGGTGTTCGCCGGCACCGACAGCCACGACTACTCGATCCTCGTCCACCGCGCGGCGGACCGGGCCGAGGGCTACCTGGTCACGGGCACGGCCGGGAGCGTCGTGTCGGGCCGGGTGGCGTACACGTTCGGGCTGGAAGGCCCGGCGATGACGGTGGACACGGCGTGCTCGTCATCGCTGGTGGCCCTGCACCTGGCGGCCCAGTCCCTCGTCCGGGGCGAATGCTCCATGGCGCTTGCCGGGGGCGTGGCGGTGATGGCCACGCCGTCCGGGTTCGTGGAGTTCAGCCGGCAGCGGGGGCTGGCCGCGGATGGTCGCTGCAAGGCGTTCGCCGCCGGCGCGGACGGTACGGCGTGGGGGGAGGGGATCGGCGTCCTCGTTCTGGAGCGGTTGTCGGATGCGCAACGGTTGGGGCATCGGGTGTTGGCGGTGGTGCGGGGTTCGGCGGTGAATCAGGATGGTGCGTCGAATGGGTTGAC
>NZ_JBIRQH010000045.1:0-7905 GCF_044333095.1 Streptomyces sp. NPDC021100
TGGAATCACCACGCCAACGACGAGGGGCCCTGCCACGTCACCCATCCCTCTGATCAGCCCTTTCATCCTCAAGGGCCGGGATGAAAGGTGCTCACAGACGGGGGTAAGGAGCGTCGGCTGTGACCGGGCGCAGGCGCAGGCGTGGGCGTGGGTGGATGGGGGGCCGGCTCACACGCCCTCGCGGCAGCCGTCTGAAGTCCGGCCTGGTGCTTCGGCCGCTGTGCCACAGGGTGTCGCCCAAAGCCGTCGGCAGGAGCACTGCCATGCTTGCGGCGCCACGGCCCGCGGGAAGCGGACAGGCGCAGCCCCTGCAGCTGCCGCGATGGCCGTTGCTGACTTTCGCGCGGTTGCCGTGCCCCAAGCGGCGTCCGTACACCCACCAGCCCACGGGCTGCGGATGCCATGGGATCCGTCTGTCGGGCGGCTTGTCTCCTCTTATCGGCCGGTCATCGCCGCCAGACAGGGGCCAGGGCACCCCGGAGTGATCCATCACGCGGGGTACGCGAAGAGCTCGCACCGCTCCTGCAGTGATCGCCGGCCTGGGACCCGCGCCCCGGTCCCCGCGCTCCGGCCGCTTTCCGGAGCGGTCGACGGTCCGGTCGGCCGCGTCGGGCACTGCGGCGCTGGGCCGGCGACCCCCGTGCCGGCCTTGCTGTGCTGTCGGGTGGTCCATCTCGCGCGCGGCTGGGGATTTCCCGGTCTCAAGACGGTTTCTGCGTCCTGCGCTTCCTCTTCTGTCGAGCCGTTGGGTGCCTACGAGGGCGGCCCTTGTCAACGCCTGTCCGCGGCGTGGGGTCCCGGCGGGGTGATCCCATCCACGCCGGGCCCGTACCCGGGTCGGTATCGGCAGTTTTGAAGGATCCGCCGCGCCCTGACGTCTGTCTTTCCAAGGTGAATCGGCGATGTTTCCTTTTTTTCTGCCGGGGTGGGGGGGTGCCGGCATCGCCTGGATCCTGTGTTTGCGGGCCGTGCGGACGGTGGAGGGGCAACGCGAAGGGGGGGCGGGGGTCGTTCGCCGGTTCCCTGTCGTTGCCGTCTGCGCGCGCGGTGGAAGGGCTCAAGGCAAGGGGGCTTCGGTGTGCCCAGGGGTCCTGGTGCCGCCTCGGAGCCCGTCGCTCATTCCGCGCGACCACGCCACCGCGGTGGCGGCCACCGCGCCGGCGGTCGCCTCCCCTCTCTCTTCAAGACTTCTGGACCTGCCCGCACGATGCCCCACAGCACAGCACGCCCCTCACCGCGCTCCGCAGCGTTGAAAGCGTCTGAGCATTCCAGAGCCTTGTTACACGGGCTTTGATGCGTAATATGCATCACTGTCGAGTATGGTGTGGGCCGTGGGATTGAGTCTGGAGGAGTCGTTGCGGTTGGCGGTGGCGGCGTTGATGCAGGCGACAGGTGATTCGCAGCGGGCGGTTGCTGCGGTGCTCGGGCTGACGCAGACGCAGGTTTCGCGCCGGCAGTCCGGGGCCACGTCGTGGACTCTGCGTGATGTCGATGTCCTGGCCGGGTACTACGAGATCGCCGCGCTGGATCTGTTGGCGGGCCCGACTCGGGCATGTGAGACGCTTCCCGCCGCCCGTCGTCGTGCCGCCCACGCTGAGAAGAGGGCGGTCCGGTGAGTGATTTCGAGGCGATCGACTCGTTGCTCGCCGTCGTCGGTCCCCAGGCCGAGCTCCCCGCTGCCCGGGTCCGTCAGGAGCTGCGGGAGCAGGCCCGGTTGTCCAAGGCGCAGGTGGCCCGGGCACTCGGGGTGAGCCCGTCCACGGTCGCCGCTTGGGAGAAGGACAGGGATCCGGTCGGCGATACCCGCACCAAGTATGCCTACCTCCTGGACGGGCTGGCCGCCAAATTCGCCACCGGCACTGGCACCGCCACCGGCACTGGCACCGCCACCGGCACTGGCACCGCCACCGGCACCGGCACCGGCGCTGCCACCGGCACCGCCACGGGTGCTGCCCTGGTTGCTCTGTCTGCCGCCGAGCCGGCTGCGGCCCAGCCCCCTGCCGTCACTGATGCTCCTCCGCTGTCCCCGGTGCCCGAAGAAGGCGGTGACGCTGATGAGGTGGAGGTCCTCGCCGAGCCTGAGCCGTGTGTGCTGTGCGGGCAACCGGCCGGGACGCGGGTGGCGGGGTTCGCCCAGCACCTTTCCCCGGCCGACTGTCGGACAACCGCTGCCACGCCCGCCACGCCTGCCACGCCTGCCACGCCCGCCCAGCCGACCGTGCCGCCCGCTCAGCCCGTCACAGCGCCCGTCCAGCCCCAGGCCGCTCCGGCCGGGAAACCGGCGGCGCGCACATCACGCACACCGCCGCGTTCCGCCGAGCGTTCCCAGGGCCCGTCCCGTCGCGCCTTCCAGGAGCCGTCCGGGCCGGCCGATCTGATCCGCCGGGCGGTCAAGGGCGCGCTCGCCGAGCACCACGGTGACGTCGAGGCAGCCACGGCCGCACTGCTGAAGAAGGCGATCCCGGACGCGATGCGCCTGCTGGACGAGACCCGCAAAGGTGCTCGCTATGACATCGTCGCCCACCCCTGGATCCCCGACATCCTCAAGAAGCAGTCCTCCCGCGGCGCCGACCAGATCTGGGAAGCCCGCCCGAAATGGACCCGCCACGAGCTGCCGCCCGGCCGTCATGAGGTGACCGCGCTCGACATCAACGGCGCCTACCTCTCCGCCCTCAAAACCCACCTCCCCCTCGGCCAGCTCGAGCACTCCACCGGCCGTCCCCACGACCGCCGCCGCGCCGGTGTCCACCTGATCACCCCGCCCCCCTGGGAACACGAGGCGGTCCTGCCGAACCCGATCGGCCAACGCGACGAACCCGGCCCGCTGTGGGTGACCGAACCGACCCTGCGCCTGCTGCTGCGCCTGTCCGGCCCGAAGTACGCGCTGTGCGCGCCCCCGGAGATCCACCGGTCCTACACCTCCGGTGCCACGGAGAACCTCTTGGAGAAGTTCCGTATCGCTTTGAAGGACGCCCGTGACACCGCGATCGCCGAGGGCGACGAGGTGACGCTGGAGTATGTGAAGGCGATGTACTCCAAGTTCGTCTCGACGATGGGGGAGTCGAACTACAACCGTGAGCTCTACCGCCCGGACTGGATGCACATCATCCGCTCCCAGGCGTTCTCCAACCTGTGGCTGAAGGCGCTCAAGGCCCATGACGAGGGCCTGACGGTCGTCCGGGCGATGGGCACCGACGAACTCCACGTCATCGGCGACTGGCGCAGTGTCTTCCCCGAGGGGCGTGGCGTTACCGAAGTCAAGGTCAAGGACACCTACACCGCCGGAACCGACACCACCGAGGATGTCGGAACGGAAGGGGAGGAAGAGGGGTAATGCCGGAGAAGAACCTCGACTTCGGGAAGTTCGGGGCCCGGGGCATCAGGGGCAGCGATGCGGTCGCGCGCAAGCTCGACGAGCTCGCAGGCGGCATCGCGACTCCCGTGACCGCCAGGCGCGGCTGGATAGCGCGTCTGCACTACCTGACGAGGTCGGGCAAGAGCCGCCAGGCCGTCAAGGAGACCGGGCTGGCCGTCACCGACCGGACGCTGAAGGCGTGGCTGGAGGGCAAGAGAGCGCCGTCGAAGGCGAACTTGGCCAGGATCGACGCCGCGTACCGGGCGGTGCGCCGGCAGAACGTCGCCCGGCATCTCCTCAAGCGCCTGAACCGTGAGGGACGTGGGACCCGGGTGGAGATCCACCCCCTCAATCAGTCCCAGGTGCCCCGCCAGCTCCAGCGGGTCGTGGAGTACCGGACGATGAACGTGCGCCGCTGGGACAGGATCGTCGGCGCCTGGGCGGCCGGTGACCACCAGGGCCTTGACGCCGCCTGGGACGACACGATCGTCGACCTGGGCTCACAATGGGGTCAGTACGAGTACGTCACCAACGTCGGCTTCGCCGCGTAGAAGACCGGCCACGGCAGAAGGTGGTCTCCGCGCGCCGGCTGTGAGCGCCTGCGTCGAAACGTGAGTCTGGCGGCGCCTGCACCTGCGAAAGAACGGTGCCGCCTCACAGCGCGAGACCGGTCGCACTCCCACGCTTCGGGTCGGCCGAACCCAGATGTCGGCGGCGAGTCCTCATGTCACCGTTACGAAGGACCGACGAAGGAGTGAACGTGATCTCTGTCCATGAGATCGAGATTCTTGCCGACGGTGCACATGCCGGGCAGACCGACAAGATCGGAGTGCCGTACATCGAACACGTCCGGGCGGTGGCCGCCGGGCTCAGCCCGTTCGGCGACGAACTCGTCATGGCGGGCCTGTTGCACGACCTCCTGGAAGACACCGACTGGACCGCCGAGCGTCTGCGGGAGACGGGCGTGCCGACCCGGGTCGTCGAGATTGTCGAAGCGGTGACCAACCAGTCGGGGATGACATACAAGGAGAAGATCCGCCGTATCACCGTCGACCCTCAAGCAACACTCGTGAAGATCGCGGACAATGCACACAACTCGCACCCGGACCGGGCCGCGCAACTTCCCGCCGACAAGCGGGAGCGCCTTGCAGCGAAGTACCGATCCGCGCGCGCCGAACTGTGGCCGAGCGCGAACCGGAACGATGTTGAGGCCATCGTCCGCATCGTCAACCCGTCGCTGCTCGCCGAGTTGGACGCTCCCTACTGATCGCACCGCTTGTAGGGCAAGGGCGATGCCGGGCGCCTTCGAATCCCAGGTTCTCGCCCGACTCCTGATGGCGTACTGTAGGAATTACCGACGCGGGGTGGAGCAGCTCGGTAGCTCGCTGGGCTCATAACCCAGAGGTCGCAGGTTCAAATCCTGTCCCCGCTACTGCTGAAAAGGGCCCGGATCCGTACGGATCCGGGCCCTGCCGCATTCCGGTCCGCCTCCTACCGGATGCCCTTGCCCGCCGCGCCACTAATCCAGCGGATGCCGAGGGTGTTGAGGTCTGTGCGGCGTTGTGGGGTGAGTTTGTCGGCCCTGCGGCGGGTGTTGTCGATGAAGGTGCCGAGCTTGACCAGCTGGTCACCCACGGTCTCCACGTGTTTTCTGGGGACGTTGAGGTGTCCTTCGCGTGCGTGGTACTGCCGTGCTGCCTGGAGGTTGAGGGCCCACTTGTCTCCCTGTGTGCGTTTCACGGGCCGTTCGTGCTCCTCGGCCGGGGTGAGGCCGAGGACGCTTTCGAGCAGCCACTGCTGGACCGGTAGCAAGTCGTCCCAGCCCAGGCGGCAGGCCGTTGCCCAGCGTCCGAGGTCTTCGCCCTGCACGATCACCTCGCCTGCCACCATCGGCAGGGCCCCGCCGGCCTCGACCTGTGCCTGGGCAAGACGGAAGCAGCGCTGCCAGCCGGCATCCCAGGCCGGGCACCATCCCGGGTCGATCTCCTCCAGGGCTTCGCGCCGCGCTTCGGTGAGCGCCTTGGACCTGGATTCGACGGGGAGGCCGGCCGCGCGCTGCTCGGCGATGGCATCCGCGAGCCGGGCTGCGGTGCGCTGGTTCTTGGCCCAGGTCCCGACGGGGTAGCCGTTCCAGGTGGCGGTGGCGGGCGGCAGGAAGTGCCCGTGGACGGCGGCCCACGCGCGGGCGGCGGCGAGCCCTTCCTCGAATGCGATGTCCTGGTGGGACCAGACCATCCCGAGCCTGTCGAGCTCGGCTACCCGGGCCGGAGCCACGCGTCCGGCCTTGTTGAAACGCCGCTGGTCCGCCAGCCACGTCCCCAGAGGAAACCCGGCCGGTACCCAGTCGTCCGGAGTGATGAAGTCGTACGGCACCCGCAACCCCTCCGCGCCGGTCTCCTTCACATACCGCACGCACACTTCGATGCCGCGGCGCCAGAAGGCGTTCTCGGGCTCGATCACCCGCAGCTTCACGAACCGGGCCAGCAGGGCCGGGTCCCGGGGTGTGCTGAACTTCAGCAGCTCCCGCGCGGGCGCACTCGGCCCCCGCTCTCCTTCCGGCCGTTCCCGGCCGCCTTCGGCTCCGGCTTCCTCCTCGGGCCCATAACTGCCGCTGCGCACGCGGGGGTCGGCGAGGGCTTCGATGGTGTCGGTGTCGTGGGCGCGGAGTGCTTCGAGGATCTTCGCGAGGGTTCCGTAGGCCGGGGAGGTCAGCATTTCGTCCGGTCTTTCACCCGGTGCGAGAAATACCGGAACGATTAGTGACGCGATCTTCCCCTCCCCGGGCTTCATTCGAAGGGCGCGGCCAACCATTTGCACGATGTCGATCATCGACCCGCGCGCATCACAAAAGGCGACGGAATCACAATTTGCCGTGTCGACCCCTTCACCGAGCACTTTCACGGAGCTCAGCACGCGCAGCGCTGCCGGCCGCAGCTCGTCCTGGTCCTCGATGACGTCGGAGGCGAACTCCTCCAGCACGGCCCTCCGGTGGCCGGGGGCGTGCTCGCCGCACAGCCAGTCGGCCCACACCCGCTCCGGCGCCGGGAACCGGCGCGGATCGTCCTGCCAGAGCCGCTCGGCGGCGCCGGCGACGCCTTCGGCCATGGCCTCGGCCTCGCTGACCTTGCTGTGGAAGGCCAGAACCTTCCGCAGCCCCTCCTGCGCCGCCGCGGTCAGAACCCCGGCCTGCAGCGCCGCCAACCGTGCCCCCCGCACTGCGTCTGCTCCCGGGCCAACAACCTGGTGCGCCTGGTGGAGTTCGGGGTCGGTGATGTCGACGCAGACGACTTGGTAGGGGGCGACCAGGCCGCGGCTGATGGCGTCGGACAGGGTGAGCTTGAACGCCACGGGGCCGAACAAGGGGGAGTCGGGGGCCATGCTCGCGATCAGGCGCGGCTCCTCGTCACGACTGCTCCCGGCTGCTTCCCAGACGCGGGGTGTGGCGGTCATGTAGAGGCGGCGGATCGCCGGGATTTTGGTCTGGTCGTGTACAGCTGCCCAGGGCTTTCCCGCGTCTCCGCTGGTGCGGTGGGCCTCGTCCACGACCATCAGGTCCCACACGCCCAGGCCCTGGGCGTGTGCGCGCTGGAGGAGGCCGAGACCGACGGAGGCGTAGGTGGCGAACGCCGTCACCCGCTCCAGCCCCCGCAGCCACGCCGCGAGCTCGGCCGGGTCCGTCGTACAGGGCATGCCGCCGCAGTCGCCGGCCCGTAGCGAGCAGACCCCGATCATCGCCCCCGTACGGCCGTCCTTGCGCCATGCGGCCGCGGTCTGTGTCAGGAGATCCAGAGTCGGCACGAGGACCAGTACCCGTCGCGCGGCCAGTTTTTGTGCGGCCTCGGCGGCGACCAGTGTCTTGCCCGAGCCGGTCGCGGCGATGACCTGGGTCCGCAGCCCTTCGGCCGGCATGTTCCCGTCGGCGGGCTTCTGAAGCACGCGCAGGACGGCATCGACCGCCTCCACCTGATGCGGAAACAGCTCTTTCCCCGGCATTAAATGTCCCTACCTCGATCGTAACTGACGCTTTATCAGGTCCGCTGGAAGCCGGTTATTACAGAATCGCAAGGCCGGACGGTTTGCCATTCTGTCGTCTTTCTGAACGACATTATCGCTACGCTCGGCATACCGCCCCGATCCCTCACGGCCCGGATCAGGGGTGCCTTGCCGCTCCATAACATAGCGGCCCTGACAGAATGACGCACACCACCGGTTTGAAGATCCGATCCATTCGGCTCTGACGGCCCGCAGCCTCGCTGCCAACCCTGTCCGGCACCTCCCACCTACAGCCGGCCCCAACGGCACGAAATGCCGACCCGCTGACTCCTCACCACCCGAGACACCGCCAACCCCCAGCCAGCCTCGGAACACGCGGAGCGTGTTCCGCCAGGCCGGATCGCGGAGCGATCCGAGCCCGAGGCCAACGGAGTTGGCCTCCCGGGCCACGGAGTGGACCGGATTTCCGTGACGGAGTCACGGAAACACCGAACGGAGTTCGGTGGTTCTTCCGTCGCGTAGCGACGGCGCGTCGTGTCTGCGGAGCAGACCGCGCG
>NZ_JBIRQH010000046.1:0-6726 GCF_044333095.1 Streptomyces sp. NPDC021100
ATGCCGCGCCCGGACCTCATCCCGCTCTCCTTCGCCCAGCGCAGACTGTGGTTCCTCCACAAACTCGAAGGACCCTCAGCCACCTACAACATGCCCTTCGCACTTGAGCTGATCGGCGAGATCGACCAGCGGGTTCTGCGTGCCGCGCTGTTGGATGTGGTGGGGCGGCATGAATCGCTGCGCACGGTGTTCCCCGAACACCACGGTCAGCCCTGGCAGCGGATCATCGCCGCCGACCAGGTGGAGTGGAGCGTGGAGACCCGCACGGTCACCGAACGGGAGCTGCCGGCGGCTTTGGAAGCCGCGGCACGCCATCCGTTCGCACTCTCCTCCGAGATTCCTGTCCGGGCGTCGCTCTTCGCCTGTGGCGGCCGGCACGTACTGATGATTCTGATCCACCACATCGCCGGTGACGGCTGGTCGATGCAGCCGCTGGCCCGTGACATCGTCACGGCGTACGCGGCTCGCACCGTAGGACGGGCTCCGGCTTGGGCGGAATTGCCCGTGCAGTACGCGGACTACAGCCTCTGGCAACGGGAGCTGCTGGGTGAGGAGACCGATCCGGACAGTGTGCTGTCCCGGCAGGTCACCTACTGGACAAGGCAACTGGCCGGCCTGCCCGACCAGTTGAGCCTCCCGACGGATCGGCCGCGGCCCGCGGTGGCCTCGTATGAGGGTGCCACCACGACCTTTGCCCTGGACGGCGAGTTGCACCGGGGTCTCGCGGCGCTGGCGGCCGAGCGCGGCGCCACCGTGTTCATGGTGCTGCAGGCGGGGATGGCGGCGCTCCTGACCCGGCTGGGCGCGGGCACCGACATTCCGCTCGGCAGTGGCATCGCGGGACGTACCGACGCGGCGCTGGACGACCTCGTCGGGTTCTTCGTCAACACGCTGGTGCTGCGCACCGACACCTCGGGAGATCCCGAGTTCGCGGATCTGCTGGACCAGGTCCGGGAGACGAGCCTCGCGGCGTACGCCCACCAGGACGTCCCGTTCGAGTACCTCGTGGAGGTGCTCAATCCCAAGCGGTCCCCGGCCCACCATCCGTTGTTCCAAGTCGCCCTCACCTTGCAGAACGCGCCCGAGGGCCGGTTCGAGCTGCCCGGGCTCGAAGCGCGGCAGCAGGCGGTCGGCACCGGTGCCGCCCGCTACGACGTACTGGTCTCGCTCAGTGAGGTCCGGGACGGCGACGGTGTCCCGGCCGGGCTGGAGGGTTCGGTGGAGTTCGCCACCGACCTCTTCGACGAGGAGACCGTGCGGCGGCTGGTGGAGCGCTGGGAGCGGCTCCTGCGTGCCGTGACCGCCGATCCCCGCGTCCGGATCGGGCAGGTCGAGCTCGTCGGTGCGGCCGAGCGGGAGGCCGTACTGACCCATGGGCGCGGCCCGGTCGCCGAACAGGCTGGGCTGCTCCCGGACCTGCTCGCCACTCAGGCCGCCCGCACCCCGGAGGCCGTCGCGGTGGTCTGCGGCGGGTCGGCCCTGACCTACGCCGAGCTCGACGAGCGGGCCAACCGGTTGGCCCGGCTGCTCATCTCCCGGGGTGCCGGCCCTGAACGGCTGGTCGCGGTCGCTCTGCCGCGGTCGGCGGAGCTCCTCGTCGCGCTCCTGGCCGTGCTGAAGTCCGGCGCGGCCTACCTGCCGCTCCATTCCGGAGACCCGGCCCAACGGCTCAGGTCCCTGATCGCCGACGCCGGCCCGGTGCTCGTCGTCACCTGTCAGGACGTACCCCTGCCGGACGGTGCCGGGCAGCCCGCCCTGGTGGACCTGAGCGATCCGGAGATCCGCGCGCGGCTCGCGGAGCTGTCCGGCGGCCCGGTGACGGACCGAGAGCGCACCCTTCCCCTGAACGGCGCCCACCCCGCCTATGTGATCTACACCTCCGGTTCCACCGGGCGGCCCAAAGCGGTCGTGGTCGAGCAGCGGGGCCTGGCCGGGCAGCTCCAGTGGCTGCGGGCGGCCCACTCGTTCGACGGCCGTGATGTGGTCCTCTTCCGCACGGCCGTCGGATTCGACGCCGCCGGGTGGGAGATGTGGCTGCCCCTGTTGACCGGCGCGACGGTGTGCGTCGCCCCGGACGATGTCCTACGCGATCCGCGGCGGCTGGTCGACCTCATCGTCCGCGACCGCGTCACCACGGCCCAGTTCGTCCCCTCGCTGCTGGCCGCGCTCCCGGCACCACCGTCGGCCCACGCGATGACCCGTATCTTCTCCGGAGGCGAGGCTCTCGGCGCCGGGCTGGCCGAAGAGGTCGAGTCCGCCTGGGGCTGCCCGGTGATCAATCTCTACGGGCCGACCGAGACGACGGTTCAGGTGGCCTCGGCGGTGGCGGACCGCTCCCGCCGCGGCGGGCACACCGTCCCGATCGGCAGGCCCGTGGCCAACACGACGCTGGCTGTACTGGACGACCGGTTGCGGCCGGTGCCGCCGGGTGTGCCGGGCGAGCTGTTCGTGGGGGGCGCGCAGGTGGCCCGCGGCTACTTGAACCGACCCGGACCGACCGCCGACCGGTTCGTGGCCGCCCCCTTCGGGCCGCCGGGTTCGCGGATGTACCGGACCGGCGACGTGGTCCGGTGGACCGCCGGCGGGGAACTGGTGTTCGTCGGTCGCGCGGACGACCAGATCAAGGTGCGGGGCTTCCGTATCGAGCCGGGCGAGATCGAGGCCGCACTGCTCACCCACCCCGCCGTGGAGCAGGCCGTGGTGGTCGTCCGGGAGGACGATCCCGATGACCAGCGGCTGGTCGGCTATGTCGTGCCCGCGGCGAACGCCGGGGATCCGGCGGCAGAGGACCAGGTCGCCGAGTGGCGGGAAGTCCATGGCGCGGTGTCCGCCGGTTCCCGGGCCGATGGATTCGGGGAGGACTTCGCCGGGTGGACCAGCTCGTACACGGGCAAGCCGATCCCCCTGGCGGAAATGCGGGAATGGCGGGACGCCGCCGTGGCCCGGATCCGGGAGTTCGCACCCCGGCGGGTGCTGGAGATCGGTGTGGGTTCCGGACTGCTCCTCGCCCATGTGGCCCCGCACTGCGAGGCCTACTGGGGAACGGACCTCTCTCCCGTCGTGATCGACCGGCTCTCGGGCCGGGTGGAGCAAGCGGGCCTGGCCGACCGGGTCCGACTGAGCTGCCGGCCCGCCGATGACACCGACGGGCTGCCGACCGGGTTCTTCGACACCATCGTGCTCAATTCCGTGGTGCAGTATTTCCCGTCCGGCGACTACCTGACCAAGGTCCTCGGACACGCGACGGAACTGCTGGCGCCGGGTGGCCGGATCATCCTGGGCGATATCCGCAACCTCCATTCGGTACGCACCCTGCATACCGCGGTGCAAGGCGGACGGTACGGACTCGCCAAGGACACCGCCCGGTTGCACGCCGCGGTGGAACGTGCGGTGCTGCTGGAGAAGGAACTGCTGGTCGCACCGGAGTACTTCATCACACTCGCCGAAACCGACGGTCGCTTCGGCGCGGTCGACGTACGGCTGAAGCGCGGCGGCCACCACAACGAACTGACCCGTCACCGCTACGAAGTGGTGCTGCACGCCTTCGACGCGCACGGCCCTGGTGACAACGACCCGGTGTCGCTCGCCGGAACCCCCGAGCTGCGGTGGGGCCGGGAGGTGTCCGGGCTCGACGATCTGCCGACCGAGGTCGACGGGCCTGTGCGCATCTCGGGATTGGTCAATGCCCGGCTCGCCGGGGAAAAGGCCGCGCCGGATGCGCTGGACCGACGCCGGCGGGACGACGCCGAGGCCGCGGCCGCCGTCGACCCGGAGGACATCGTCCAGTGGGGGGAACGGCACGGGCTGGCCGTCGTGACGACCTGGAACCACGAACGCCCGGAACTGTTCGACGCCGTCATCTCGCCGACCGCACTTGGCGGTCAGGTGGTACGCGGTCTCTGCCGCGCTTCCACCGTGCCAGGCCCGCTGGTCAACAACCCGGCCGCGGTCAGGGACATAGGAAACGTCCTGGCTTCGGTGAAGGACCTGCTCACCGAGCGGTTGCCGGCTCACCTCGTTCCGTCGCAGCTGGTGGCGATCGGCGCGATTCCAGTGACCCGTAACGGCAAGCTGGACCGCACAGCATTGCCAGTGCCGGACGCTGCGATCGGCGGTGGGCGGGCTGCGCGTACGCCGCAGGAGGAGGTGCTGTGCGGGCTGTTCGCCGAGGTGCTGGGGGTGTCCCGGGTCGGCGTGGATGACGGTTTCTTCGATCTGGGCGGGCATTCGCTGCTGGTGACCCGGCTGGTCAGCCGGATCCGCAGTGTGCTGGGTGTGGAGGTGGCCATCGCCACCGTCTTCGACGCCCCCACGGTCGCCGGACTGGCCCAGCGACTGGACGGTGACCGTACGGCACGCCCGGCCCTGGTGGCGATGGAGCACCCGGAGACCATTCCGCTGTCCTTCGCCCAGCGACGACTGTGGTTCCTGCACAAGCTCGAGGGCCCGTCGGCGACGTACAACATGCCCTTGGCCCTGCGGCTGTCCGGCGATGTGAACCGGACGGCACTGCGGGCGGCACTGCTGGATGTGGTGAGCCGGCATGAGCCGCTGCGCACCATGTTCCCCGAGCAGGACGGCGAACCCCGGCAGCGGGTGGTCCCGCCGGACCGGGCGGAGCTGTGGTGGGAGACCTGGTCGGTCAGCGAGCGGGAGCTGCCGGAAGCTCTGGAAACCGCGGCTCGTCATGGGTTCGACCTCTCCGAAGAGATCCCGGTCCGGGTATCGCTGTTCGCCTGTGACGACGACCACGTGCTGCTGCTTCTCATCCATCACATCGCCTGCGACGGCTGGTCGATGGGTCCTCTCGCCCGCGACATCGTCGAGGCGTATTCGGCTCGATCCGCGGGGCGGGTGCCGGCGTGGTCGGAGTTGCCGGTGCAGTATGCGGATTACACGTTGTGGCAGCGGGAGTTGCTGGGGGATGAGTCTGATCCGGACAGTGTCCTGTCGCGGCAGGTGGCGTACTGGAAGGTGCAGTTGGCGGACCTGCCGGAGCAGCTGAATCTTCCCACCGACCGGCCGCGGCCGCCGAAGGCGTCCTACGCGGGTGCCAGCCTGGCCTTTGAACTGGACGGTGAGCTGCATCGGAACCTGTGCGCTCTGGCGGGCCGTAGTGGCGCGACGGTGTTCATGGTGTTGCAGGCGGGTATGGCGGCGTTGCTGACGCGGCTGGGTGCGGGTACGGACATTCCGTTGGGCAGTGGGCAGGCGGGGCGTACGGATGAGGCGCTGGATGATCTGATCGGGTTCTTTGTCAATACGTTCGTGTTGCGGATGGATACGTCGGGGGATCCGAGTTTCTCGGAGTTGCTGGGGCGGGTCCGGGAGACGAGTCTGGCGGCGTATGCGCATCAGGATGTGCCGTTCGAGTATTTGGTGGAGGTGCTGAATCCGCAGCGGTCCGCCGGCCATCAGCCGATGTTCCAGGTCGCGTTGGTGCTGCAGAACGCCCCCGGCGGCGCAGTGGAACTTCCAGGCATGCGGATCACCGAGGAAATGGCCACGACCGGCACCTCCCGCTTCGATCTGCTGATCTCTCTGCACGAACACCATGACGAGACCGGTGAGCCGGCGGGCATACGGGCGCTGCTGGAGTACGCGACGGACCTGTTCGACCGCTCCACGGTCGAGTCACTGCTGGCCCGGTGGATGCGACTGCTGCACGAGGTGAGCACGGATCCGGACCGGCCGATCGGACAGGCCGGGATCCTGCTCGACGGTGAGCGGGACCGGCTCGTGTTGGACTGGAGTGGCTCTTCCGCTGCGGTGTCTGCCACGTCGTTGGTGGGGTTGTTTGCCGAGCGGGTGCGGTTGGCGCCGGATGCGGTGGCTGTTGAGGTCTGTGGTGGGGAGTCGGTGTCGTATGGGGAGTTGAATGCGCGGGCGAATCGGCTGGCGCGTTATCTGGTGGAGCGGGGTGTGGGGCCGGAGCGGGTGGTGGGGGTGTTGTTGCCGCGGTCGGTGGAGCTGGTGGTTGCGGTCTTGGCGGTGATGAAGGCGGGTGGTGCGTATCTGCCGCTGGATCCGGCGTATCCGGCGGATCGTCTGGAGTTCATGCTGGCCGATGCGCGTCCGTTGCTGGTGCTGGACGGGGAGTCGCTGCGCGGGGACTGGGAGGCGTATCCGGATGGTGATCTGGATTGCCGGCTGGAGGCGGCACACCCGGCGTATGTGATCTACACCTCCGGATCCACCGGCCGCCCCAAGGGCGTGGTGGTGTCGCATCGTGGTGTGGCGAGTCTGGCCGCCGCGCAGCGGGACCGGTTGAGGGTGACGGCGGAGAGCCGGGTCCTGCAGTTCTCGTCGCCGAGCTTCGATGCGGCGTTCTGGGAGTTGGTGATGGCCTTCAGCAACGGCGCGACGCTGGTGATTCCGCACCAGGACCAACTGACCGGGGAGGGACTGCGGCGCGTCCTGGACGCCCGAGCCGTCACCCATGCCCTGATACCACCCTCGGTCCTCGCCACGCTTCCGCCGGAATCCGCACGGAATCTGCCGGGACTCGAAACGCTGGTCGTGGGCGCGGAGGCGTGCCCGCCCGACCTGGCCGAGCAGTGGTCGGCGGGTCGGCGGATGGTCAATGCGTATGGACCGACCGAGGCCACGGTGTGCGTCACGCTGAGCCGGCCGTTGTCGGCGGGTGGGCTGGTGCCGATTGGTGGGCCGGTGGCTGGTACCCGGGTGTATGTGCTGGATGAGGGGTTGCGTCCGGTTCCGCCGGGT
>NZ_JBIRQH010000047.1:0-6178 GCF_044333095.1 Streptomyces sp. NPDC021100
CAGCCCCATAAAGGAATCCACCCTCACGGACATAACTCTTCCCCCACCGGCCCGGATCGGGATCGTAGAGGGATTCCACATCCCAGCCACGATCCCCCGGAAACACCGAAACCCCGTCACCACCCGACGCCACCAGATCCCACAAATCCTCCGGCGAATCCACTCCACCCGGGAAACGACACCCCATGCCCACAATCGCCAACGGCTCGTCCGCCGGAACGACCTGGCGCACGGCGTCCGCCGGGCGGCCGTCGGGGAGGCCCGTGAGGAGCGCGTGCAGGTGCCCGGCGAGGGCACCGGCGGTCGGGTGGTCGAAGACCAGCGTCGCGGGCAGCCGCAGGCCGGTCGCCGCGTCCAGCCGGTTGCGCAGTTCGACGGCGGTCAGCGAGTCGAAGCCCAGGTCCCGGAAGGCCGTGCCGGCGTCGACGGCCTCGCCCGAGGAGTGCCCCAGCGCCACGGCCGCCTCACGCCGGACCAGCGCCAGGAGCAGCGCGTGCTGTTCGGCCGCGTCCAGGCCGGCCAGCCTGTCCCGCAGCGGGGCGGCGGCGTCGGCCGCGGCAGCGGCGGTGCCCCGGCGGGGCACCCGGACGACGCGGGAGTACAACGGCGGCAAGGCAACCGCCCGCTCACGCAGGGCAGTGGTGTCCAGGCGCAGCGGAAGCAGGACGGGGTGTGCCGAGCCGAGCGAGGCATCGAAGATCGCCAGGCCCTCGTCGGGGGCCAGGGCCCGGATCCCGGTACGCGCCATGCGTTCCCGGTCCACCGCCGCCAGACCACCGGCCATGCCGCCGTCCTGTGCCCAGAGGCCCCAGGCGAGGGAGAGGGCGGGGAGCCCCGCGGTGCGCCGGTGCAGGGCCAGAGCGTCCAAGTAGGCATTGGCGGCTGCATAGTTGGCCTGGCCGGCGCCTCCCAGCGTGCCGGAGGCGGACGAGAAGAGGACGAAGGCCGACAGGTCGCGGTCGGCGGTCAGCCGGTGGAGGTTCCAGGCGGCGTCCACCTTCGCACGCAGGACGGTGTCGATCCGGTCCGGGGTCAGGGTCTCGATGACGCCGTCGTCGAGGACACCGGCCGTGTGGATCACGGCGGTCAGGTCCGGTATCCGGTCGAGGACCCCGGCCAGGCGCTCCCGGTCCGCGGCATCGCACGCCACCACCGTCACGTCCGCCGCGCCGAGCTCCAGGAGTTCCCGCTCCAGGTCCGCCGCCCCGGCGGCGTCCCGCCCGCTCCGGCTGAGCAGTACCAGGCTCCGCGCCCCCGCCGCGGCGGCCAGATGGCGTGCCACGAGTCCGCCCAGCGCACCCGTGCCACCGGTGATCAGCACCGTTCCGTCCGCGAACGGGCGTTCGCCGCCGCTCGTTCCGGGGAGCGCCCGGGTCAGCCTGGGGGCCAGCACCCGGCCGTCCGACCGGAGCGTGAGCTGCGGCTCTCCCGTGGCGACGGCCGCCCGGAGCGAGGACGGAGTGGGCTCGCCCGCGCGGTCCACCAGGACGAACCGTCCGGGGTGTTCCGACTGAGCCGACCGGATCAGACCGTGTACCGCGGCCGCCGCGAGATCCCGCACCGCCCCCGGTGCCTCATCCTCGACCACGCCGGTCGCGCCGGAGGTGACGATCACCAACCGGGAGGCCGCGTACCGCTCGTCCGCCAGCCAGGCACGCACCAGAGCCAGCACACCGTAGACGGCCTTCCGGACGGCGGTGGGGTCGCCGGACGCCGAAGCCGGTACCTCGTACACCACCACGGCCGGGGCGCCCGCCTCACCGGACGCGAGGTCCGCGAGCTCGTGCTCGGGCCGGTCGGCGGACACCACGGGCCAGTCCGGGGCGCTTTCGGAGGCGTCGGCCTCCCGTACCGGCGTCCAGTCGACGCGGAACACGCTTTCGGCCGGGACCGCCGCCACAGCACCGAGCCGTTCGTCCGACAGCGGCCGCAGGGCCAGGGCGCGCACGGAGGCGACCGGCCGTCCGGTGGGGTCGGCAAGCCGCAGTGACAACGCCCCGTCGGGCGCGGGCGCGATCCGCGCCCGCAGAGCAGTGGCGCCCGTCGCGGACACGCTCATTCCCGCCCAGGAGAACGGCAGGCGCAGTCCGTCGCCGTCCTCGTCGCCCGCCAGAGTGTGCAGTACGGAGTCGAGGAGGGCCGGGTGCAGGAGATACCGGTCACCGTCGAGGTGCTCGGGCAGCCGGACCTCCGCGAAGAACTCGTCGCCGTTCCGCCACGCCCTGCGCAGCGCACGGAACCCGGGCCCGTACTCGACCCCGGTGGCGGCCAGGCGCTCGTAGATCCCGTCCACGTCCATGGCCACGGCACCGGCCGGTGGCCAGACCGTGAGATCGCGCTCACCGTCCCCACCTGCATCCTGAACCGCGTCCGGGGACAGCGTCCCGGAGGCGTGCCGGGTCCACGGCTCGCCGCCCGACGCCGCCTCCGGGCGCGCGTACACGGCGACCGCGCGGTGTCCGGCCGCGTCGGCGGCGACGGTGACCTGGAGCTGCACGGCACCGCGAACGGGCAGCACCAGCGGGGACTCGAGGGTCAGCTCGGCCAGTCCGTCGCAGCCGGCCTCCTCACCGGCGCGCAGCGCGAGTTCGGCCAGGGCCGTCCCGGGCAGCAGTACCCCGCCGCGCACCACGTGATCGGCGAGCCACGGGTGTGTGGCCGTGGAGAGCCGCCCGGTGAACAGCAGCCCGGCACCGTCGGCGAGCGGCACGGCCGCACCGAGCACCGGGTGGTCCACCGAGAGCTGACCGGCGGCGGACATCCCGGTGACGGAGGACGAGCGGAGCCAGTACCGCCGGCGCTGGAACGGGTGGGTCGGCAGGTCCACCGGCCGGGCGCCGGCGGGGAACAGGGCTTGCCAGTCGATGTGCGCACCTCGGGTGTGCAGGAGGCCGACGGCCGCCATGAGCGCTTCCGGCTCGGGGCGGTCCTTGCGGAGGGTGGGGACGGCGGTTGCGGCGTCGTCCTGGGCCAGGGCGGAAAGGGTGGCGTCCGGGCCGAGTTCCAGGTACGTGCGCACGCCCTGCGCCCGGAGGGTCTGCACGCCGTCGTGGAATCGGACCGCCTCACGCACATGCCGCACCCAATACGCGGCGTCGAAGCCCTCCTGAACACTGCCCGTCAGGTTCGATATGACCGGGATGCCCGGGGTGCCGTAGGTCACCGGCTCGGCCACCGCACCGAACTCCGCCAACATCGGCTCCATCAACGGCGAATGGAAGGCGTGACTCACCCGAAGCCGCTTCACCCGACGGCCGCGCCCTTCCCAGAGCGACGCCAGCGCCGCCACCGACGCCTCATCCCCCGAGATCACCGAGGATGACGGGCCGTTGACCGCCGCGATGTCCACGCCATCGGTCAGGGATTCGCGCACCTCCGCCTCCGACGCCTCCACCGCCACCATCGCCCCACCAGCAGGCAACGCCTGCATCAACCGGCCCCGCGCCACCACCAACCGGCACGCATCCTCCAACGACAACACACCCGCCACATGCGCCGCCACCAACTCACCTATGGAGTGGCCCATGACGAAGTCCGGGCGCACTCCCCACGACTCCACCAGCCGGAACAGCGCGACTTCCAGGGCGAACAACGCCGGCTGCGCGAACTCCGTACGGTCGAGCCGCTCCTGGTCGTCGCCGAAGACGACATCCTTCAGCGGCAACTCCACCCGCTCACACACCGCGTCGAACGCCTCCGCGAACACCGGGAACGCGGCATACAGTTCCCGGCCCATACCGGCGCGCTGTGACCCCTGTCCCGAGAAGAGGAACGCGGTCCTGCCCTCGACGACCGCCCCCTCCACCACGCCCGGCACGGTCTCGCCGTCGGCCAGTGACGAAAGGCTCCGGCGGGCGTCGGCGACGTCGCTGGCGAGGACGACCGCCCGGTGGTCGAGCGCGGTACGGGTGGTGGCCAGGGAGAAGGCAACGTCCGCCGGGTTCGGGGCCGAGGCGGTCTCCAGGTGGGCGGCGAGCTGTCGGGCGCGGGCGCGGAGCGTCCGCTCGTCGCGGCCGGAGACGACCCAGGGCAGCACCGCGGCCGCATCCGGAGACACGGGTTCCGCGGCTCGGGGCACGGCCGGCGCCTGTTCGAGGATGGCGTGGGCGTTGGTGCCGCTGATGCCGAAGGACGAGACACCGGCTCGCCGGGGATGGCCGTTCTCGGCCCAGGGGACCGGATCGGTCAGCAGGGACACCGCCCCGGACGACCAGTCGACCTGCGGCGTCGGCTGGTCCACGTGCAACGTCCGCGGCAGCACACCGTGCCGCAGTGCCATGACCATCTTGATCAGACCCGCCACACCGGCCGCCGCCTGGGTGTGGCCGATGTTGGACTTCACCGTGCCGAGCCACAGCGGCCGGTCGGCCGGCCGCCCCTGGCCGTAGGTCGCCAGCAACGCCTGCGCCTCGATCGGGTCGCCCAGCGCCGTGCCCGTACCGTGCGCCTCCACCGCGTCCACCTGATCGGCCGTGACACCCGCCCGCGCCAGTGCCTGGCGGATCACGCGCTGCTGGGAGGGGCCGTTGGGGGCGGTCAGGCCGTTGCTCGCGCCGTCCTGGTTGACGGCGGTGCCCCGGACCACCGCCAGCACCGGGTGGCCGTTGCGCCGCGCGTCCGACAGCCGCTCCACGACGAGGACGCCGACGCCCTCACCCCACCCCGTCCCGTCCGCGCCCGCGGCGAACGCCTTGCACCGGCCGTCCGGGGAGAGTCCCCGCTGACGGCTGAACTCGATGAATGCGCCGGGGCTGGACATGACCGTGACGCCGCCGACCAGAGCCATCGCACATTCGCCCTGGTGCAGGGCCTGACCGGCGAGATGCAGGGCCACCAGGGACGACGAGCACGCGGTGTCCACCGTCACCGCAGGCCCCTCCAGACCGAACGTGTAGGAGAGCCGCCCGGAGGCCACGCTCGCGGCCACGCCCGTGAGCTGGTAGCCCTCGACATCCTGGGGTGCCTCGTGGAGCACCGGACCGTAGTCCTGGGACATGGCTCCCACGAAGACACCGGTGTCGCTGCCCCGGAGCGAGACCGGGTCGATGCCGGCCCGTTCGAACGCCTCCCAGGACACCTCCAGCAGCAGCCGCTGCTGCGGGTCCATGGCCAGCGCCTCGCGCGGACTGATGCCGAAGTGGGTGGCGTCGAACTCGGCGGCGTCGTGCAGGAAACCACCGGCCGTCGCGTAGAACGTGCCGGACCGGTCGGGATCCGGGTCGTACAGCCGCTCCAGGTCCCAGCCGCGGTCGGTGGGAAACGCCGACACCGCGTCGCGGCCCTCCGCCACGAGCTGCCACAGCTCCTCCGGCGAGCGGACGCCGCCGGGGAAACGGCAGCTCATGCCGACGACGGCCAGCGGCTCATCCGACGCCGCCGCGGCCGTGGTGCGCGCGGACTCCTCGGAACCCTGGGCGCCGACGAGTTCGGCGCGGAGGTAGCCGGCCAGGGCCAGCGGGCTGGGGTGGTCGAAGACCATGGTCGCGGGCAAGTGGAGTCCCGTGACCGTTCCCAGCCGGTTCCGGAGGCGCACGGCCGTCAGAGAGTCGAAACCCAGGTCTTTGAACGCCCGGTTGGGGGCGATCGCCTCGGCTCCCGAGTGCCCGAGCAGCGCGGCGGCCTCCCCGTGTACGAGGTCGAGCAGCACTCGCTCCTGTTCGCTCGCCGTGAGCGCCAGCAGCCGCTGCCGGAGGGCCGAGTGCTCGGGGGCGGCTCCGACGGCGCGGCGTCGACGCCCGGGAATCAGGGTGCGCAGGAGGTCGGGGACGTCCTCGGTACGGCCGCGCAGCGCGGCCGGGTCCAGTCGTGCCGGGACGAGGAACGGGCGGTCCGAGCGCAGCGCCGAGTCGAAGCGGGCCAGCCCCTCGTCCGCCGGCAGCGGTACGACGCCGAGGGCCGCCAGGCGCCGGAGTGCGGCGGTGTCGAGCTGGGCCGTCATGCCGGTGGGTTGTTCCCACAGGCCCCAGGCGAGGGAGTGGGCGGGCAGCCCGGTGGCGTGACGGTGCTGGGCGAGGGCGTCCAAGTAGGCGTTGGCTGCGGCGTAGTTGGCCTGACCGGGACCGCCGAGGGTGCCGGCGGCGGAGGAGAAGAGGACGAACGCCGACAGGTCACGGTCGAGGGTCAGCTCGTGCAGATTCCACGCCGCGTCCACCTTCGGACGCAGCACCGCCTCCAACCG
>NZ_JBIRQH010000048.1:0-5276 GCF_044333095.1 Streptomyces sp. NPDC021100
GGGAATCGTAGAGGCGTGTAAGTCGTGCTGTCCGCCGGCCACGCCGTGGTCCCCCACAGCGTGGCGCGCGAGCGCCAGGCCGTCGTTCCCGTCTCGTCGAGGAGTTCCGTCGGTGTGCCGACGAGGTCGGTGACGATCGCGAAGAAGCGTCGGTCGATTTCGCGTTGGGGGGCGTCTGCTGCTGAGATGCGTTCCGTTTGGGCGACGGGGTGGAGGCCGTCGTGGTCCCAGGTGAGGGTGACGGGGTTCGGTAGTTCGTTGGATGTGGTGGTTTGTTCGGCCAGAGTCGGGCCGTCCCAGGTGAAGTCCACCTGTTCCGCGATGTCGCCCGCCGGCGTCAGACGTTGCTTGGCCGTGCGGCGGCCGAAGGGGTCGTAGAGGTAGCGCCACTTGGTGCCGTCGGGCGTGACAACCTCGGTCAGGCGGTCCTCCGCGTCCCAGGTATAGCGCCACGTCTCCGGCTTCCGCGACAGGCGGGTCTTCTGGCGGAGGACCACGCGGCCTTGGGCGTCGTGTTCGTAGCGGATCCGGCCCGCCTGGGATATTCGGGTACCGGTGTAGGTGCGGGGGCCGTGGGCCTCCGCGCCTGGGTGGTCCGTGGGCCAGGAAGCCTGCGTCTGGTTGCCCGCTTCGTCATAGGCGTAGCGTTCCGTCCAGCCCTGGGCGTGGACGGCGGTGACGCGGCCCGCCGCGTCCAGGTCGAAGGTTCGGCGACCCGTCGCCGAGTCGGTGATGCCGGTGAGACTGCCGTCCTGGCGGTAGGTGAACACCCGGTGCTGGAGCGGGTCGGGTGCGACGGACGTCGAGAGCGTCTGCGCGGTGAGGCGACCCGTCGCGTCCCAGGTGTGTGCGAGGGTGAGTCCTTGGCCGAAGCGGCGGGCCACCTCGCGGCCCGCCGCGTCGTGCTCCATGGCGAAAGCGTGTCCGGAGGCGGTCAGGCCGGTCTGTCGGCCCGCCGCGTCGTACGTCCACGTCGTCACCGCACCCCCCGGCGTCACCCGCCGAGTGCGTCGGCCCAGCTTGTCGTAGGTGTACGACAGGGTCCGGCCGTTCGCCGTCTCGGACTTGACCCGGCCCAGGCGGTCTCGGGAGTAGACCAGCGTCACATCCGGGCCAGCTGCCTCCACGAGGTGGCCCGCCGCGTCATGCGCATACGTGGTGATTTTCCCCGCCGCGTCCTTCCCGGTGATCCGGCCCACGGGGTCGTAGTGGTAGCCGATGGTCTGGCCGAGGCCGTTCGTCCGCTCGGTCAGCCGTCCTGCCGCGTCGTGCGCGTAGGTGAGCGTGCGGCCGTCGAAGTCCGTCTCCGACGTCAGACGTCCCGCCGGGTCGTAGGCATAGGACCATGTCAGGCCCTGGGGGTTGGTGACGGTGTGGAGTCTGAGTTCGGTGTCGTGGGTGAAGGTGTGGCGGACGCCGTCGGGGGTGGTGCGGGCGGTCAGGAGGTCGAAGTGGGTGTATTCGTTGCGCGTCACTCCGCCCAGGGCATCCGTGTGCGTGACGCAGTTGCCCTCGCCGTCGTACGTCCAGGTCTCCTGCGCGCCGTCCGGGTCCGTGCGGCGGGCGAGCAGGCCCTCCGTCGTCCAGGCGAGGCGGGTCACGGCTCCCAGCGGGTCGGTGATGGCGGTGGTGCGGCCGAAGGCGTCCCGCTCGTAGCGGGTCGTTCCCCCGAGGGGGTCCGTCACCTCCGACGGCAGGCCCGCCGCGTCGCACCGCAGCCGTGTGACGTGCCCGAGGGGGTCGGTGACCGTCGTCAGGTGGCCCGCCTCGTCGTAGGCGTACCGGGTCGTGGCGCCGGAAGGGTCGGTCACCGAGACGCGGTTGCCCGCCGCGTCGTAGGTCTGCCGCCAGGTCGCGCCGCCGGGTTCGGTGATCTCCTCGGGAAGCCCCAGGGCGTTGTAGCGCGCGGTGCTCTCGCTGCCGTCCGGACGGAGCACCGAGAGCAGATCGCCCGCCTCGTTGTAGGAGAAGGCCGTGGTGTGGCCGAGCGGGTCCGTGTGGGAGAGGAGACGGTCCCGGGTATCCCAGGTGAAGAGCGTCGTCGCGCCCGTGGGGTCCGTCTCGGCCACCAGCCGTGACCGTTGGTCGAAGACGTGGCGGCTGGTGTGGCCCAGGGCGCTGGTGAGGGTGGTGACGCGCAGCCCGGTCTCCGGATCGGGGTCGCCGTACTCCAGCGTGCACCGCAGGTGGCCCGCCTCGCCGGTCTCGTACACGCAGCGGTCGCGGTCGTCGTACTCGTACCGGTACGAGCGGTCGTTGCGGTCCGTCCAGGACGTGGGGCGGCGGCGGTCGTCGTAGGTGAAGCGCAAGGGGAGGCCGGAGGAGTTGACGACCTCCGTCAGGTTCCCGTCCGCGTAGGCGTAGCGCATCAGTTCCACGTCGCCCAGGTGCAGGGCTGTGACCCGGCTGCCGTGCGTGGTGATGCGGATGTGGTAACCGGCGTGGTGCGTGATGCCGGTGGGGACGCCTTCGGCCGAGTAGTCGAAGGTGATCCAGTGACCGTTGCGGTCCGTGATCTGGTCCAGCAGGGCTATCTCGTGCCGGTCGTCGCCGCACGGGACCGGGGCGGTGAAGTGCCACGTGCGGTTCCCACGCGCGTCCGTGACGGTGTAGCCGCCCTCCTCCGTTGACTCCAGGGGCCAACGAGGGCCGTGCGAGGGGAGGGTGGGGACGCCGGGGGCCGGGTGGGGGTAGGAGAGGATCATGCCGTCCTCGCGGACGAACACCACTCCCTTCGCGTCGATCTCCAGCCGCTGGTCGACCGTGCTCGACCAGGACGGGCCGAACCAGTGGCCGGCGCGGTAGTTCGAGCCCACTCTCCGGGTGAAGGTCAGGGGAAGGGCGCCGGGGAGGCTGACGTCGCTCTGGGCGAGGAACATGTGGCCCGAGGCGAGGTCGACCGGGTCGGTCCCGCCGCAGTCGCGCTCGCCGTCCTTCTTCGCCCCGCCATGCGGATCGGCTTCGTGCTGTCCGCGAGCCGCGCCCGCTTCCCGTTCGGCGTCCTTGCCAAGACCCCTCAGCCCCCGGGCGCCGGCCTCCTCCAGGCCGTGCTCGGCCACGTTCACCGCCGTGCGCCGGGCCGCCGTCGCGCCGACGCTGCTCCCTCCGCTGGCCATGGCGGTCAGGGCGTCGAAGCCCAGCCGCCCGGCGGCTTCGGAGGCATCCTTGCCCCAGCCGGTTCCCAGCACAGCACCGGGTATCTGGCCGGGATGGTTGGCCAGGGTCATGATCCCGGCCCCCATGTTGGTCATATGGGTCAGATACTGCCCCGGGTGCGTGATGTTGTACGGGTCGATGGGCGCCACCGTCCGGACGAACTTCACCGCACCCGCCGCGCCCTTGGTCATACCGCCGGCGAAATGCGTCAACTCGACGCCGGCGGCCGACTCGAAGTCACCCAGGTTCATTTCCATGCGGTCGCTGAACGCCGGCTTCTTCGGGGCATGGGCCAAGGCCCCCTTGACCGCCGCCGCCGCGGCCTGCGCCGCGTGGTCGCGCTGGGTACGGGCGTTGGTCAGCACCTCCTGCGCGTGCTGCATCTTCTCCGCGCCGACGTTCGGGCAGGAACCGGGCGGCGTCGGACGCGTTCCCGGGTCCTTGCCGTCGTCCAGCTTCGCGTTGTATTCCTTCGCCGCCTTATCGAAGGCCTCGACCTGCGCCTTGTAGGCGTCGAACGCCTCCTTCTGCTCCTTCTTGCCCTCCTTGTAGAGGGCGATGGCCTCCTTCGCCTTGCCCTGGGCCCAGGTGACCGTCTCCGCATACCGGGTCAGCGCCTTGGCCGCGTCCTCGCACGCCTTCGCCGCGTGCCCCCACTGCGGAGGGTGCATGGCGAACTTCTCACGGAAGGCGTCCGCGCCCTTTCCCTTCCAGTGCTCGGAATCCAGCCGGGACATGCCGTCGCGGACCCGCCCGAACGCCGCCGCGAAATCCGACAAGTGGGACGCAGACGAGCGGATCTTCCCCGGTTTCCCGTGAATCAGCTCATTGGCCTCCTCGGTCTCCCCGAGCTGCTGTTCACTGACATGAGCACCCATGCGGGAGGCGAAATTGTCACCGAAGTCGTCCACGCCATCGGCCAAGCCGTGCATCCCCACCGCATCAAGCCCGTCACCGACCTCGTGGGAGACGTATCTGACGCCCCTGCCGACCTGCTTCTTGCCCTCGTTCCACACCCCCTCGGCCTTGTCGCCGACCTTGTCAACCTGCTTCTTGAGCCCGTGGCCGAGGTCACCCAGAAAACTCATCCGTGCTCCCCCGCACCGGCCACGCCCTTCGCGGCATCTTGCGCGGCCTTCAGAGCATGGAGCCTGGTGTCGATATGGTCCTTCGCGACGTCCTTCCCGGTGCGCACCGCGTTGTCGAAGGCATCCTCGAAAGACTTCTTGCTGTAGTCCACGTGGGCGAAGTTCCCGTGCTCCCGTAGCTCGTCCATCGACATCTTCTCGACCTGCTCGTCGGAGAGCGTCGGATCCGTACCGAACGCGGCCACCCCGACCTTGAGCGTCCTCTTGGCGTACTGGTCCTCTTCGTAATAAGAGCCGGCGGCCAGCCCCACCCGGCGGGCGAACTGGTTCCCATCGCGGACCAACGACCGCACGCCCCACTCCCAGCGCTCACAAAAAGTCTTCAACGCACCCGTCAGGCCGTCATGACCCGTTTCCATACCGGTCATCTGCAAGTCGGAGAAACCCCGGCCCGCCGCCGACTCCCCGGCCATCCCAAGTTCCTTCAACTCGGCGAGAGCGGCCGTCAGACCCTGGGCTATCTGCCCCAGCGCCTCACGGTCCGCCGCCAGATCAGCTCCGCCGCCGCTCATCCCTCTCCTCCCCCTGCGGCGACCGTCGCCACCGCCACCGCGTCCGGCACGACACCCGCCACAGGCGGCAGGAAGAAAGGCGTGTCACCACCCACGTCCAAAGCCACTCCGGTCGGCTCCCCGACCGCCGGGATCACCACGTCCAGCAGACGCGCGCCCAAGGACGTGACGTAATCCACGACCGCCTCACCAGGCCGGACCGCCACCCCGCACGCCTCGGCCCGAGCCATCACGAACCGCGCCAACGCCGCCTCATCACAGAACGCGTGGATCCACCCCACACCCCCGTACGACGCCGTCCACAATCCGCCACGCTCATCAAGCGGTACGACGACCGCCGCCCGCCGGAAGGCCCCCACGACCTCCGCCGGCTCAACTTCACCCACATACAACGCCGTTAATTCTTCACGCAATGTCAGCACACCGGTTCCTCCTGACGCAGGACAATACCGTGCGCTCT
>NZ_JBIRQH010000049.1:0-4788 GCF_044333095.1 Streptomyces sp. NPDC021100
CCCACCACCGGCGCACTCGCCGCCCGCCTGACCGCGCTGCGGGCCGGGGAAGGGCGACCGTCCGGTGCGGGGAATCCGTTCACCGCGCACGGGTTCGCCTATCTCGGGTCGGTCGACGGGCACGACGTCCCGGCGCTGGAGGAGGCGTTGCGCCAGGCTCGCGGCCTGGACCGGCCTGTCGTGGTGCATGTTGTCACCGTCAAGGGCAAGGGCTATCCGTTCGCGGAAGCCGACGAGGCGGATCGTTTCCACGCCGTCGGGATCATCGATCCGGTCACTGGCCGCGCCCCGGCCCCCACCACCCCGGCCACCGTCGTCCCGGCCCCTACCGTTCCGGTGGCGGCTGCCTCGGCGGCGGCTGCGCGGCCACCGGGCACCTGGACCGAGGTCTTCGCCGAGGAGCTACTGATCCTGGCCGACGAGCGTCCGGAGCTGGTGGCGGTGACCGCCTCGATGCTCCGTCCCACCGGCCTGTACCCGATGGCCGTGGCGCACCCGGAGAGGGTCTTCGATGTCGGGATCGCCGAGCAGCACGCGGTCACCAGTGCCGCCGGTCTGGCCATGGGCGGTCTGCACCCCGTCGTGGCGATCTACGCCACTTTCCTCAACCGCGCCTTCGACCAGGTGCTGATGGATGTGGCCCTGCACCGCCTGCCCGTCACCTTGGTCCTGGACCGTGCCGGGGTCACCGGCCCCGACGGCCCGTCCCACCACGGCATGTGGGATGTGAGCCTGCTCGCCCTCGTCCCCGGCCTGCGTCTCGCCGCTCCCCGCGACGCTGCCCGCCTGCGCGAACTGCTGCGCGAGGCCGTCGCCGACGACGAGGGGCCGACCGCCCTGCGCCTGCCCAAGGCCGCGGTGGGGGAGGACGTGAAGGCACTGACGCGGATGGACGGCCTGGACATCCTCCACCGCGGCCCACGCCGTTGCTTGGACGTGCTCCTCGTCGCCACCGGCCCCACGGCGGCCGCGGCACGGGCCGCCGCCCGGCGCCTGGAAATGGAGACGGGCATCGGCTGCACCGTGGTCGACCCCCGCTGGATCACCCCGGTCAGTCCCGCCCTCGTCCACCTCGCAGCCCGGCACCGGCTGGCCGTCACCGTCGAGGACAACACCCGCACCGGCGGCCTCGGCGCGCTCTTCGCCCAGGCGTGTACGGACGCCGCGGTGACCACCCCCGTACACGCCCTCGGCCTGCCGCCGGCCTTCGTCCCCCACGGCTTGCGCCGCGACCTGCTCGCCGAAGCCGGACTGGACGCCGACGGCATCACCTCCGCCGTCCTGCGCGCCCACGCCGGCTTCACCCCCCACACCAGCCCACCCTCACCGGCCCAGGCCAACGGCGCGCGGAGGACATGATGACCACCCACCTCGCCATGCCCGCCATGCCCCCCAAGCCACCGCGGCGCCGCCCTTCGCGGCGGATCCACGTCGGTGCCGTCCCTGTCGGGGACGGCGCGCCGGTCTCCGTCCAGACGATGACGACGACGTCGACGGCGGATGTGGACGCGACGCTGCGGCAGATCGCGGAGATCACCGCCGCCGGCTGTGACATCGTGCGGGTCGCGGTGCCCTCGCGGGACGACGCCGACGCGCTGCCCGCCATCGCCGCGAAGTCCCCGCTGCCGGTGGTGGCGGACATCCACTTCCAGCCCCGCTACGTCTTCGCCGCGATCGACGCCGGCTGCGCGGCGGTCCGCGTCAACCCCGGCAACATCAAACGCTTCGACGACCGCGTCGCCGACATCGCCCAGGCAGCGGCGGCGGCGAAGGTGCCGATCCGCATCGGCGTCAACGCCGGCTCCCTCGACCCCCGCCTGCTGGCCAAGCACGGCGCCGCCACACCCGAGGCGCTCGTGGAGTCGGCTTTGTGGGAGTGTTCGCTGTTCGAGGAGCACGGTTTCACGGACCTCAAGATCGCGGTCAAGCACCACGACCCGATGACCGTCGTCGCCGCCAACCGCCTTCTGGCCGGCGCCTGCGACTACCCCCTCCACCTCGGCGTCACTGAGGCCGGACCCGCCTTCCAGGGCGCGATCAAATCGGCCGTCGCCTTCGGCATCCTCCTCGCCGAGGGCATCGGTGACACCATCCGCGTCTCCCTCTCCGCGCCCCCGGTCGAACAGGTCAAGGCCGGCACCCACATCCTGCAGTCCCTCGGCCTGCGCCCAAGGCAGCTGGAGATCGTCTCCTGCCCCGGCTGTGGGCGGCTGCAAGTCGACATCCACAAGCTCGCCGCTCAGGTCGAAGCCGCCTTCGACGGCTTCCCCCACCCGCTACGGGTCGCCGTCATGGGCTGCGTCGTCAACGGCCCCGGCGAGGCCCGCGAAGCCGACCTCGGTGTCTCCTGCGGCAACGGCAAAGGGCAGATCTTCGTCGCGGGTGAAGTCGTGCGCACCGTCCCCGAACACCGCGTCGTCGACGCCCTGCTGGAAGAAGCCCTCCGCTTCACGGAACCGGACGAGGGCGCAGCGAAAGAGGCCGCGCCTCGAGCGGCAGGGGCCGAGGCCCATGCGGCAGAGAGGGCCGCCTCATGACCGCCGTCACCGAGACGGCCGTGCACCTGACCCGTATGCGGGACCTCGTCGAGGAGACGCTGCGGTGTTTCGTGGACGCCAAGCGCGCCGCCGCGCGCGAGAGCGACCTGCCGACCGAGACCACCGAAGCCCTGGCCGACTTCATTCTCACCGGCGGCAAACGCCTGCGCCCGCTGCTGTGTCTGCTCGGCTGGTACACCGCCGCCGATACATTCCCGCCCCCGCCGGTTGTCCGCGTGGCCGCCGCCCTGGAAGTCTTCCATGACTTCTGTCTCATCCACGACGACGTCATGGACCGCTCCGACCTCCGTCGCGGCCATCCCACCGTCCACCGCGCCCTGGCCGCCCACCACCACCGGCGGGCTCGCTCCCCGGTCGACGCCGACGAACTCGGCGTCCACGGCGCTGTCCTCGTCGGCGACCTGGCGTTCGTCTGGTCCGACGAACTCCTGCACACCGCCGGCCTAGCCCCCGCCCAACAGGCCGCCGCCTGGCCCCTGATCGACACCATGCACGCCGAGGTCATCCACGGCCAGTACCTCGACCTCACCCACGCCGGCGCCCCGGCGACCGACCTTGACGCCCCCTTGCGCGTCATCCGCTACAAGACCGCCAAATACACCGTCGAACGGCCCCTGCACATCGGCGCCGCCCTCGCCGGCGCCGGCCCCGCACTGCGCGAGGCACTCAGCGCCTACGCCCTCCCGCTCGGCGAGGCGTTCCAGCTCCGCGACGACCTCCTCGGCGTCTTCGGCACCCCAGAGGACACGGGAAAGCCCAACCTCGACGACCTCCGCGAAGGCAAACACACCCTCCTGATCGCCCACGCCCTGCGCCGCGCCGACCCCCACCAACGCGCCCTCCTCCTCCAGACCCTGGGCGACCGCGACCTGGACGAGGACACCGCCACACGTGTCCGCGACATCCTCACCACCACCGGCGCCCGCACCACCATCGAAACCCTCATCCACCACCGCCACCGACAAGCCCTCACCGCCCTCGACTCCCTCCCCGCACCACTCGCCGCCCGCCACGCTCTCCACGACATCGCCCTCACCGCCACCGTGAGGACCTCATGACCACCGACCGACGCCGGGTCCTGCTGGCCGCACCCCGCGGAGTCTGCGCGGGAGTCGACCGCGCCATCAAGACCGTTGAGAAGGCCCTGGAGCAGTACGGCGCGCCGGTCTACGTGCGCCACGAGATCGTCCACAACAAATACGTGGTGAAGACCCTGGAGAAGAAGGGCGCGATCTTCGTCGACGAGACGTTCGAGGTGCCCGAGGGCAACATCGTCATCTTCTCCGCGCACGGTGTCGCCCCGGTCGTCCACGACGAGGCCAAGCGGGGCAAGCTGGCCACCATCGACGCGACCTGCCCGCTGGTCACCAAGGTCCACAAGGAAGCCGTGCGCTACGCGCGCGAGGACTACGACATCCTCCTGATCGGCCACGAGGGCCACGAGGAGGTCATCGGCACCAGCGGCGAGGCCCCGGACCACATCCAGCTCGTCGACGGCCCCGACGACGTCGGACACGTCGAGGTCCGCGACCCCGAGAAGGTCGTCTGGCTCTCCCAGACCACCCTCTCCGTCGACGAGACCATGGAGACCGTCGGCGCCCTGAAGAGCAAGTTCCCCAACCTGCTCTCCCCGCCGTCGGACGACATCTGCTACGCCACGCAGAACCGGCAGACCGCGGTCAAGCAAATGGGCGCCGAGGCCGACCTCGTCATCGTCGTCGGCTCGAAGAACTCCTCCAACTCCGTCCGCCTGGTCGAGGTCGCCCTCGGCGCCGGCGCCAAGGACGCCCACCTGGTCGACTACGCCGAGGAGATCGACGAGACCTGGCTGGAGGGCGTGAACACCGTCGGCGTCACCTCCGGCGCCTCCGTCCCCGAGATCCTCGTCGAAGGCGTCCTGGAATGGCTCGCCGCCCGCGGCTACGAGGACGTCGAAGTGGTGCGCTCGGCAGAGGAACACCAGCGCTTCGCCCTGCCACACAGCTTGTCCTCCCCCCACCCGAAGCCGCCGCGACCAGGAGGTGCCCCATAAATGACCCAGTCTCGGCCCCCTGCCCTTGGCCGCGACCGTCATCACCGCACCGGGCCCGGCAGCCGCACACCGGTATGGCAAGGAGCACCGTGCCTGTCCGACCGCCGCAGCCGTCTCACCACCGTGTGTTCATCTCTCCCACAGAGGCGCACCGTCATGAAACCTTCCGGCAAGTGCATCTCGGTCGACCGCAACCCT
>NZ_JBIRQH010000050.1:0-4309 GCF_044333095.1 Streptomyces sp. NPDC021100
TTCCCGCCGTGGAGCGGCTATTTGTTACTGCCGCGCCTTCCGGCGTGATCACTACTTTAGCGGATTTCCCCGGCGGCGCCTAATCGGCGCCTGGGGTCTCAAACCGAACCGAATTCCGGCATGCCGAAATCAATCCCGTTCAAGGGTTGTGCAGTAGTGGATCCCGCCGAGCTGGCGTGAAGTGCCGCCCCGGTTCCCTCTCGGGCCCCGCTGGCAACTCGAAGAACCTTACACGAGGGCTTGGTACGGATCAAACCCGTGGCGCAAGCGGTTTCCGGGGGGTACGGTCGGCGGCATGACCCTGCATGCCCGTAACGGCCAGTGGTGGCCCGCCTGACGGCGGCCACCCCCTGCGCGTACCCACGCATGCACCCCACGGCCGCCGCCTCGGCGGCCGTTTTTGCTGTCTGTGGCGGTGGTCCCCGTTCCCAAGGAGAGGGACCCATGCCCCCCACGACCCGCATCTTCAGCGGTGTGAAGCCCACCGGCCACCTGACCCTCGGCAACTACCTGGGCGCCATCCGGCAGTGGGTCGAGTCGGACCAGCACCGCGCCGACGCCCTCTTCTGCGTGGTCGACCTGCACGCGCTGACCGTGGAGCACGACCCGGCCCGTGTCCGCCGGCTGAGCCGGCAGGCCGCGACCCTGCTCCTGGCGGCCGGCCTGGACCCCGCCCTCTGCACGGTGTTCGTGCAGAGCCACGTCGACGAGCACACCCGGCTGTCCTATCTCCTGGAATGCACGGCCGCGGACGGCGAGATGCGCCGGATGATCCAGTACAAGGAGAAGTCGGCACGAGAACGGGCGACCGGTGGGAGCGTCCGCCTCTCCCTGCTCACCTATCCCGTGCTGATGGCCGCCGACATCCTCGCGTACGGCGCCGACGAGGTCCCCGTCGGCGACGACCAGGCGCAGCACGTCGAGCTGACCCGCGATCTCGCCGTGCGCTTCAACCAGCGGTACGGGCAGACGTTCACCGTCCCCCGCGCCGTCCTCCCGCCGGTCGCGGCCCGGGTCATGGACCTCCAGGACCCCACGTCGAAGATGGGGAAGTCGCACGCGGAGACCTCCGGCATCGTCTATCTCCTCGACGAGGCGGACGTGGTGCGCAAGAAGGTGATGCGCGCGGTCACGGACAGCGCGACGGACGTCGTCTACGACCGCGGCGAACGCCCCGGCGTCGCCAACCTCCTGGAGCTGCTCGCCGCCTGTACCGGCACCGCGCCGGCCCTGCTGGCCGCGGGCTACGGCTCGTACGGCGCGCTGAAGCGGGACACCGCGGACGCGGTGGTGGAGCTGTTGCGCCCGGTACGTGAGAGGCACGCCGAACTCTGCGCCGACCCGGCGTACGTGGACGGCGTCCTCCGCGACGGGGCCCACCGGGCGCGGGAGCTGGCACGGCCGACGGTCGACGCCGCGTACCGGGCCATCGGCCTGCTCCCGGCCGCCTGACCGCAGGCCGCCCGGAGCCGGCGGCCCGTTTCGTCAGCCCGTTCCGGAGGCCAGCTCGCGGCTGCGGTCGCGGGCCGCCTCCAGGGCGGCGATGAGCGCGTGCCGGACACCGTGCTTCTCCAGCTCGCGGATGGCGTTGATCGTCGTGCCGGCCGGCGAGGTCACGGCCTCGCGCAGCTTGACGGGGTGTTCCCCGCTGTCGCGGAGCATCACGGCCGCGCCGATGGCCGCTTGGACGATCAGGTCGTGGGCCTTGTCCCTGGGCAGGCCGAGGAGGATGCCCGCGTCCGTCATCGCCTCGACGAGGAAGTAGAAGTACGCGGGGCCGGAGCCGGAGAGCGCGGTCGCGGCGTCCTGCTGTGTCTCGGGGACGCGCAGCGTCTTGCCGACAGGCTTGAAGATCGCCTCGGTGCGCAGCAGGTGTTCCTCGGTGGCGTGCGTGCCCCCGGAGATGACCGACATGCCCTCGTCCACCAGGACCGGGGTGTTGGGCATGACGCGCACCACGGGCGTTCCGGCCGGGAGCCGTTCCTCGAAGAACGAGGTGGGGACGCCGGCCGCCGCGCTGATGACGAGCCGATCGGCCGGCAGGTGCGGGGCGAGTTCGTCCAGGAGCGTCGCCATGTCCTGCGGCTTGACGGCCAGGATGAGAGTGTCGGCGGCCTTCGCGGCGTCGGTGTTGCCGACGGCCTCGACGCCATAGCGCTCGCGCAGGGCCTCGGCCCGTTCCGGGCGGCGTGCGGTGCAGAGCAGCTGCGCGGGGTCCCAGCCGGCCCGGATCATGCCGCTGAGCAGCGCTTCACCGATCTTTCCGGTCCCGAGGACGGCGACTGTCTGGGTCACGGTGTTCACCTTTTCCGCTTTCGCTGTGCCGTGCTGTGCCGCACTGGCTGTCATCTTCGCACCCGGTCCCGGACGGTGGCGGGCGGTAGGGGCGGACGCGGGTGCAAGGGAGAGAAGCCACGGCGCGCGCTGGGGCGCGTGGGTCGCGGTATCCGCCGGAGTGAACGGACAGAGCTCTTCCGGCTTCTCGATTCCGTGTTTACAACGCGGTAACGCACCGGTCGGTCCAGGGGCACAGGGCTTGGCCACACTGTGGGCGGGTGTTCACGGCGCGCTGCCGGAGGAGGCGAGGACGCGTCCGTACGGGCACCGCGCCCGGAGCTGTCCCGCGTCCGCCGCCGGATCCCGCCCTTCGCCCCCTTCTCGCCTTCTCCCCTTCTCTCTTTCTTCACCCTTCTTCGTCCTTCGGCCCGACCATCCCTTCCGCACGCAGAGGCTGCCCGGCCCGTACGCCCGTACTCGTCGTCCACCGCAGGTTCTCGGTCCCCGGCCGCCTCAGTGCTCCCGGGGGCGCTGGAGGCAATCCTCATGGAGCACAAAGACCTCGGCCCCGCCCGCTTCGCCACCTCCCGCCCCGACACCGACCCCCTCCTCCGGCTCCTTCGCCTTCCGCGGCTCCTCCGCGCCGACGTCCACGCGTCCCTGGTCGTCTTCCTCATCACCGTGCCGCTCTCCGCCGGTGTGGCGGTGGCCTCCGGGGTTCCGGTGGAGCTGGGCCTCGTCACCGGGATCGTCGGAGGGCTGCTGACCGGGCTGCTGCCGGGCAGCAGCATCCAGGTGAGCGGGCCGGCCGCGGGTCTCGCCGCGCTCGTGTACGAGGCCGTGCGCACTTACGGGCTCGGCGGCCTGGGCATACTCGTCCTCGCCACCGGCCTGTTCCAGGTGGTGCTGGGCCTGCTGCGGCTCGGCCGCTGGTTCCGGAAGGTCCCCATCGCCGTGGTGCAGGGAATGCTGGCGGGAACCGGACTCGTCCTGATCACAGGCCAGTTGTACGAACTCGCCGACGCCGAGGCGCCCGGCGGCGGCCTCGAACGGCTCGGCGGGCTCGTCCTGCTGGTCACCGGAACCCTCGAGTCCCCGACGGCGCTGACCGCCGGCGCGGTGGGCGTCGGCACGATGGCGCTGCTGGCGTTGTGGCAGCGCTGGCCGCGCGGCGTGCGACTGATCCCGGCGCCCCTGGTCGCGGTTCTCGCGGCGACGGTCGCGACCTCGGTGCTGCGCCTGCCGGTGGACCGGCTGCGGATCGGCGATCTGATGACCGCTGTCCAGCCGCCGGACGGCCCGGACTTCGTACGGCTCGGGCAGGTCGGCGTCCTGGGCACGGTCCTGGCCTTCACGCTCGTCGCCTCGGCCGGCAACCTGCTCGGCGCGACGGCGGTCGACCGGCTGCACGACGGTCCGCGCACCGACTACGACAAGGAGCTCATCGCGCAGGGCGCCGGCAACACGGTGTGCGGCATGCTCGGCGCCCTCCCGCTGACCACCGTCATCGTGCGCAGTACCGCCAACGCCCGGGCGGGCGCGCGGACTCGGGCCTCCCGAGTGCTGCAGGGGGTGTGGCTGGCCATGTTCGCCGCCTTGTCGCCCTGGGCCCCTGGGAGCGGTGCCGGTCGCGGCGCTCGCCGGGGTGCTGGTGGCCTTGGGCCGACAGCTGCTCCCCGTCCGGGAGTTGGGGCGGTTGTGGGACGGGCACCGGGGCGAGGTCGCGGTCCTCCTCGCCACGGCAGGCGCGATCGTGGTGACCGATCCCTTCGAGGGCGCCGTCATCGGACTGCTCCTGGCCGGCGTCAAGGCCGGCTGGGAGGCGACACGGTTTCGGGTCGACCGCGGACGAGGGGGACAGGGGCGGGCCGACGACGGTCGTATGCCCGTGATCAGCAAAAAATGACGGACGCTGCGGACGGAATACGGACGTCCGAAACGCAGAAAAGCCCCGGGCCGGATTGTTTTCACAATCCGAGCCCGAGGCTCTTCATCAAATTTAGTTCGGCGGCGTCCTACTCTCCCACACGGT
>NZ_JBIRQH010000051.1:0-2871 GCF_044333095.1 Streptomyces sp. NPDC021100
CCACCACAGACCTCAACAGCCACCGCATCCGGCGCCAACCGCACCCGCTCGGCAAACAACCCCACCAACGACGTGGCAGACACCGCAGCGGAAGAACCGCTCCAGTCCGATACGAGCCGGTCCCGCTCACCGTCGAGCAGGATCCCGGCCTGTCCGATCGGCCGGTCCGGATCCGCCATCACCTCGTGCAGCAGTCGCCCCCACCGGGCCATCAACATCTCGACCGTGGAACGGTCGAACAAGTCCGTCGAGTACTCGACGAGCGCGTCAATGCCCGACGGCTCCCCGGACTCGTCATGGCGTTCAAGCAGGGAGATCAGCATGTCGAACCGGGAGGTGCCGGTGTCGACGTCCACCTGAGCCATCCGAAGGCCCGGCAATTCGGCATCGGTGGCGGGGGCGTTCTGCACGACCAAGGCGACCTGGAACATCGGGTGATACCCGGCGGAGCGCTGCGGATTCAGCACCTCCACCAAATACTCGAACGGCACGTCCTGGTGCGCGTACGCCGCCAGACTCGTCTCCCGGACCCGCCCCAGCAACTCCGAGAAACTCGGATCCCCCGACGTGTCCGTCCGCAACACGAACGTGTTCACGAAGAACCCGATCAGATCATCCAGCGCCTCATCCGTACGCCCCGCCTGCCCACTGCCCAACGGAATGTCCGTACCCGCACCCAGCCGCGTCAGCAACGCCGCCATACCCGCCTGCAACACCATGAACACCGTCGCGCCACTACGGCCCGCAAGGGCGGACAGGTTCCGATGCAGCTCACCATCCAGCGTGAAATTCAGTGTGGCGCCTTGGTACGAGGCCACCGCGGGCCGCGGCCGGTCGGTGGGAAGATTCAGCTGCTCCGGCAGGTCCGCCAACTGCTCCTTCCAGTACGCCACCTGCCGCGACAGGACACTGTCCGGATCAGACTCATCCCCCAGCAACTCCCGCTGCCACAACGTGTAATCCGCATACTGCACCGGCAACTCCGACCACGCCGGCACCCGCCCAACGGACCGAGCCGCATACGCCTCGATCATGTCCCGGACCAATGGCCCCATCGACCATCCGTCACCGACCACATGGTGCAGCAGCACCATCAGAACGCACTCGTCCTCGGAGCCGTGGCTGTCCACGATGTCGAACAGCCATGCCCGGATCGGTATGTCGGTGGCGAGGTCGAAGGTACGGCGCGCCGCGGTCTCCAGCGCCCGCGGCAGTTCCTGCTCGGTGACTTCCCCGGTCTCCCATGCCAACGCCACGTGCTGCGGCTCGATGACGCGTTGCCGGGGCCGGCCGTCGACTTCCGGGAACACCGTGCGCAGCGATTCGTGCCGTTCCACCACGTCCAGCACGGCCGTGTGCAGTGCCGACCGGTCCAGCTTTCCGGTCAGCCGAAGCGCCAGCGGCGCGTTGTAGGTGGCCGACGGGCCTTCCAACTTGTGCAGGAACCACAGGCGGCGCTGGGCGAACGACAGCGGTATCACGAGTACGTACCTTCTTCCACTTCGGTTCGGATCACACCGCTGAATACGCCGGCTACCCGAATTGCCGAATAGTCGCTAAAGAGTCGCTTGTGCGGACGGAGTCAGGAGTTCTCCTGAGGCCGCGGCATCCGTCGTAGCGCGGTCCGGCGGGTCTTCGGAGTGCTCTCCAGGCTCTGTGCCAATGTCTCGACGGTGGGGGCGTCGAATACGGTGGCGATGGCCACCTCCAGCCCCAGGGTGTTCCGGATCCGGCTGACCAACCGGGTCACCAGCAGGGAATGCCCGCCGAGGTCGAAGAAACCGTCGTCGATCCCGACACTGGGAAGGCCCAGCACTTCGGCGAACAGGCCGCAGAGCACCTCTTCCCGGTGCGTGCGCGGGGGCCGGCCACCGCTGAGGACGGCGTAGTCCGGAGCCGGCAGGGCTTTGCGGTCCAGCTTTCCGTTCGAGGTCAAGGGCACCTGGTCGAGTACGACGACCGCGGACGGCACCATGAATTCCGGCAGCCGTCCGGCCGCATGCGCCCGTACCGTCGTGGCCAGTGACCCCATGGTCCGGGAGGTCACCGGATGGTTGGTCCACGGTCCCTTCGCGCTCGGCCGGTATATCCCTGACGTCACCGGGCTGTCAGCGGGACGGAGCACCGCCTCGAACCATTCCGGCCCCTGCGGCGACCAGGTCAGCAGCACGCGAAGGCCGTGCCGTTCGCCCCAACGGGCAAGCTCTTCCGGATCCGTGATGCCGGCCGTACCGGAATCAACGGATGCCCGTCGAATCTCGGTCGCCAGGCGGCCATTGGGAATGCCGCTCACCCGGACGCCGTCCTGGCGCTCGGCCAGCGCCGACAGCAGGCCCTTCGCGTCCTTCACGTCCTGGCCCCACACGAGCTCGGCGCACTCGCCCGGCGAGCGCGCCCCGGCGGCGGCCCCGTGGAGCACGACCTCGTACCGGTGTCGCGTCAGCTCGTTGTGGTGGGCGCCCCGCTTGAGGCGGATGTCCACCTCACCTACCCGGTCATCGGTCTCGGCGAGCCCGAGGAAGAATTCCGGCGCGATCAGAAGTTCCGGCTCGGAACGCATCGCCTGGTCGACGGCCGCCTCCAGCCGGGCCGAACCGATGTCCGCCATGATCCGATGCGCTTGAACGGCCGTCTGGAATGTCCGCGCAGTGCCGAGGTGACGCACATCGCCGACGATCAGCCGTCCATCCGGCCTGAGCAGACGCAGTGCCCCGTCCAGCACCCGCGCCAGGTAATCACCCGTCGGGAAGTACTGCACCACCGAATTCAGCACGATGGTGTCGAAGAATTCCGTCGGAAGCCCCTCGGTGTCGTCGGCGGGCCGGCAGTCCAGCCGTACCCGGTCGCTCAGTCCGACATCAGCGGTCTGCC
>NZ_JBIRQH010000052.1:0-2853 GCF_044333095.1 Streptomyces sp. NPDC021100
AGCTTGTTCTTTAACCTCCTGTGCGACATCCCGTGAGTTCCCCTGAGCGCCACTGAGTCGCTGACTTCGTGGCCGGGGCTTTCTCACCGTGGGTTCGTGGCGAAGTGTGCCGAGTCCGCGCGCCGGCGTGCACTTGCGCAACGCAGCGTGCGGAGTGTCGGTGACATCGACGCTCGGATGTCGACCAACACAGGAGGGAGCGGACGCTCGTTGAGCCAGGCAGTCAGGAATGAAACACCTGGGTGAAGTAGTAGGAAGTCCAGCCGTCAGGATCATTGCCGAAAGCGATGCCCACGCCGCTCGTGTTGTGGTTGCAGTTAAGCATGGTCGCCTTATGGCTAGGACTATTCCACCAAGCATTGAAAGCCGTATCCGGTCCAGGCGGGGCAATATTGCCCCGAATCCTGCCGCGGAAGACGTTCTCGGCACCAGGGGAACCAACAGCCTGTGCGATCCGACCCCCGGACCCCGAAGCCAGACTACCGTCAGACCCGTAATGCCCCGGAAAGCCCTCCGGTGTCTTCTTGTCCCAGAGGCCGGGATGAACTGCCAGGTCTTCACTGTGGGCGCGTGCTACGACCACGAGACGTGGATCGACTTCAAGGCGTGAGCATCCCCCCTGCACGAGGTGCGCGTCCTTGACCAGCACCCAGGTCTGACGCTCCTGGGTATCCATCCAGTCTGTAGCATTCGCCTCGATATGCCCCAGGACGAAGGTCCAGCCTGCCGCCTCATGCCCACCGCCAGCGGGGCATCGGCCCTTGTTGGTCGGGAGTCCGTCGAAGAACAGCGCGTGACATTTACCGCAGTAACGCCAATCGCCCTGCTCCCTCGGACTGGGGGGAGAGGTCAAGGGGCCGTGGTAATTACCGAAGTACCAACCCGCCGCCTGATGCCCTCCGCCGGCGGGGCATTGACCCTTGTCCGAAAAGCCGTCATAGAAGAACGCGTGACAGGCGCCACAGTGGCGCCAATTTACTTGGACTACAGGAGTTTCCACGGGCGCTTGGTCGCCGCCCCACATATCGTAGTTGAAGCCCCAGGCTTTATGAACGCCGCCTGCCGGACATGGCCCCTTAGTCAAAAAGCCATCATAAGTCAGAACCTGACATTTGCCGCAGGAGCGCCAATCGAACTGATCAACCATGAGTTACGGGCTTTCTCATTTGTGTCGGTCCACGAACTCCCCCGGGGAGGGCCACCCAGGGCCACCCTTTTCAGTGTGGCCCTCCTGCGCCAACCGTGCATCTCCGCTAACTGTTCCTAAGCTTGTTCTTTAATCTTTCAACCGTTGTAGGGCGATAAGGGTCTTCTCGCGGCGGAGGGTTTTGCCCACGTCGTAGCGGGGTGCCCGGTGTCTGTTCGGGATGCCTGGTGGTCGTCCGGGGCCGGGTCGGTGGGGTTTCGGTGCTCGGGCGGGGCAGGGCATGTGCTGGCGGAGGTTCCGAAACGCCCGCCGGACCCGGGCGGGTGTGAGCCGGTGTGGTGCTGTCGGCTTCTCCCATGGGTGCCGCAGGTCGCGGACCAGCGGGCGGGCAAGCCGGAGCTGCGTGTAGGCGGCGATGACCAGCCACGTCCATCGGTCGGCCGTCTCGGGGTCCCGTAACCGGGGCCGGGTCCAGCCCAGCGTCTGCTTGAACAGCCGGAAGGTGTGCTCCAGGTCGAAGCGTCGCAGGAACGCCTGCCAGGCACGGTCGACGTCCGCGTCGTCGGCGCCGGTCTTCGAGGACCACAACCACACTGCGGGGGCCGCCCGGTCCTTCGACAGGTGCTCGACCTCCAGCCGGATCAACGTTCCCTCGATCAAGGGGAGTTCGCCCTCGTGGTCCAGCCATGCGGCCCGGTGGGTCAGCCGCGGGTGGACCCGGTCCCATGCCTGTGTGACGGCCTTGCCGTAGTTCGCTGTGGCTGTCCGGGTGGTGACTGTCGGCTCGGGCCAGGTCTCGGGTTTGGCGAAGCGAAACTCCGGGCCGTGCTTCGGCGGCCGGCCGCCCTTCGGGTCATAGACCCGAGGCGGCTTCGGCAGCCGCATCACCCGGTCACTGCGGACGCGTCCGACCAGCTCGACGGGCAGGTCCCGCAGCACCCAGGCCAGACGGGTCACGTCGTAGCCGGCGTCCGTCACGATCACGATGTCCGGCTCACCCGGCGCCCACTGGCCTGCCGCGATGAGCCGTTCGACGACGCCACGGAGCTGCTCGGCGGTGACCGCGGTGGCGTCGTCAGCCGGGCCGAGACGAACCGTGTCCAGGATCTGCGTCCAGGACGTGGTGCCCATCTCCAGCACGGCGACGAACGAGTACGGCCAGCCAGGGATGAACTGCGAGGCCGTCTTCGCCCGCCCGTAGACGTGGCAGAACAGCCTCTCCGGCGAGCACGGCGCGTCCGACCGCAGCCACGGCGAAACGTCGACGGCCAGGATCAAGCGCCCGCCCGGGAACCGAGGCAGTGGCAGGCCGGCCAGCAGCGACCGCAGCCGGCCGACGTCAATTCGGCCCTGGTTGAGGCCGTCGTACATCGCGCCGTGCCCACGGCGGTGCTCGGGCAGAAGCGTCAGCTCGACCGCCGAGTGCACCGCACCCGGCGCACACAGCACCGCATCCGCCAGCTCGAACAGCTCATCGCCGCGTCCGGTCAGACACGCGTACAACTCGTCCCGGAAGCGTGACGCTTCCGCGAACGCTTCCCCTGGAACGGTTCCGGGCAGCAGACTCACCTTTACGGCCTTCGTCGTGGTCACGTGCACCTTGGTCGGAGCACATGATCAGGCGGAGGCCGCCTCAGCGTCCGACGAATGCTCAGGTCAGCGACCCAGTTCGAGGCACATTTCGACGCCAGGGGTTAAAGAACAAG
>NZ_JBIRQH010000053.1:0-2582 GCF_044333095.1 Streptomyces sp. NPDC021100
CGCGAGTGGCGGTGTCGAGGTTCTCGTGGAGCGAGGTGAAGCCGGTCTCGCGGCGGCGGAGCTCGGTCACCATGTTGGTCAGGCCCTGGAGGGGGTCCAGAACTGGCGAAAAGGGGCAGCGGGATGATCTTGGTCCCGCGCTGACCGCTATCGATGCAGCCAGACGGTTGATCCCGGTCGGAAGGTGCGGCGTTGGCCGGGGATGACTCGCCAGTGGCCGGGTACTCGGCGCCGCAGGTCGCGCAGCGGGCGCGGTAGAGGGCAGCGGCCGGACCGAGGGTCTGGGCGGGCCGGGCGGTCAGGGTCTGGCCCTCGATGACGGCGACCAGGCTCTCCCACGGCTTCGGGCAGGTGCAGGCGGCCGGTAACGCCGCGTCAGCCGGTGCGGTCATGCGGTGCTCCCGTCGTCAGCAGGGCCGTCCGGGATGGTGGCCCGCCATTGGCGGGGCTTGAGGCCGGTGGCCTTCTGGACGTCGGCGACTTCCTCGTGGTCGTAGGCGGTGCGGACGCCGGAGATAGGCATGCCGGCCGCGTCGGCGAGGTCGGCGAGCTTGTAGGGACGGGGACGGGTGAACTCGCGTCCGTACGCGACGAGCCAGCGGATCTCGGCTTCGGCGGTTTCGCGGCGGTAGCGGGCGGCGGCGATTGCCGACAGCAGCGGCTCGTTCGCCTCCGGGTCGGCGTCGGCTGCGGCTTCGAGGTGGAGGACGGTCTCCTGACGGTCGCGGTCGGTGTCGTGTCAGACGTCGTTGAAGACTTCCTCGGGGACGTCGCCGAGCTCGGACATCGGGTGGAGGATCGCGGCAATGTGTTCGTACACGCTCATGGCGTTCAGTTTGCGATGAGCGCAACGGATTTCACTGACTGAAACTGGCGGTGTTCCCACGCTCTCGTCTTTGTGCGAGCAAGATCAACCACCGGTCACCGGTTCCGCCGGACCGCCGATCCGCTCTCAGAACCCGTTCTCACACAAAAGTGGGACGGACCCCCTTGTGATACATGCATTGTGCGAAAAAATCCGGGCTCATGACAGCCCCTCGGCGCTCCGCGTCCGACCGGTCGGATGCGGACGACGTCGAGCAGCACGCCTGCCCGAAGTGCGATGCCCCGCCCGGCTCGCCGTGCCGCTCGCGCGGCGGCGCGGTCGCCTCCGCCTATCACACCCGCCGCTTCGCGATGATGCCCCGGCTGAAGAAGGAACTGCGGGTACCGACCCCGGCCGACCGAGGCTCGGGCCGGCCGTGGCGGCCCGGCACCGCACCGCCGGCGCCGGTCGACCCGGACCTGCCGAGCGCGGACATCCGCATCGGCTACACCCGCTGCTCCACCCTCGGACAGGAGCTCGACTCCCAGCTCGACGCGCTCAGCAAGCACGGCATCCCGAGGGACAAGATCTCCAGCGAGAAGATCAGCACCCGTGTGCGGGCCCGCCCGAAGTTCGAGGAGGCACTGCGGACCGCGCGGGAGGTCAAGGCCCATTCGCTGGTGCATGACGATCTCTCGGGGCATGGGCCGCACTGGCGCTTGTTGAACCGCACCACGGTGAACGGGGCCATCGCCGGAAGCTCGTTCCAGTTGCCGCTGACCTTGCCGTTGGGGCAGGTGACCTCGCGACGGTCGAAGTCGATAATGAAGTTCTCCCGGCCGAAGCCGTCGCCGGCCCTGCGCTGCCGGGAGCTGTTCTCGCTGACAGGTCCCACCAGCTCGACCCGGTAGGTGCGGGCAGCGGTGTCGAACAGGGCGACGGAGGTGTAGCCGCCGTCGACCAGGTGCTGGGCGGGCAGTTGCCGTGCGCCGCGGGGGAGGGTGCCGGTGAGTTCCTGGCCCCTGCGGGCGACCTGGGCGGCGATCACGCTGATGATCCGCCGCCTGACCAGGACAAGCCCGCGGATTCCCTGGACGAGGAAGACCGCGGCTCCGGCGACGGCAGGGGCCGGGCGGATGAAGGCGCAAGACGACGCGGTCCCTGCCACACCTCCATCATCACGCGTACCGGCCCCGCGCGACGGCACGACCGCCGGTCCGAAGACCAGCACTGCTCGCCCCGCCGCTGAGGCCGGGGCCCTCCTTAAGGGCTGAACCGAAGGAGGGTCCGGGCGCCGACGGTCGTCAGGGCCGGGCCTCCCTCACCAGGACGTCGAGCATCAAGCTCACCGCACAGGCGAGTTCCTGGCACCACACCAGGGCCGCCCACGGGTCCGTCTCCGCCGCCGGGGCGCCGTAGTCGATGACGCGGCGGACGTACAGCAGCCCATAGCCCACGAGCTGCGGACTCACGCTGCCGAGCGTCCGGCGACGGGCGTCGTTCCAGTTCTTCGCCAGCGACAGCAGCCGCTCGGCATGCGCCGTCAACCGCTCTTTCATCGCCGTCACTTCCTCCACGCCCGGGGCGACACCGTCCGGACGGATGCCCAGCGTTATCGCCACCGTCGACCGCACGCTCTCCACTTCGTTGCCGCTGAGGGAAGTCCTCTCGCGCACGCTAGGTGTATTGACTCGCAACGTTGTTCACTCGGCTGATTGGCGGGTGGCCGCCGAGTGCGGTGTGGCAGCGGTGGTGGTTGTAGGCGTGGAGGAAGTCT
>NZ_JBIRQH010000054.1:0-2494 GCF_044333095.1 Streptomyces sp. NPDC021100
GTCGTGACTGCGTGCCTTTTGAAGAATGAGCCTGCGAGTTTGCGGTGTGTTGCGAGGTTAACCCGTGTGGGGAAGCCGTAGCGAAAGCGAGTCCGAATAGGGCGACCAGAGTAGCGCGCCCAAGACCCGAAGCGGAGTGATCTAGCCATGGGCAGGTTGAAGCGGAGGTAAGACTTCGTGGAGGACCGAACCCACCAGGGTTGAAAACCTGGGGGATGACCTGTGGTTAGGGGTGAAAGGCCAATCAAACTCCGTGATAGCTGGTTCTCCCCGAAATGCATTTAGGTGCAGCGTCGTGTGTTTCTTGCCGGAGGTAGAGCACTGGATAGGCGATGGGCCCTACCGGGTTACTGACCTTAGCCAAACTCCGAATGCCGGTAAGTGAGAGCGCGGCAGTGAGACTGTGGGGGATAAGCTCCATGGTCGAGAGGGAAACAGCCCAGAGCATCGACTAAGGCCCCTAAGCGTACGCTAAGTGGGAAAGGATGTGGAGTCGCAGAGACAACCAGGAGGTTGGCTTAGAAGCAGCCACCCTTGAAAGAGTGCGTAATAGCTCACTGGTCAAGTGATTCCGCGCCGACAATGTAGCGGGGCTCAAGCGTACCGCCGAAGTCGTGTCATTGCAGCATGAGGGCCAACGCCCGCTGTGATGGGTAGGGGAGCGTCGTGTGCCGGGTGAAGCAGCCGCGGAAGCGAGTTGTGGACGGTTCACGAGTGAGAATGCAGGCATGAGTAGCGATACACACGTGGGAAACGTGTGCGCCGATTGACTAAGGGTTCCTGGGTCAAGCTGATCTGCCCAGGGTAAGTCGGGACCTAAGGCGAGGCCGACAGGCGTAGTCGATGGACAACCGGTTGATATTCCGGTACCCGCTTTGAAACGCCCAATATCGAATCAGGCGATGCTAAGTCCGTGAAGCCGTTCCGGACCCTTCGGGGAATGGAAAGTGGTGGAGCCGACGATCCAGACTTGTAGTAGGTAAGCGATGGGGTGACGCAGGAAGGTAGTCCAGCCCGGGCGGTGGTTGTCCCGGGGTAAGGGTGTAGGGCGCTGTCTAGGCAAATCCGGACAGCATGAAGCCTGAGACCTGATGCCGAGCCGATTGTGGTGAAGTGGATGATCCTATGCTGTCGAGAAAAGCCTCTAGCGAGTTTCATGGCGGCCCGTACCCTAAACCGACTCAGGTGGTCAGGTAGAGAATACCGAGGCGTTCGGGTGAACTATGGTTAAGGAACTCGGCAAAATGCCCCCGTAACTTCGGGAGAAGGGGGGCCATGTCCGGTGATGGGATTTACTCCTTGAGCTGGGTGTGGCCGCAGAGACCAGCGAGAAGCGACTGTTTACTAAAAACACAGGTCCGTGCGAAGCCGTAAGGCGATGTATACGGACTGACGCCTGCCCGGTGCTGGAACGTTAAGGGGACCGGTTAGCTCCATTTCGGTGGGGCGAAGCTGAGAACTTAAGCGCCAGTAAACGGCGGTGGTAACTATAACCATCCTAAGGTAGCGAAATTCCTTGTCGGGTAAGTTCCGACCTGCACGAATGGCGTAACGACTTCTCGACTGTCTCAACCATAGGCCCGGTGAAATTGCACTACGAGTAAAGATGCTCGTTTCGCGCAGCAGGACGGAAAGACCCCGGGACCTTTACTATAGCTTGATATTGGTGTTCGGTTCGGCTTGTGTAGGATAGGTGGGAGACTGTGAAGCATGCACGCCAGTGTGTGTGGAGTCGTCGTTGAAATACCACTCTGGTCGTGCTGGATGTCTAACCTGGGTCCGTGATCCGGATCAGGGACAGTGTCTGGTGGGTAGTTTAACTGGGGCGGTTGCCTCCTAAAGGGTAACGGAGGCGCCCAAAGGTTCCCTCAGCCTGGTTGGCAATCAGGTGTTGAGTGTAAGTGCACAAGGGAGCTTGACTGTGAGACCGACGGGTCGAGCAGGGACGAAAGTCGGGACTAGTGATCCGGCGGTGGCTTGTGGAAGCGCCGTCGCTCAACGGATAAAAGGTACCCCGGGGATAACAGGCTGATCTTCCCCAAGAGTCCATATCGACGGGATGGTTTGGCACCTCGATGTCGGCTCGTCGCATCCTGGGGCTGGAGTCGGTCCCAAGGGTTGGGCTGTTCGCCCATTAAAGCGGTACGCGAGCTGGGTTTAGAACGTCGTGAGACAGTTCGGTCCCTATCCGCTGTGCGCGTAGGAGTCTTGAGAAGGGCTGTCCCTAGTACGAGAGGACCGGGACGGACGAACCTCTGGTGTGCCAGTTGTTCTGCCAAGGGCATGGCTGGTTGGCTACGTTCGGGAGGGATAACCGCTGAAAGCATCTAAGCGGGAAGCCTGCTTCGAGATGAGGACTCCCACCCACTTGATGGGGTAAGGCTCCCAGTAGACGACTGGGTTGATAGGCCAGGTGTGGAAGACCGGTAACGGTTGGAGCTGACTGGTACTAATAGGCCGAGGGCTTGTCCTCAGTTGCTCGCGTCCACTGTGT
>NZ_JBIRQH010000055.1:0-1663 GCF_044333095.1 Streptomyces sp. NPDC021100
AGGAACACCACAGGCACCGAAGCCGCCCGCGCGAACGACCACCCCTCCGGCACCCCCACCAACATCCGCGCATCCGCCACCACCACCGAACCCATCGAACCGGCGAACAATCCGAACGCCCGGTCTCCCGGAGCCAGGTGGGTGACCCCCGGTCCGACCTCGACCACCACTCCCGCGCCTTCGCTGCCGAGGCCCTCCTGGTCGACCACGCCGAGGGTGAGCAGGACGTCGCGGAAGTTGAGTCCGGTGGCACGGACCGCGACGCGGACCTGGCCGGCACCGAGAGGTTCGGTCGCCTGTTCGGCGGGCAGCAGGCGCAGCCCGTCCAGTGTTCCCCTTTCCGCCACCTCCAGCCGCCAGTCCCGTGCGCCGGTCGGGAGCGTCAGGGCGCTACCGTCGCCCGGGCGAGCCAGGCGTGCCGCGCGAAGCTCGCCCTGACGCAGTGCCAGTTGGGGCTCGCCGGTGGCCACAGCGGCCGGAAGCGCGGCCCAGGAGGCGGCATCGCCGTCGACGTCGACGAGGACGAACCGGCCCGGGTGCTCCGACTGCGCCGAGCGCACCAGACCCCAGACGGCGGCGGCAGCGGGGTCCTCGACGTCTTCGTGCGCCGCGACGGCGACGGCCCGGCGGGTCACGAACACCAGCCGTGCCGCGCCGAAGCGTTCCTCCGTCAGCCACGACTGCACGGTGGACAGGGCGCGTGCCACCGTCACGTGGACGGCCGAGGGCGATCCGTCGCCCGCCGGTGCCACCGGGATCACCACCGCGTCGACGGCCCCCGCGGCGGCCACCGTGGCCAGGTCCGTGTAGTGGGTGAACGGGAGGGACGCTCGCACCCCGTCGCGGTCGTCGGCCACCAGCGCCCAGCCTTCGGTGGCGACAGAAGCGACGGGCGGGGTGGGCACCCAGTCCAGCCGGTAGAGCGCGTCGTCGGCGCGTGCCCCGAGGGAGCGCAGTTGATCGGCTGCGACCGCGCGGAGGGTGAGGGAGTCGAACGAGATCACGGGTTGCCCGGTGCCGTCGGCCGCCGTCAAGGAGATACCGCCATCGGACGTGCGCGAGATCCTGACGCGTAGAGCGGAGGCCCCGGTCGCCTGGAGGCAGACGCCGGTCCATGAGAACGGCAGCAGGACCTGCCCGGGTTCGTTCGGCAGGCCGAGGAGAGCCGTGGCGTGCAGTGCGGCGTCGAGCAGGGCCGGGTGGAGGCCGAAGCCGCCGATGTCGGTGCCCTCCGGGAGACTCACCTCCGCGAGGACGGCTTCGTCCTGCCGCCAGGCGGCCGTCAGCCCCTGGAAGGGCCCTTCGTAGGCGAGGCCGGCCTCGTCCAACCGCTCGTACAGCCCGGTGAGCTCCACCGGCTCGGCACCGGCCGGCGGCCATGGGCCGTCTGTGGTCCCGACCGCGGCAGTGGCCGGGGACGCGGCGGTACCGGCGCTCATGACGCCGGTCGCGTGCCGGGTCCACTGCTGGTCGGCTGGCGCGTCCTCCGGCCGGGAGTACACGGTGACCGGCCGCTCACCGGTCGGGCCGGGGGCACCCACGGAGACGTGGAGCGCGACCGCTCCGTCCTCGGGGAGGACGAGGGGTGTGGTGAGGGTGAGGTCGTCCAACCGGCCACACCCCACCTCATCACCGGCCCGCACCGCCAACTCCACCAACGCCG
>NZ_JBIRQH010000056.1:0-1612 GCF_044333095.1 Streptomyces sp. NPDC021100
CGGCGTTGGTGGAGTTGGCGGTGCGGGCCGGTGATGAGGTGGGGTGTGGCCGGTTGGACGACCTCACCCTCACCACACCCCTCGTCCTCCCCGAGAGCGGCGGCGTCCTCCTCCAGGTGACGCTGTCCGGCCCCGACGAGTCCGGCACCCGGCGGCTCAACATCCGCTCGCGTCCGCAGGACGCGCCCCCGGAGCAGCCGTGGACCCGGCACGCCGAGGGCCTGATGTCACCCGGCACGTCCGAGCCGGTCCCCTCACCGACGGCCCTCGACGTCTGGCCCCCGGAGGGAGCGGCCGCCCTTGACGTGACAGGGCTGTACGGCGCGCTGTCCGACGCCGCCGGGCTGGAATACGGACCCGTCTTCCAGGGCCTTCATGCGGCCTGGCGGCGGGGTGAGGAGGTCTTCGCCGAGGTCCGGCTCCCGGAGGGGACCGACACGGCCGGCTTCGGCCTCCACCCGGCCCTGCTCGACGCCGCACTGCACGCCACCGCCCTCGCGACGTCCTCAACCGGCGGTGGCGCCCTGCCCTTCTCCTGGACCGGATTCACGCTGCACGCCGTCGGCGCCGCCGCGCTGCGCGTCCGGCTTACGCCCGACGGCGCGGACTCCGTGGCCGTCCTGGTCACCGACGACACGGGCCGGGTTGTGGCTTCGGCGGAATCGCTGACCCTGCGACCGGTCGCGCCGGAGCAGCTCGACGGCGCGCTGCCGGCCGCCTCCGGCCCCCTGCCCGACCTCTACGATCTCGCATGGCCGGCTCTCCCGCCGGCCGCCGGAGAGCGGCCGGACGGTGACACGTGGTGCTGCCTGGGCGAGACCGGCCTGCCCGCCACTCTGAGGGCCCGGACCCATGACGACCTGGAGTCCCTGGCCGAGGCCGTCGACGCCGGTGCCTCCGTGACCGCCGTGTTGACCGCTCCGGCCGCCGGCGCCGACGACACGCCCGTGACGGCGGTCCGTACCCTCACTCACCGCGGCCTGGCCCTGATCCAGGGATGGCTCGCCGACGACCGGTACGCCACCGCCCGTCTGGTGGTCCTCACCCGGGGAGCCGTCTCCGGAGTGACCGACCCGGCGGCCGCCGCTCTGTGGGGGCTCGTCAGGTCGGCCCAGTCCGAGCACCCCGGCCGATTCGTCCTGATCGACGTGGACGACGACGATGCCTCGTGGGATGCGCTACCCGCTGCTCTCGGCAGCGGCGAGGCCCAACTCGCCCTACGTGCCGGTGAGATTCTGACCCCTCGCCTCGTGCGTGCCGACATCGGAGCCCTCGCCGAAAGCCCGTCGCTGGATCCGGCGGGTGCGGTGCTGGTCACCGGTGGGACGGGTGTACTGGGTGCGTTGGTGGCCCGGCATCTGGTGACGGAGCACGGCGTGCGTCGTCTCGTCCTCGTCAGCCGTCGTGGTCTCCAGGCGCGTGGTGCTGCGGAGTTGGTAGAGGAGTTGTCGGTACTGGGAGCGGAGGACGTGACCGTCGAGGCGTGTGATGCGTCCGACCGTGAGGCTCTGGCGGCCGTGCTGGAGCGCGTACCGGATCTCACGGCCGTGGTGCATACGGCGGGTGTGCTGGACGATGGTCTCGTCGAGTCCTTGACTCCGGAGCGGTTGGA
>NZ_JBIRQH010000058.1:0-1125 GCF_044333095.1 Streptomyces sp. NPDC021100
GACGACACCCCCGCACGACGCGGACGCCCCTGCGGCTCGGGCCACTCCCGGGACTCGGTCAGCAACTCCACCGCACCCGACGACCAATCCACATGCGGCGACGGCTCCTCCACATACAACGTCCGCGGCAACACCCCATGCCGCATCGCCATCACCATCTTGATCACACCAGCCACACCCGCAGCCGCCTGCGTATGACCGATGTTCGACTTCACCGACCCCAACCACAAAGGACGTCCCCGATCCCGCTCCTGCCCGTAGGTGGCCAGCAGCGCCTGCGCCTCGATCGGATCGCCCAGCGTCGTCCCCGTCCCATGCCCCTCCACCACATCCACATCCCCCGGCGACACCCCCGCCACCGCCAACGCCCGCCCGATCACCCGCTGCTGCGACGGACCATTCGGCGCCGTCAACCCATTCGACGCACCATCCTGATTCACCGCCGAACCCCGCACCACCCCCAACACCCGATGCCCCAAACGCCGCGCAACCGACAACCGCTCCACCACCAACACCCCCACACCCTCACTCCACCCCGTCCCATCCGCCCCCGCCCCAAACGCCCGACACCGGCCATCCACCGACAACCCCCGCTGCCGACTGAACTCCACAAACGTCGCCGGCGACGACATCACCGTCACCCCACCCACCACCGCCAACGAACACTCCCCCGACCGCAACGCCTGACCCGCCAAATGCAACGCCACCAACGACGACGAACACGCCGTATCCACCGTCACCGCAGGCCCCTCAAACCCCAACGCATACGCCACCCGACCCGACAACACACTCGCCGTATTCCCCGTCCCCACATAACCCTCCACACCCTCCGGCAACACCCCCAAACGCGACGCATAGTCGTAATACATCACCCCCGCAAACACCCCCACATCACCACCCCGCAACTCCCCCGGAACCAAACCCCCACCCTCCAACGCCTCCCACACCACCTCCAACAACAACCGCTGCTGCGGATCCATCGCCACCGCCTCACGCGGCGACACACCAAAAAACTCCGCATCGAACTCGGCAGCCCCATAAAGGAATCCACCCTCACGGACATAACTCTTCCCCCACCGGCCCGGATCGGGATCGTAGAGGGATTCCACATCCCAGCCACGATCC
>NZ_JBIRQH010000059.1:0-1054 GCF_044333095.1 Streptomyces sp. NPDC021100
CTAGGTGTATTGATCACGAGCGTTGTTGACACTCGCGGGTCTTGATTACGACGAAGACCTCCGGTGTGGTGGAGGTGTCGAGTCTTCACCGCACGGAGGTCTTCGTGTCCCACCGTAATGCCCGGCTGACCGTTCATGGCAGGCGGATCCTGGTCGAGCGTGTCCGTTCCGGGCGTCCGGTCGCACACGTGGCCGCGGAGATGGGCGTCTCACGGACAACGGCCCACAAGTGGATTCGCCGGTGGCCGGGCAGAGGGAGAGCCGGGGCTGTGGGACCGCTCCAGCAGGCCGTGCACCACCCCGCATCGCACGCCAGCCGCCCTTGAGGCCCGGGTATGTGACCTGAGGACGGCACGGAAGCTGGGTCCGGCCCGGATCGGCCCCATCCTCGGCCTGCCCGTCTCGACGGTGCACCGGATACTCACCCGGCACAGCCTGCACCGGCTCGCCTGGATCGACCGGCCCACCGGGCAGGTCATACGCCGCTACGAACGCGACCGCCCCGGCGAACTGGTCCACATCGACGTCAAGAAGCTGGGACGGATCCCCGACGGCGGAGGCCACAAGACCCTGGGCCGGCAGGCCGGCCGCGCCACCCGCAGCGGCATGGGATTCGACTACATCCACTCCGCCGTCGACGACCACTCCCGCCTGGCCTACAGCGAGATCCACCCGGACGAGAAAGTCGCGACCTGCGCGGGCTTCCTCACCCGCGCGGCCGCCTTCTTCGGCTCCCACGGCATCCGCATCGAGCGCGTGCTCACCGACAACGCCTGGGCCTACCGCAAGGGCCTGGCCTGGAAAGCTGTCCTCGCCGATCTCGGAGCAGCCGGCAGGCTCACCCGCGCCTACCGGCCGCAGACCAACGGCAAGGTCGAACGTTTCAACCGGACCTTGCTCGACGAGTGGGCCTACCTGCGGCCCTACACCAGCAACACCGAACGAACCGAAGCCCTGGCAGACTTCCTCCACGCCTACAACCACCACCGCTGCCACACCGCACTCGGCGGCCACCCGCCAATCAGCCGAGTGAACAACGTTGCGAGTCAATACA
>NZ_JBIRQH010000060.1:0-1006 GCF_044333095.1 Streptomyces sp. NPDC021100
GCCGCGACGCCAAGGACTTCACCGACGACTACCTCGACCGCGCACGAGACCTGGAACATGATGTGCGCAAGGCCATCAGCAACGCCGTCCGGCCCTGAAACTGCGCACCCAGATCAATGCGCGCTGGCCCGTTTCCCGGCCGAAAGGAGCTGCGACGGTACCTGTTCCTTCCCGCCGCCAGAGAGCCGGCGACCGGCTGCTCACCGGCACGGTCCGCTCGCCTCGGACTCCGGCTCCGGTACCTGCGAGAGGTCTGGGGCAGGTGAGCGGTGTGGTGGCTTCTCGTCGCGGCGCGCGGGAGGCGGCGCGGTACTGCTGAAGGGGCGCGTGCCGCCCGGAGTCGGCCGGAGGGCACACGGCGTTGACGGGTCGGTGGTCGGTGTCGTCGCGGCCGTGCTCTGGCCGGGGGGCGCTTCGCCCGCGGCGGGAGGGCCCGTAGGCGTTTTCAGCGGCTGGAGCGACGGTGTCCCCGAGCGCCGGGACGCGGCATCGCCTGCGGACTCGGTCGGTACAGCGGACGTGTCGGCGCGGGGCACGGTGGGGGCGCCGGTTGCCGGCCGGCTCTTTGGCAGTGGGGAAGCGGTGACGGCTGCTGGTGCTCCGGGGAGCGCCGCGCCGGGGGTGGCCGGCGGAAGCGGTGTGCCGGCCTGGGGCGCGGGGGCGGGGCGGGCGGTCGCCCGCTGCTCGGGGGTGGTGACGTAGGTGGGGCTGAAGGATGTGCATCCGGTAGCAGCCACCACCGCGAGAGCGGCGGCCGCCAACCGTGCGGCGTGCGGAGGGCGGAATCGCATCGTCGGCTTCTTCCTTCGGACGGTTGCGGGCACGTCACAAGCCGTGGGATGAGGTCCTCAAGACGTGTTTCACCAGCGCAGGATGGAGCGTCACGGAGGCAGAGCACCGGAAGGCGGGGTCGGTGGCCGGCTGTGGTCACCGGGGGGCGCTGAGCACGCTCATGAAGGTCTTCAGCCCGGTGAACAGCGTGACGATCGCGCGCCAGACCGCCAGA